>VTPO01000021.1 GCA_008638205.1 Pelagibacteraceae bacterium | reverse complement strand
TATCACAATTAGGAAATGATGTCGGGTTTATAGGTAAAGTTAACGATGATGATTTGGGACAAAAATACGAAGAAGGTCTAACTAAAGAAAAAGTTCAATATTTTTATAATAAAAAAAAAGAAATCTCACCAACGGGGACTTGTTTAATCTTAATCACACCCGATGCAGAAAGAACTATGGTTACATTTTTAGGAATTGCAGGAAAAATTAGCTCCAGTGATATTAATGAAAAAGCTGTAAAAGAAAGCGAAATGATATTTTTAGAAGGATATTTGTGGGATGAGGGTGAACCAAAGTCAGCTTTTGATAAAGCCATGTTATTCTCTAATACTAAAGCAATGTCCTTATCAGATCAATTTTGTGTAGAGAGACATAAAAATAATTTTTTAGATTTAGTTAAAAATAAACTTGATATTACTTTTGCTAACGAACAAGAAATTAGATCATTAATTAATGCTAAAAGCTTTGAGGATGTTATTGAATTTGGCAAACAATTGGGAAAACTTTTAATTGTTACACGTGGTGAAAAGGGAAGTATTGCTATTAAAAATCAAGAAATTATAGAATGTCAAAGTAAACCAAATTTAGAAATTGTAGACTTAACAGGCGCTGGGGATCTCTTTGCAGCTGGATTTTTTCATGGATTAATTAATAATAGTTCAACTAAAGAATGTCTGGAAAAAGGAACTGAAATGTCTTCAAAGATAATTCAAAAAGTTGGAGCTAGATTAAATTAACCTATTTTAGTCAATAAAATAGCCATTTTTATGGCTTAATATAAATTTTTCATCTTTAAATAAATCACTTATTTTTTTTCGTAATCTATAAATATGCGTTTCTACCGTATGGGTTTCCATATTTGCTGCATAACCCCATATATTTTTTTGTAGGTCAGCAACATTGTGCTTAATTTTTTTACTATTTAAATATAATATGATCTCAATTTCCTTTTCAGTTAACTTTAATTTTAAATTACTTTTAGAGAGAAATTTAGAATTTAAATTTAATTCATAGCCCTTAATTGTAATCTTAGATTGTTGGTTAAATTTTAATTTGATTAATTTAATATTTATTAATTCTATTAATTTTTTAAACGATAAGGGCAGATCATTAAAATCTAAAAAATTTTTAGCATTTATATTATCATTTAATAGTAATTTATGATCTGTTTTTGAAATTACTAAATGGTCCAATCTATCTAGATCAAATTTCTTTTTAAAATCTTCTTCATCCTCAATTTTTGTAATTGTAAAAGATAAATTTTCTTTTATCTCCTCTAAAATTTCATATAGTGAATTAAAATTTATAATAAAAACATTTTGCATAATTATATTTAATATTACTTATGATAATTCATGTACCAAATAAAAACACTCTTATAATTGACGACTTTAAATTAAAATGCTGTGTTGGAAAAAGTGGTATAAATCCTAATAAAAAAGAAGGTGATTATTCAACCCCCAAAGGATTATTTGGTTTACAAAAATTATATTTTAGAAAAGATCGTGTTGGTATTATAAAATGTAAAATCAATAAAAAGATCATAAAACAAAATATGGCTTGGTGTGATGACCCAAAAGATAAAAAATATAATGAAGAAATTAAAACAAGCAATAAGAACCTTAAAGAAAATCTATACAGAAAAGATCATAAGTATGATTATATAATTTCAATTAGCCACAATGAAAAAAAAACTCCAGGTAAAGGGAGCGCAGTATTTATTCATTTAACAGATAATTATAAACCAACGGCAGGGTGTATTGCTTTAAAAAAAAAAGATTTTGAAATATTATTAAAGTTAATAGATAAAAAAACTAAAATTAAAATAGGTTAATTTCTATTACCAAATATTTTTGAGCCTACCCTAATGTATGTTGCATTGTATCTAATTGCTTCTAGATAATCTCCAGACATACCCATACTTAATTCTTTAAAATTTAATTCTTTATTTAGGTCACTCATCTCAGCAAAGTATTTTTCTGTATTACCATCATTTGGAGGAATACACATTGTACCAATAATTTCTAAATTCAAATTTTTACAAAAATTATAAAAATCTATTAAGTTGTCTTTATTTATTCCAGATTTTTGGTCTTCATTACCAATATTAACTTGAATAAATATCTTAGTATTTTTTTCTTGTTTTTTTTGCTCTTCCGAAATTTTAATTGCTAGTTTTTCACTATCTAAGGAGTGAATATAATCAAATATTCGTAATGCAAATTTAACTTTATTAGTTTGAAGTCTTCCGATCAAATGAAGCTTAATAGCATTATTTTTAAGCTTTATGTCACTCCACTTATCTAGCGCCTCCTGAACCTTATTTTCTCCATAATGCAAGTGCCCATGCTCTATTAGGGGTAAAACATTTTCAATGGGAAAAGTTTTTGATACTGCTATAACTTTAGCTAATTCATCATCATTTGCTTTTGATTTGATAAGCTCTTCTATATAAATTAAATTTTTAACAGTGTTATGCATAATAAAACTTTGAATAGATATTACTTTATAAAAAAATTTGACCAAAGTCACATAGATAAACAGGATAAAAAAACAATCATAATATTTAGAAATTATGATAACAAAATTGATAAAAAAATAATTTTAACAATAAAAAATTATTGTAAGAAAAAAGGGAATAAGTTTTTAATTTCTAATAATATAAAATTAGCTATAAAACTTAATTTGGATGGTGCTTATATTCCATCATTTAATAAAGATAAAAAACACCTTTCTTATTCTTTTAAAAAAAACTTCATCATCTTGGGCTCAGCTCACAATACTTATGAAATCAGAACAAAAGAATTACAATCTGTTAATGCTATTTTTTTATCTTCAATATTTAAAAAAAATAAAAATTATTTAGGTTTTTATAAATTTAAATCTCTCTCTCTTTTAAGTAATAAGCCTGTCATAGCCCTTGGTGGGATCTCAGATAATAATTTCAAAAAACTAGCTCTTACTAACTGCCATGGCTTTGCTGGTATTTCTTTTTTTGAACAAAAAAAAGGCCCCTAAAAAGGGGCCCTTTTATTAATTTGTGTTCTAAATTAATTAGAATGCAAATGATAGACCTAAAGACCAATATTCGATGTCTTCATTGGCATTAGTTCCATGTGCAACGTTTTCACCGTCAGCCATAGTTGCTGAAATAGTCATTCCACCAGCAGTGTATGAAGCTGAAATTTTATCATACTCAGCATCTACAGCTTCACTACCTTTGTCGATTTCTTCAGTTCCATAAGTAACTGAGATAGCATCTGAAACTGTGTAAGAAACTGCCATAGATGTAGTTTCTTGGTTAGTTGAAGCATTAGAAGCACCTACGTCATAATGACTATTAGAGTATGCTAAAGTAATCGGACCGTAAGCGTATGAAGCTTTCAGAACATCTTGATCACCTGAAGTACTAGCTGTACCACTGTTTAATTCAGTTGTACCATAGCTAACTGATAACCCTTCAACACCTGAATAAGTTCCAGCGAAACCTACTGCAGATTCTGCATTAGAACCTTGTGGTTTGTATGAAGCATTTACAGTTAAACCATCAACTAAAGATGGTAAAGTGTAAAATATTGAGTTATCTCCAGGTGCTGTGTCGCTAACTGCTACACCTGCAGTTCCACCACCAGATACGCCATCAAAACTATCCCAGATATCACCTGCTGCAGTAGTATCTAATGCAGAAGCTGCTGAAGATCCACCTTCACCATGGAACACAAGTGTTCCCATAGCGTCAGAGCTGATACTTACAGAGTGGCTATCAAATGGTGCATCTTTAAATTTCTTAGTACCAGAAGCAGGAGCTACAGTTGTAGCATCATCACCTTGGTCTAGTACGAAAGATAATGAAACAGTCAATCCATTATCTAATTCACCTGAACCAGAAAACGTAAGTTGATTTCCCATACTGAAAGTTGTTCCAGCATTCATTGCTACAGAAGAATGACCTTCTGCTGCCATTGAAGCACTACCAGACACTGTCATCTCACCAGCAAATGCTGATGTAGAAACAAGTGAAGCTGCTAAAGCAGTTAGACCTATTTTTTTTATATTATTCATATTTTTCCTTTATTTGTTATTGTTGTTTTTATTATTAATAATAAACACTGCATAACTATCAAATTAGCTGTTAATTTTTATTAAAAATCACTTTTTTAACAAAAAATTTAATTATTGTTGTATTTTTGCATCACTTTAATAAATGGCTATTTTCTTATATTTTTAGTGTTTTTTATAATATTAAAGTATAAATATTCTAAATTAACAATAAAATTCATTATGTTATCTATAAAAAACTTAAAATTTCTCATAATTTTAATCTTCTCATCTGCTCTTTTAAATTCCTGCGGAGGCAAGCTGCCTGGTGGTGATGCTAGAAAATTTGATCCAGATCCAAAAAAGAGAGTTGCAAAAAACTTAGAAGAGGGTCGAGGTTTTAGGCTTTCAGATAAAATGGATGGCTTAAAAGGAGGAAATGGAACTTTCGATTTTGCAAGCTCTAATGAGTTATGGAGAGCATCGCTAGACACTATAGACTTTATGCCCTTAGGGTCTGTAAATTACAGTGGAGGAATTATAATTACTGACTGGTATTCAACGGACCAAGCTTCAAATGAAAGTATTAAAATATCAATAAGATTTCTAACTAATGAAGTAAGATCTGACGCTCTAGACATTAAAGTTTTTTCTAGAAAGTGTTTAGAGCAGTTCAACTGTGTAATTTCTGAAAAAGACGGAAGCCTGACAGATGAATTGAGAATAAAAATTTTAAAAACTGCTGCAATCTATGTGGCACAAAAAAAAGAAAAGAACTTCAAGCCTTATAAAGGTGAACAAAGAACGAAGTTTGAAAATTAAATTTTAATTAAAAATTAAATTTTGTGGATAGATATAATTTTAAAATTGTAGAAGAGAAATGGCAAAAGTTTTGGAACCAAAATAAAACTTTTTCTACTAAGGTAGATAAGACAAAAAAAAAATTTTATTGTTTAGAAATGTTTCCTTACCCATCTGGTAAAATCCACATGGGTCATGTCAGAAATTATACAATCGGTGATGTACTAGCTCGTTATAAAACTTTACAAGGTTATAATGTTCTTCATCCAATGGGCTGGGACTCGTTTGGTATGCCAGCAGAAAATGCTGCAAGACAAAATAATTTAGATCCTAAAACTTGGACTGAATCAAATATTAAAACCATGAGATCTCAGCTTAAAAAGCTTGGGCTATCAATTGATTGGGACAAAGAAATCTCAACTTGTTCTGAGGATTACTACAAACACCAACAAGAATTCTTTCTTGATCTTTATGACAAAGGATTAGTTTACAGAAAAGAGAATTATGTTAACTGGGATCCTGTTGACGAAACTGTTCTTGCTAATGAGCAAGTTGTAGATGGCAAAGGTTGGAGGTCTGGAGCCACAGTTGAAAGAAAGAAGTTAAATCAATGGTTTTTTAATATCTCAAAATTCTCAGAAGACTTATTGAAGGGATTAGATGCATTAGAAAATTGGCCCAACAAAGTAAAGGTGATGCAAAAGAACTGGATAGGAAAATCATTTGGTTGTGAAGTCGAATTTAAAATTGAAAGTGAAAAACCCATTGAAAGTATTAAGTGTTATACAACAAGACCTGACACTTTATTTGGTTTTTCTTTTCTTGCTCTTTCAGTTGATCACCCTTTAGCAAAATATTATGAGGAAGATAAAGAATTTCAAAAATTTAGAGAAGAATGCTCTAAAACAGGAACTACTGAAGAATCCATTGCTTCTGCAGAAAAACTTGGTTTTAAAACTGATATGATTGCAGTTAACCCACTAGATAAAAATATGAAGGTTCCTGTTTATTTTGCAAA
>VTPO01000020.1 GCA_008638205.1 Pelagibacteraceae bacterium | reverse complement strand
CTTCCCTATACGGCTACAAGAGAAGAATTAGAGCATTCTGCTAAAATGGTATTTGATGCTGTTCTTACTGATAAAATTAAAATAGATATTTTTAAACAATACGCTTTAAGTGAAGCAAGAAAAGCTCATGAAGATCTTGCAAAAAGAATACTGACAGGCCCTACTGTTTTAATTCCTTAAAATTTAAAATTATTTTTTTATTTAGCTTCGTTCTTAGTAAGCTTAACAGCGCACAAGAAGCAAATTAGAGAAAATCCTATTTTATTAAATAAATCTCCAAAATTATAAATTAATTCTCTTGTTAAAGCTGTATCGACGGAAGGATCGAAAAAAGTAATGAACAATCCAGCTGGATACAGAGCCCAACCAAACACTACCAATTTACCTAAAATATTTAGACACTTGCCCAAATCTTTTTGATTTTTTGAAGGAGTTAACTCCAGTTGTTCGGGAAGGTATTTTGTATAGATGTAAACAATACCTAACCAGCAAATAAATCCAATCGCAAACATGGCAATAGAAAAGTTAAAATTCATTAGCTTATTGGAGTAAGTGGTCTCGGCAAAATAACCTGTAACGATCATTGCAAAATTTAATGATAAAGTAGCTACGACTGTTTTTTTATGACTTTTGTAAAATCCAGATAAAACAAAAAAGATATAAAGCATTAATGGTGTCGCAATTAGCCAAGTAATGTATCTAAATTCTGTTGGGTAGTTTACCGTTGGTGAAGAGAGATTTTTAAGATCAAAAAAATCATGCATTTGGTAATACTCAATTACCGCTAAAGCGGTGGTTAAAAAAGCTAAACTAGAAATGCTTTTGTATTTGTCACTAAGTTTGTGTCTTTCTAAAAGGAAATAAAAACTAGCTGCAATCATAGAAATAAAAGTAAACTCAAAAGTATAAGAGGTTGTTAGTGCTAAAATATTCATAATTTATTGGTCCCTTTCATCATCATCAAAAATATCTATATTGGAGTAAATAGTGATCACCCCACTCAAAATCATTAGAAAAATCAAAACGGCAGTAAAAATATCTTTCGGCAATATTATAGCTGCAATTGCTAAAACTAAAAAACCAATTGGTAGATATGTTTTTAAATTCATTATTTATTTCTTATATTTTAAAAAATCAAAATCACAACCCTCATCTGCTTGAGTAACAGTGTCGTAATAAAGCTTTAAATACCCTCTGCTAATTTTTGGCTCTTTGCTTTTAATTTTTTTTAATCTTTTTTCTAATTCAGCATTCGAAATGAGGAGGTTTAAGCTTTTATTCTTAACGCTTAATTTAATTTTATCTCCTGTTTGAACTGCAGCAAAAGGACCTTTCACGGCCGATTCTGGAGATACATGCAAAATAATAGTCCCAAAAGCTGTTCCACTCATTCGTCCATCAGAAATTCTGATCATATCTTTAACTCCTTTTTTTAATAACTTTTTAGGAATCGGCAAGTAACCTGCTTCTGGCATACCATAGGAAGTTTTAGGACCAATATTTTTCAAAACAAGAATGTCATTTTTGGATATCTTTAATTTTGGACTATCTACTAACTTTGCCATTTCTTTAATATCATCAAAAACAAAAGCTTTTCCAGTCGTCTCAAACAACGATTTATCAGCTGCAGACCTTTTTAGAATAGCACCTTTGGGACAAATGTTTCCGAACAAAGAGACTAGTCCCCCTTTTGCCTCGAAGGGTTTTTTTCTGGTTCTTATAATTTCTGTATCGTGAAAAGATTTTGCGTTTTCTTTAATTACATTAGACAATAATTTTCCTTCAATGGTTGTAGTTCCTTTTTTTAAAAAAGGGCTTACTTCTTTTAAGAATGCTTTCATGGCTCCAGCATAATAAAAATCTTCCATGTAATTTGTTCCGCTAGGTTTTAGATTGACCAGGACTGGAACTTTTTCGCTAATTTGATTAAACTTTTTAAGATCAATTTGAACTCCGAGTCTTCCTGCAATAGCTGTGAGGTGAATAAGGGCATTAGTAGAGCCGCCAAGTCCAAGCAGTGTAACAAGGCCATTATGAATATCTGCTTCGGTAACTTTTTTAATTTTTTTAATGGTTCCTTTTGCAATTCTTGCTGCAACCGCTCCTGTTTCTTCTGATAATTTTAATCTTTCAGAAAAAACTGCAGGAACGCTAGATGCGTCGGTTAGACAAAGTCCCATTGCTTCTACGATACAAGCCATAGTACTTGCTGTTCCCATGACACCGCAAGTTCCTGAGCTGGAAGATAATTTGTTTTCCACTAATTTGATTTTTTCTTTAGAAACTTCTCCCGATCTAAATTTAGACCAATACCTTCTACAATCCGTACAAGCACCTAGTCTTTCATTTTCAAATTTATTTGTAATCATGGGTCCTGCCGGAAGAACCACGTAAGGTTTTCCTGCTGAAATAGCTCCCATAATCATAGCGGGCAATGTTTTGTCACAACCACCCAACAATACCACCACATCAATTGGCTGAGCTCTAATCATCTCTTCCACATCCATCGACATTAAATTTCTAAACATCATGCTGGTAGGGGATAAATAAACTTCTCCTAAAGATATCACTGGAAAATCAACTCCTAAACATCCTTCAGAATCAATTCCTCTTTTCAAGGCTGTAATCATTTCTGGAAAATGCCTATGACAACTATTAAGTCCGCTAGCTGTGTTAATAATTCCTACTATGGGTTTATCTAACGTTTTGTCTGTATAGCCCATAGACTTTGCGAAAGATTTTCTTAAATACGAAGAAAATTCTGGATCACCGTAATTGGTTAGACCGCCCTTGATACCTTTTGCTTTAAACTTTTTTTTCATTAATTAATAAATTTTAAATTTTGTATATTTAGGAACTAAGTAATCTAAAATTCCCAAAGATCCACCTTCTCTACCAAATCCTGACTCTTTTACACCTCCAAAAGGCATTTCAGCTGCTGCCAACATCATATCATTCACTCCAACCATCCCAACCTCAAGATTTTCGGAAGCTAAATGAGCATTTTTTAAAGAAGATGTAAAAACATAACCCGCAAGACCAAAGTTTACACTATTCGCAATTTCAAAAGCCTCTTCTAATTCAGAAAATTTAACAATAGGAGCAACCGGACCAAATGGTTCTACTGTCATAATATCAGCAGTACTTGGAACATCATTGATTACGGTTGGTTCATAAAAATAACCTTTATTGAAATCTTTACTTCTTTTTCCACCAGTTAACAATTTAGCACCCTTGCCAACTGCATCTTGAACTAAGCTATCAACATGTTCCAGACCACGAATATTGGCCATAGGTCCGACATTAGTTCCCTCTTCGAGACCGTTTCCTAATTTTAATTTTTTGGTATTTTCTACAAACTTTTCACAATACTCATTGTACACTTTATCCTGAACAATAAATCTTGTAGGAGAAATACAAACTTGTCCTGCATTTCTGAACTTCGTATTAGAAGAAGTAACAGCAGCAGTTGTAACATCAGCATCATTCAAAACTAAGACGGGAGCATGACCTCCCAATTCCATAGAAACTTTTTTAATTCCATCGGCTGCCATATGTAAAATTTCTTTTCCCACATCCACGGATCCTGTAAGGGAAACTTTTTTTATTATAGGTGACTCAATTAAATATTTAGAAATAAAAGATGACTTTCCTGTTACAAAATTAACTACTCCATCTGGTAAACCTGCGTCTTTACAAGCTTGTATCATATGCATGCAAGTACCGGGTGTTTCGCTAGCGGGCTTAATAATTACAGAGCAGCCTGCTGCGATAGCTGCTGCAACTTTTCTCGATGGTAAAAGAATTGGAAAGTTCCAAGCTGCAAATGCTGCCACAACTCCAACCGGCTCGTAACGAACTTGCATTCTTACGTCTTGAGTTCTTGGCTCAATAATTTGTCCATAGATTCTTTTGGTTTCTTCTGAATACCAATCAAACTGTTCTGCTGAACCCATGGTTTCCCCTTTTGCTTCCACTAAAGGTTTACCCGTTTCAAGAGTCATAGTTTTTGCAATATCGTCTGCTCTTTCTCTAATCAGGTCTGCAATTTTTTTTATTATTTTGGATCTCTCCCATGGAGAGGTTTTTTTCCATACTTGAAATGATTTTTTAGCTGATTCCAGCGCTTGGTCTAAATCTTCTTTCGTTGAAACTGGAATTTGCCCCAATACTTCTTCATTAAAAGGATTGATAACATCAATTTTTTCCTTGGTATTATTGCTCCATTGCCCATCAATGAAATTGCCTAATTTGCTATACATAATTCTCCTTTAAATTTTTTGTTTAAAATATTTATTTTGAACATCTTCACACCAGTTTCCCACATTCCAAGATCCGTAAGCTCCCATGCCTCCAAGCTCATGGGTTCCGCTATACACGGGAACATGTATTACAGACAAGCCTTTGTAATTCAATCCATCTGCTAAGGCTTGGTTAAATTCATCCTTGGAGTATCCTCCAAAAATACCTTTTACTCCTTTTACAGAGTTAGCCATAGAGACATAATCAACTTCCACACCATCATTGGTTTTGAATTCTTTATTATATTGAGCATGCTGCAATCCAGTAATAGCTGCCATACGTCTATTATCAAAAATAATGACCATTCCTTTTAATCCAAAATAAACTGCATCAATCAATACTTGAGGATTCATCATAAAGGATCCGTCTCCTACAAAACTAATTGGGTAAGTTGGTTTATCTGCAATAGCTGAAGCAAGAATAGCACTAGGAGAAAAGCCCATGTAAGAAGCACCCGTCTCTGTGATTGTTTGGTAAGGCAAATCATCTTCTACGATTTGAAAACCGTTCGCCTGAACATCTCCTGCATCAAAAAATTTTACACAATTATTTTTTTTAGAAAAATCTGAAGCAATTTTAATAGCAACGGGTTGAGTAAGTAGCTCACGGTTAAACGCCTCATCTTTTAATGTTTGCTTGGTGTAAATGGACTGTTTAAACTTATTCCACTCTTCTTTTTTCTGGCCGCATTCACTTAACCATTTTTTTCTGTTAGCTGTTACATTGGATTTATTTTTTTCTAACAATGGATTTAGTTGATCTAAAATAACACCAATATCCCCGTTCAATCCAAGAGTATTATTGTAATGAAGCATGTCAGCAAAATCACCATTGATATTGATTACTTGCTTTACGTTTGGATAGCCAACTCCCGAACAATCTGACTGACAAACGGATCTGGATCCAATAGAGATTAAAAGCTCAGCATTTTCCATGGCATAATTTCCAGAAATAGAACCTTTACTACCGCCAACGTGCATATTGTTAGGATGATTATCTGGAAGAATTCCTAAACTTCCAGGAGACAGTGCGACTGGTGCTGATAAATTTTCGGATAATTTTTTCACCTGTTCATGAAAATCTCTAGAGCCACCACCAGCTTTAATAACAATCTTATCAATATTTGCTGTTAGCTTTAGAAAGTCTTCTGAATTTGTTTTTGAAATTTGGTTACTAAAATCGATCTTTTTATTTGAAGGCAGTGTGACTAAGTTTAATCCCTTAATTATTTTGGGTTGTGTATTGATAGGCAATAAACAATAGAAAGGTCCAGCTTTCGATGGGTTTTTGGTCTTTAAATAACCTCTTCTCATTCCTTCTCTTAATGCTTCCGGTGTGTGGAATACGTAAGATTCTGACATTAGAGCTGTTATTTTTCCATATAAATCTTGCTCGTTCTTAGGAATTTGCTGCATATTAAAGCCCTCTCCATAGGTCGTTTCGTCACCGTAAATATGGTAAACGCCAACTCCATTAGAACTAGCAGCTAATGAACCAGCCATTGCTTGCAATCCTCCAGGACCAATGGAAGTAACTACAGCGGGTATCTCTTTATATTGCCAGCTGAGAGCAGTAGCGGCATGAGCCATTTCTACTTCGTTTTTAAAATTATAGGTTTTAGTAACTCCATATTCTTCATAAATTCTTA
>VTPO01000019.1 GCA_008638205.1 Pelagibacteraceae bacterium | reverse complement strand
CCTAAATCTCTATGAGTTAATTTAAACCAAGCTTTTCCAAATGCTTCATCTAAGTATTTTGGATTTTTATAAAAACGCTCCGTGATTTTTCTGTAACTTGGATCCATTTTCATTGCCATATCCGCATCCGTCATGATTGGGTTATGTCTAACTTTTGGATTTTCTAGATCTCTAGGTTTTTTATGTTCAGGTAAATTAATCGGTTCCCACTGATTAGCTCCTGCTGGACTTTTTTTCAGTTCCCACTCATAATTTAATAATAGATCTAAATATTCATAGTTCCATTTATCCGGATTAGATGTCCAAGCACCTTCGATACCGCTGGTAACTTGATATTTTCCTAAACCATTTTTCTGATTCCATCCCAAACCTTGCTCATGAATATCAGCAGCAGCTGGTTCTCTTCCTAATTTAGAAGCATCACCATTTCCGTGTGCTCTTCCAATAGAGTGACCACCTACCGTTAATGCACAAGTTTCTTCATCATTCATTGCCATTCGGCCGAATGTTTCTCTCACGTCATGCGCTGTTTTTAACGGATCTGGTTTTCCGCCCACTCCTTCGGGATTCACATAAATCAATCCCATCACCACTGCGGCCAATGGATTTTCTAATGAGGTACGGTCTTCTTTCTTTTTATATCGCAAATCTTGTAACCATTCTTTTTCTGAACCCCAGTACACATCTTTTTCTGGATGCCAGATATCTTCTCTTCCAAAAGAAAATCCATAGGTTCTTAATCCAGCATGTTCATAAGCCATGTTACCAGCTAAGATCATTAAATCTGCCCAGCTTAATTTATTTCCATATTTTTTTTTGATAGGCCATAATAATCTTCTCGCTTTATCTAAGTTGGTATTATCCGGCCAAGAATCTAAGGGAGAAAATCTATGATTACCAGTTCCACTTCCACCACGACCATCTGCAATTCGGTAAGTTCCTGCTGAGTGCCAAGCCATTCTGACAAACAAACCAGAGTAGGTTCCTAAATCTGCAGGCCACCAATCTTGGCTATCTTCCATTAGTTTTAATAAGTCTTTTTTTAATGCTTTGAAATTTAATTTCTTAACTTCTTTTTTATAATTGAAATCTGGAAGTGGATTAGTTTTGCTGTCGTGCTGATGCAAAATATCTAAGTTGAGTGATTTGGGCCACCAAGCAGTTGGTGATTGATCCGATTGTGTCATGCTTCCGTGCATAACTGGGCATTTTCCTGAACCATTTTTTTTACTAATTTCTGTACTCATATTAATTTCTTCTCCCTGTTAATTTAAATTTAATTTGTGATTTTGTTTAGAAGCTTAAATAACTTTTAGTTCTTCAAGTCCTTCTATAAAAGCACCTACCCCTTCGTATCCAAAATACACTGCCATTAAAAATAGTAGCACGCTGGATACACGAAAGAATGTTCCAATTGGAATAATCTTCGTAATTTTATTTAAACCGTAATAAGAAGCGATTAAAGCAACTAATCCTGCAAATGCTCCAATAAAAACTGGTTGAGTACTTTGAATACCTGAGGTCACTAAAGCTGCGTAGAATAAAACAATTTCAAAACCTTCTCGAATGATTGCAAAAAAAACAGTCATCGATAATAAAAAAGAACTCCCTGTCGCAATTGCCTTGTCTACTTTTCCTTCTACATGCTGTTTTGCATTGTGACAAAAGAAAGCTACATAAGCTAACATTCCAGAAGCAATCAACATAACGCTACCTTCAAATAATTCTTCATGGGCATGAGTTGCTCCTGCAATTTTTTTAAATGCTAGGGCAATAAATAAAGAAGCAACTACTCCTGCACCAAGTCCCCAGAATACAGCTGGTCTTTTGTGCTTAGCGTTCATTCTATCTAAATACATAAAAACGAGCATAGCAATCAGCATCGCTTCAAAACCTTCTCTAAGAAGAATAAAAAACGAACTTAAGATAATTGGCATTGATTCTGTCATGCCGCCTTTAATAATGAGAACCGTTCTCAAAGTCAACCCTATTGATAACAATTCTCAATATCAATGAAAATCCTTATATTTAGTAGTTTATTTTAAAGTATTGGCTTGAATAAAGCTATTTGCTTTAGAAAATATTCTTTTTTTTCTTACACTATCCATTTTTTCTAACAATTTAGCCATCATGGCTAATCTATAGTTCTTTAAAAAGAAATCTTTATGGTCTTCAATAAACTTCCAGTACAATCCATCCATCACTTCGCACCACTCTCCTTTAGGATAGTCACTCATTTTTAAAATATAGCTTGAGCCACAAATATAAGGCTTGGTCGCAAAAATACCTCCATCGCTAAACAGACCCATGCCCATAACATTGGGTGCCATGACCCAATCAGAAGAATCTACATACATTTCCATAAACCATTTATAGACTTGAACTGGGTGCACTCCTGACAAGTTCATTAAATTACAAACCACCATTAATCGTTCGATGTGGTGTGTGTAGCCAAACTGTAAACAATTTTTAATAGCATGATCCAAAGGAACAATGCCTGTAGTTCCATCATACCAACTCTTACTTAATTTTCTTTGATGATTAAAAAAATTAGTATTTAGCAGACGCTCTTCATAATTTTGATAAATTCCTCTCATAAATTCTCTCCAGCCAATTATTTGTCTGACATATCCTTCCAATGAATTTAATGGAATTTTATTTGCTTTGGCAAAATCTAAAGTTTCCCTAATCAAGGTCGCAGGAGTAATAAGCCCTAAATTAATAATCGGACTTAACATGCTGTGAAATACAGTGTGTGACTTTACAGTCATCGAATCTTCATAGTCACCAAATAGTGTAAATTTCTCTTTTAAAAAATTAAGATATAATTTAATGGCATCTTTTCTGGTAGTAGGATGGTTAAAATTTTCTAGAGTTCCAGGATGTGACGTAAAATTTTTTTCAATAAAGGGTTTTAATTTTTTGGTATGCTCAGACTTCTTAAAAGATTGAACTTCAGGTATAGTTATACCTTTGGGTAATTTTTTTCTATTGTCTTCGTCAAATGACCACTTACCCCCTACTGGTTTATTTTTATCTTTAATAAGCACATTCATTTTTGTTCTTTGTAATTTGTAAAAAGTTGCCATGAATGGCTTCTTGTTACTTTGCAAATAATCTTCGAAATCTTTTCTGGTTGTAACAAACATGGGTGATTTGATGGTTTGGTATGAAATTTTATGTTTTAAAAAAAAAGAATGTAATCTCTGTTCTAAAAACTTATCTTCTACTTCAAAGCTAACCATTTCTTTAATAGAATTTTTTTTAATAAATTCTAATAATTTGGTTTCATAGCTTTTTTTAAATAAAGGGTGATTGCAATCGTAATAAGTAACCTGGTACTTAGCAGCAGACAATTCCTCTGCATAAGAACGCATGGCAGATAAAAAAAGTAAGATTTTTTGTTTATGGTGCTTTTCGTAGGTGCAAAGGCCATAATCCTCTGCCATAAAAAAATGATGTTCTTTATAGTCTTTAATGTGTTCTTTGGAAAAAAGCTGGTTTCCTAATGCTAAAAATCCTTTAGACGAGCTCATTGAGTTAAAAATTCAGAAAAAATTAAAGATCGTTTTTATCTAGATCAACCTTGATCATTTTGCTTCTTCTAAGTCTTAAAATAAGAATAGCTATAGCCATAATCAAGATGGCACCGGACTCATAGATTAAAGAAACAGCCTCTAAGTCTTTTTTTTGCAAGATAATTAAACGAGCAATGGCTGTGATGGCAATAAAAAGAGGATAGGTTAAACGAATTTTTTGAGCACCCCAATAACTAGTCACCATTCCCAGAACCTCTAAATAGATAAATAAAAGCAATATATCAGCAAGGTTAATCTCTTTAGTTACAACCATTTCTTTGATCTCAACCCCAAAAGCAACAACTGTTGCAATCATGATTAATACAGCGCCTGTTAACTGAATGTTTCTTAAAACTTTATCCATAAAAATATCTTACACTAATTTGCTAAAATAAAAAAATTACTTTTATGATTTGAAACTTTTGAGAAGAATAGCTAAAAAAATCATAGTTCCACCTATCAAAACTCCCAATGGTGGAACTTCGTTAATAAATAAATAGGCCCATATAGGTCCAGCTATAGCTTCGGTAAATGCAAAAATACCTACTTTTGCTGCAGGAGTTTTTCTGGATCCAAGAGTTAAACAAATAAATCCGGGTGCATACTGCAAAGCTCCAAAGAAACAGACTAGTAGAAGATCGTGGGGAGTAATCGCAATGGTGTCGCTTAATAAAAATCCGGCTGTTAAAGCAAATACACCTGATAAGCCAACAGCAGGAACCATATCAATATGATCAAATTTTCTAATAAGAATAACTACCGTAGTAAAAGCAATTGGTATGATAAAGGCATATGCATTTCCAAGAGCTGTTCCCCCTGAAATATTAGTACCAATCATGACATACAAACCTGCTGCTGCCAAAATAATAGCAACTAAAGTAGAAAAATTAATTTTTTCTTTTAAAAAAAAATAACCCATGATGGCAAGAAAAAAACTTTGAATACTGATAATAAAGACAACATTAGCAACAGTGGTATGCTTTAGAGCAAACATAAAAGCAGCGCTTCCAGAGGCATAAAGAGCAGCGCAAATGATTCCAATTACTCCTAAGCTTCTAAATTTATTAACAAATTCAGATTTTTCTGTTGCAAAAATAAAAAGTAATACGGCTGGTGTAAAAAAAACAGATCTCCAAAAATAGATAGCCCATGGATCGGCCATTTCAAAAGATCGAAAAATAGTTCCTCCAGAACTCAAAAACAATCCTCCCATTGCAATTAATAGAGGTCCTGGAATTTTATAAATAGACATTCTTTTGTTTTTGGTTAAAAATTACAATAATGAACATAGGATTTATAGGTACCGGTAAAATAACTACATCCGTTATACAAGGATTGTTTAGATCAAACATTAAACTTAAGCAAATTCTAATTTCTGAGCGCAATAAGAAGAATTCTTTGGCTTTATCTAAAAAATTTAAAAAAGTAAAAGTGGTAAAAGACAATCAAGAAATTATTCTAAGATCATCTTGGGTCTTTATTGCAGTAGTTCCAACTGTTGCTAAAAAAATATTAAAAGAGCTCACTTTTAAAAAAAATCAAACAGTTGTTAGTTTTGTTTCTACTCTGAATATGACGTATTTAAAAAAAACACTTAGACCTGCAACAAGCATTGTCAAAGCAGCTCCTTTGCCCACAATTGCAAGCAAGCTCGGGCCAATCATATTGTTTCCTAAGAATAAAAAAGTAACTAATTTTTTTAATCATTTAGGTATGGCGATTATTGCTAATAACGAAAAAGAAAATAATCATTTGTGGACCATGACCTCTACGATGGCGACTTATTTTGAATACTGCCACACTCTAGAAAATTGGTTAGTTAAAAGAAAGGTAACTTCTGCTAAAGCAAAAGATCTTATTGCAAGCTTAATGTTTGGTCTTTCTCACTCTATGCTTTTATCTAAAAGCAAAACTAAAGAGTTAGTTACTGACTATCAAACCAAAAAGGGAATTAACGAAGAGCTTCTCAAAAGATTAAAACAAGAAAAAACTTTTAGTTCAATCGATCGTAATTTGACTAAAATATTTGATCGTATTAAAAAAGCTAATGACTAATTTTAAAGATATTGAGGGTAACTGCCTAACCCCAGACCAGGAAACGAAAGAATTTGTACTTAACCATACTATGCTGCGAGTTAAGGATCCAAAAAAATCTTTAGATTTTTATACTAGAGTGATGGGAATGAAATTAGTACGTAAAAATGATTTTCCTGGAGGAAAATTTTCCCTGTATTTCTTAGGAACCTTCAATGAAGAAGAGACAAAAACTATTCCTCAAAATAATGATGACATGAGAGGCTGGGCATTGGCTCAAAAATCTATTTTGGAATTAACTCATAACTGGGGAACAGAGAACGACTCTAATTTTACATATCATGACGGAAATCAAGAGCCGCGTGGCTTTGGGCATATTGCTTTTAAAGTTCCGGATGTGGCAAAAGCTTGTGAACGATTTGAACAATTGGGTGTTACCTTTCAAAAAAAACCAAGCGACGGCTCTATGAAAAGCATTGCTTTTATAAAAGATCCTGACGGCTACTGGATTGAAATT
>VTPO01000003.1 GCA_008638205.1 Pelagibacteraceae bacterium | reverse complement strand
CAGCTTTAACTTTCTTAACCTTAACAGCTTTAACTTTCTTAACCTTAACAGCTTTAACTTTCTTAACCTTAACAACTTTTATTGCTTTTGGTTTTGACTTTTTTTTGCCAGTTACTTTGGAAAGAGTTTTTTTTAATTTTTTTAGCATGAGTTTTTTGTAAGGCGAAGGAAGTACCTTATATTTATTGCCTTTTCAATATATTTAATTATTTTTTATCTCCAGGCCCAGCTTTTTCACTGTAATATTTGTCTAGTTTATTTTCCATATCCTTAAACTTTTCCCAATCAGGCAAAGGATCTTTCTTTTTGGTAATAACAGGCCAAGTTTCTGATAGTTTTTTGTTGAGCAAAACAAGTTTTTCAGCACCATCATTCGTGTCAGGTTCAATAGCACCAATGGGGCATTCTGGTTCGCAGACACCACAATCAATACATTCATCAGGATTGATTACTAACATATTGTCTCCTTCATAAAAGCAATCAACAGGACACACTTCTACACAATCAGTAAGTTTGCATTTAATGCACTTATCATTCACTACGTAAGTCATAACGTTAATTTCTTTTTGATATTTTCTTTGATAGGACCTACATGAGCATTTTCTACATAAACTAGGCCACAAACTCTTCTTATTAAGTTATCTTCAAATTCATCCATTTTTCCATCTGCATACACAACTTGAACAAGCACTTCAATTATTTTTAGTCTATCGGTATACTTCAGTTTTTTGATTTCTTGGGTAAGGTGTAAAATCTGATTACTTTCTTTTTCTAGGGCCTCACAACGGTCTATTAATTTTTCAACTTTGTCGTTCTCTCCAAAACCCAGTTCTACTAAACATTTATTTATAGTTAATTTTTCATCTTGGCTGTAGTTTTCATCTAACCTAGCTGCATGTATTAATAAAGTAGCTACAGATGTTTCCAAGGATTCAAAATTGGCATCTTGTTTATTTTTTGAAAACCAGCTCATTGTCAAATAATTTTTATTTTTTTAAGCTCATCGAAAGGACTGCTTGTATTTTTTAGCTTACTTTTGCTAGAAACGTTTTTACTCAAATAGTATTTAAAAAACATTTTTTCTTCTTTCACGATACACTTATAATTCATTTTTTTCATTAGTTCTTTAAAATCATCTTTAGTACAGCCAAGTAGATTAAGTATTTCACTGTTGAGTTCAAACTTATACTGTTTACTTAGTTCAATAATTTTTAAAAATAATCTTTCTAAAATATCTATTCTTATTATTATATTATCAAAAGTTTCAAAACCACAAATTAAAAGATAATCTTTATTTTGGTTAGAAAAATTCTTAATAAAATTTAAACCAAAAGTAGGACTTTCGTTCTTTGAAAGATTGTAAAAACAGTTCCATAGAATGGCTTTAAAAGTAATAGCTGCAGGCTTTATCATTCTAGGCTGATAGATATGATATCGGCCGATTTTAATTCCAAGCTGCCTAAATATGTGTCGTTCTTTTTTATCAATCTGTTTTAAAATATCATCAACATTTTCTCTTTGGAGAACCCCATTGTTTTCAAACAATTGAAAACATAACGCTCTAACGAATCTGTTTTCAATTTTAGGATCTTCAATTTTTATCAAATCTTGCAATAGAGTTTTTTTTTCTTGTTTTAACCACTGTGACATGGACGATACAATTATATGCTCATCCTTGGACTGCAGACTTTCATCGGAAATAATTTTAATTTCAGGATTTAGGTAATTTCTACCTGGAGTAATTTTTCCAATAATTTTATCTTTCCAATAAATATGATTGTCTTTTTCTAATTTAAAATGCTCTAATGAATGAGCTATTTCTAAAGCTCTTTTAGCCAGTTCAGATGCAGCCCCATTTCTTGCAGCTTTTCTAATGGACTTAATGTCTGTATCTAGCGCTGTCTTAGAATAATCTAAATTGATTTTAAGTCCGCTAATTTTTCCAACTAACTGTCCGTTAATAATAATTTCATCTTCTTCAGAAATTTTAGTTTTTAGTTCCACATCTTGTTTAATGCCTTTTGAAAGAATGCTAATTCTTTTATCTACAAAACTTTTAGAAAGTTCTTCATGCAGCTTGTCAGACAACTGGTCTTCAATATGTTTGGTTTTTGCAATCCAGTAGTCATGATTTTCTACCCAATTTCTTTTATTAGCTACGTACGACCAGGTTCTTACATGAGATATTCTGTTCGCTATTGCATCAATATTCCCAATCATATTGTCTAAACTTTCTACCTGTTTTTTCATCCAGTCATTAGTAATTTTACCCTTGTCAGATATTAAAAACTGAAAAACATTTGTGATTATTTCAGTGTGTTCATTGTAAGAGCTTTTAGTAAAATCGGGTATCTGGCAACATTCCCATAATATAGAAATATGGTTTGCATTGTTTGAAAATTTTAAAGAGGAGGAATCTGAAACTAAAAATTTAAATATATTTTCATCTATCAACTCTCTATTTCTCGTTAGGGATGCAAGTGAAGGAAGTTGGTTTATGCTTGTAGTAAATTGAGAAATATTTGAAAAATCTAAATCAGAATTTCTCCAATAAATATTTATCACACTGTCAAATTTATGATTTTCTAATTTCTCAATCTGCTCGCTAGTTAATGCTTCGCAATTTCCAGTAATTCCAAAACTTCCGTTATTTGTATATCTTCCAGCTCTACCACTTATTTGACCGATTTCTGTGTTTCTAAGTCCTCTAATTTTTTTCCCGTCATATTTTCTTATGCTATTAAAGCTAACATGATCAATATCCATATTAATACCCATACCAATCGCATCTGTCGCTACTAAAAAATCAACATCTCCTGATTGATATAGTTCAACTTGAGAATTTCTTGTTTTGGGACTTAAAGACCCCATCACAATTGCTGCACCACCTCTCTGCCTTCTCACAAACTCTGCGAGAGCGTAAACTTCATCCACGGAGAATGCAACGATAGCACTGCGTGGTTGGATTCTAGATATTTTTTTATGTCCAGTATAAATAAGTTTAGATAATCTATCACGATAGACAAATTCACTTGAAGGTACCAAGTTAGAGATAATATTTTTCATGGTATCAGCACCTAAAAACATGGTTAGCTTATCACCTCTGTAATTTAACAGTCTGTCAGTAAAAATGTGTCCTCTTTCTGGATCAGCGCACATTTGTATTTCATCAATTCCTACAAATTCAAAATTCAGATCTAAGGGCATCGACTCCACAGTGCATAAATAATAGTTTGCAGTAGGGGGAATAATTTTTTCTTCCCCTGTAATTAAGGCAACATTATTTGCTCCCAATTTTTGAACGCACTTATCGTAAACTTCTCTTGCTAATAGCCTAAGTGGAAACCCTATAACTCCCGTTTCAAATTGGAGCATTCGCTCAACCGCAAAATGGGTTTTGCCTGTATTAGTTGGCCCAAGAACGGAGATTATTTGCTGATTCATCATTTATGGTTTAAATTTTTTGGACCTACTATATTTAGATTTGGATTTAGAACAAACTAGGCATAAAACATGACCGAATCAATCAAAAAAATGTTCTCGTTTTAAGTGTATTTTTTATTTTTTAATTTCAAAGGTGCTTGTTTCAATTTTTTTTAAATCAAAGTTCTCCACAAGTATATTTTCAACAATAGATTTTTTTGGCCCTAAAAAACAATTAGATAAGATAGTTTTAAATAGGACTACATCGATATTAACCAATACTGCTTCCACTTCTTCATTTTTTTTATTTAATACCCAACCATTTACATTGTTAGTATCGCATAGTTCTTTTAACCAGTATCGATAACCTACACCCTGAACAGTTCCTGAGATTGTAATTTTCTTGTTAACTAGATGATCCATTAAGGTCTCTTGATTGACAAAATTCTTAATTTTTTCTTTTGCAAAAGATCAATAGTTTTAAGTATGGGCATTATTAAAACTTTTTTTTTAGGACCATAAGCATGAACTAATAATTTTTTATTCAATGCAATCGCAACATGCCCTTTCCAAAATATTAAATCCCCTTTTTTTATTTTAGAAAGAGGAATTTTTTTTTTAAAAAAAATTAATTGATCTTTGCTATCTCTAGGACATTTTTTATTTACACTTTTCATTAATTCTTGCACTAGACCCGAACAATCAATCCCTTCAACACTATTACCTCCCCACAAGTATCTAGTACCTAAAAAAAAATAAATATTTTTTAAATAGTTATTAGATTTTTTTGTTATTTTTGAGATAGATTTTTTTTTTATTAAATAATTACCCATTTCTACAAAAGTCTTTTTAGAATCCGATATAGAAATTTTAGAATTAAATAGTAATGATTTTTTTAAAATTTTATTATTTGATGAGTCATAAAGAAAGGCTTTTTTTATTTTTACTCTATAATTTTTTTTTTCTTTGTCCTCTAGAAAATTATCAATAAGCACATATCCAGGATAACGATCGTAAGAGGAGTAGCCTTTATAAAATTTATTTATTTTTTTTTTAATAATAAATTTTTCTCCAAAAAGTACTTGAGAAATAAGCTCTGATTGCACACTTGGTTTTTTATAGATTTTTGCAATTTTATTTTTACAAGTAACAGACAGGAACATATCTATTTATTAAATAAATTTTGAATTATTTCTTTTACCCAATTTGCATTTTGTATAATAATTTCTCCTAAGATGTCTGCAGACTCAAAAAATCCAACAAAGTTTGGGTATTTGCTTAGAACCAGATCTCGATTAAAAAGCGTTCCCACAAACAGAGCTATTAGAAGAAATAGGACAATCAAAACAATCAAGTTTTTATTTGATTTCACGCTCGCCTGTGCCCTTTTTTCTTGATTTTTAGTAGGTAGGGGAATGTCACTGTCAGTAGTAAGTTTATTATGAAACCATTCTTCATCACAAAAACCGCATTTAAGAAGCTTTCCATCCTGAATAATATCATTACCAGGAATTTGAAATTTATACTTTTGACATTTGCATTCAATGATCATGTCAGCAGAGTAAATCTTAAAAAAAAATAATCAATTGTAATTTACAAATAGATCTTGATATTTTTTCTTTAATCGTGTTTAAGGAGTTTAGTTCAGGGGTGCGGAAACGCTGAGATTATACCCTCGGAACCTGCTGTTTAATTACAACGAAGGGAGAACCATGGTTTTAAATACTTATACATTCATTTTAATTTTTTTATGTGGTGCGTTTGTTATTGGAGGACTGTTTTTTTCTAAAAAAGAAAATTCAGTTTCTTCTTACTTAAATGCAAGTCGTTCTATTCGATCAGCATCTTTAACTGCGTCAATTGTTGCCTCTTGCTTTGGAGTTTGGATTTTAATAGGCCCGGCAGAAGCTGCAACGTGGGGAGGTATTGGTGCCATAGCCGGCTACGCATTTGGTCAGGCAACTCCTTTTTTAGCTATGACCGTGCTTGGTAAAAGATTAAGGAAAATTATGCCAGAGGGTAATAGCTTAATACAATTTGTATATGCGCGTTACGGATCAAAAATGCTCAAAATAGTATTGGCCTTATCTCTTTTTTATGTATTTATTTATTTGTGTGCTGAAGTTACGGCAATTGCCAAAATTGTTCGTTTAATTTCAGGAATGGATTTGTGGAAGACCTCTTTGCTCATTATAATTTCAACCTTGATATATACATTGAGAGGTGGATTAAAAATATCAATTATTACTGATAAATTTCAATTTATTATTATTTCTATTTTTCTAATTTTAATTTTTTATTACTTATTTTTTTCTGGTGAGGTAAATATTTCATCTGAATTAATTAGTTTAAAGGCAGGAAATTTAATTGATCCTAAATATTTTTCTGGCTATACAGCAGGAATCACTTTTTTCATTGCAGTATTTGCCACAAATTTATTTGATCAGGGAATTTGGCAGAGAGTATATGCTGCAAAGTCTGATCAAGATTTGAAAAAGGGTTTTGTTAATTCGTTTTTTATTGTTTTGCCAATTATTCTAATTTTAGGTTTTTGTGGAATTGTTGCAGTATCACTAGGTCAAGCAAAGGATCCTAGTATAGTGATCTTTTCTTTGTTGCTTAAAAATGGTGCTGTTTGGTTATCAGTTTCAATTTTAGTCTTAGCGCTAACTTTAGTAATTAGCAGTATGGATACACTAATTAATGCAATTTCTAGCCTTATTATTATTGAGAGTAAAAAAATTATTAAATCTAAATCTAGTAATTTTTATCTTAGTACGGCTAAAATATTTTTGATATTAATTTCTTGTTTAGTGTTTTTGATAGCCTCCCAGGGAATGAGTGTTCTATATATGTTTTTGTTAGCAGACTTATTGTGTTGTGCAGCAGCAATTCCTGTTTTTTATGGAATGTTTAAAAATGATATTAGTGGTTCAAATTCAATGATTTGTGTTTGCGCTGGATTGATAGCTGGGTTGTTGCTATTTCCAGATTTGAGCTTTCAAAATAGCATATTAGTCGGGGGGTTATTTAATTCACAATCTTTTCCAACGTGGATTTCTTCATCTTTGTTATTTTGGTCTTTTGTATCAGCTACTCTTTTTCCTTTATTTATGATTGTAGTTTTAAGAAGTAAAAAACAAAAATTTCAATTTAAAAAAATTAAGGTATTGATTACTGAATTAAAGTAGTTTCATTTATTTAGTAATTATTATTTTATGGAATTAATCACATTTGATTATCTCTTTGTTATATACCTAGGTATTTTTTTCTTAGGGGGTCTAGTTAAAGGTACCATAGGAGTTGGACTACCGACCGTTACTCTGACGCTATTGTCTTTTTTTTTTGACATAAAAGACTCCATCTCTTTTATTTTAATCCCCGTTATTTTGACTAACCTAGTCCAAATGCTAGATGGTAAGGAATTAAAATCTATTTTTCAGGAAACAAAATTTTTTTTATTTACTTCAGTTGTATTTGTCCTCCCTGGTTTTTTGGTTCTAAGGGCTATTAATTCTAATACAATATTAATAATTCTAGCTAGTTTGCTTGTATTGAATTCTTGCTTAGTTTTATTTAATAAAATCATTACTATTAAGAGACACACTTCCTTTCAGACACAGTTTTGGATAGGAGCTCTAACTGGAATTACAACTGGTGTCACAAGTATATATACGATGCCATTTATTTTTTTAATTCAATCTCTTAATTTTAATAAAGAGAAATTAATTCAATTGATGGGCTTGAGCTTCTTTTTATATTCTTTAACTCAATTTACTCTTTTTTATAGCTTTTCAATGATTAATGAAAAAGTCTTGTTATTTTCTTCTGTAGCATGTGTGCCGATTATATTCGGAGTTATTAGTGGTAAATATTTAAGAAAAGTTTTAAGTGAACAAGCTTTTAAGCTACTATTTAATTATATGCTTCTTATAAGTGGAATCGTAATTATTATTAAAAGCAGTATCTAATTATTTTTTGGTTTTATTTTTATTGTAGTAATTTTCTTGTTCTTTAGGAGTAACGGAGCCATCTTTATTAACATCCATTTTTGTTAAAAGTTTTTTTTCTTCTTCCTTTGATACCTTCCCGTCTTTGTCGGTATCGGCTAGTATTGCTAGGTTCCTTCTCAGTAACCGTGCTTTTTGCACCCTTTGAACATATGCCCTTTCTTCTGCAGGAGTCATTTTTCCATCCTTATTAGAATCAATTGCATTAAACTGCTGTTCTAATTTCTTAATATTGGAATCAATAAATTCTTTTTTAGTAATAGATTTTTTTTCAGCAGCCAATAGTGCTGTTGAAGCGACCCCAAATACCAATAAAATTAAAAAAATTTTTTTCATAAATTTTTCTAACACTTATCGAATAAATTGTAAAATTAAGGTTTTATTTGAGATTGTTTTTTTATTCTGTATATCAAAACCAAGACAGGAAGGCCAAGTACAGCAGTAAAAATAAAAAACTGAGAATAGCCTATAAGATCAACTATTCCTCCAGCATATCCAGCGATTAATTTTGGAACAAATAACATCATAGAACTAAACAATGCGTATTGTGTAGCTGTAAATTTTATAGAAGTCAGAGAGGAAAGATAAACAACAAAGGCCGCGCCTGCAAAACCACTGGCAATATTGTCTGCGGTAATTACAACTATTAAAAATGTAATATTGATATCGCTCACGGCTAACCAAGCAAATAATAGATTGCTGAAAGCAGCAATAACTGCTCCAACTAACAAGCTTTCAATGACTCCTTTACGCATTGAATAAAGGCCTCCAAGAAACCCACCAATAATAGTTGCAAGTAAGCCAAAAAATTTGGAGTAGGTAGCAATTTCACTAATTTGGTACCCCTTTTCCAAATAGAACACATTGGCCATCACACCCATTACAATATCTGCAATTCTGTACAGACCAATTAAAGCTAAAATTAAAATAGCAACTTTTTTATACCGACTAAGAAAATCTTGTATCGGATCGATATAAGAGAGCTTAACTTCTTTTATTGAAATAAATTTTATTTTACTCAAGAGTGACAGAATGAATAGCGAGCCACCGAATGAAACTCCAATTCTTAATAAAGCATCTAGAGAGTTAAGAAAAATAGATTCATTAGTAAATATTTTTGGTATCAAATTATAAGTTACAAAGAAAATAGCTATTGCTACAATTAAAGACATTAAGAATTTAATAGAATTAGATGTTTTTTTATTTTTTATTTTGTGAACAGTTGGTTCTTTAGAAAAAAGTGTTGTGACTATACCAATCAACATTAAACAGCCCATAATTTGATATACTTTTTTCCAAGTGTTAGCGTTGTAAACATCTACACCAAAATAAGATGCTAACCATAAGCTTCCAGCTCCAGATACAATCATAGCAATTCGATAGCCCGCGAGGTACATTGAGGAAAGGGCACCCTGTTTTTCAATTGGTTCGGATTCTATTCTAAAAGCATCAATCACAATGTCTTGAGTAGCACTTGAAAAAGCAATGAGAACAATACCTATTGCAGTATAGAGTAGATTTTTGCTTGGGTCAGAATAGGAAGTGATAAAAATAGAAATGATAATTAATATTTGAGATAGAAGAAGCCAACTTTTTCTGTGACCAATTTTAGAAAGCAAAGGTAAACGATAATGGTCTACTATCGGTGTCCATAAAAATTTAAATGAATATGCAAATCCAGCCCAACTAAATAAAGTTATAGTGCTTCTTTCTACGCCTGCTTTGACTAACCATACAGATAAGGTAGAAAAAATAAGAAGCAGAGGTAGACCAGCAGAAAAACCTAATAAGGACATTCCCAAAGATTTTTTATTGAGAAGTAATTTAATATTTAAAGAATTCATTAATTAATAATGAAATTATACAATAAATAAATTATTTAGGTATTATTTTAAGGGAGCTGGATTATCGCTTATACTATTAAGATAAGCTATT
Source organism: Pelagibacteraceae bacterium (assembly GCA_008638205.1). Taxonomy (GTDB): domain Bacteria; phylum Pseudomonadota; class Alphaproteobacteria; order Pelagibacterales; family Pelagibacteraceae; genus IMCC9063. The sequence continues at coordinate 74,555 of VTPO01000003.1, read as the reverse complement.
ACATCAGCTCTATCAGTATCTTTTCTTAATCCTGCAAAAGCCATTTTAGTTCCTTTGATATATTTAGTAGGCTTGATTAAGAATTTGTTTAGCTCTTCAAATGTCCAATCTTTACCATGAGCCTTTAGAGCAGATGAATACTTATAGTCTGCTTGAGAAGCCGATCTTGTATTCACTATATTCCATAAAGCTGGACCAATTTTGTTGGGACCACCTTTAACTGCACTATGACAAGCAGCGCACTTCTTAAATTTATTTTTACCCGCATCTATACTGGCAGATGCAAGCATAGGGGTTATGGGGCTCAGCTGCACTTCTTTTTTTAAAGTCTCTGAACCTGTGTTTGCTTTTGTTTCCACACCTTCTATTTTATAGGCCGATTGTTTTGGTTTTTCGACATGAAAGATTACATGTGCTACTTCTTTAATCCCAATTACTAGCAAAATAGTAACTAGCACAGCTGCAGCAATTTTATTAAATTCAAAACTATCCATATATATAAAACGAATTCATATAGTATTTTGAGATAGTTTTAGAGTATAAAATAAAGTTATAGATGTCGCAGTGTAAGAATTTATAAAATATATGAAAACAGCCATAATTATCCCTAGTCATTTACACGCGAAGAGGTTGCCAAATAAGCCCTTACTACTAATCAATAATGAGCCTATGATTTTACACGTTTGGAGACAGGCAAAGAAAACAAATATTGGCAGTGTAATTGTAGCAACATCTGACAAAGAAATTTTTGATGTCATTACTAGCCACGGGGGATCAGCTATTATAACCAATAACAATCATACCAATGGATCAGATAGAATTTTTGAAGCTGTGGAAACCTTAGAAGACAAACCTGAACTTATAATAAATGTTCAAGGTGATATGCCACTGATTGAGCCAGAGGCTATTAGTTATTTAGAAAAATTTATGAAAACCAGTTCATCAGAAATGGGGACTTTAGCAAGCAAACTGAATGAAAAAGATGCGAGCAATCCTAACGTCGTTAAAGTTGAGACGCAGCAAGAGTTAAAATTAGGTAATTTTTCCCAAGCAGTAGATTTTTTTAGAATAAAGGAGCAGAAATCAAAAAACTTGTACCATCATGTAGGAATTTATGCATATCAGTATTCTATTTTAAAAAATTACGTTCGATTGCATAAAACTAAAAATGAGCTAGAAAGAAGCCTGGAGCAAATGAGAGCCTTAGATAACAATATAAAAATTCAAGTGGGGTTTATTCAAGACTATCCTTTGGGAGTAGATACACAAGAAGATTTAGAACAAATTAGACTGTTGTACAATGAAAAATAAAATCGCAATTCAGGGAGAACTAGGAGCTTATTCGCACCTTGCAGCAAGTAAATTATTTAAAAAAGTTAATGTGCTAGCTTGTAAAACTTTCGAAGATGTATTCGAAGTGTGCAAAAAAGATAAGAATATAATTTCAGTAATTCCAATCGAAAATTCTTTAGCAGGGCGAGTAGCAGATATTCACTACTTATTACCAAAATATAAATTAACAATTGTGGGTGAATATTTTCATAAAGTCGAGCATTGTCTTTTAGCAAATAAAAAAGTTAAATTAAAAGATATAAAGTTTGTAAGAAGTCATGCACATGCAATTGGCCAATGTCAAAAAAACTTAAAAAAATATAAGTTAACAACAATAGTTGCCGCAGATACAGCTGGTTCTGCTAAACACATTGCTGATAATGCTAGTAAAGCTGAAGCTGCAATTGCCTCTTCTCTAGCAGCTAAAATTTATAATCTTACTATCCTAAAAAAAAATTTTGAAGACAAAAAAGGAAACACTACAAGATTCTTAATTATGAAAAAAAATCACAAGTTTCCAAAATTATCTAAAGGAAAAAAATTCATTACCACCTGTATATTTATGATTAAAAGCACTCCCGGTGCTCTTTTTAATGCGCTAGGAGGTTTTGCAAAAAATAATGTTAACCTTACTAAATTAGAGAGCTTTTCCGTGAATAATACATTTATGCAAACAATATTTTATTTAGATATAGCAGGTCATGCACAAAATAAGCAGGTCAAGCAATCTATTCAAGAGTTAAAAAAATATACAAAAAAATTAGATATTTTGGGTATTTATCCAGCGGATAGATTTCGATTCAAAAAATAATACACAGAATCTTTTCTATCGTTTTTTCTCTATCTTGTTATACTATTGCCTTGGGGAATTGGTAGCAGGTGGAGGTTGCGCTAATCCGGTCAGATTCGAAAGAAAGCAGCCGTAACGTTAATTTTTCAGGTTGTTATTCAGTTCCCCGTTGAATGTTATGAATAATCGAAAAGTCTTATCACTTAAATACCGACCTCAAAATTTTGATCAGCTTATAGGCCAAGATTCAATGAGTACGGCTATACAAAACGCCATAGAAATGGATCGAGTTCCCAATGCTTATCTGCTTACGGGTATACGAGGTGTAGGTAAGACCACTACAGCTAGAATTATTGCCAAGGCAATTAACTGTAATAAAAAATTTGGAAGTGAAGAAAAATGTTCCAAAGAAGAATATTGTCATTGCGAGGCTATTGTCGATTCTAGCCATATGGATATTTTGGAAATGGATGCTGCCTCCAAAACTGGAATTGATGACATAAGAGAAATTTTAGAGTCAGCACAGTATTTACCCGCGAGTGCAAAATATAAAGTTTTTATCATAGATGAAGTTCACATGTTATCAAAACAAGCTTTCAATGCTCTGCTAAAAACCTTAGAAGAGCCACCACCTCATCTTAAATTTATTTTAGCAACCACTGAAGTAAAAAAAATACCTGTCACTATTTTATCTAGGTGTCAGAGATTTGATTTGCGTAGAATTAAAATGGAGGAAATGCAGCTTTTCTTAAGAGGTATTGCCACTACAGAGCAGGCTAAAGTAGATGATAAAGCACTAGCGATCATTGCTAAATCTTCTGAAGGATCTGTTCGTGATGCCTTGTCCGTTTTGGATCAGGCAATTATTACTTTCAATCTTCAAGACCAGGATATAACAGAACAAAATGTAAGAGATATGCTAGGGTTAGCAGATCAGTCTAGAGTGATAGAGCTACTGTCTTTTATTGTAAGAGGTTCACAACAAGATGCACTAAGAGAAGCTGAAGATATTTTTGATATAGGTGCAGACCCTAAGTTAATTTTACAAAGCATGTTGGAAATTATCTATCTAATATCTCGAACAAAAACTTTTGGGAAGATAGAAAATGATCTAAGTGTATCCGAGTCAGAATCTGCTTTAATTAAACAAATATCAGACGAGGTTGATCTAACCTATGTATCGATGCTTTGGCATTTCACTCTTAAAGGTATTGAAGAACTAAACTCTACACCCAATCCTTTTCTATCTTTTCGCATGCTCCTTATTCGATTAGCCCACTTAAAAAATATGCCAGATCCTCAACTTTTATTAGAAGAGGATGATTTTGATAAAGAAACAGAAACAGAAACCTACAATAATACTACGAGCCCCAAAGCGGATTCGTTAATTTCCAAAACTCAAATCAAAAACACCATTCAAGAAAAAAAAGAAGCACCTAAAATCAAGCCTGATACAGTAAATTTAGCTTCCAGCACTCAAGAAATACATTCTTTTCAAGAGCTAGTAGATTTGACTAATCAACATAAAGAGATCGAATTAAAATTTGATTTAGAAAGAAACGTGCGTTTGGTAAAATTTGACCAAGGAAAAATTGATATTTCTTTTAACGAAAGCTTATCAAAAGATTTTATTAAGAATCTTTCTTTAAAGCTAAATGAGTGGACTGGTAAGCGATGGATGATTACCTTGTCTAAAGAAGAAGGGGAAACTAGTATTTATGAAACAAAGAATCAATTAAAAGAAGAAATTTTTAAAGATATCAAGCAGACAGAAGCTTATAAAAAAGTTTTAGAAGCATTTCCAGATGCTGAACTAATAGATGTACAAGAGGAGGATCAGGAATAATATGGATTTTAGTAAAATGTTAGAGCAGGCACAAGAAATGCAAAAAAAAATGGCAGATGCAAAAGAGTCTCTTAAAAATATTTCAGTAGAAGGAGAATCTGGTGGCGGGGGAGTAAAAGTAATTTTAAATGGAAATGGTGAGATGATTTCTATTCAAATCGATCCTAAAATCTTAGCAGAAGAAAAAAGTGTTATCGAAGATTTAATTGTAGCTGCAACCAATAATGCAAAAAAAAATGTAGAATCAAAAACTCAAGAAGAAATGTCTAAATTGACAGGAGGGCTTCAATTGCCTACTGGCTTTAAGCTTCCCTTTTAGTATTAAATGAATTTTTCAACCGAACCAGATCTAGATGAACTTATAGCCTTAGTTTCAAAATTACCTGGTCTCGGACCAAAATCCTCAAGAAGAATTGCACTTTATTTATTAAAAAATAGAGAAAATGTTATGAAACCTCTTTCTAAATCATTGGAAAAAGTTCATGCAAAAATCATTAGGTGTAATTTGTGTGGGAATATAAAATCCAAAGAAGTAAAGTGTGATATTAAAAAATGTTCTTATTCTCCTAAGAATTATGAACAGATATGTGTAGTTGAAAATATTGCAGACATGTGGGCCATGGAAAGTACCAATGTATTTCAGGGTCATTATCACATTCTAGGTGGAACCCTTTCAGCTCTTGGAAATTCAAGTCCTGAAGATCTACTCATCAATTCATTGCTAAATCGGATAAAAGAAAACAAAATAAAAGAGGTAATACTTGCAACCTCAGCTACAATTGAAGGCCAGACTACAGCACATTATATTAACGATAGTATTAAAGATCTGGGTGTAAAAGTTACGAAATTAGCCCATGGTTTGCCTGTAGGCGGTGAAATTGAGTATTTAGATGACGGAACTTTATTCTCAGCTTTTAAATTTAGAAGTTCCTTAGTTTCTGATTAAACTTTCGAACTTGATGTAAATTTATATCTATTTTAGTCTTATTTTTATGAGTATTCTTACAATTGTAAAAGAGCCAGATCCAATTCTTAGAAAAAAATCCTTGCCTGTTAAAGAAATCAACGGGGAAATAAAAAAATTAATGAAAAATATGTTGGAGACCATGTATGCAGCCCCAGGAATTGGTCTAGCTGCAGTACAGGTGGGTATTTTAAAAAGAATTATCGTTATTGATATTTCAGGAGAGTCTAGTCTAAAAAAACCAATTTTTTTTGTTAATCCAAAAATAGTTTGGAAATCAAATATTCTTGAAACAAAACAAGAGGGCTGCCTTTCTATTCCTGGGCATTTTGGAAATATTAAAAGACCGGAAGCATGTCATGTTAAATATTTAGATTATAGTGGAAAAGAAAAAATTTTAAAAGCAGATGGATTGCTAGCAACATGTATTCAACATGAAATAGATCACTGCAATGGAATATTGTTTATAGACTACCTTTCAAAATTAAAAAAAGCTTTTATTATAAAAAAATTAACTAAAGCTCAAAAAAATCAAGAATAAAATTATGACACTTAAAGTTGTTTTCATGGGTACGCCTCAGTTTGCCGTACCTGCTTTAAAAAAAATTTGTGAAAGCAAAATGGGTATCGTTGCTGTGTATTCACAACCGCCTAGAAAATCTAATAGAGGAATGAAAATTGAAAAAAGTCCAGTGCATGAGTTTGCAGATGATAATAATTTAAACATTAGAACCCCTAGTAAATTAGATGATGATTGGGAATACTTTAAGTCTCTAAAATTTGATTTGGCTATCGTAGTTGCGTATGGTCAAATTATTTCAAAAAATTTTTTAGAACTTCCAGAGCATGGATTTTTAAATATACATGCATCTATTTTACCTAAATGGAGAGGAGCAGCCCCAATACAAAGATCAATTATGGAGCAAGATACTTTCACAGGAATATCGATTATGCAGATTGAAGAACAATTGGACGCTGGTCCAGTATTAATTAAGCAGGAGATTGAATTAAATGAAAATAGTACCGCAGGACAGGTTGAGCAAAGATTATCCGAAATAGGAGCTGATAAAATTTTAGAAGCTATTCATTTAATTGAAAAAAAAGAAGCCGTATATATTCCTCAAGATCACAAAGCAGCAACCTATGCCAAAAAAATTAAAAAAGAGGATGAGGTAATTGACTGGACCAGAGATGCCAAAGCAATTGTTGCTCAAATTAATGCTTTAAATCCTAGACCAGGAGCATGCTTTGAATATAAGGGAGAAAAAATAAAAATTTGGAAAGCTAGCCATGGAAGTGGAGATGGAGAGCCAGGCTTGGTTATGAATGATCAGCTTCAAGTAGCTTGTGGAAAGGGGTCAATTTTTGTTGAAGAAATACAAAGACCTGGAAAAAAAATTCAACAAATAAAAATATTTTTATTAGGGTTTGCTATTCCAGAATCTACACTGCTGAACTAATGAGAAGATACAAGTGTATTGTTGAATATGATGGAACATCTTTTGTGGGGTGGCAAAGACAAACAAATGGATATTCGGTTCAAGAGGCAGTTGAAAAAAGTTTAGAATCTATTACGCAAGAAAAAATTAGAATTCATGGATCTGGGAGAACGGACACAGGAGTTCATGCAAAAGGGCAGGTTATTCATTTTGATTCCAAAACGAATTTAGATGAATATACGATTTCAAGTGCACTCAATCATTATTTAAAAAAAGAACTTATTAGTATTTTAAGCACAGAAATTGTTGATGATAATTTTGATGCACGAAGAAATGCCATCCTAAGAACCTATGAATATTTGATTATCAATAGAACTGCACCATTAACTATCGATAAAAATAAAGCATGGCATATCTCAAAACCATTAAATGAGAAATTAATTTCTGCTGCAATAAAAATTTTTGAAGGGACACATGATTTTACCACTTTTCGTGCAGCCTCCTGCGAAGCCTCCTCACCTATTAGAACTATTGAACATACAGAAGTAAAAATTCGTAATGAAGAAATCTTTATTACTTTTCAATCTAGATCTTTCCTGCAACACCAAGTGAGGTCTATGGTTGGTGCGTTGAAACTTATTGGAGAGGAAAAGTGGAGTATATATGATTTACAATCCGCTTTAGATTCTAAAGATAGATCTAGGTGTGCTGCGCTTGCTCCAGCCTGTGGATTGTACTTACTTAAAGTAAGTTTCTAATATTTTGTAGTATATTTTTTTTAATTTTTTTAAATCATTTACAGAAACACATTCATTAATTTTATGCATAGTGTTACCAACTAAACCAAATTCTACACAAGGAGCAATATCTTTAATAAATCTTGCATCAGAAGTTCCTCCACTAGTGGATAGAACTGGTTTATTATTTGTTATTTTTTTAATTACTTGAGACATCATTTGTACAGTTTTTCCTGGCTTTGTAATAAATGCCGTTCCAGTTTCTGAAAATTTAATAATAGATTTGCACTTATATTTTTTCGCTATTGTTTGAACAATATTAGAAATCTTTTTTTTTAAAGAAGAGTAATTATGTTTATTATTAAATCTAATATTAAAAGTTGCAGAGGAAGTAGCTGGAATAACATTGTCTGCGTGGCTATCAGTCCCGATTTTGGTAATTTCTAAATTCGAAGGTTGAAAATTATTTGTACCATTGTCTAATTTAGTTGATTTTAATTTATCTAATATCTTTATCAAAGGTGTAGAGGGGTTACATGCTTCATGAGGGTAAGCAACATGGCCTTGAATTCCTGATAGGGTTAGATGTGCTGTAATACTTCCTCTTCTCCCTATTTTCATCATTTGTCCTAAAACTTTTCTATTAGAAGGCTCTCCGACAATACAAAAGTCAATTTTTTCTTTTTTCTTTTTTAAATAATTTACTACCTTTTTGGTTCCGTTAATGGCCACTCCTTCTTCGTCTCCAGTAATAATAAAACTAATTGAACCTTTAAATTTTTTTTGGTCTTTTATAAATTCACTGACCGCAGCAATAAAGCAAGCAATTCCACCCTTCATATCACTTGTGCCTCTTCCATAAATTTTTCCGTTTTTTACTATCCCCGAAAATGGACCCACATCCCAAGACTTCGGATTTCCTGTTGGCACTACATCGGTATGTCCTGCAAAACAAAAATTGGGAGAAGATGTACCTAGTCTTGCATATAGGTTTTTTATGGTAGGTGTGTTTTTGTCTTTAAAGTTAAGAATTGTGCATTTGAACCCTAGGGATTTAAGTCGTTTTGCAACAAGGTTGATTGCTCCCGCATCAATTGGTGTAACACTTGGTATTTTGATTAGTTCTTTAGTGAATGAAAGTTCGTTAATAACCTTTGCCATTTACTCTCTTAACAAATCATTAACAGAAGTTTTGCTTCTTGTTTTTTCATCTACAGTTTTTACAATGACTGCGCAGTATAAATTTGGACCATCTTTGTCATTGTCGCTTGGCATGCTACCGGCTACCACCACGGAGTATGGAGGTATTTTTCCGTAAGAAATTGATTTTGTTTTTCGGTCATAAATTTTAGTAGAAGCCCCAAGATAAACACCCATAGAAACAACAGAACCTTCTCCAACAATAACACCTTCTGCAACCTCAGATCTTGCCCCAATAAAACAGTTATCTTCAATGATCACCGGACTGGCTTGAAGAGGCTCTAGGACTCCACCAATTCCAACCCCACCGCTGATATGACAATTTTTTCCTATTTGAGCACAAGAACCAACAGTAGACCATGTATCAATCATGGTGCCTTCGTCTACATACCCGCCTATATTAATAAAACATGGCATAAGAACAGCATTTTTTCCAACAAAAGATCCTTTTCTAACAGGAGAGTTTGGTACCATTCTAAATCCTGCTTTAACATGGTCTTCTTTGCTCCAACCCTCTGTTTTGCCTTTTAGTAAATGAGATTTGTCATACCAACTGCTGTACGGACCACTTAAAGCTTCCATCTCATTGACTCTAAAGCTTAAAAGAATCGCTTTTTTAATCCATTCGTGAACAATCCAATTGTCACCTTTTTTTTCTGAAACTCTTATTTTACCCTGGTCAAGAGATTCAATAGTATTTTCAATAGCGGTAATAATTTTTGAGTCGGAGTCTTTAGAAATAGTATCTCTTACTTCCCAAGCTTGATTAATTGTGTTTTCTAGTTCCATAAATTTTAATTAATGTTTTTATTTATTTCAGTTAAAAAATCAATGAGACTTTTTACCCTATAATGAACATGCTTTCCATCATATCCTTCTTTACAGTAGTCATCATCATTTTCAACCCAGGCCGTTTTCATTCCCAAGTTGTGAGCAGGTAATAAATTTTTAGCAATATCTTCAAAAAAAATACTCTTTTCTGGATCTAGATTGTGGGTAGAAACTAATAAATGATAAGGTTCTACTTCAGGTTTTGGAATAAATTTTGAGTCAACAATATCAAACATTTTAGTAAAATGTTTTTCTATACCCAGACGTTCAGTTACTTTTTGAGCATGTTTCCTGGTACCGTTTGTAAAAATAATTTTCTCTCCTGGTAATTTCTTGATTTGGACTCCTAACTCCTCATCTTTATTAAGCAATGTATAGTCAATATCGTGTACAAATTCTAAAAATTTATCTGCATCAATATCGTGCTTTTTCATTAAGCCATTAAGCGTAGTCCCGTGGTCATGAAAATAAGTGTTTTTAATTTTTAAAGCTTCTTCCTTAGAGACGCCTAAATTTTCTTCTATGAATTGACACATTAAATCATCAATCTTGTCAAACAAGTTAGTGGTATTTGGATAAAGAGTATTATCTAAATCAAAAATCCAGTGGCGTATATTTTTAAGTTCTATCATTGAATAATTAATGTTCCTGCTCCAGTGCTGGAAAACAATTCATGTAAAACAGCATGAGGTTTTCTTCCATCAATAATTACAACCCCCTTCACTCCGCCTTGAATAGCAGATATACAGGTTCGAATTTTAGGAATCATTCCACCGGTAATTGTTTCATTTTGTATTAGCTCTTCAGCTTCTGCAATAGTTAGCCTTGGGATTAAGTTTCCATTCTTGTCATTCACACCAGGAACATCAGTCATTAACAGTAATCTTTCAGCATTAATTTCATTTGCTATAGTTCCAGCAGCTGTATCTGCATTAATATTGTATATCTGTCCTTGAGAATCAATTCCCATAGGCGCTACTACTGGAACCAACCCTTCTTCAATAAAAGTATTAAGTAGTTCTATATTAATATTTTCTGGCTCAGCGACAAATCCAAGCTCAGGATTCATAGCTTTAGTAACGTGAATGATATTATTTTTTTTAACAGTTACAGATTCAGCTTTAGCTCCATATTGTTGAATAGTGTTTACCAAATCTGGGTTAATTTCATTAAGTAAAACTTCTTCTACTATTTTAATAACCTTTTCATCTGTTACCCTTAAACCTAAAATAAATTTAGATTCAATATTTTGTTCTTTTAATTTTATTTTGATTTGAGGGCCACCGCCATGAATAACAATTGGCTTTATACCAATTCTTTTACAGACAGCAGCATCTTGAGCAAAAGCCTTGGTTAACTGGTCAGTTGCCATTACTTGACCGCCGTATTTTAGAATGATTTTCTTATTTTGATATTTTTCAATGAACTTAGTTGCTTCTTTTAGTGGAGGGGCCTCTTTTGGCCAAAACTCTGAAAAATCCATCTAGACTGTTTTGATTGTAGTTTTTCTAATAATTACATATTGCTGTGCCATAGTTAGAACGTTGTTAACCGTCCAATAGACCACCAGTCCCGAAGGAAACGAAGCTAGCATTACCGTTAAGAATAGAGGAAAGAATGCAAATATCTTAGCTTGTATAGGATCAGTTGGAGCGGGATTTAGCTTCTGCTGAATCCACATGCTTACACCCATTAAAATAGGCCAAACACCAATCATTAAAAATGAAGGAGGATCCCATGGTATTAAACCAAACAAATTGAACAACGAAGTTGGGTCAGGTGCTGACAAGTCTTGAATCCAACCAAAGAATGGAGCGTGTCTCATTTCTAAAGTTACAAATAGCATTTTGTAAATAGCGAAGAAAAATGGGATTTGAATTAGCATCGGTAAACAACCAGAGACAGGATTGATTTTTTCTTTTCTATACAGACCCATCATTTCCGTTTGAATTTTTTGTTTATCGTCTTTATATAAATCTTTCATCCTAGCCATTTCTGGCTGTAGAGCTTTCATTTTAGCCATAGATGCAAAAGAGTAGTTTGCAAGTGGAAAAAATAAAATTCTTATTCCAGCAGTTAATAAAACAATGGCCCATCCAAAATTACCTGAAAAATTATATAAATAATCGATGATAAAAAATAAAGGTTTTGTAAAAAAGTAAAACCATCCCCAATCAATCGCTAAATCAAATTTGTTGATATTCGCAGATTCTGCGTATCCATCAATTGTCTTTACTTCTTTAGCTCCTATAAAAAATTGAGAAGAGCTTGAATTTATTTTCCCAGATGGAATGGATGTTGGGTTAGTTAAAATATAATTAGCCTTGTAAGCAGTATCGTAAATAAACTCTGCATTAAAGGCTTGTTTTTTTTGTGGAACAATTGCTGTGAGCCAATATTTATCTGTAATACCAAGCCAGCCGGAAGTCCCCTGGTATTTTTGGTTCTTGTCCTTAACATCGTCATAATCTTCTTCTTGAAGGGTTTCATCAATCACTCCAACTAAACCCTCGTGTAGAATGTAAAAGTCTTGAATTTGTGGTTTTTCTTTTCTAGTTATTTGAGAGTAGTGAAAAAGATCTACATTAGCTTTAGAATTATTTTTAATACTTTCAGTAATAGAGAATAAATACTGATCATCAATCTCAATTTTTTTTGTAAAAACTAAACCGTTTTGATTGTCCCATTCTAATTCTATAGGAGTTCTGGGGGTAAGAGTTCTGTTTCTAGTAAGTTTCCAAACACTGTTGTTATCAGGAACGTTAACATTATTAGCACTGGCCCAGCCACTTTCTAAATAATATCCTTTGTTAATTTTTTTAGGATTTAGAATAACCACTTGTTTGCTATTTTCATCAAGGCTTTCTTGGTAATTTTTTAATGTGACATCATCAATCAGCGCGCCAACTAAAGAAATAGAACCAGTTATTTTTGCATTATCTAATTTTACTCTTTGGTCTGTTAGTAGGGCTTCTTGTCTAGATACTTTTTTTTCCTGTACTTGAATTTTTTTATTTAAAGATGGAGCCGATGGCTTTCCTGTAGTTGGTTTTGTTTGTATGGTTTTTTCTATTTTTGCCTGTTCTTTTTTTATTTCAGGATCCACTACAAGCACTTGCCAGCCTACAATGATAATAGTGGAAAGTATGATGGCTGTTAAAACATTTTTAGTATCCATTATATATTCTTTTCTTTCTGTACAGGATCGTATCCAGCGCTACCACCCAACCAAGTAAGGGGATGACATTTTAATATTCGGAGAATTCCCTTGCCACAACCTTTAAAACAACCATGCACTTTAACTGAATCTATAAAATAATCAGAACATGTCGGTTCAAATCTACAAGAATGATGCAACAAAGGAGAAATTAAATATTTATAACCCTTTATTATATTGATGACGCATTGACTCAAGAATTGATTCATAAATAAGCTTTTAATTTGTTTCTTTAAATTTGCTCTTCAGCTCTTCTACTAAATTTTGAAAGTTCTCGTCATATACTTTTGCTTTTGCAAAAATTGCGTATTTATATTTTTTGTTAAATGAAGAGCTCAGTTCTACAATTGCTTTTCTGGTTGCCATTTTTAATCTTCTTCTAATTTTATTTCTTTTGACTGCGTTACCAAGTTTTTTTGCAGAAACACAGCTTAACACTACTTTTCGATTATTGCTCAGTTCTTGCTCTAGTTTTCTATAATAAATCGTAAATAGTTTTGATATTACTTTTTTACTTTTTAAAATCTGTTTAAATTCAGTATTGCCAGAAAGACTTTCAAATTGGATGGAAGCTGCCATTGCACTAAGCAGATATTCTTTTTCTACCTTTTGCTCTTCTTCTTGCTATGACTTTTACTCCACTTTTAGTAGCCATTCGCGAACGGAATCCGTGTCTTCTAGCTCTTACTTTTTTGCTTGGTTGAAATGTACGTTTCATTGCTATATTTGCTATATTTAAATTTTCGCTATTTATAGGTAATTCGATTTAGGATGTACAGGATAAATTAAGTATTAAATATCAATATATGAAAAAATTTTCTAAGCTAAAAATAGGGATAGGCCTTGCCTATTTATCTATTGTGACTGGAGTGGTGGTTCTGTTTTTTTATTATGGGGCTAATTCCTTTTTAGATCTAGAGTTTTTAAAAAACAATAAAGAAGAAATATTCAATTTTAGAGACCAAAACTTTATTTTATTGTCAGCTATCTATTTTTTAGTTGCAATTCTATGGGTATTTCTCATGGGGTTTGGATTGCCTATGGTAATTATTGCTGGCTTTGCTTTTGGGGTAGTGTGGGGATCAATTATTTCCATTGTTTCATTTTCTATAGGAGCCACACTTCTTTATGTATTTGCTAATCATTATTTCAAAGATTTAGTTTATCAGTATCTAAGCAACAGATTTTCTTCACTAACAAAACACTTTAATGATAATGAATTTAGTTATTTCTTTTTTATTCGTGTCATTCCTGGAATTCCTTTTCCAGTTAAAAATATCATGCCAGTTTTGTTTAATATGAAAGTAAAGAATTTTTTTTTAGCCACTTTTTTTGGAGAATTAGTGCCCATTATTATCTCTGTTAGTATTGCCAGCGGATTTGCAGGGGCATTTGAAAATAATAAACAATTGAGTTTTGATTTATTTTATACTCCAGAAATATTTCTTCCTTTATTGGGAATGGGTTTTATGGTACTATTTACTAACTATTTAAAAAAAAAATATTTTAGAAAATAAATTATGACATTTGAACTTCCAACTTTAAACTACCCCAAAAATGCTTTAGCTCCAGTAATGTCTGAAGAGACTCTTGATCTTCATCACGGCAAACATCACCAAACATACATTACTAACTTGAATAACTTTGTTAAAGACACAGATCTTTCTGGATTGTCTTTAGAAGAAATTATTAGCAAGACTGCAGCGGACACTTCTAAAGCCGGGATTTTTAACAATGCAGGACAGCATTGGAATCATATTTTATTTTGGAATTGTATGAAGCCAAAGGGCGGTGGTGCAATGCCACCCGAACTAGAAAAAAGAATTATTTCAGACTTTGGGAGTGTAGATCAATTCAAACAAGATTTTATTCAAGCAGGCACTACACAGTTTGGATCTGGCTGGGCCTGGTTAGCCATTAATAATGGAAAACTAGTAGTTACTAAAACTGCCAACGCATCTAATCCCTTGGTCGATAACATGAAACCTATCTTCGGTTGTGATGTGTGGGAGCATTCTTATTATGTTGATTATCGAAATAGAAGACCCGACTACTTAAAAGCTTTTGTTAATGATCTTGCTAACTGGGAATTTGTTGCCTCTCAATTAGATTAGTTTTTATATTTCAGACATAGTCCATCACAAATAGGAGGAAGAGAGTGTTAAAAAGTATTTTTATAATTTTCCTGTTTCAGCTTATTGGTGAGTCTGCTCAAAAATATTTTGAACTTACCGTTCCAGGACCAGTTATTGGCCTAATTCTTTTATTAATTAGCTTTATATTGTTAAAAAATAATAAAAATCTTTTTGTTAATAAAGTAAAAAATGAAATTAGTTCAACAGCTATTCATATTTCAAATTATCTTTCCTTGTTGTTTGTACCAATAGGAGTGGGTGTTGTGATGCATCTTTCTTATTTAGAAAAAAATTATATCGAGGTTTTAGGTGTCATTTTTTTTAGTACTATTTTAACTATTGGTTTTACAGCGCTTGTTATGGAAGCCATCAATAATCGATTTAAAAAAAATGATAGAAAAAAATAAATTATATAATATTTGGGTTTATTTACAGGCAGAACCTCTGTTTTGGCTTACCTTAACTATTGGCGCTTTTTTAATTGGAAATTATTTTTATAAAAAATCTAAGCTAAACCCATTAGTGAATCCAGTTGCTATTTCTATATTAATTGTATCGGGCGTTTTAATTGTTACGGATGTTTCTTACGAAAGGTATTTTAATGGAGCAAAGTTTATTCATTTTATGTTGGGGCCAGCTACCGTTGCTTTGGCCATACCCATTTACAAACAAATTCATCTAATAAAAAAAGAATCAGGAAGTATTTTTATTTCACTTGTCCTAGGTTCTTTATTTGCAATTTTCAGTACTTACTTTTTTGCAAAATTAATGAATTTAGATCTTGAAATTATTTATAGTATGATGCCACGATCTGTTACCGCTCCTATTGCCATGGGTATCTCGGAGCTTATAGGGGGCGTTCCTTCTTTAACCGCAATTATTACAATCATCACAGGAATTGTAGGAGCTTCTTTTGGTACATTTGCTTTAGATATATTGAGAGTAAAAGATATGACTGCACGAGGATTTGCTTTTGGACTTGCTAGTCATGGAATAGGGACTGCTAGGGCTATGAGCAAAAATAAAACCGCAGGTGTATTTGCCGCATTAGCTCTGGGCTTAAGTGGAATTGCGACATCTATTTTAATACCACTATTATTTAAACTAATTAATTTTTAATTTTTTTACTAATTTAAAAAGATTTGTAATTTTCCTTTCATTTATTAAGCCTGTATTAAAATTTCTTGGAGAGGTATGGTAAGAGCTTACTAACAACTTCCCATCTGGAAGTTTATATTTTTTACCATGACCAAAAATATAATTTTTTTTATCAAGCGAATATTTTCTTTGATAAAATTTTAATATTTCATCGAAAGCTACTTTACCAATTGTAACCAAAATTTTGGCCTCTCTTAGGATATGTAGTTCTCCTTCCAAAAATTTAGAACAGTTTAATAATTCTTTTAATTCTGGCTTATCTCCTGGAGGCACACATTTTAAAACATTGGTTATAAAGCAGGATAGTTTTAAACCATCGTTAATATCGGTAGAGGTTGATTGATTAGATAGACCCGCTTTGTAAAGGCACTTAAACAGAAGATCTCCTGATTTATCTCCAGTAAATACACGGCCCGTTCTAGTAGCTCCGTGAGCTGCTGGCGCGAGACCAAAAATGATTATTTTTGATTTTTTATCGCCAAATCCAGGAGTAGGTTTCCCCCAGTAGATTTGATTACGGTATTGTTTCCTTTTTTCTTTTGAAATTTTTTTTCTAAAAGCAACTAATCTCGGGCACTTAGAGCAATTGGTAATTGTTTGATTTAAATTATCTAAACTTATCTTCATAGAATTTTTAATATAACACCTAAGATTTTGGCGTATAGATTTAAGACAACGTAAGTATTAACAATATCCATGCCTGCGGTATTTTGTTCAAAATAGCATGTAACTTATTTTTAATTTTTTTTACAATTAAATACAAAGTATAAGTTTTCTTAATGAATAAAATTATCTCTTTAATAATTGTTTTTGTGCTTATGCTTATTGGAATATCCAATGCTCATATCCAGCATTATGCACATTTAAACGAAATAAAATTTGAAATATATAGAAACGATAACAAGGTTGGTTATCATAATATTATTTTTAGTAGAGACAGAGGAATGTTAACGGTTAAAAATGAGATTCAGTTTGAAATTAAAAAACTAGGGATTTCATTTTATAAATACCAATCTGAAGGCACAGAAGTATACGATCAGGACGGACTTCTATTTAGATTTAATTCTAAAACTTCCGATAATGGAAAATTGAAATTTTGCAATATAGAGGTACAAAATAATAAAAATTATTTAATAGAGGGAACTAATTACAAAGGCTCTTTAAATAAAGATTTTGCAATTTCTTCTTATTGGAACCATGAAATTTTAAAAAAAAATACACAAATTTCAGGCATCACTTGTAAGATGCGAAATCAAAAAGTTACTTTTCTCAAAAATGAAACAATAGAAGTAAAAGGGCAGACAACTAAAACTTCAGTTTTTAATATCAAGGGAGAAGGACTAGATACCCAAATATGGTATCGAAAAAAAGATATGGCTATTGCAAGACAAATTCTTAATCAAAAAGGAATTTGGCGTTATGAAATAATAAGTCTTAATTAGGATTCTGTTTTAAGAATTCAATATAATTCGTTACTTCATTAAACTTTTCATCCTCAATATCTTTGTAGCTATTGTTAAATTTATTTTTAACGCAAAGGGCAACATGTGCGTAAGGATTTCTACCTTTGGGATGATTGGGGTGATCTGGTAACTGACCTTGTAAATAATCGCCAGCATCCTGAATAATTTTCCAGAGTTTACTTGCGTTTTCTTTGTTCATACAACCTAAAACTTTGTTTTATCTCAAATATATCTAGTCATATATCTAGTTTATTTCTTAAATTGATGAGTCTTTAAGCAATTTATTTTTAATGAAAGTTAAATAGCCCGCATAACTAGTGCGAGGTAGTGTGAGCTAGTGTGAAGTAGTGTGTACCTCTAGCACCCCAAATAATCGCCAGCTTCCTGTATTATTTTCCACAGTCTGCTTGCATTTTCTTTGTTCATATTTTTAAATAGATTATAAGATTATATTATGATCACAAAAGTTTTTTACAATCATTCCTGCAGTATCTGCAAAACTGAAATTAATCACTATAAAAAAATTACTAAAGACGAATTTGACTTTATTGATATTACAAATAATCACGACGCAAGTGTTAGTACTAATTTAGATAAAGCTAGCTTGTTAAGAAGAATGCATGTGATTGAAAATGGAACTTTGTATTCTGGAGCAAAAGCATTCTTAATTGTGTGGTCCAAAATACCTAGATACCGAATTCTATCCAAAATATTTAGCTTGCCGGTAATTTTTACAGCATTCCATTTGTTGTATGAGGTAATCGCTTATTGCCTATTTTTAAAGAATAAAGACCAGTTAACTAATAAAGAATAATTGCAGTCCTCTATTATATAGGCCTAGTAACACTTATTTTCCTATAAAGATCATAGTTTGACTTTGATGATATTTTTCTATCTAAAACGATCTGTATTTGTTTATACAAATGCATAATTACTAATACTAACAAGAAAGTACAAAATGAGTCTAAAAGGAAAAGTAAAATGGTTTAATGAAAAAAAAGGTTTTGGTTTCATTGAACGCGAAGACGGAAAAAAAGATGTTTTCGTACATATCTCTGCAGTCCAAGCGGCTGGCTTAGATTACTTAGATGAAGGAAGTTCTATAAATTTTGATGTTGAAGATGGACCTAAAGGACCTTCTGCAGTAAATCTAAAGCAAGAATAATCCCAATCGTAAAATAGTTAGGAGGCCCGTTTTGGGCATACACTACAATTACAAAGCAAAGCGTGGTGAACGTGCTATGCAAAAGGAGCAAAAACGAAAAAGTCGTTTAGCTTCTAAAAAATTGAAGCGGGCCCCCTTAACTACCACTACCACCACTCCATCTTTTACAAGTGCTCCCAGAGAAAAACGTGTAGAGATGCACGATATTAATAAAACAATTACTTTGGACGATCTAACCAATCCTGACAATTAATTTTTTTTACTAAACGAAATTAAAAAATTCACTGGATTTTAAAAAAACAACATGTATTAACAATCGAAAATATGGAATTAAAGTTAAGAAATATCGCTATTATTGCCCACGTTGACCACGGAAAAACAACCTTGCTTGATAATATTATGAAGCAAAGTGGAATGTTTCGAGACAATGAGGCCGTAGCTGAACGGTTAATGGATTCTGGTGATTTAGAAAAAGAAAGAGGAATTACTATTCTTGCAAAACCTACATCGGTGATGTGGAAAGACGTTCGAATGAATATTATTGACACGCCAGGTCACGCAGATTTTGGTGGAGAAGTAGAGCGTGTTCTTGGAATGACAGACGGTGTCATTCTTTTGGTTGATGCAGCAGAAGGTCCAATGCCGCAGACAAAATTTGTTTTAGGAAAAGCATTGAAGCAAGGCCTAAGACCCATTGTCGTTATTAATAAAATTGACAGACCCGATGGCAGACCCAAAGAAGTTATTGATGAAGTTTTTGATTTATTTGTTTCTCTAGACGCAACAGACGAACAGTTAGATTTTCCTATTTTGTATGCATCTGGAAGAGCAGGATGGTGTGCAAAAGAATTAGAAGATCCAAGAGAAAATTTACACCCACTATTAGATTTAATTTTAAAGCATGTGTCAGAACCAAAAGTCGACAAAGAAAGACCTTTTGCGATGTTGGTTACATTGCTTAGTGCAGATTCTTATTTAGGAAGATGTTTAGTAGGACGGGTTATTCATGGAACTGCAAAAATGAACGATAATGTAAAAGCTATTAATTTAAAAGGCGAAGAAGTGGATACTGGAAGATTAACTAAACTTTTTACTTTTGCTGGTACAGAAAGAATTCCTGCGGAAACGGTTTCTGCTGGTGATATTGTTTGTATTGCTGGATTAGCAGATGCTTCAGTTGCAGATACTATTTGTGATGTGGCAGTTGAAGAACCATTGCAATCTACTCCAATTGATCCTCCAACTATGTCAGTTACTATAACAGTTAATGACTCTCCCTTTGCTGGGAAAGATGGAAAAAAAGTTACATCAACAGTTATTCGTGAACGATTAATGAAAGAAGCAGAAAGCAATGTTGCAATTACTTTTAGAGAAAATGATGGCAAAGATGCTTTCGAGATTGGTGGTAGAGGAGAGCTACAAATTGGAGTTTTGATTGAAACCATGAGAAGAGAAGGTTTTGAACTAACTGTGTCGAGACCAAAAGTTTTATATAAAACAGAAGATGGTCAAAAATTAGAGCCAATGGAAGAAGTCACTATTGATGTGGATGAAGAATATGCAAGTAGCGTAATCGATAATATGAATCAGCGTAAAGCTGAGATGACAGACATGAAAGACACTGGAGCTGCAAAAAAACGTATTATTTTTAAGGCACCATCTAGAGGGCTAATTGGATATCAAAGTAGATTTTTAACAGACACCAAAGGCACAGGAGTTCTAAACAGAATTTTTCATTCTTATGGACCATTTAAAGGTGAAATTATTGGAAGAAGAAGTGGAGCTTTAATATCAATTGATACAGGAAAGGCAGTTGCTTTTGCTATTTGGAAACTTCAGGAGAGAGGTAAAATGTTTGTTTCTCATAACACAGAAGTATATCAAGGAATGATTGTTGGAGAACATTCTAGAGAAAATGATCTAGTTATTAATGTCATGAAAGGAAAGCAACTTACGAACATGCGTACATCTGGCCATGACGAAGCAGTATCTCTGATACCGCCGGTTATTATGA
The DNA here is from genome assembly GCA_008638205.1 of Pelagibacteraceae bacterium. GTDB lineage: Bacteria > Pseudomonadota > Alphaproteobacteria > Pelagibacterales > Pelagibacteraceae > IMCC9063. The sequence continues at coordinate 54,264 of VTPO01000003.1, read as the reverse complement.
ATTTAGAAGAGTTAATGGCTTACATTAATGAAGATGAGTTATTAGAAGTCACCCCTCAACACTTAAGACTAAGAAAAAAATTTTTACTAGAGCACGAAAGAAAACGTGCTTCTAAAAGCTAATCCACAGCCTCTGTTAACAACTTGCGCAAAACAAGACGAGTGTTCTCCTTTTGATTCTATTTAGGACTCTAAATGAAACTTCTAGATGTTTGGTTTATACACTTTGTGAATAATTAATGAATCAAGCAGCTCTGGATAACTTTAGCTCACTCCAAATTTGATCTAGACAATCTACCAAATACTGCATCTTTTGATTATCGTGGTAGGGGGTTGGTGTGAATCTTAGCCTCTCAGTTCCTTTCGGAACAGTTGGGTAGTTAATAGGTTGTACGTAAATTGAAAAATCATTTAACAAAATATCAGAAATCTCTTTGCATCTTGCAGAATCTCGGACTAGCAAAGGAACTATATGGCTATCGTTTTTAATAATAGGCAGATTTCTTTCTAGCATTAATTGTTTAAGTTTGTTTGCCCGCTCATGGAGCTCTAACCTTAAAGAATGGTTATTTTTTACTACACGAATACTAGCGATGGCTGCTGCTGCAATACTAGGGGGCATAGACGTTGTAAAAATAAACCCAGGTGCAAAAGATCTAATAATATCAGCAATATTTTTATTGGCAGCAATGTAACCACCCATAATTCCAAAACCTTTAGCAAGTGTTCCTTCAATAATATCTAGCTCATCAGTAACACCCATTTTTTCAGATAAACCACCACCATTATCTCCATATAGGCCAACACCATGAACCTCATCCAAATAAGTAAGTGCATTATATTTTTTAGATACTCTAATAATATCTTTGATAGGACATAAATCACCATCCATAGAATAGACAGATTCAAATGCTACAATTTTAGGTTGTTCCTTGGGTGATTGCTTTAATAAAAATTCTAAATGATCTATATCATTGTGTCTCCAGATATACTTATCTGATCTTCCATTTTTTATTCCTTCAATCATAGAAGCATGATTATTTGCATCAGAATACACAATACATCCTGGTAAAAATCTAGCCAGTGTACTTAAGGCACATTCGTTTGCGATATAACCAGAAGTAAAAATAAGAGCGGCTTCTTTATGATGAAACTTACAAAGCTCTCTTTCTAACTCTACATGATAACTAGAGGTTCCAGAAATATTTCTAGTACCGCCAGCTCCTGCACCAACGGCTTTAGCAGCATTTACGAATGCCTCAATAACTTCCGGGTTCTGACCCATTCCAAGATAGTCGTTACTACACCAGATAGTTACATCCGATTTAATTCCTAATTCATTATTAAAAACAGCTTTTGGAAACTCACCACTTTTACGAGTAATATTATTAAACACTCGGTAGCGACCTTCGCTTCTTAATTGGTTAAGAGCATTTTCAAAAGTATGGTTATAGTCAAATGTCATTATTAATTTAATTTATACAAAGAATTTCGTACATAATCTATTGCACTTTTGGCGCAACCACCTCTCCATTTTCTAACTTGGGAGGTGTATATTGTTGTCCAGCTGGAAAGCTACTCGTGAAACGATAATACACAAGAACACTTAAGAGCAAACAAAGACTAACAACAGACAATTTTATAATAGGCCATTCAGGTTTAGTTTTTTTTGCTAAATAACAAGAAATATAAAATATGAGAAAAGGAGCGGCGATTGAAGCTAGAATAATAATTTTTTTAATCATGGTTTAAAATAGCAACTTAAGTTTCTTAATTAAAGACATATTGGGAATATTTGGTTGGTCTCAGCACAACTCCTAAAGGATAAGATGGCCAAATAAGGAACGAATACTGAGACCAGCATTGTTACTAGCAAATAATTTTGTGCAAATTGTGACAATAGTTTTTCCTCTAATAATGTTGGTTTTAGCAAGCATAAAAGCAACAACCTTTGATTGTATAATTATTTTTGATTCTGGAGGAAAGAAATAAGACTGGCAAGACCAGCGATCAAAACTTGAGCTTGCAAAGTGAAAAGAATTTCAGTGCCCACACCAATAATCCACCAAATAGCAGATATAGAAACATACCAAACTAAGCTAAATGCAAAAGTACGAGCAATTTTTTTCCAGTCAATTTCTTTTTGGCCTTCTTCATTCATATTACAACTTTAAATTAATCATGAGATAACATAAAGTAAATTAATTATTTGGAAATAAATAATAAAATAATTAACATTAACTAGTGAGTTATTATGGGAAAAAGCAAAGACGTTAAAAAAGAAAAAAAGAAAGCAAAAAGTACAGCTCCAAAGGTTAGCAAGTCTAAGAAGCAGTATTAGTTTTTTGAAAAGGACGCTATTCGTATAGTTCGCGTCCTTTTTTTATTTTCATTCAGAGAAATAATCGATGGTAATAATTTATGTTAAAAGAAAGTCTTTATTGGATCTTAGTTGGATTGGCGATTGGATTTGCTCTTTATTTAGCAGATAAATATATTTTTCTTTAAGCCATTTAATGGAAATAGAGATTCTAAAAAAATTATTCGAGGTTATTTTTCCAGTATTTTTTATAATTGGAATTGGGTATTTATTTGGGAAAAAAAATACAGATTTTGATTCCAACGTTATTACTTCCTTTGCTGGAACTGTAGGAGTTCCCAGTCTTTTGTTTTATTCGCTTACCTTAAGTGATTTGGATTTTAATATTTTTTTAAAATTTGCAGGCATTACTCTTCTTTGCATAGGGTTATTTGCGTTGATGGGAGTTACATTGCTTATAGTTCTTAAGAGAAATGTTTTACGAGAATTGCCGCCTATCATTTTACCTAATATGGGAAATATGGGAATGGCCTTTTGTTTGTTTGCTTATGGAGCAAAAGGTTTTTCGATTGCAAGCGCGATTGCATCTGTAATTATGATTCTGCACTTTACGGTAAATATTTTTCTAGCAAAAGGAAAGTTTAGTATAGAGCCCTTATTAAAATCCATACCTCTGTATGTCATTTGTATTGCAGGTATTTTTTTATATTTTAAAATTCCAGTTCCTAAATTTGTTTCCAACACGACTATGCTCCTGGGATATACCACTATTGTTTTGGTGCTCAGTTCATTGGGAATAGCCTTGAGTAGCTTAAAAACAGTGAGTATTAAAAAAACATTAATTATTTCTTTTGCGAGACTAATCGGAGGCCCAATTATTGCATTTACAGTGATTAAATTTTTTGGTTTGACAGGGTATCAAGCGGGAGTTTTATTTATTCAATGTTCTATGCCAGCTGCAGTGCTTACATATCTCTTGGCAAAAATGTATTCACCCAAGGAGCAGGCTGATAATATTGCTAGTGTGATTGCAGCATCTACCTTTATATCTGTTGTTACTATTCCCGTTATAGTTTTTATCGCACTAACTGCTTTTGGTTAAGCTGTTTGTTTCAGGATTTTTAAAATACCTTTGGTATTTTTCTTCTGGCGCTTTTTTTTTATTTTTTGTTGATAGGTTTTTTTCTTTTTTTTGGGCATACCAAATTAAAAATGATCTTTTTTCTCAGCTTTTTTAGAAATTATTAAAGGAAAAACAATAAGCACGAATACAATTATAATTGCAATAATTACAATTAAGGACACTTTCATTAAGACTTTTCAAAATTTTTAAGAATAGATTCTACTTTTTTATAATTATCAGAGGACAAAGTTTTTTGAGGATCAAAGTAAGCCTTTTCAATTTGACTCATATCGTAATCAATTTCTTTTAAAAGATTAATAGCCAACTCATAATTTTTTTTCAAAGAGAAAGCTAAACTATTTAACTTAATTTCATTTTTTTCTGCTGCAATTTGTTTAGAAATAGAGCTAACTTTTTGAAGATAACGAAATGCCTCCTCTTCAATCTTTTTATTTTTGGATTTAAATATATTGGAAATAAATTTTAACAAAGTAACCTCTCGATTTATGAATAAAATATCAAACTATGGATCTAATGTCTAAAACAAAGATACAATATATTTGTGAGCGAAAAATCCCACTATTAAAAGACCAATGCCTATGGTGTAAATAAGCCAAAAATTCATACCAAGACTTTTGGCAAAAAAGAAAGGAAGAAAAAATAAATAAGAAACAGGCACACCAACCAGAATGCTTTTGGCAAAAGTAATCGAAGTTTCTGGGTTTTTATGTTCTAGGTAAGAAAATATGAGTGCCATTAAACTTGCCAATGGAAGTGCAATAATAAAACCAGAGAGTTCTGGTTTTTTTCCAGACAGCCAACTAGCAAACGCTATGACTATTGCTGCAAATAAAATTTTAAGAAAAAAAAACATTTTTTTTCAAGATAGTTAGTATTATTTATTTAAAAGAATCTTTGGGCATAAACTGCAATACATTACCTCGATAATATTCGAATAAAGAAGCACTCTCTCGATAAATATTTGCACAAGCAAAGTTTTTTTCTTGTTCTGTAAGTTTAGCTTGACCAGTACTTAAGTGATTAATGCAGTTGTCCATATTTCGTATTCCACGATACTGTTCTTCAATTTGAAGACCTACCAACATGAATAAAGCAATGGCAATTCCTACTCCTGCATATGCTTTCAAAAAATACCCCATACATTTGATGATTTGTGGGCAGGTACTAGACCAAGGACAAGATTTGTTTTGCACTTTTTTTTTCATATCTAAATAGATAAACGCTATTTATTAATTAAACAAACAAAATTTGAACGTGATTTAAAGGGAGGTGCATTTTCTGATTTAATATTACCAGTTAACTAACTTTCTGGGGAGAAAACATTTTTAACTGGTAAAATTAAATCAAATAATAACTGTTTACTAAAGTAATTTTATGCAGTGAGTATTGTTTAAATTGCATGACAGCTAGTAGCCTTAGCGACGCGCTAAATTTATTTTCAATTGTTTCCACAAGGAAGAAGTGTTCCAAATTTACAAAAAAAACTTCATTAAGTGAGCAATTAAGCAACAAATAAATTCATGTAATTAATACATGGAAATATATTTCACTTATATCAATTAGGTGCCCATGTGATAGGAGTGGTTAAGTAAAAAATAAGCTTGATTAAAAAAACTTAACTTTTCCTTAAACAAACTTAATTAAAAAATAATTATGGAAGTAGCTGTAGGCGTAACATTGTTCCTAGTTGGTATCTTAGCCACCGTTGTTTTTATGTTTTTTTTAATCTGGTGCCAAAGCCCTAAAGAAGAAGAGTAAATATGTTTAGAGTTGTAATACATAAAGAGAGTGGTACCAAAAATAATAACATAAGTTTGGAAGAAATCTCAAAGGTTTTATGCCCACAACTAGTAGAGATGCTTCGGCAAAGGAAATTATTCAGCACTGCTATTTCTAAATCCTCTGCCGTGATGTATACTTTTTCGTATACAGACAATGCTTAAATATCTACATAAATTTTTATCATCTAAAAACCTGGAATTAATTGAAAATAGTTTTTTGTGGTTTTTTTTTATAGGACTAATGGTTTGGTGTACTTATCATCTTTTTCAATAGATTATTTTATAAAAGTATTTTAAAAAAATATTAATATGACGCAAAATAATATTGGATGGAATTTTCAAAATAGTTATCTAAAGCTTGCGGATATAATGGTATCCAAATTGCCGCCAGTTCCCGTTAAGAATCCAAAGGTTGTTTTGTACAACGATCAACTAGAGCAGGAGTTAGGCTTAAACTTTTCTAGCTTAGATGAGCAAGAAAAGGCTTCTTATTTATCTGGCAACACTATTCCAGAGCAAACCACTCCTTGGGCAGAAGCTTATGCAGGGCATCAGTTTGGCCATCTTACCATGTTAGGGGATGGACGAGCAGTGGTGCTAGGAGAGCACATTACCCCTAATAATAAAAGATTTGATATTCAATTTAAAGGATCCGGTGTTACGCCATATTCGCGATCAGGAGATGGTAGGGCTGCATTGGGACCTATGTTACGAGAATATATTATTAGCGAAGCAATTCATTTTTTAAATATTCCAACTAGCAGAAGCTTAGCAGTAGTAACAACTGGAGAAGATGTGGTGAGAGAAACTATTCTACCAGGAGCTATTCTTACTAGAGTGGCAGCTAGTCATATACGCGTCGGAACCTTTGAATTTGTAGCCGCACAAAAAGATATCAATACGTTACAAGAATTAATTATGTACTGCATAGATAGACACTATCAGGAATTAAAAGGACAAAAAAATCCTGCACTTCAATTATTTCGAGCTGTTATGAATAGGCATGCGGATTTGATGGTTAATTATATGAGAGTTGGTTTTATTCATGGAGTTCTTAATACAGATAACGTTGCCATATCTGGAGAGAGTATAGATTACGGACCATGCGCATTCATGGATTCTTATGATCCCAAAACTAAGTTTAGTTCTATTGATCAGCAAGGAAGATATGCCTATGGGAATCAGCCTATCATTGCCAAATGGAACATGGCTCGTTTTGCAGAAACACTTATTCCTTTGATTGATGTAGATTTAAATAAAGCAATTGAAATACTTGAAGAGGAAGTAAATGAATTTAGTAAAATTTATATTAACAAAAGCCTAGAAATGATGAGAAATAAGTTGGGTATTAAAGGTGGCATTAAAGAAGATAGTTTTTTAATCAAGGAGCTGCTTACGTGGATGCAAAATAATAAAGCAGATTATACCAATACGTTTGTATCAATTATGAATGAAACTTTTGATCAGCCAATATATCAAGACCAGATTTTTCAAGAATGGTATAAAAAATTAAAAATAAGAAAGCCTAATAGAGAAACCATGCGACAGAACAATCCGTTGGTTATTCCAAGAAATCATCATGTAGAAGACTCATTGAAATTAGCCCATGAGGGAAACTTTGATTCAGCTGAATCTTTACTTGCTGTTTTAAGAAATCCCTACAACAATCCAAATAATATTAAACAATTTCAAGACCCAGGCCCTGCTAGCACCATTCCTTACCAAACCTTTTGTGGAACTTAATTTACATGATACATACAGTTTTGCTCATTACGCATTTAGCAGCAGCTTTATATCAGCACTATGTTAGAAAAGACTTAACCTTAAAAAGAATGTTATTTTTTAAATAAATGAAGTTAGATATGAAAAAACTAATTCTCAAAAGAAAAGAATTGGACACAATTCACAAACAAAGAAAAGCAAGAGGCAAAGCTAGGTTAAAAAAACTTCTAAAAAAATAGATCGTATTAAGTCGGTACTATTAGAATAATATTAAGTATGAAAAAAAAATATGATTATATTGTAGTTGGTGCAGGATCAGCAGGAGTTCGTTTTGCGCGCTTAATGGCAACCAAGGGTTACAAAGTATGTATTTTAGAAAAAAGTAGAGTGGGAGGTACATGTGTCATCAGAGGTTGTGTGCCTAAAAAATTATACGTATATGCCTCTAATTTTAAAGATTATTTCTCTGATGCTACAAGCTTTGGCTGGAGAATTTCAAAAGAGCCAACACACAATTGGAGTAAATTATTTTCTAGCAAAAATAAAGAAATAACAAGACTCAATAAAATTTATATTAAAAACTTAGAAAGAGTAGGAGTAACTATCATTCAAGAAGAGGGTAGTTTTTACAATTCCAATTCTATTGTTTTAAAGAAAAGTAAAAAAATTATTTCAGCAAAAAAATTTATTATTTCAACAGGTTCGACTCCATCCATGCCAAATATCCCAGGAAGAGAATTGGCTATTAATTCAGACCAATTTTTTGAAATGAAAAAAATTCCTAAAAATATTAGTATTGTAGGAAGTGGCTATATAGCCTTGGAGTTTGCATTTTTATTAAAAAACTTAAATTACAATGTGAATTTGATTGTGAGAAAAAAAACAATTTTAAATGAATTTGATAAGGATATCGGAACAAAAATTTTACAATCAGCTATTCGTAAGAAAATTAACATATATGACGAGTCGTCTGTTCAATCTTTAGCTAAAAAAGGAAAATCTATTGTTGTGATGACTAATAAAAAAAAAATAACCACAAATTTAGTGATATTTGCAACAGGAAGAGTTCCCTGCATTCAGAGCCTGGGGTTAGAAAAAGCTAAAGTGAAGTTGACTAGGCATGGTGCTATTAAAGTTAATGCTTTATCACAAACTTCTAATAAAAATATTTTTGCCTTAGGAGATGTAACTAATAGAAAAAATTTAACTCCAGTTGCTATTCGTGAAGCTGTATATTTGGTTAATTACTTAACTACCAAAAAGAAACAAACTTTGAATTATGATAAAATTGCCTCTGGTATCTTTACTCAGCCAGAAGTGGGTCACATTGGCCTTGGAGAAAATGATTTACAAAAACGAAACATTAATTACAAAATCTTACAAACTGAATTTAAGCCACTAAAGTATGCTTTTTCTAATAAAAATAATCCTGTGTTTATTAAAGTTTTATACCAACCAAAAACAGAGAAAATTTTTGGTATTATCTACATAGGAGAGTCTGCGGCTGAAATCATTCAATCATTAGCCATCTCTTTTGCCAAAACATTTACCCTTAATGATTTAAGAAATACGGTCCCTGTTCATCCCACTTCATCAGAAGAGCTAGTTACTCTTGTGTGACAAACGAACCCAAATTACCCTTATTTAACAAGGCCTTTTTTTCTAAAAAGCCAAAAAAAGTCCCTTTATTACCAAGGTAGAGAATCATGATAAACTTTAGTTAACTAAAATTAGTAAACATTGCATTGGGAAGCTAATTGTTAGAGATGATTTAATCTCCACTATTTTTCTCATGTATTTTATTTATGACAGATATAGTTCTTATTCTAACCTGCGTTGTTGTCTTAATATTTATTATTTACTCTTCTTTATCTAATCGAAAAAGTGCTTCTGGATCAGAAAATGAAGTTCTAAGCACGCAACTAACAAGCTTAATGGAGCGTTTTGTGAAGTTAGAAGAGGCCGCAAAAAATATGAATACCATGCAATCCTCAATTGATAGTACATTTAAAAATTTTCAAGGAATGTTAAATGACAGACAAGAACGTGGTGCTTTTTCTGAGGTGGAATTAGAAAAGCTATTGCGAGATCGTCTTCCTAAGCAATATTTAAAGTTTCAGGAAACCCTTTCCAACAATAAACGAGTGGACTGCTTAATTGATTTTGGAGACCCTAATTCTAGAATTTGTATTGACTCAAAGTTTGTTCTTGAAAACTTCAAAAATTATGTAGCTGCAGAAAACGATGAAGACATTAAGCGTTTTAAAAAATTGTTTGAAGAAGACGTAATGAAAAATGTAAAAAAAATATCAGAGGATTATATTATTTCGGGAGAAACGGCTCCTCATGCAATTATGTTCATAAGATCAGAATCTGTATACCGGTCTGTTATGGATAGCGATGTAGATTTGATGCAAAAAGCAAGAGAAAAAAATGTTTTAATTGTTTCACCCTCTTATCTGTGGGGATTGTTAAATACTTTACGTGTATTTTTAAAAGATTCAGAAATGACAAAAAAAGCTCAATTAATTATCAAAGAAATAGGATTGATCGGTAAAGATGTTGGAAGATTAGTTGAGAGAACAGAGGATGTTGAGAAAAAATTCAATCTAGTTGCAGATCAGTTTAGGAATATAAAAGTTTCTGCAGAAAAAATTCAACGTCGGGCTGACAAAATTGAAGAAATTGATGGAAACAATATAGAAAAAATAGAAGGAGATAAATAATGAATTATGCATTTTACGATTTTGAGACAACCGGACGTTCTGGAACTTGGGATCAAATTATTCAAGTGGGGGCAGTTTTGGTAAATGCCGAATTTCAAGAGTTAGATAGATTTGAAGCAAAGTGTGGATTAAGGCCAGGATTGGTTCCAGAACCAGGGGCTCTTTTAGTCAATAAAACAACACCTGATATGCTCAGAAAGACAAACCTTTCTCACTATGGGTTGATAGATCAAATGTTACAGACTTTTAAAAAATGGACGCCTGCTATTTTTATTGGATACAATTCTATAGGATTTGATGAAGAGTTTTTAAGAAAAACTTTATTTAAAACTTTAAATGATCCCTACCTGACGCAATTTGATGGAAATAAACGTGGAGACATTTTAGGATTGGCTCGCACTGCGCATTTGTATTATCCTGATTGCATAAAAACTCCCACTAGTGACAAAGGAAACGCTGTTTTTAAATTAGACCAGCTCGCACCCATGAATGGTATTGAACATGGCAACGCACATGATGCTATTGGAGATGTATTAGCAACAATTGGTATCGCAAAAATTATTTCAGATAAAGCTCCGGCTGTTTGGAAAGCAAGCTTGATGACCACTAGTAAAGCAGAAGTAAACACTATTGTCCAAAATGAAAAATTATTTTGTTTTAATGAGTATTTTTATGGAAAGGCAAGACCCTATGTGGTTACTTTTTTAGGCTTTCATCCAAAATATAATTGGCCTCAATGTTTTGACCTCAAGGAAGATCCTAATACCTATTTTAATATGAGTATGGAAGACTTGAAAAAAGTAATGAAAAAAAGTCCTAAAATAATTAGGTCTGTCAAAAACAATAAGCATCCAATTATTATGAATCCAAAATTTGGAGAAAATTTTGAAGGATATAAGCAATTAGGGATGGCTAAATTGATAGAGAGGGCAGAATTAATAAAAAATAATGAAGAATTTAAAAATAAAGTGATAAGAATCTTAGAAGAAGAAGCTCAAGAAAAAGAAGATTTAGATTCCCAATTAGACGTTCAGGCAGAAGAGTCTATTTATTCAGGTGGGTTTGCATCAGAGCAAGACAAGTCAACCATGAAAACATTTCACCAGTCTGACTGGAAAGATAAGTTATTAATTGCAGATAAATTTAAAGACCAAAGATTTAACTATTTTGCAAAACGTTTAATGTATGAAGAGAATCCATCTATTTTACCCAAAGATATGCATGATGAAATTCATCGAGCAATAGCAAAGCAAATCTTAAGTACTAATGATGAAAAATGGAATACTATTCCAAAAGCCTATAATGAACTTGATAATTTAAGAGCAAAATATGAAGAAGAGAATGACACAGAGCGCTTAGCTATGATGAATGATCTTAACAACTTTCTAGAAGAGATTGAAAAAAAATATCAAGACGCATAGTTGACAAATTAGGGTAGATGCTTAACTTTGTTTTTTTAACCTTAGGAGATTCTTTATGGCAACAAAACAAGTAACCGATGACAATTTTGAAAACGAAGTACTAAAATCAGAAAAGCCAGTTTTGGTAGATTTTTGGGCAGAATGGTGCGGACCTTGTAAAATGGTAGGTCCTGTTTTAGAGGAACTGTCAGATGAAATGGCAGATAAGCTTGTTATTGCAAAACATAATATTGACGATTCTCCCAACACACCAACAAAATATGGAGTTCGAGGAATCCCTACTATGCTTTTGTTTAGTGGTGGTCAATTAATTGATACTAAGGTGGGTGCCGCTAACAAGTCCAATATTAAAGAATGGTTAGATAGTAAAGTAAGATAATTATAAAGTTGGTATTCTTGCTAACACTTTAAAATTTTTATCTGTTATCACCATTTCTCCTGATGCAACAGTTTCATTTATAGAGTTACTGATAACTACTTGGTGGGTGACAAACACCAAGTTTTTGGTGCTGTTCCAATTTTTTACAAAGGATTTTATTTCTGCAAGCTGCCTTTTTGCATCTGCTCCAATTCCTTGTCTAAAAAAAGAATTAAGAGCTGGAAAGTCTTTGTAATCTCCAAAAGCATACTTAGCTGTATCGCGACATCTTTCAAACTGACTGCTCAACACTTGATCAATCTGAATACTATTTTTTTTAAACATATGGCCAATTTTTTTACTTTGTTTTATTCCTTCATTGCCTAAATTCCTTTGAGTGGATCTATCGTTAATCTTTAGATTGTCAGGATCTCCACAACAAGAAGGAGTGGTGATTGCATGTCTGATCCAAACTATTTTGCCTCCATTCTTTAAAAGATTCCAACCCGCAGTATTTTCATTGGCACTAGAACTTGTTGGTACAAAAAGTAAGAATAAAAGTATAATTATTTTTTTCATAAATTTAATTCTAAAGCAGAGCCAGATAAATACAAGCTACCGCAGACCACAATAATACTTTCTGGATCTTGGAGCGCAAGTTGAGCTAGCCCACTTGCGACATTTTTGGTTGGATTGGCATGAATGCCCAATTCCTTTGCTACTTTTAGAACATCTGCTGTTTCGTAGAAATTTTCTCTTAGTTTAACTACTTTGATTTCAGTTATAAGAGATGAAAAATTTTCTAAATAATCTTCCAACTTCTTTGAAGTTAACATTCCAAACACAAAATAGATTCTTTGTTTTCCTTGAATTTTTGATAGAAACTTGGCAAGTTCTTTGCCACCTTCTTTATTATGAGAGCCATCAATGAACAATCTATTTTCATCGTGGACATGATTTCTTAAATTGCCTTTGATTATTTCTTGAATGCGCGCTGGTAACTCTGTCTTGCTGATTGCATCAGAAGTCTTTTTATTATTTAAATCTAAATTTAAAGATCTCAGGGTTTGTATGGCGACTGCGGCATTTTCTAATTGGAATTTTCCTTTCATTTTAGGAAGGCTTAAATCCATTAGCCCTATATTGTCTTGATAAATCATATTATTGTTTTCCTCACTTACCTGAAAGTCTTCCGATAAAATAAATTTTTTAGATCTATTCCTTTTTAACTGCTCATCTATAAACTTCATTGTTTCCGATGATTGTTTGGAAATTATAATATTTGTTTTTTCTTTGATGATTCCACATTTATTTCTTACAATATCCTGAAGAGTTGGACCTAGATATTCTAAATGATCTAAAGAAATCGAAGTCAGCACTTGAGCTACTGGCTGCTCAAATACATTGGTACTATCTCCAATTCCTCCAAGCCCAGTTTCAATAATATGATAATCTGCTTTATGCTTTGAGAAAGCCAAAAATGCTAGCGCTGTAGTAAATTCAAAAAAAGTAATATCTTGATGGTTATTAGCTCTGTCCACCTCATAGACTAGTTGTTCAAATTCATCATCACTAATAAAATTTTCATTTAAAAAAATTCTTTCATTAAATTTTACTATATGAGGACTCGTATAAACATTTACTGAATAACCATGTACTTTTAAAATATTTTTTAAATATTCGCAGGTACTACCTTTGCCATTAGTTCCAGTTACAGTAATTACATTAGATAGTTGTTTCTCTGGGTGCTTAAGATCTTTGAGTAATCTTTGTATTCTATCTAAAGTTAGTTCAATCCGATCAGGCGGGTTAAGCTGATATAATCTGTTGAGGAGAAACTGTATTTTGTTCGGCTGCATCTGTGGTATCTTCTGCCTTTTTAATTTCTAAGTTGAGCAGTATCGATAACAAATTACTTAACTCTTCTCTATGATTTTTTCTATGAATTATTCTATCTACAAAACCTTTTTTTAACAAATATCCCGCAGTCTGAAACCCACTTGGCAGATCTTCACCAATAGTTCTCTTGATAACACCAGGACCAGCAAACATAATTTTAGTATTTTCCGATTCTGCAAAAACAAAAACAGATGGTCCGTAAAACCAACTTGCAGTAACCCCGCCTGCTACTGGACTCGTTGCCATTATAATGGCAGGAAGCCCTTTTTCTTCCAACATCTGCAAACCAATAATAGACTTTGGCATCTGCATCAAAGCAAATGCAGAATGTTGCATCTTTTGCCCCCCTGTTTGAGGAAATGCAATAAAGGGTAAGTTGTGTTCAACTGCATATTTGCAAGCAAATACAAAAGCTTCTCCCTCTTCAATTCCAACAGATCCTCCTAAAAATTTTTGATTCATACAATACACAACCGCTTGCATTTTATTTATAGATCCTACAGCTAGTAAGGCTGCATGTCTTTGATTGAATTTTTTTCTGGCCTTTTTTACCTTGTCTTTATAAGAGCTAATATCGGACCAGTTTAAAGGATCAGAACTTAGTCTTGGTGTTTCCAGCTCTTCATATGTTCCTTCATCGAATAAAATCTCAAATCGTTTACGAGGAAGAATTTGCTGAGGTTCTTGGCAATTAGTACAACAATAAAGATTATTTTCAATATCTTCTCGGTAAATAATATTAGAGCATGAAGCGCAATTAGTCCAAAGGTTGTCTGGCAAAGTAGATTTTTTATTAAATAGATTCTCTAACTTTGGTTTAAGTTTCTTTGTGAGATCTTTGATCCAATTCATATAATTTTAGCCTTTAATTTTTTTACCACGTTCAGCACACCCTGAACAGGGTTCTTTCTCTGCTCTAAAGAGCTTGATATTGCTTTACAAAGTGCCGAACCAACTACTAATCCATCCGCTTTTTTTAAAGAACCAATCGTTTTTTCCGTTATTCCAAAACCAATTACTACATTTTGTTTTGGAATAATTTTTTTAATTTTAGAATAATTTTTTAAGATTATTTTAGGAGATACCTTTAGTTTTCCACCTGTCGTAGACAACATACTAATGTAGTACACCATGTCGTGCGAATCTTTTAAAATCTTTCTCATCCTTGTAGCTGATGTAGTGGGAGATAAAAGTTGAATAAAATTAATTGATTGTTTTTTGCATTTAGTAGAAAAGACTTTATTTTCAGGCCAAGGCAAATCAACAACGATCAATCCATCCACACCCGATTTTTTGCATTCACGTAGAAAAGTATTTTCTCCTTGCTGGTAAATATTATTATAATATCCCATTAATATTACAGGTTTTGTGTTTTTGTTTTTTTTAAACTGTTTTACGATTTGAAAAATATCTTTGATTTTAATCCCATTTTTAATAGCTCGGTAGGCACTACTTTGTATTTGTCCACCATCTGCTACAGGGGTGTTATGCGGAATTCCAACTTCAACAATATCTACAAATGGTGCGATTGCATTTAAAATTTCTAATGATTTTTTTTTAGTATTGTCACCTGCCACCGTATAAGTAAGTAAAGCAGGCCTTTTTTCATTTTGGCACTTCTCAAAAGCTATCCTTATATTTGATTTCATTTAAAAAACCCAAGTCTCTTTTTAATAATAGCCCTATCTTTTTTGGCATCTCCACAGCTATTTACACAAATAATTGTATTTTTATTTAGTTTGGGAGCAATTTTAATTGCTTCTGCAAAAGCATGAGATGGCTCTAAAGAAGGGGATAGATTTTCTAATTTCGAAACTAGCTTATAGGCCTGGAGTGCCTCTTCATCTGTTGCCGAAGTATACCTTGCTCTTTTGGCGTCTTTTAAAAAACAATGCAGTGGTGAAATACCAGGGTAGTCTAGACCTGCACTTATAGAAGATGTTTCTCCAATCTGCCCATCTTTATCTTGAATTACATATTGAGCAGCGCCATGCAAAATTCCAATTTTAGAACTGTTAGTGAGAGGTGCTGCGTGAAGCTTACTTTTTTTTGGGCCACCAGCTTCCACCCCAACAAACTCTACTTGTTGTTTGTTATAGTCCATAAACTCATTCCAAAATCCAGCAGCTGAGCTTCCACCACCTACGCAATTAATTAATTTTAATTTTTTTGGAATCTGTCCAAATTCTTTATTCATTTGAATAATAAGTTCTCTTGATATTTGAGCCGTACTCCAAGCGCATATTTTAATAAAAATATTAGGCCCAACGGTGCTTCCTACTGCCATATGTGTAGTGTCACAATTAGAAACCCAATATCTCATACACTCGCTAACGGCATCAACTAATGTCTGGCTACCTGAATATACTGGAATTATTTCGGCACCATTTTTTCTGATAGAATCACAGTTTGGTTTTTGACGTATAATATCCTTAGCGCCCATAAAGATTTTACATTTAAGACCAAATTTCTTTGCAGCCATACTAAGCATTTTCCCAGCATACCCAGCACCAGTATCTCCAACAATATATTTTTTACCAGCACGTTTACAAATAAGAGCATGCACTACCGCATTGTAAATTTTATGAGCACCACCATTCGCTTCAGAAACTACCTTTGCATATATTTGAGCACCACCTAGATGATTTGTTAAATGATTTAATTTGACAAAAGGAGTAGGGGCACCAACGTAATTTTTAAAATAAAAATCCCGCTCTTGAATAAATTTTTTATCATAACGCAGTTTTGCAAATAGTTTCGTAAGATCTTCAACTGGTTTTTTTAAAGTTTCTGGTATGAAATTTCCACCAAACTTTCCACCATACAAATAATGCTTATCGTGTTGATCTATGAGGGGAATTTTTTTTTTTATTTTAAGCATATTTTTTAACCTCTTCCATAAACTTTTCAATTTTCTTCAAATCTTTTATTCCTGGTTCAGATTCTAACCCACTTGAAATATCTAATTTAGATGTAAATTGCAAAGCTTGATGGGCATTATGAATATTAATTCCTCCTGCTAAAAAATAAGAGGTAATATTTCGATTATCTAATAAATTGAAGTTAAATAATTCAGAATGCTCCATTGCAGGGGTGTCCAGTAGCAAGTCATCTGCATCCGGGTACGAGTCAAGTTGTTGTAAATCTTTCTCTGCTCCTATCTTAATTGCTTTAATTATTTTTAGATTAGATCTCTTTTTTATTTCAAGAATTCTTTGATTGGTTTCAGATCCGTGTAATTGCAAAAAATCGATACTACCTTTGATAATATCAATTACAGTATCATCCGGATTAACTGTTACCGCAACCTTATATGCATCTAAATGAGATATTTCTTCCATTAATTCTACTAGTTTGTAGGGAGAAATATTTCGGGGGCTTCTTAGATAATCACAAACAAATCCTAAATATTTTGCACCAGAATCTACAGACATTTTAATCGCATTGTAATCTCTTAATCCACATATTTTAATAGTGGCTGTCATTTATTTTAGAGATGCAATTAATTTTTGAATATTTTTTTTGATGTTGCCATTGGTTATGCTTCTTCCAATTACAATTCCTGTTGCACCATTTTGAAAAGCTTGAGAGGGTGTCATAACTCTTTGTTGGTCTCCCTTTAAATCTCCCTCTAATCGTATCCCAGGAGTGATAATCTGCATTTTTTTACAGATAGTTTTTATAGACTTTGCTTCATAGCCCGAACATACAATTCCATCTAGTTTAGCCTTTTTGGCTAGAGACGCTTGTTGTATGACAATTTTTTTAATTGATTTGGTGTGCCCTGTTTGCTTAATGGATTTTTCAGAAAACGAAGTAAGGACAGTAACTGCTAAAACTTTTAATTTTTTATTAGTTTTTGCCGCCGCTTGTTTTGCAGCTTGCATCATTTCCATTCCACCTGAGGCATGAATAGTTAAGTAGCGTACATTAGTTAAATCCTTAAGAGAGTGAATAGAGGATGACACAGTATTTGGTATATCTTTCAATTTTAAATCTAACCAAACCATATGCTGCTTTGGTAATTTAGAGATAAAGCTTCTTCCATGCTTAGAATTAAAAAATTCAAGACCAAATTTATAGCCAATATTTAATGGGCTATTTTTAGTTAATTTTATTATTTTTTTTATCTTAGGCAGACTGGAAGTATCGCAGGCAACAAAGATAGTATTATTTTTTCTAGTCAATTATTAATCTTTTCGTTGATATTAATGTTTAATAACTTAGAGCTTTTCCAACTTATCTTTCGTTTAGCAGGGACTTCAACAGATTCTCCAGATTTAGGATTGCGTGCTGTCCTTGGTTTTGTAGTTTTAGTTTTTAAC
Source organism: Pelagibacteraceae bacterium (assembly GCA_008638205.1). Classification (GTDB taxonomy): domain Bacteria; phylum Pseudomonadota; class Alphaproteobacteria; order Pelagibacterales; family Pelagibacteraceae; genus IMCC9063. The sequence continues at coordinate 36,569 of VTPO01000003.1, read as the reverse complement.
ATTCCAAAACCTCTTATTTCCACGTTGTGTCCAGAGGCTAATTGATTGGACAAATATTTAAAAATACTTTCTACAGTTTTTTCAATATCAGCGTTTAAAATTTTTGGGTATTTAGATTGTAACTCTTGAATGAGTTCTTTTTTAACAAAAGTCTTCTTTTCCATTAAGACTAGAATAGCTTATTGATTATAAAGAATAAAGTAAGAAAAAGGATATTGGTTAGGAAGCTTACTTATCTTCTTTTTTCTTAAGAGCAGTTCCAAGAATATCCGCAAGAGAACTTCCTGAAGTAGCTGATCCATACTTTTCTACGGCTTCCTTTTCTTGCTGCTTTTCAAGTTCTTTAATAGATAGCTTCACTTTTCTTTGACTTAAATTAAGGTCTAGAATCATTGCATCTAGAGAATCTCCAGGAGCAAAACGGTTTGGTCTTTGATCTGCCTTATCTAAAGCAATGTCTGCTTTTTTGATAATAGTTTGAAATCTTTCTTCTCCAACATTTACTTTAATGGCATTGTCTAGCACTTCAGCAACACGAACAGTAAGAACATCTCCTTCTTTCTTGTCATCAAAGAAATTAAAAGGATCTTTTTTGAGAGCTCTTATAGAGCCATTTATTTTATCGTCTTTAATATCTATAATTTTTACTTTAACCTCATCCCCTTTATTATAATCATCAAGATCTTTAGAGGTTTCAGCAAATGAGATTTGTTTATAGTGTACAAAAATATCGATATCATTATCTCCTGTATTTAAAAACAAACCAAAGTCTTGTTTATTTACAACTTTTGTATCAGCAATAGTCCCAACTGGATATTTAGAAAGAAAGCTTTCCATCGGATTTGGCTGTGTATCTTTATAGCTAAAACTAATTTTTCTCTTTTCTGTATCTACTTCTTTTAATCTAACTTTAGCAACATCACCCACTTTAAACATTGATTTTGGATTTACGTTTTTTTGCATATGTTTCATTTCGCTAGAATGAATTAAACCAACTACTCCTTCGTCAATTTCAGCAAAAGCTCCAAAGTCAGAAAGTTTAGTAATTTTTACATCGTAATCTGATCCTACTTGGTATTTTTCACCGATAGTTATAAATGGATCTGGCAACATTGCTTTAATGGAAAGACTAATTCTTTTTGTTTCTAGATCTATTTCAATAATTTGAACCTTAACTGTATCACCCACATTAAACATTTCATTTAAGTTTGATATTTTTAAATGACTAACTTCACTGGAGTGAAGCAAGCAGTCTAAGTTTTCAATACTAACAAATAATCCGTAAGAAGTAATTGCTTTAACATTTCCTTCAACGATATCATTTAGTTTGTATTTTGAAATAACTTGATCTTTATTTTGATTTTTAACTTCTTCTAAGATAGCTCTTCTGGAGCTAATTACATTCATTCTAACGTTATCAATTTTAATGATATAAAATTCTAAAGGTTTATTAATAAATTCGCTTGGACTTTTAATTGGTCGGTCACTCAGTTGAGAGGAAGGACAAAATGTGAATATTCCAAAAATCTCTACAATGAATCCACCTTTAACAGAATTTTTTACTAAGCCAGAAACTTTCTCTTTATTCGTGAATGCATCTTCAATTTTTTTCCACGCTTTGGCTCTTCGAGCTTTTTCAACACTTAATACAATGTCTCCAACCTTATTTTCTACTCTTTCAACATAAACCTCTAGCTCCCCACCAACTGCCAAATTATCCAACTCTTCCCTAGATAGTTCGGACTTGTCAATCATTCCAGAAGACTTTCCTTTTACATCAATGGTAATAAATTTATCTTCAATTTTCTCAACTCTACCTTTTATAATAGTGTTTTCTTGAACAGTTCTTTGAGATAGGTCATCATTCAGCAGGGCTTCTAATTCAGCGTTGCTTTCGTTATAAACTTTTAGCGGTTGTTGTATCAATATTTTTTACTCTGAACCTTTCTTATTAGTCTTTGTATTTTTACAAAGGTGGATCTTATATTGCTTCCTGTATTATTAATCAAGACAGAGTCTTTAGTTTTAATTAAAGGACTGTTAGACCTATTTTTGTCAAGATAGTCCCTATTAGCAACAGTTTTTAGCACTTCCTTAAAAGTAATATCTTTGTTTTTTGATTTTAATTCTAAAAATCTTCTCTGAGCCCGTACTTTTAAAGGCGCATCTATATAAATTTTCAGATCTGCACTTTGAGCAACTTTCGAGTTAATGTCTCTGCCGCTTACAAATACATATTGGTAAGGATTGTTAAAAATTATATTTCTTTGAACAGGTAATAGAGCGGACCTTATTTTTGGTATTTTTGCGATTGTAGATACAAGTTTATTTATTTTTTGACTATGTAAGCTGGAAGATTGTAGCTGCTTTAGTGTTATTGTTTCAGCAATTGCTATCAATTTTTTTACATTTATTGTTTTACTTTTTTGATCAAGATGTTTTTTTGCAAGAAATCGATATAGCAAACCAGAATCTAGAAATAAGCTATTTTTTATTTTAGAAACTGCATATTTTGCTACAGAAGTTTTTCCAGATCCTACAGGTCCATCTATACCAATAATAATTTGTTTAAATTTTTTATCTTTTATTTTTTGAATATCATTTAAAAAATTAGGATAGCTGACATTAGCAGAATCAAAATCTTTAATTAAAATTCTTTTTTTAGACACCATGGCCATGATGGCAAAACTTAATGCAATCCTATGGTCTTTATAGCTATCAATTGTAATTAGCTTATTCGAGTAAAACTCTTCAGCTAGGCCCAAGATGGTCATATCGTTATTTTTTCTTTTGGTTGTTATGCCAATTTTCTTTAAATTATTTTCCATAGCCAAAAGCCTATCTGACTCTTTAATTTTTAATTCTTCGAGATTAGGAAAAAAAGTTTCTCCACTCGCAAAAGAAGCAGCAATCATTAAAATAGGAACCTCATCAATAATATTAGGAATGATTTCTTTATTAATTTTAATTCCTTTCAGTAAAGAGGACTTTATTTGTATTGTTCCCACTATTTCTCCATGCTGTTTTTTTTTATTTACTATTTTAATAAAACCACCCATTTTTTTTAATATATTTAAAAAACCAATCCTTTTAGGATTGAGCAAAACATTAGGCAAGGAAAGACTGCTATTTTTGCTTAGCAAGGCAAGAACAATTATAAATGCAGCAGAAGAAGGATCTCCTGGAACTACATACCTTCTTTCTGCTTTGAGAAATTGCTTTCCTCGAATTTTAATTATTTTATAATTTTTGTTATTTTTTATTTTAATGGGATATTTTAAGTATTGAAGCATAAGCTCAGTATGATCTCTTTGAAGGTTGGGAGCCTTAATAGTTGTTATGCCATGACTATTCATTCCAGCCAAAATACAAGCAGATACCATTTGCGCAGACGGCTTATTGACTACTAGTTCTGACTGAACAGAATCTGGATATCCTATTATTTGTATGGGCAAATAATTTTTATTTTTCGGATGGAATGATGCAAAAAATTTTTCCATTAAAGGAATAATTCGCACAGGCCTTTTAGATAAAGAACGATCACCTATTAATTTTGCATCCACTTCTGATGTTGCCAGTAAGCCAGTGAGCAATCTTAATGTAGTTCCGCTATTATTAAAATTGATAGTTCCTCTAAATTTTTTAAAACCGATACCAAGTCCAAAAATTCGATAATGATTAGGCCCTATCTTGTGAATTTGAACTTTAAGTTTTTTGATAGCTACAATCGCAGTTTGAACATCTTCTCCGCTGGAGACATTGAGTACATCTGAAATTCCGTAGCTTTGTGAAAGAATTATAACTGATCTGATCCCAATAGATTTGTCACCAGGTAAATGCACCGTACCATTAATAGAAATGTTATTTGAGGGTAAAAACCACTTTTTATTTGCCATTTAGAGTAGAATTATATAAACGCACAGCTAATAATACAAATTAATAATATGGCAGATAAAAATTGGGGAATAAAAATTTTTTGTGAGTGTGGAGCTAAATATTATTCCATGAACAAGAAAGACAATATTGTTTGTCCAACTTGTTCGGCTACGTATGTCCCAGAAGATTTAAATTTAAAACCAAGTCCAGTGGTTACACCTAAGCCAGAAGCTAAAAAAACTGATGAACTAGCAAATATAGATGATGTGCCAGACGATTCGTCGGAGGATGACATTATAAGTTTAGATGATCAAAAGGAGATTGAGGAGTCTGACGAAGAAAAAAAACCTGATTAAAATCTAAAGTTTTCACCCAAATAATATTTTATAGCGTCTTTATCTTTGGAAATCTTTTCAGTTGTTCCTTCAACTAATATTTCACCACCCTTTATAATATAAGCTTTATCAAGAATATTTTCTATTGCCCAATAGTTATGATCCGTGATTAAAATAGAAAGGCCAGCACTTTTTAATTCAAGAATAAACTCCTTTAAAGAATTGATAGACAGAGGGTCTAAAGCTGCACATGGCTCATCTAAAAGTAAGGTAGTTATATTTGGATTACATATTCTTTGAAGGATTGAGACTTTTTTGTATTCTCCTCCCGAAAGCAAATCCGCCTTAGTGTTTTTTAAATAAGCTAAGTCAAAATATCCAAGCAAGCTCTCAATTTTTTGATTAATTTTTTCTTTATCTTTTATATGAAGTTCTAAAATTGCGTATAAATTATCTCCAGCAGTCATATTTCCAAAAAGCCCTTTATGCTGCTCTAACAAGCTTATTCCCCCCAAACTTCTTAAGTGAATCGGAATGTTGTGTATTTCATTGTTATCAAAAATAATACTTCCATGGTCTGGAAATATTTTTCCAATGATCAAATTAAATAAAGTTGTTTTCCCTGATCCGTTGGGACCTAGCAAACCTACAATTTTTCCAGCCTCCAAGGTTAAAGAAATATTTTTTAAAATTGGCTTGCTGCTAAGAGATTTAGAAACTCGCTGAACTAGAAGCGTTTTATTTTTATTTTTATTTAAATTAAATATATTATTTTGGTATTCTTTTTTATCTTCAATAATTTTAAATTTTTTTTCTAGAATTAAAGGTTTGTTTTTTAAATCTCGAGCTGGTTTGTTTTCAATTTTTTTATTTATGGGGAGTGCAAATTCTTTTTTCAATATCAATATATCACTAACTCTTTTATTTATTTTAATAAGATTATCTTTCTTTTCAATTGTAGCTTTAATGGATATTTTTTTTTTCATTTAATTTTTTTTGCGATTACCCTATCTTTTGATGAATTCATAGTTGCTACGGTATCATTTGTTATTGTATCAATTTCTATCTTATCGCAATAAACAATATGCGATAAACCCATAGTTAAATCTTTCATTACTACATTGCCTGTAATAATGATAATATTTTTTGAAGAAAAATGTACTGCTTTATTTGAGGTTATTAAGTAATTTTTATTTTTTATAGTCACATTCTTTTTATACGTCACTAGGTTTTTTTTTTTATCAAATATCCCGACTTCAGATTTAATTTCAATTAACGAGTTATCTTTTTTTAGTTTCGTTACAGAGAGGGGATCAATTAAATTAATTAACTCTGGCTTATTTGAATCCAAAAAAGACTTTTTAGCTTTTGTAGTAAAAATTTGTCCCCGACTATTCTGGCTTTTATATTCAACATTTGTGAAAGTGTTCTTATTTTTAATTTCATTTTCTGTTTCTTGAGAGGGTAAGCTTTCTACTTTTATATACCCTTCATTTTTTCCTGGAAAATAGTAGTAGCTATAAAAAAAAATAAGAAAACTTAAGCAGAGTAGAATAATTTGAATTTTTCTACCAAATCTCATTGATTTATGAGCTTAAAAAAGACAACACATCATGCATATGAATCAGGCCGTGAAGTTTTTTATTTTTTGCAACTAAAAGAACTGTAATTTTTTTTCTATTCATGGTCTCTAGTGCTTCAGTAACCATGCAGGTATTAGAAATATAGGTCGGTTTTTTCGACATAATGTCTTTTGATTTTTTAAGAAATATATTTTTATACTTTCTTATTCCTCTATTGATGTCTCCATCTGAAATAAAACCACAAACTTTTTTTTGCTTATTTCTAACTATTACGCAACCAAGCCTACCAGATGAAATTTTCATCACTGTTCTCTGCAGAGAGGAATCTTCATGGACAAAAGGAATGCTTTTTCTTGCAATCATTATTTGTGAAATATTAGATAAATTTTTACCTATTGAGCCGCTTGGGTGAAGCTTACCAAATTTTTTTTTACTAAATCTATTCTTAGTAGCTAGCGCAATAGCCATACAATCACCAAGTGCAAGTAGATTAATGGAACTGCTAGTTGGAATCATGTTTAAATCCTGATTGCCTGCTTCAGCAACTTTAGGAATTAAAATTTTTATATTACTTAATTTTATTAAATTAGATTTTAAATTAGAGGTAATTCCAATTATTTTTATTTTATTTTTTTTGGCATAATCTAGAATATTGTTAAGTTCAGAGCTGTTACCACTAAAAGATGCTATTATTAAAACATCTCCTTTGCAAATTGCACCCAGAGACCCATGTCCTGCATCCGTAGGATCTAAAGTAAAGCTTGCAACGCCAATTGAAGAGAAAGTGCTTGATATTTTTTCTAGAATTTTAGCAGATTTTCCAACTCCACAACAAACAATCCTACCTTTGCTATTGTTAATTGTATTTACAGCTTGAGCAAATGAGATATTTATAGATTTGGAAAGTTTTTTTAAACCTTCAATCTCAGTGCCAATTACTTTATTTGCAATATTTATAATACTTTTATTATTCATATTAATGGCTGAATATATCCTCATCCCACCCATTAAGATCAAGTTCAGATCTGGTGTTTAAAAAATCAAAACAATGCTTCGCAAGCTGATCTCTTTTTTCTCGCTTTAACATTAAATCTAATTTTTCTTTGAGTTTATGAAGATGCAAAACATCTAAAGCTGCATATTGTTTTTGCTCTTCACTTAAATTTTTTAAACCCCAATCGGAGGATTGCTGTGACTTATTAAGAGTAATATTTAAAAGCTCTTTAGTTATGTCATAAAGACCATGCTTGTCAGTGTATGTTCTTCCAAGTTTAGAGGCTATTTTGGTGCAGTAAATGTTTTCTATTTTTACATTTAGATAATATTTAAGTATTCCCAACTCAAACCTTGCAAAATGAGCAATTTTTAAAATATTATTATCATTAAGTATTTTGCAAAGGTTAGGGCTTTTGTAATTATTTCTGTCAAACTGAACTATATAAATCTCATCATCACCAGAGCAGAGCTGAAGTAAGCAAAGCTTATCTCTACCTTTGTAATTAAGTCCTAAAGATTCAGCATCAATCGCTACACTTTGTGCATTAGCTAATTTGTGATTTTCAGGTAAATCGTTTTGATATAATGTAATGTTCATTGTCATTGAAATTTAAATGCTCAATTACAGATTGTATATAGTATGATTAAAAAAAATTACAGAAAAACCGTAGGTATATTTGGTGGTACAGGTTTTATCGGAGAAGAAATAGTCCAGCATTTAGTAAAAAATGGTTTTAAAATAAAAATTGCGACAAGAAACGTTTATTTGGCACAAACTTTGAAAGTTTATGGAGATATTGCACAAATTGAGTTGCATCAGGTAAATTTAAAATCAGAAGAATCTATCAAAAAATTCCTACAAGACTGCGATGTATGTATAAATTTAGTCGGAATTCTATTTGAAACAAGATTACAAAAATTTAATGAACTTCATACAAATTTTCCAAAAAAAATAGCAAGCATTTTTTCCAAAAGCTCTAGATCTAATTTGATGGTACATTTTTCAGCATTAGGTGCCAATTCCAATTCCAATTCTGCTTATATTAAAAGTAAATTTTTAGGAGAAGAGGAAGTCAAAAGCAATTTTGCAAATAGCACGATAATAAGGCCCAGTATAGTTGTTGGTCCAAAAGATAGTTTTTTTAATATGTTTGCAAAGCTTGCTGGGTTACTTCCTTTAATTCCATTAGTTGGTTCTAGCGTAAAGTTTCAGCCTGTATATGTAGGAGATGTTGCCAAGGCAATTAATGAAATAATTGTAAACAACATTTCTAAAGAAACGTATGAGCTTGGTGGAAAGAATATTTATACATTTAAAGAATTAATAGAGCTGCTTTTAAAAGAAATTAGAAAAAAACGAATAATACTTCCCATTCCTTTTTTTGTAGGAAGAATTCAAGCAATGCTTTTTCAATTAATGCCCAAACCTCTTTTGACTCTGGATCAAATTAAAATTCTTGAAGAAGGAGATAATATTTTGTCTGGAAAAAATAAAACATTTAAAGATTTAAATATTGAAGCTAAGAATATTGAGAGCATTCTCCCTCTATATTTAAAAGTATACAGACCAACAGGCCAATTTACTGATTAGAATAATAATAGGTTAGCAAAACTACGCCTAGACATATTCTGAAAATTACAAATATATTTAGACTAAAAGTTTTCAAAAAAATTAAAAAATATTTAATTGTTAAAATTGAAAATATAAAACTAAAAAAAAATGCAAATAAATATACAGAGCTAAAAGACTCCTTATGCAATTGAGCAATTTCATAAGAACTTAAAATAAATGCCGCAGACAGCGTTGGAATAGATAGTAAAAAAGAAAATTTTGCCGCATCCACTCTATTAAATTTTAAAAATCTTGCTCCAGTAATGGTAATTCCACTTCTGGATGTTCCAGGTATTAGTGCCAAGACTTGGTACAGACCAATGATGAATGCTTCTTTATTAGAAATAGATAACGTTATTTTTTTTTCTTCTTTATTTTTATCACTGATAAAAAGTAGAACACCAAAAAAAATAGCCGCATAACCTATTACCGCCATATTCATTATTTGTTCAATTAAACTAAAATATTTTAACAATCCTCCAATCACAACTACAGGAAGAGTGGCTATGATTAGATTAATTAGTAGCAGATGGTTTTTCCAAAGACCTAATAAATCTTTATAAAAAAAAACAATGACAGCTGCCAAGCTCCCCCCATGCATTGTTGCATTAATAAGTAGATTATTATTTTTGATTTCTAAAATGTTTTCAAAAATAATTAGCAGTCCAGAACTTGAAATTGGAATAAATTCTGAAATCCCCTGAACAGCCGATAAAAATAAAATTTTAATAAGATAAATTTCAGTCATTAGTCGATTCTTATGCTTTGAAGTATGTTTTGACCATTTCTATATAATTAAACTTAGTAAACTTATGCGACTTAATTACGTATAAAATGTAAAAAGGTAGTATTTATTTGAATAAATAGAAAAAATAGTTATTAAAATGATACTAAAAAGACTGATATTTACACCATTTTTTTTGTAATTTTAATTAAAAAGGTGTTTAATAGCTATAATTGTTATGAACGAAAAAATGTTAAAATTTGTTGGTATTTCTAAAGAAACACCTACTAAAATTAAGTCTTCTGAAAGAAAAGAAAATTTTCACGAAATTTATAAAGAATTTATTGAAAATAAAGCTGCGGAGCAAGCAAGCAGATGTTCCCAATGTGGAACTCCTTTTTGCCAAGTTCATTGTCCTCTTCACAATAACATCCCGGACTGGTTAAAACTTACAGCTGAGGGAAGATTGGAGGAAGCTTATCGTATTTCATCTTCTACCAATTCTATGCCAGAAGTTTGTGGATCAATATGTCCCCAAGATCGTTTGTGTGAAGGCAATTGTGTGATTGAACAGTCCGGACATGGAACAGTTACAATAGGAGCAGTAGAAAAATACATTACTAATACAGCTTGGGAAAATGGATGGGTTGAAAAAATAAATCCTCCTCAAGAATTAAAGGAATCCGTTGGAATTATTGGTGCAGGACCAGCTGGACTGGCTGCAGCAGAACAATTAAGACAAAAAGGATATCAAGTTACAATTTATGACCGTTATGATCGAGCTGGAGGACTTCTTATTTATGGCATTCCAAACTTTAAATTAGAAAAATCAGCAGTGCAAAGAAGAATAAAGCTGTATGAAGACAGTGGTATTGCTTTTGTTCAAAACTTTGAAGTAGGTAAAGATTCTACATTAGAAAAGCTAAAAGAAAAGCATGATGCAATTTTAATTGCAACTGGAGTTTACAAGCCAAGAGAAATTAATATTCCAGGCAAAGATTTAAAGAATGTCTTTCCTGCAATGAAATTTTTAACCGCATCTAACAAAAAAGGCTTAGGAGATGATGTATCTGATTTTGATGACGGTACTTTAAATGCTGAAGGAAAAAATGTAATTGTTATTGGCGGTGGCGATACAGCAATGGATTGTGTGCGAACTGCAATTAGACAAAAAGCAAAATCTGTCTCATGTTTATATCGAAGAGATAAAATTAATATGCCAGGATCTGCAAGAGAAGTCCAAAATGCAGAAGAAGAAGGAGTAAAGTTTATCTGGCTATCAAGTCCCAAAGAGTTTGTTGGAAGCGAAAAAGTGAACAAGGTTATTTATGATAAAATTAAATTAGGAGAACCAGATTCTTCTGGAAGACAATCTCCTAAAATCATTGAAGGAGCGCAAGGCGAATTACCAGCAGATATGATTATAAAATCTTTAGGGTTTGATCCTGAGGAAATCCCAAGTTTATTTTCAGAACCAGAATTGAAAGTTTCTAAATGGGGTACGATTAAAATAGATCTAAAAACTATGAGAACCAACATTAGAGGTGTGTTTGCTGCAGGTGATATAGTAAGAGGAGCTTCTCTTGTCGTGTGGGCTATACGAGACGGACGAGATGCGGCTCAAGAGATTGACAAATATATAAAAATAAAAAGTCAACAATTTCAAAATAAAGTAGCGTAATGAAGCATTTGTACCAAAAAAACAAACAGTTCCTCGAAAGTAATCATATTAATATTCAAGAGCATGATGCCTGCGGCGTTGGTTTTGTTGCATCTACGAATGGAAAACCCAGAAGAGATGTCGTTACAAATGGAATCAATGCCCTAAAAGCAGTTTGGCATAGAGGGGCCGTGGATGCTGACGGAAAAACAGGAGATGGGGCTGGTTTAAATATTGAATTTAATAAAGATTTCTTCGAAGACAAGATTGCTTCCACTGGACACGCTATAAAAGAAGATCAAACTCTTTGTATTGGGATGGTTTTTTTACCAAGAAACAATTTTAACGAACAAGAGCGTTGTCGAACGCTTATGGAGCAAGAGCTTCTTAAAAATGATCTTTATATTTTTGGTTGGAGACAGGTGCCCACGAACCCAAAAGTGTTGGGTCAGAAAGCTAACGACACAAGACCTGAAATAGAACAATTGTTATTTGCCACAGATAAAGAGCTTTCTTCAGAAGAGCTAGAAAGAATTTTATTTTCTGTCAGAAAAAAGATTGAAAAAAGAGCTACCGAAGAACAACTCCAAGATTTTTATATTTGTTCGCTAAGCTCTAAAACTATTATTTATAAAGGAATGTTTCTAGCTGAACATATAAGTGATTTTTATCCTGATCTTTCGGATGAAAGATTTGTTTCTAGGTTTGCTATTTTTCACCAAAGATTTTCAACAAATACATTCCCATCGTGGGAACTTGCACAACCCTTTAGAATCTTGGCTCACAATGGAGAGATTAATACTTTAAAAGGTAATGTGAATTGGATGAAGACACATGAGGCTGGAATGGAAAGTGATCTAATTGAAAACATGGATGATTTAAAGCCAATAATTAAATCAGGAAATTCTGACACTGCATCATTAGACTCAGCATTTGAATTGTTAGTTCGAACTGGTAGATCTTTGCCTATTGCAAAAATGATGTTGATACCAGAAGCCTGGTCTAAAAAAAGTAAAATTATACCTAAAGCACATAGAGACATGTACAATTATTTAAATTCTCTAATTGAACCTTGGGATGGACCAGCAGCAATTGCTGCTTGTGATGGTAAGTGGCTAGTAGCTGCTTCTGACAGAAATGGCTTGAGACCACTTAGGTATACGATCACTAAAGACAAACTTTTTTTTGCAGGTTCAGAAACTGGAATGATCCCCGTATCTGAAGACAATATTTTATTTAAAGGAAGGGTTGGACCTGGACAGATGATCTCCTTAGATTTGGATAAAGGAAAATATTATAACGATAAAAAAACAAAAGATCATTTATCAGAAAATCCCATCTATAAGAAATTCGCATCGAACCACATTGAGTTAAGCAAAATGTTAAATGAAATTAAAGAAAAACATTTATTTGAAGGATCGGATTTAAGGGAAAGACAATTTTTAGCAGGTTTTACTATTGAGGACCTAGAAAGCATATTGCACCCAATGGTTAGTGATCAAAAAGAAGCAATTGGATCAATGGGCGATGACACTCCAATAGCTGTTTTATCAAGTAAATTTAGGCCTCTTTCTAACTTTTTTAGGCAAAACTTTAGTCAAGTAACCAATCCTCCCATTGATTCTTTAAGAGAAAATAGAGTTATGTCATTAAATACAAGATTTGGAAATCTGGAAAATATTTTAGATGATAGACTTACAGAGCAAAAAAGCTTTGTTTTGGAAAGTCCCGTACTATCAAATTCTCAATTTAAAAAATTATTTGAATCGTTTGATCAAGAGGAAGTTGAGTTGATAGATTGTACTTTCGATAAAAATGACGAACAACTAAATCTTAAATCAGAAATTGAACGTATTAGAGAAGATGCTGAAATTTTTGCAAGATCAGGAAAAAAACATTTAATCATATCAGATAAAAACATCTCTAAAAGTAGAATAGCCATCCCAATTATTCTTGCTGTAGGAGCAGTACAATCACATTTAACTCAAATAGGGTTAAGAAAATTTGTATCTATCAATGTTCAATCTTCCGAGTGTTTAGACACACATTATTATGCTGTTTTAATTGGAGCGGGAGCTACTACCGTGAATGCTTATTTGGCAATTGATTCAATTTATCAAAGATTCCAAAAAGGATTGTTTGAACAATTAACTTTTGAAGAATGCGTTCATCGATATATCAAAGCTGTGAATGACGGGTTGTTGAAAATAATGTCTAAAATGGGAATTTCCGTAATTAGCTCATATCGCGGAGGATTAAATTTTCAATCATTGGGGCTTAGTCGAGGATTAGTAGCTGATTATTTTCCTGGACTAGAGTCAAAAATTTCAGGAATAGGACTTTCTGGAATTGAAGACATGATCAGAAAGCAGCACGACAAAACATATTCAGAGAATATTATAACTTTACCGATAGGGGGTATTTACAAATATCGTCATGGTGGAGAGACACACGCCTATCAGGCAAAAACTATTCATCTTTTGCAAACAGCCGTAGGAAAAGATTCTTATGAGCTGTTTAAAAAATATTCTACTTTAATAAGCGAGCTACCTCCAATTCATTTAAGAGATCTTTTAGATTTTAGAAAAAATAATAAGGCAATCCCACTTGAGGAAGTGGAGTCTGTAACTCATATTCGAAAAAGATTCGGTTCAGGAAGCATGTCAATGGGAGCGTTGTCAAAAGAAGCCCACGAAACTTTAGCTATTGCCATGAATAGAATAGGTGGAGCTTCTTGTAGTGGTGAAGGTGGTGAAGATGAAAACAGATCTATATTAAGAGAGAATGGTGACAATGCAAACTCTAGAGTGAAACAAATAGCTTCGGCGAGATTTGGCGTTACCGCCTCTTACTTAAATAATTGCAATGAGATTGAAATTAAAATGGCCCAAGGTGCAAAACCAGGGGAAGGAGGCCAATTACCAGGGTTTAAAGTTACAAAAGAAATTGCAAAATTAAGACACTCAACTCCAGGAGTTACATTAGTTTCTCCACCACCACATCATGACATTTATTCGATCGAAGATTTGGCTCAATTAATTTATGATTTAAAACAAATTAACTCTAAGGCTAGAGTTGGAGTTAAGTTGGTTTCTTCAAGTGGAATTGGAACTATTGCAGCAGGTGTCGCCAAAGCAAAAGCGGATATTATTTTAATTTCAGGACATAATGGTGGAACTGGTGCCACACCTCAGACTAGCGTCAAGTATGTGGGCTTGCCATGGGAGATGGGTTTAACGGAAACTAATCAAATTTTAACTCTTAATAATTTAAGACATAAAGTTGTTCTACGAACGGATGGAGGAATTAAAACAGGTAGAGACGTAGTAATAGCTGCCATGATGGGAGCAGATGAGTTTGGTATAGCCACCACTAGTTTAGTAGCCATGGGATGTATCATGGTTAGACAGTGTCATTCCGACACTTGTCCAGTAGGGATTTGTACGCAAAACGAGGATTTAAGGAAAAAATTTACTGGCACACCAGAAAAAGTAGTTAATCTTTTTACATTTGTTGCAGAAGAGGTGAGAGAAATTCTGGCAGAGCTAGGATTCAAATCATTAGATGAAATTATTGGTAGAACGGATTTATTGAGACAGGTGTCTAGAGGAGCTTCCAACCTAGATGATTTAGATTTTAATCCACTGTTAGTCCAGGCAGATCCAGGCGACAATCCGAGATTTTGTAAAGACAAAATTAGAAATGAAGTTCCAGATACTTTAGATAAGCAAATTCTAATAGACACTTTACCCCTAATACAGAGTGGTCAAAAAATAGAGATGAGTTATACAATTAAAAATACTGATAGAACCGTAGGAGCGAGACTGTCTTCTTACGTGGTGACTGATTTTAAAAATAATAATTTCCCTGAAAATCATATTAAAATTAAATTAAGAGGTTCGGCTGGACAATCTCTGGGAGCTTTTGGGGCAAAAGGAGTTAAGTTTGAAGTGATTGGAGATTGCAATGACTATGTTGGAAAAGGACTTTCAGGGGCTACTATATCAGTAAGACCTCCAAAAAGTAGCAATCTTGAAACTAACAAAAACACAATTATAGGAAACACCGTTTTGTACGGAGCAACATCAGGAAATTTATTTGCGGCAGGACAAGCAGGTGAAAGGTTTTCAGTTAGAAATTCAGGGGCTACAGCAGTAGTAGAAGGAGCTGGAACAAATGCGTGTGAGTATATGACAGGTGGATACGCAGTTATACTTGGTGAATTAGGTGATAATTTTGCAGCTGGAATGACAGGTGGTATGGCATTTGTTTACAATCCAGAGGATAATTTAAGCGATGTAATCAACTCCGCTTCGGTAGTCTGGCAAAGAATTGAAACTAAATATTGGGATGACTTTCTTTATTCTCTTATTCAAAAACATATACAAGAAACGCATTCAGACTATGCTAAAAAAATATTGGATGATTGGGAGCTGGCTAAAGAACAATTTTACCAAATTTGCCCTAAGGAAATGCTAGATAAGCTAGACAACCCCATTTCTTTAAGAGAGCCAGAAAAAAAAGCTGTCTAAAAATATTAAACTTTTTTGTTTTGGTTTTGGCTTAACTGCAAAGTATTTAACCAAATTGCTAATAGATAGAAATATTGATTTTGATATATCAGGAACTTCTAGATCTAAAATTCAATTTTCTGAGAAAACAATAGAATCTTATTTGTTTGATAGTAGCAATTTTGACCCAGAGATTGAGAATAAATTAAAAAATGTTACTCACATTTTGATTTCTACTCCTCCAGAAGTAGAACGGGTTATTATTAAGAATTATTTAACCACACTGAGAAATAATAAAAATTTACAATGGGTAGGTTATCTATCATCAACCAGTGTTTATGGAGACCACAAAGGTGATTGGGTGGAAGAAGTTTCTAATTTACAACCAACCTCTGAAATGGGACTGAAAAGAATGGAAGCAGAACAATTATTGTTAAACTCTAATCTGCCGGTACGTATTTTTAGATTAGCTGGTATTTATTCTTTAGAAAGAAATATATTTTCGCGATTAAAAAAAAAAGAAGTAAAAATTATTAATAAGAAAGACCAAATTTTTTCTAGAATTCATGTGGAGGATATTGCACAGGTTCTGTTCTTATCTTTTTCTAAATCAAAAAATAAAGATATTTTTAATGTTAGTGATGATGCACCCTGCGCATATAAAGAAGTGGTACAATATGCAGCTGCACTTTTGCAAGTGGAGATGCCAAAAGAAATCAATTTTGAAGATTTGGAAAATTCAAAAATGAAAGATTTCTATAGAGATAGAAAGAAAGTGCAAAATTCAAAAATAAAATCGATGGGAGTTAAGTTAAAGTATCCAACCTTCAAAGAAGGGTTAACAGCTATCTTTAATCAAATTAGTTAGTTGATTTTTTATTTTTTTTAAATCTTCAGTTTGGGATAGGCTGTGATCGCCATTATTTTGAAAAGTTATTATACTGTCATTGGATAGTAATGTTTTTGTTAATCGAATGGAAAAATTTACATCGACAACTGTATCTTTAAGCCCATGAAATAATCGAACAGGAAAGTTGCATTTAATCTTTTTATTCAGAACTAAATGTTTACTTCTATCGAATATTAATTTTTTAGATATAGGATAAGGGTTTCCGTAAGAGCTTGGCATATAATAAGTTTTCCCACTTTTGATCCTAGATTTTGTTTTTTTAGAAAAATTTTTCCACATTATTTCTTTAGTAAAATCTGGAGCAGAAGCAATTCCAACAAAACCTTTTACAATTTTTTTTAACTTTGAGATAAGAGCAATACCAATCCAAGCACCCATTGACGAACCTACTAAAATAATTTTTTTTGTTTTTACAACTTTTTCAATCAACTCTTTTGACTGATTAATCCAATCATCAATTCCATAATCACTTAATTGACCAGAGGATTTTCCATGACCTGTGTATTCAAGAGCTAAAAAAGAAACCTGTTCTTTTTTAGATAGTTTACTCAGAACTTGAATCTTCTTTCCGGTCAAATCAGACATAAAACCATGAAGAAAAATTATAGTGACTGGTTTTTTGCCTTGAATTAATTTATATCTAATTTTTTCTTTGTTTTTGCTCAAAAAGAAATTAATTTTGCTCATAATGAATACTTAATTTTTATCACAATTTAAATGAATAAAAAAATAAGATTACTTCAGGTAATACCAGACATGGAAACTGGAGGTGCAGAGACAGGTTGCAAGCATATTGCAGAATACATTTCTAGTACATGTGAATTTTCTTCCATTATGACCTCTGGAGGCTCTCAATTAGATTCTATAAGCAAAAATGTAAAAATATTTAAGTGGCCAACATCTAAAAATATTTTTTTTATAATATTGAATATTTTTTATATTTTATTTTTAATATCTAAATATAAAATTAATATTGTACATACTAGAAGTAGAGGCCCTGCTTGGTCTTGTTACTTTGCTTGTAAACTTTCAAATACTAAATTAGTTAGCACTTTTCATGGAACGTACAACTTTAAATCTGACATTAAAAAATTTTACAATTCTATAATGATTAAATCAGACCGTGTTATTGCAGGATCAAGTTTTATTCTTAATCACATTCATGCGAACTATAATTCAAAAATTAATATAGATCTTGTCAAAAGAGGAATTGATGAAAGTTATTTTAGTCCATCCCAAATTCAAGAAATAGACAAAATAAATCTAAGAAAACAAATGGGATTTTCAGATAAAAATTTTTTAGTTTTGTTGCCAGGAAGATTAACGAACTGGAAGGGACAAAAACTTTTTATTGAATCTGCAATTATTCTTAAGAAGCAAGATCAGCTTTCAAATATTTTTTTTATCATTTTAGGTGATAGCCAAGGTAGAATTCAATATGAGAATAGCTTAAGAGATTTAATAGAATCTAATAAAATGATAGACAAAATTAGAATTGTGAAGCCAATGCAAAACATGCCCTTGGCTTATGCATTTAGTGATCTAATTGTTTCTGCATCCATAGAACCCGAGGCCTTTGGTAGAGTTAGTGTGGAAGCCCAATCAATGGAAAAGCCAATACTTTCTAGTGCAATTGGAGGTTCTTTGGAAACAATAAGACCTGAAAAAACAGGTTGGTTATTTGACCATAATAGCAAAGAAGATCTTGCAAAAAATATTTACAATATTTCTAAAATGAGCAAAGCGGCTCTTCAATCTTTAGGCAAAGAGGGTAGAAAAAATGTAATAGAAAACTACACTAAAGATAAAATGTGTCTGAAAACACTAGAAATTTACCAATCATTAGTTTAATAAATTCGTCAATGAGATCAGCACAACTTATATGCCAATAGTACAGCTACCAGACGGCAAAGAATTAACTTACAAAAATTCAGTAACTGGATTGGAAATAGCAAAAGATATTAGCATTTCTCTATCCAAGAAGGCTTTGGCACTACAGATCGATGGAGAGTATAAAGATTTAGATACTGAAATTGTTAAAGATTCAAAAATAAAAATTATTACTCTAGAAGATGAGTATGCTCTGGAATTGTTGAGGCATGACGCAGCGCATGTTTGTGCGATGGCTGTACAGGAGCTTTTTCCAGGAACGCAAGTTACTATTGGACCTGTCATCGAGAATGGATTTTATTATGACTTTGCTCGAGAAGAGCCATTCACTGACAACGATTTAATTAAAATTGAAAAAAAAATGATTGAAATCGTTGATCGTAATGACAAGACCACTAGAGAAGTATGGGATCGAAAAAAAGCAATTAATCATTTCAAGAATATGGGAGAGCATTATAAAGCTGAAATCATAGATTCAATTCCTGGGAATGAGGATATATCCATTTATTTTCATGGGTCTTGGCACGATTTATGCCGAGGACCACACCTTCCTAGCATTGGAAGAATCGGCAAGTCATTTAAATTAATGAAAGTTGCAGGTGCTTATTGGAGAGGAGATTCTAACAATATCATGTTGCAAAGAATTTATGGAACATGCTGGAAAACAAAAAAAGATTTGGATGAATATCTCCATAACTTAGAAGAAGCGGAAAAAAGAGATCACAGAAAACTTGGAAAAACTATGGACCTGTTTCATTTTCAAGAAGAAAGTCCAGGTGCTGTTTTTTGGCACCAAAAAGGATGGGCTTTATTTCAAACGTTAGTTGATTTTATGAGACAAAAACAATTAGAAGCAGGATACCAAGAGGTGAACACACCCGAAATTATTGATAGAGTTTTATGGGAAAAGTCTGGTCACTGGGAAAAGTTTCAAGAATACATGTATACTACCTCTACACCTGACGAGAGAACTTTTGCAATTAAACCAATGAACTGCCCAGGGCATTGCCAAATATACAATCAGGGTTTGAAAAGTTATAAAGATCTTCCTTTAAAGTTGTCTGAGTTTGGAAAAGTCCATCGATATGAGCCCTCGGGTTCTTTACATGGGTTAATGCGTGTTAGATCCTTCACTCAAGATGATGCCCATATTTTTTGTACCGAAGATCAAATCACGGAAGAATCTGTTAAGGTTACAAAACTTATATTGGATATTTACAAGGCATTCGGATTTGAGAATATAACTTTAAAGTATGCAGATCGTCCTGCAAAAAGGGTTGGAGATGATTCAGTGTGGGATCAGTCTGAAAAGGCATTGCTAGAAGCGATCAAGGCTTCCAAAGTTGACTATACAATTAATAAAGGTGAGGGAGCATTTTATGGACCAAAAATTGAATTTGTCTTAAGAGATGCTATTGGTAGAGATTGGCAGTGTGGAACTTTGCAGGTCGATTTAAATTTACCAGGCAGATTAGACGCAACGTATGTTGATAAAGATGGTAAGAAAAAAACTCCAGTCATGTTGCACCGTGCATTATTTGGCTCATTAGAAAGATTTACAGGAATTCTAATTGAACATTATGCTGGCAAATTACCTCTTTGGTTATCTCCAGTTCAGGTTGCCATATTACCAATCAATGATGAACACCATGACTATGCAAAAGAAATATTAAATCAGCTTGAAAAAATTTCAATAAGACCTATGATTGATCTAAGAAATGAAAAAATTAACTATAAAATTAGAGAACACTCTGTTGGAAAAATTCCCATCTTAATGATTTGTGGTTCAAAAGAAGTTCAAAATAAAACAATTACTCTGAGAAGGTTGGGTCAAGAAGCCCAACAAACCGAAAGCTTAGAAAAAATAATTTCGAGTTTATCTAAAGAGTCTCAAGCTCCAAAAATCTAGAGGTATTCTTATTAATAAAAATTTTCAATATAATCGAAAGCCTAGAGATCGCGGTCCAAAAACGAACAACAATATTAGAGCTTCCGAAGTGCAGCTAATTGGACATGATGGAGATAACATAGGAATTGTTCCTTTAGGAGAAGCCATCAATAGGGCACAAGAAGTAGGATTGGATTTAATTGAAATTGCAGCAAATACAAAGCCACCTGTCTGTAAAATCATGGATAGTGGTAAGTATAAATACGAGTTACAAAAAAAAGCTAATTTAGCAAGAAAAAAACAAAAAGTTATTTTATTAAAAGAAATTAAATTAAGGCCTGTAACAGATGTACACGATTATGATTTTAAAATTAAAAATGCAGTTAAATTTTTAACGAATGGAGATAAAGTAAAATTTACAATCAAATTCAAAGGTAGGGAAATGGAGTTTATAAAAGCTGCTTACGATTTAGTTAGAAGAATAATAGAAGATGTTAAGGAAGTAGGTAAGGTTGAGCAGTCTGCAAAGATGGAAGGTCGTCAAATGACCCTAATAATTCAGGCCTTATAGACAATCGATTTCTGTTGTTTTCAAATCACAATCTTTGTATAACCCCGTTACATTTTTATGGCAAAATTAAAAACTAAAAGCTCTGCAAAGAAACGTTTCAAATTCACGGCTACTGGAAAAGTAAAAGCTCCACAAGCTGGAAAGAGACATGGAATGATCAAAAGAACCAATGCGCAGATTAGAAAATTAAGAGGCACTACGGTTTTATCGAAGCAAGATGCCAAGATAATAAAATCCTTTATGCCCTATGGTGTAAGAGGATAGTATGGCAAGAGTCAAAAGAGGTCAGGCAAGTCACCAAAAGCATAAAAAGGTTTTTAAACAAGCAAAAGGCTTTAGAGGAAGAAGAAAAAATACAATTAGAGTAGCAAAACAAGCTGTAGAGAAATCTCTTCAATATGCCTACAGAGATAGAAGAAGAAATAAAAGAATTTTTAGATCTTTGTGGATTCAAAGAATTAACGCTGGAGTTAGAGCGGAAGGTTTAACTTATTCTAAATTTATAAATGGTTTAATTAAGTCTAAAATTAAAATTGATCGTAAAGTATTAGCGGATATTGCCTACCACAATCCCGAAACCTTTAAATCTATTGTAAAAAAGGTACAATCTCATCTAAATTAAATTAAAACTTTTAATTTTTAGATGAATAATCTGACCACACTAGAACAAGAAATTTTTGCTAAACTTTCTCAATTAGAATCTAAAGAAAGTTTAGAAAAGTTAAAAATAGAAATTCTTGGAAAAAAAGGTACTCTTTCAAAACTGTTCCAGAACTTGGCAACTATTGATAAGGAGAAAAAAAAAGAATTTGCCTCTCAGCTAAATATTTTAAAAACTAAGGTTCTAGATCAATTAAACATTCTTTATACAAAATTTGAACAAGAAGAGATTCAAAAAAAACTAGAAAACCAGACTATAGATATTGGTTTATCAGCACCAACAAAACCTCAAGGAAAGATTCATCCAGTCTCACAAGTAATTGATGAACTGACTTGTATATTTGCAGAGTTAGGTTTTTCAGTTGCGGAAGGGCCAGATATTGAAAATGAATACAATAATTTTACAGCCTTAAACACACCACCTAATCATCCAGCACGTGACATGCATGACACTTTTTATTTAGACAAACAAAAAGAATTATTGATGAGAACTCATACTTCACCTGTTCAAATTAGAACAATGTTAAATGAAAAACCGCCCTTAAAAATTATTGCCCCCGGAAGAACCTACCGATGTGATAGCGATCAAACACACACTCCAATGTTTCATCAGTTAGAAGGTCTGTATGTTGATCAAAATATAACCATGGCAGATTTAAGAGGGTGTTTGGATTATTTTTTAAAAAAATTTTTTGAAGTAGATCAAATTAAGATGCGTTTTAGACCTAGTCATTTCCCTTTTACAGAACCTTCTGCTGAAGTGGATATTGGATATGAAATCAAAAATGGAAAAATCACTATAGGACAAGGTGATCAATGGTTAGAAATTTTAGGTTGTGGTATGGTGCATCCAAATGTTTTAAAGAATGCTAAAGTAGATACTAAAAAGTATCAAGGCTATGCTTTCGGAGTCGGAATTGACCGATTGGCAATGCTAAAATACGGTATTAATGATCTAAGGTCATTTTTTGATAGTGATGTGAGATGGTTAAAACACTTTGGATTTAATGCCAATGATGTCCCCACCAATTATAGAGGTTTATCAAAATGAATATCACTTTAAATTGGTTAAAAAAATACTTAAAGACAAAATCTACCACAGAACAAATTGGGGAAAAACTTACATCTATTGGTCTTGAAGTTGAAAGCATTAGTTCAGCTAAAAGCAATTTATCTAATTTTAAAGTTTGTAAAATATTAAAGGCCATCAAGCACCCAGATGCAGATAAGTTAAAAATTTGCGACGTAGACATTGGAGATGGAAAAATTACTAAAGTTGTGTGCGGAGCAGTTAATGCGCAAGATAATTTAATTACAGTTTATGCCTCTCCCGGTACAGTTATTCCTTCCAATGGTATGAAGCTTTCTATTGCAAAGATTAGAGGAGTGGAATCTTTTGGAATGCTATGTTCAGAATCTGAACTAAACATTTCAGATAGTAGTGATGGAATTATGGAGCTAGACTCCAATCGTAAAATAGGTGAGAATTTTTTTAAAGAAAATTTAGATCCTATGATTGATATTTCCATAACCCCCAACAGGTCTGACTGTCTTGGAGTAAGGGGTATTGCTAGGGATTTGGCAGCATCTGGAAAAGGTACTTTTATTAAATCTAAAAAGGAAACAATAAAAGTTACATCAAAAAAAACTATTCCAGTCGAAGTTAAAAAAGATTCTGGGTGTTACCAATTTGGAAGCTGTTACATCGAGGGTGTTCAAAACAAAGAAAGTCCAGATTGGTTAAAAAAAGATTTAGAGTCCGTTGGTCAAAAGTCTATTTCTGCAATTGTAGATATTACCAACTATATAATGATAGACATGAATAGGCCGCTACACGCTTATGATGCCAATAAGATATCTGGCAAGATTATTGTCAGAAGGTCAAAAAAGAGCGAACATTTTGAAGCACTAGATAACAAAAAATATGAACTTTCTGCTGAAGACTGTGTTATTGCCGATCAATCAAAAGTTCTTGGACTTGGAGGAATTATTGGAGGAGTTTCTACTGGTACAGAGATGTCAACAACTGACATTGTTTTAGAAGCTGCAAGCTTTGATCCAGTCACTATTGCAAAATCCTCTAAGAGACTTGGATTGTTAACAGATGCAAAATATAGATTTGAGAGAGGAGTTGATCCTATGTCTATAGAAGAAGGGCTGGTCAAAGCTTCAAAGCTAATACAGGAAATTTGTGGTGGAAAAATTAGTGCAATTAAAATGTCTGGAAAGTCTAATTATAAAGAAAAAAAAATTGTTTTTACTATAGATAATTTTAAAAAATTAATAGGCTTTGAGATTTCTAGCATGGAAAGTAAAAAGATTTTGGAAGATTTGGGTTTCGGAGTAAAGAGTAAAAAAAATACATTAGAATTGATAGTGCCTAGTTTTCGACCAGATATAAATCAAGAAGTAGATATTATTGAAGAACTTATTAGAATTAAGGGTTATGATAACATTCCTCTTACCGAGCCTGATAGAAATATTTTAAAACCAGCTTTAAACTTCCATCAAAAAATATTTCATCATATCCAAAGATCTATTGCTTCTTTAGGATATTTAGAGACTGTCACTTGGTCTTTTACCAATTCAAAAATAGATGATTTTTTTTCAGATAAGAAATTACGATTGATAAATCCAATATCTTCAGATCTTGACACCTTAAGAACATCCATGTTTTCTAATTTATTAATTCATGCAAAAAACAATGCAGACAGGGGACATAAAGACCTAATGCTTTTTGAGGTTGGCCCTGTGTTTAAAGGAAAGCAGCCAGGACAACAAAATATTTTTGCTTCAGGTATTGTCATGGGAGATAAGATAGAAAAAAATTGGATGATGAAAACGCAAGCCTTTAATGCTTATGATTCTAAATCAGATGTGGTTCAAATTTTGATAGATCTTGGGATAGATAGTTCTAAACTTATTGTTGAAAGCAAAAGCAATTTATCTTTTCATCCTGGCAGATCTGGTTCTTTTTATTTAGGATCAAACAAAGGACCATTACTTGCAAGCTTTGGAGAGATTAATCCAATTATTGTTAATCGGTTAGAATTAGATAGTTATTCACCTTGTGGATTTGAAATTTATTTAGATAACATTGTAGAACCAAAAAGAAACCAAAAAGATGCAAAACAAAATTATGTAGTATCAAAATTTCAAGCGGTTGATAGAGACTTTGCTTTTATTGTCGATAAGAGCATTAGTGCCAATGAGATCATCAAAGAGGTTAAAAAGTGTGACCCATTATTAATAACCAATATTAATATTTTTGATGTATATGAGGGCGAGAATATTGAACAAGGAAAAAAATCAATCGCTTTTAGTATTAAACTGCAATCCATGGAAAAAACTTTAGATGAAAAAACAATCGAACAAACCAGTCAAAAAATTATATCTGCAGTTCAGTCTCATGTAGGTGGCACTCTCAGAAGCTCATGAGCTCTACAGAACTAATAAGAAATTTTTCTATTGTAGCTCATATAGATCACGGAAAATCTACACTCGCTGATCGTCTTATTCAAACCTGCGGTGGATTGCAATCTCGAGAGATGAAAGAGCAAGTTCTAGATTCTATGGATATTGAGCGTGAAAGAGGAATTACCATCAAGGCTCAGACAGTTCGACTTAATTACAAACATAAGGATGGAAAAACTTATATTTTAAATATCATGGATACACCTGGCCATGTAGATTTTAGTTATGAAGTTAGTCGCTCTTTAGCAGCCTGTGAAGGTTCTTTATTGGTAGTAGACAGTACGCAGGGTGTAGAAGCACAGACGCTTGCAAATGTTTACCAAGCCATGGACAATAACCACGAAATTGTTGTTGTTTTAAATAAAGCTGACTTACCCGCTTCTGAACCAGAGTTAGTCAAACAAGAAATTCAAGATGTTATTGGTTTAGATACTTCTAACGCAATCTTAGCTTCAGGAAAAACAGGTATAGGGATTGAAAATATTTTAAATGCAATTGTTGAAAAATTACCGGCACCGATAAGCGAAAGCAATGATCAGTTAAAAGCTTTACTAGTAGACAGCTGGTACGACAGTTATTTGGGTGTTGTAATTTTAGTAAGGATTATAGACGGCTACATTAAAAGAGATGACGAAATTCTTATGATGTCAAATAGTGCGAAATATAAAATTGATAAAGTTGGTGTCTTTACCCCAAAGCCCATAAACAAAGATAATTTAGGCCCTGGAGAAATGGGCTTTATAGTTACTGGAATTAAAAGCGTTTCAGAAACAAAAGTAGGAGATACCATTACATTGTCAAAAAATCCTATTACAAAAGCTTTACCAGGATTTAAACCAAGTAAGCCAGTTGTATTTTGCGGTTTATTTCCCGTAGACAGTTCAGATTATGGGTTGTTAAGAGATAGTTTGGGAAAATTATCCCTAAATGATTCTAGTTTAATTTATGAAGCAGAATCTTCTTCTGCCCTTGGGCTTGGTTTTAGATGTGGATTTTTAGGACTGTTGCACCTTGAAATTGCAGTTCAAAGATTAGATAGAGAATATAATTTAAATTTAATAACTACTACGCCGGGTGTGGTTTACAAATTAGAAAAAATAGATGGAACTAAATCAGACTTGCAAAATCCTAGTAGCATGCCAGAACCTAATTATATTAAAACTATTAAAGAGCCTTGGATAGATGCAACGTTAATTACACCAGATGAATACTTAGGATCTATTATCAAGCTTTGTGAAGAAAAAAGAGGACTACAAAAAAATCTATCTTATTCTGGAAATAGAGCAGTTTTAAAATATGAGCTACCATTAAATGAGGTGGTTTTTGATTTTTATGATCGTTTAAAATCTATTTCCAGTGGTTACGCTAGTTTTGATTATGAAATTACTGACTATAAAGATGGAGATTTAATTAAACTTTCAGTTTTAGTAAATGCAGAAACTGTTGATGCGTTATCCATGATTATTCATAGAGAGTTTGCAGTAAGACAAGGAAGATTAATATGTGAAAAATTAAAAGAGCTAATTCCAAGACATCAATTTCAAATACCTATTCAAGCAGCTATAGGTGGAAAAGTTATAGCTAGAGAAACAATACAAGGTTTTAAAAAAGATGTTCTAACTAAAATCCATGGTGGTGGAGCAAGAGATAGAAAAAGAAAATTATTAGATAAGCAGAAAAAAGGAAAGTCTAGAATGAAACAATTTGGCAATGTAGAAATACCTCAAGAAGCTTTTATAGGAGTTCTCAAAATAAACAAAGATGCATGATAATAAAAACTATAAAACAATGAAAAGTTTAACAGATTTAGCAATTAAATATAAAACCGATAAGCATGGAATACATTTTTATACAAAAATATATGAAAAATATATGCTACCAAAGATTGATCAAGAAATCGGACTGCTAGAAATCGGAGTTGGAGGATATGATGACCCACAGAAAGGTGGAGAATCACTTAAAATGCGGGCTGACTTTTTTTCTAAAGGAAAAATTTTTTCATTAGATTATTTTGAGAAGAAATTGAATCTTGGAAGTAGAATAAAAATTTTTAAAGGGTCTCAGTCCAATGGTGAGGATTTGATGAGAATAATTAATGAGACCGGAGAATTAGACTTTATAATAGACGATGGAAGCCACATAAATCGAGATGTTATTTATACTTTTAAAACTTTATTTAAATCTCTCAAGTATGGAGGGTATTATTTCATAGAAGATACGCAAACATCATACACGCCTGAATTTGGAGGAGATGCATTTTATTTAAAAAATAAAAAAAATTTAATTAATTTTTTTAAAGATATAGTTGATAAAATTAACTATATGGAAATAAAAAACCCTTTTTATCAAATTGATTATTTTGCAAAAAATATAACAGAGATTTATTTTTATCATAATTTAATAGTTATAAAAAAAAATAAAAACGACGAAGTAAGCAATGTTTTAGATAGTACAAAAATATATAAAAACAAAAAAAAATTAAATATATTTTTTCATATATTAAATCAGTATTTTATAATTTTATTGATAATCTTAAAATATGAAACATTATGGAGAGATGTGAGAGCGGTTTAATCAGCACGCTTGGAAAGTGTGTGTACTGTCAAAAGTACCGAGGGTTCGAATCCCTCTCTCTCCGCCAAAATAAAATGATTAGAAAGTGTTAAAAAACGATGCCAAAATTGATTGATTGTGTAACATATTTGGATGAGGATTTGTTGTTAGATCTAAGGTTTAATGTCTTAAACCAAGAAGTTAGTAAATTTGTTGTTGTTGAAGCAAAGCAAACCCATCAAGGGAAAAAAAAGAAACTAAATTTTGATATTAATAATTTTAAAAAGTTTAAAAATAAAATTGAATATATCGTCCAAGAAGATTTAAACAAAGACGAATTTAAGCTACCAGATTCTTTTCATAGGGGATTTAGCAAAGATTTTTCTCGGGAAAATTCTCAGAGAAACTATATAATGCATGGAATAAAAAAAAATCACGATGATGATTTTATAATGATTTCAGATTGCGATGAAATACCCAAACTAAAATCTTTAGTAACAAAAAAAATTTATAAAAAGTTTTTTTTATTTAAGCAAGATTTTTTTTACTACAAGTTTAATTTGAAATGCAAAGAGAAAACTATTGGAACAAGATTATGCAAAAAAAAATATTTACTTTCTCCACAATCTCTAAGAAACATTTATCCTAAGAGAAAATTTGCATATAATTTTAGAAATTGTATTCAAATAATTGAAGATGGAGGGTGGCACTTCTCTTACTTGAAAGAACCCAAAGAAATTATAGATAAATTGGAACAATTTGCTCATAGTGAATATAATAAAAAAAAATATAAGGACATTAATCATATTAAGAATTCGATAAAACAAGGCAAAGATCTTTTAGGAAGAAATATAGAATTTTTTAAAACAGAAATTAATAAAGACTTTCCAGAATTTTTAAGAAGTAATATCAAGCAATATAAGAAATGGATTATTTGAATTAAATGAATCAGAAGTGCACAATAGTTGTTCCAGCATTTTATCCAGGAAATATAATGCTCAATTTGTTAAAAAGCATTTCATCAGAATATAAAATCTTGATAGTTGATAACGGAGAAGATGAAGATTTGACAAGTATCATAAAGCACTCCGGTTTAAAAATTGAACACCTAAAAGTTGGAGATGTTGGATTGGGAAGATCTTTTAATATAGCTCTTTCGAAAATTAAAACAGACTATATGTTTCTAACGCAACCCGATGTCACTTTGTCAGAAAATTGTATTACATATTTAATAAAAACTATTCAAAGCTATCCCAAAGCAGCAATAGCCTCTCCCTTATTTTATGACGGAGAAATTTATAGTCCTTATGATTTTTATGATTTAAAGATTTCCAAGAATAAAAAAATTATAGAAACCAAAAAAAAGAAAAAATTTAATATTATTCCAACCGGAGACATAAGTGTTGAGGCCATAAACTCTACTGCGCTACTAATAGACGTAAATAAAATCAAACAAATTGGTGGATGGGATAATAATTTTTATACTTATTTAGAGGATATAGATCTTTGTTTGAGATTGAGACAAAAAAATTACGAAATTATAAAAACACCAAGCACCTTTATAAAACATTCAGGATTTGAATCTCATCAAGAAAAAAATAAAGACAAAATGAACATATCAAGGAATTGGAACTTTTGCTGGTCATCTATTTATTTTTCAAAAAAACATAGAAGTAAATTATTTTTTTTTAAATATTTTTTTTTACAGGTTATAAAATATCAAATTAAAATTATTATTAATTTTCTTCTTAACAGAAAGTTTAAATTAAAACTTTATAGAGTTAGACTTGATGCCTGTGTTAATTTTATTTTAGGAAAATCTTTTAACGAAAGTAAGTGGAAGAACTAAGACATTTTTTTATTTGTATCAAAAAAAGTTATAGGATTTTCGTAAACAGAAAATTTTTTTTGAAACCAATAAGATACAAAATGCTCAGCCAAAAACCCAAGCATTCTAATTTCATAACCTCTTAATTTGTTCATATCAAATTGATCCTCACATTTGAATAACCAAGAAAACACATTAGTATAAAATTCTTCAAGTATTTTAGATCCTCGACAGATAAATAAATTATGAGGGTTAAATGAAAATTTTTGCAAATATTCCTCAAAGCCTAACCTGTCATTTTTAGGGAGTAGTTTTATTGCTTCGTTGATGTGATCGATCCCATGAAAAATTTTAAAATGCTCTAACAAATTATGTTTTGATTTAAATAAAATCTTTAAATTAGATACTGTATTTTTAATACCAAAATTTTTTATTATTTTAGAATTTTTTATTTTTCCAATATTCAATCTTTCTGCTAAAATT
The DNA here is from genome assembly GCA_008638205.1 of Pelagibacteraceae bacterium. Lineage (GTDB taxonomy): Bacteria > Pseudomonadota > Alphaproteobacteria > Pelagibacterales > Pelagibacteraceae > IMCC9063. The sequence goes on along the minus strand of VTPO01000003.1, from coordinate 7,015 downwards.
ACATCTGAGTTGTCCCATGCCTTTGGCTCGTTTGTAATAATATTTTTTTTTAATGCGTCTATGCTTTGAGACTCGCAGTCTTTAAAGCTCCAAAATCTTCTATATGTACAAAATCCAATCCATTTTGATTTTGAAATTTCAGTCATATGATTTTTCCATAGCCAATAATGAAAACTATACTCACCGTAATATTGATTTTTTGATGAAATATTTTTACCTGTATTATCTACCAGCCAGCTATCATTAAAAATGTTATCACCTAGTCCAACAGGTATGTAATTAAATCCTTTAAAAAGATTATTATTTTTATTGTAAATAGATAAGCAAAAAATTTTTAAATCACTCATAATTTCCAAAAATTTGTTAATAAACTTTGTTTTGCAATAGTTAAATTTCTTTATAAATCTATATAATAGAAAAATGAATAAAAATATTAATAAAATAAATTTTTTTGATTGCGTAACTTTTTTTAGAGAAAATTACATCACAAATCTAAGGTTTGAAATTTTAAATGAGAGCATTAATTACTTTGTAATATGCGAATCGCAATATGACCACCTTGGAAAAAAAAAGAAATTCAATTTCAAATTAAAAAATCCAAAATTTAGGAATAAAATTATATATATTAAAATGTTTGATAAGCTTCCAATTAGTTATAGTCCTTGGCAAAGACAGGCATATCAAAGAGATTTTATGCTCAAAAAAATAAAAAAAGCTTTACCGAATGATTACATTTTTTTTTCTGATCCAGATGAAATTCCAGACCCAAAAGTTTTAAAAAATTTTAAACTAATAAAAAAATATGCAATATTTCTACAAAAACATTACGTTTATAAATTTAACATCTTTAATAAATATGATACCCCCTGGTCAGGAACAAGAGTTTGTAAGTACAAAAATCTAAAATCAATAGAATATATGAGGCAAAAAGTCTTAATTAAAAATATTAAAAAATGGTGGAGACCAGACAAAGAAAAAAATATCCAAGTGGTTAATAATGGTGGGTGGCATTTTAATAATCTTTTTTCGCCAAAAGAAATTTCAATAAAGCTTAAAACTTTTGCTCATCAAGAATTTGCAATTAAAAAGTTTTCCAATGAAAGCACAATAAGAAAAAAAATATCAGAATTAAAAGATTTGTTTGATAGAAATCAAAAATTTGAAATAGTTCCTTTAGACAATACATATCCAAAATTTATTCAAAAAAATAAAAAAATATTTAAAAAATTTTTGGCTCAACATTAACTTTAAATAAATCGTAAGTTTAAAGTTTTTTACTTTTTAATATTTTTTTTAATTTTGCAGTATTTATAATTTGATATTTAAAATATTTTTCTTTTAAAATTGTTTTTGCATAAATTTTTTTTACTTTTGAATTTGTTTTTTTGGCTAATTGATAAATGCTTTGAATTTTTCCACCAATATTGATGATACCTTTTAAATTTATTATTTTTGGAAAAATATTAATCACCTCATCCTGATAAAGATAATTAGACATTACATCTATATAGGCTTTTGGGTATAGAAAAGGTTTTTCAGTCATAAATATTCTCAAAATTAGTGAATTATTGTACATTTGCACGGCACATTCCCCGCCTAGTTTGGAAAAAGCATACGCATTGATAGGTAACACAGGATCTGTCTCCTTGTGACTTTTTTTACCAATTGGGTAAACATAATTTGTTGAAAAATAAATTATCTTTATGCCCATTTCTTTACAGGCAATAACTAAATTGCACGTGCCAATAATATTTGTTTTTATGCTCTCTTGAGGTTTAGTTTCATGAGCATTCATTGGCCTGGATATGGCAGCCGCGTGAATGACTACCTTTGGCTTAACTTTTTTAAGAAATTTATTTATTGAATGATAATCTCTGATGTTTAGTTGTTTTTTTGAAGGATAAAAAAAATTTGTTAAATTGTATTTCTCCCTAAATTTTCTTCCAAATCTTCCTGTGCTTCCAGTAAAAACAAATTTGTCTTTGGAAAAATTCATAAAAACATATTATTTAAAATTTTTAAATGCAATTCCACTCTTATCTTTTTTAGATAAAATAGGCTTCTTGCAGGGCCATTTTATTGCTAGGTCAGGATCATTCCATAAGATGGTTTTTTCGCTTTTCTCATTTCTGTAGTTTGAGCATTTATAATAAACTACACATTTTTTTGACAAACATAAAAAACCATGGGCAAATCCAGGGGGTATCAAAATTGATAAATCAGAATCTTGTGATAATTTAATTGAAAAATATTTTCCATATGTTCTTGATTGTTTTCTCAAATCCAAACAAACGTCGAATATTTTTCCTTCTGCTACAGTTAATAATTTTGCCTGAGGATTAATACTTTGAAAATGAAGTCCTCTTAAAACATTTTTTCTTGAGGAAGACATGCAGTCAAAAATAAATTTATTTTTTGTTTCAATTTTACTTTGAAATACTTCTTTGAAGAATCCTCTTTTGTCTTTAAAGATTTTAGATTTTATTAACTTCAAATCTTTAAATTTTGTTTTAACCGATTTCACAATTTATAAGTTTTTCAAATATTGACTATATTCACAATTACCATAATATTTAATATTACTTTGCAATTGTTTTTTATCAATCCATTTTTGATTAAGAGCTATTTCATCAATACACGCAATCTTAATGTTTTGCACTTTTTCTATTGAGTGAACAAAGTTGGATAAATTTGTAAGATCTTCAATTTTTCCAGCATCAGACCATATCGCACCTCTACCTATTTCCTCGTATTTTAAATTTTTATTTTTTTGATAAACCTTTAAAATATCAGTAATTTCTAGCTCATTTCTTTTAGACGGCTTTATTTTTTTAGCAATTTTTATCACTTCATTATCAAAAAAGTACAAGCCAGTGATTGCTTGTTTGGATATAAATTTTTTTGGTTTCTCAACTATAGTGCTTATTTTAGAATTTTTAATTACAGCTACACCAAAATTTTCTGGATTATTGACTGATTTTAAAAAGATAGTAGCACCTTTATTTTGATTTTTTGATTTTAGTAATTTTGCAGTTAAGCTTTGGCCATAAAAAAAATTATCGCCCAAAATAAGAGATACACTGTCTTTTTTAATAAAATTCTTACCCAGTATAAAAGCTTCAGCTATTCCCCTTGGTTTTTTTTGAATTTTGTACTTAATATTAATTCCATATCGTTTTCCGTTACCTAAAATATTTGAAAAATTTTCTTCCTGACCATCATTTACTATAATCAAAATATTTTTAATTCCAGCAAGCATTAGAATAGACAGAGGGTAAAAAATTAGCGGCTTATCATATAGGGGTAGTAGCTGTTTATTTACAGCTTTGGTAAGAGGGCTAAGCCTTGTGCCTGTACCACCAGCTAATATTATTCCTTTTTTTATCAATTTTTCATTCCAATTCTATTGGTGTAGTTTTTATTTTTTAATTTTTTTAACCATTCTTTATTATTCAAATACCATCTTATTGTATTTTCTATACCATTTATAAAATTATATTTAGGCTTCCAATTAAGTTTTTTTTTAATTTTATTAGAATTTAAAGCATATCGTTTATCATGTCCCGGCCTATCTTTGACAAAAATTATTTTCGATTTAGTTTTTATAAATTTTTTACTTATAGATAATATTTGTTTTGCAATATCTATGTTTTTTAAAATTTTACCTGAGCCAATATTGTAATTTTCTCCTATTTTCCCTTTCTTAAAAATTGTTATCAAAGCTAGACAATGATCAAGAACATGAATCCATTCTCTTTCATTTTTTCCAGTTCCATAAATTGGAAGGTTTTTATTATTTTTAATATTTAGTATTATTCTGGGAATTAGCTTTTCAGGGTACTGATTCTGACCATAGTTATTGCAGCAATTTGTTATTATAGCTGGAATTTTATAAGTCCTAACATAAGCTTTGACAATCAAGTCAGACGAACCTTTGGTTGCAGAATATGGAGAACTAGGATTATAAGCATCGGTTTCAATTGAAAACTTATTCTTTAAAATATCTCCATATACCTCGTCAGTTGAAATATGAATAAATTTGAATTGTGTTTTATTTTTTTTCAAATAATTTCTTGTGGCTTCTAGCAAATTATAAACACCCAATATATTGCTTTTGAAAAATTCTTTTGGATTATCAATTGATTTATCTACGTGCGTTTCAGCAGCTAGATTAAATATGCCTATCGGTTTATATGTATTAAAAATTTTTTGAATTTTTAATTGATTGTTGATATCTATTTTAAAAAATTTATATTTTTTTTTGTCTATATCATTTAAATTAAAATAATTTGAGGAATAGGAGAACTTATCGATGTTAATTATATAATATCCTTGCTGGATTAAAATTTTTATTAAATTACTCCCTATAAACCCCAATCCACCTGTTACAACTATATTTTGTTTCATGATATATATTTTTTTTAATTTATATTAGAAGTATTTTCAATTAGTTATAACAATATTTTATATTAATTATTTACAAAAAAATTTATGTCAGAAAAAACAATTATAATAGGTGCTGGATTTGCATCAGCAACGTTAAGTAATTTGATAAATGATCAAAATCTAATGGTATTTGACAAGGGAAGAGGTCCAGGAGGAAGATCGTCCACTAGGAGAGTTGAAAATATTGGACTTTTTGATCATGGCCTCCAATATATTTCCCCAACAATAAAAGAATTTGATTTTTTTTTAAATCAAAATTTAAAATCCTCCATCAAGGAATGGAGTGGTAATTTCCATGTCTTTGAAGATAGCAAAACTATAGATTCAAAAAAGTATATTGGAAAATTGGGAAATAACAGTTTTGTAAAAGATTTGCTGTCTACTAAGGTGGAATACTTAAAAGAATTGGTAGGACTTAAAAGAAGAAATAATAAATGGGCCTTGCAATTTAAAGATAAAGATACCCAAGATTGTGAAAGAGTAATTCTAACTATACCTCTCGAGCAATGTCAAAAGATTATCAATCCTTTAAATTTAGATTTAACTTTTGAAGGCTCTATGCAGCCAAATCTTACTGCAATGATTGCATTTAATAAGCCCCTAGAAATTTCATCCGTTGGTATAAAATTTCAAAAAAATTCTATTCTAAGATGGGCTGGAAATGAAAGTTCAAAATTAAGAATTGGAAATAACGAGAATCTTGAACTATGGACCTTACAAAGCAGTTTGGATTTTGCAAAAAAATATTGTCATGTATATAGAGATAAAAAAGAAAAAGTTTTGGAATTAATGATTCAGGAATTTTTTACTTTACTTAAAATTAAGAATGTGGAAACATCTTATAGAGATATTCATGGCTGGCTTTATGCTTTTAAAAGTGAAGGTTTTTCAAACAGGTTTTATTGGAATAAAGATATCAATCTTGGCATTTGCGGTGACTGGATGTGTGGTTCTAAAGTAGAAGATGCCTGGAGTAGCGCAACGTTGCTAGCTAATCAAATCAATAGCTCATAAAATTTTTTAACCAAAGTTACCGCCCTTCGATCCATTCCCATAGTGGGGTTAATTTTTTTTGTCACATAAGATATTCCCAGTCCATTGATTGGATCCGCAAACCCCAAGGAGCCTCCCCAACCATTATGCCCAAAAGATTCTTTATGTTTTCCAAACATCCATCCTCCTCTTAAAATGAAACCTAGATTAGTCCATCTAACTGGAAAGTTTAAACTCAAATCTATTCTAGGTTTTGCTTCTTCCAAACTTTTAATTAATATGCCTTGATCAATGATATTTTTTTGATCATTTTTAAAATCATTAGCTAGATAATCGTAAATGGAGGCAATAGCCTCTGAATTGCCGTGGCCACCCATTGATAGTATTTCAGCTCTCCTCCAATCTTGGCTATTATAAAATTCAATGTTTTGTTCAGGATTATTAAAGGCATTAAAGTCCTCATTTTCAGGCTTATTTTTTTTTTGATCAGATTTTTGTAAAGTAAGATCAGCAATATTTTCTATTTGAGAATTTTCTACACCAAAATAAAAATTTAAATTATTATTTTCTGTAATATTTTTTTTTAAATATTGTCCAAAATCCTGACCACTTATAATTTTAATTAAATTTCCTACCAGATACCCGTGAGTTTTTGCATGATAATATGTCTGTTCTCCAGGCTTATGATCAGGTTCTTGTTTTTCTAAAATAGAGATAATTTTTTCCCAGTCTAGTAAATCTTTATTTTCTAATTTTGTTTTAAAGCGATACATTCCAGATTGGTGAGAGAAAATATGCTTAATTAAAATAGAGGACTTTCCTGAGTGCTTAAAAGAGGGCCAATAATAAGAAACTGGTTTTTCTAGGTCTAGCAATTTTTCATTAATTAATTTTGCAGCACAAGCTTCGTAAACTCCTTTGCTCACAGAAAAAGTATTAACAATTGTTTTTTCATTCCACAAACTGTTTTGAGAGTTCGTTACTCCACCGTATAAATTAATAATTTTTTTTTTATTTTGAATGATAGAAAATGCAGCTCCTGTTTCAGTGAGATCTTTAAAGGAGTTGTTGAAAATTTCTTTTATTTCTAAGAATTTTTTCTCACAAAACCCTTGTACAAACATCTAGATAGCCAATTTCATAGCAAAGTTTCTTCCAAGACTAATCTTCAAGTCCTGACAAAATTTTGCAGCTTCAGCTCCATCAATTATTCTGTGATCATAAGATAAAGAAATTGGCATCATCATTCTTGGCTCGAATTTTCCATTAATAAATACTGGTTTTATCTCGGACTTTCCTATCCCTATTATTGCGACTTCTGGAGAGTTAATAATGGGTGTAAAAAAACTTCCTCCGATACCTCCAAGGCTAGAAATTGTCATCGAACCTCCAAAAAATTCCTTTTTATCAATCTTTAATTCTTTACAAAGTTTACTTACGGACCTCACTTCTTTACTCAAGTCGGAAAGACTTTTGGTGTTCACGTCTCGAATTTTTGGCACCATCAAGCCATGTGGAGTGTCAACAGCAACTCCAATATGAAAATATTTTTTATAAATAACCTTATCTTGATCTA
>VTPO01000014.1 GCA_008638205.1 Pelagibacteraceae bacterium | reverse complement strand
AAATGACCTTACGAGTAACATCGTAACGAGGGTTCGAATCCCTCCCTGACCGCCACTTTTTATGAAGTTAAAAAAGATACCAATAGCAAAAATCATAAGCACTTCTTTTAATTTTATTTTTTTAGATTTTTCAAAAAAAATTAAAAAAGGTTTCTTTGCAGTTTTTTTAATTACTTTTTTTTTTAACGTATCGACAAGCTCTTTGGCTACTAATTTTACCATTCTTTTATTTATATTTTTTTCTACATTGCTTATGAGCTCTGTTGGCATAAGTATTCATAAAGAAATTTTAGAAAAGAAAGAGCAGGACTATTTTTTAGATTTTTTGTCTGTAAAAAATTTTAAATATTTCTTTGCCATAACTGCAATTACATTAATTTCAATATCACCCTTGATATTTCATTACTTGTTTAAAAGCTTTGGTAAAAACGCTTTATTTAACTTAAACATATCCTTCCTTTTCATGCTTTGGATATTTTCATCAGCTTTTGCTTTAAGATTTATTTTTATTCTTCCAAAAATTGCTCTTAATAAGAAAATAAAGCCTTATATAAAACAAATGAACCATGAGGGATTTCAGTTTTTAGGTTTATTTATAGTTGTAACAATTATTTTTTTTATACCCTCGTCTATAATTCTTTCTCTTCAGATTTCTCTATCTGGAAGTAATGCTCAATTTTTTACATTTATAAAACCATTGTTTGATTTTATTTCTTTTTATATTTCTTATTTTAACTACTTAATTATTTTTGCTGCAATTTCCTATTCGTATAAAATGCAAAACACGACCGATCATTAAAAATTTATTTAATTCGAGGATTTTGCAAAAATTATAAAAAGAGGAATAAACTGGCAGAGGGAGTGAGATTCGAACTCACGGTACCTTGCGGTACGGCGGTTTTCAAGACCGCTGGATTAAACCACTCTCCCATCCCTCCGTTGAAATGTTTTTATAATCTTAATGTTAAATTTCAACAAAAAAGCATTATTTGCTGAAACTTTAAATTATGAGGTTCTGTAATTGTTTGTTCTTTGTCATGATGTGCTAGATTCATTGTTATTGACTATCATTGACTAAAAATAGAAAGAAAACATAAAAATCTAGCCTTTTTCTCTTGTTAATCTAAATATTATTTAATGATATTTTGTGTTATCAAAAATACTATGAGCAATTGTATAAAAATAATTTTATTTATATTTCTAATATTTCAAAATACTCCAGTTTTTGCTCAAAATCATAATTTTGATATTTGGGTAGTTGATTTTAAAAAGAAAGCTATTGAAACAGAAGGGATCAGTTCTGCCACTGTAAACAAGGCCTTCTCAAGAGTTAAGTTTTTGAAAAAACTTTTGATTTATGACAAACGTCAACCAGAGTTTATTGAAAAAACAGAAACTTACATAGGAAAAAGAGTTAATAAAAAAAGAGTTCTAAAGGCCAAGAGTCTTTTGCTAGAAAATAAAGATTTACTTTCCAGAATAGAGAAAGACTTCGGTGTTCCAAAAGAATATTTGGTGGCCTTGTGGGGAATTGAGACTAGTTTTGGAAGGCATCTTGGTAAGGTTGATATTATATCGGCCCTAGCAACTTTGTCTTTTGATAAGAGAAGATCTGCATATTTTTCAAAAGAACTAATTACTATTTTGCGATTAATAGATAAAAAGAAAGTTAAATTAGAAAACTTGTATGGTTCATGGGCTGGAGCTCACGGTAATTTCCAATTTATGCCATCTTCTATCAAAAATTATGCCATTGATTATGACAAAGATGGGCAAATAGATTTAGTGAACTCCCTTGAGGATTCGTTTGCATCAGCTGCAAATTATCTCAAAACAATAGGGTGGAATAAGAAAATTTCTTGGGGCTACAAGGCAATAAGTGCTGATAAAATTGACAATTCTTTGGTCACTATTGATGCAAGAAAATTAAAAAAAACCCTATCTAGAAATGATTTAATTAATAATAAAATTTCCATAAAAAATAATAAAAAAGCCATAGGTAATTTTAAACTAATAAGACCGGACGGCAAAGATGGGCCTATTTTTTTAGTAACCACAAATTATGAAAAATTATTAAATTGGAATAGATCATTACGATTTGCAATAACAGTGGGCTTATTTGCTGACCTTTTGAAAAATGCTTAAAAAAAAATCACTTATAGTCTTTAGTTTTTTGTTTCTTTTTTCATGTACCAATATAGGTAAAGTTTCCTTAACCGAGAAAATAGGTTTTTCTGGCAATTTAGGATCTTTAAGCTCTTATAAAAAAAACACCCAAGCAGTTGTAGCTCAAGATTTTAAAGGCAATTCACTAAAAATTACTAATCTCGTAAATCAAAAATCTATAAATTTGCAATACATTGAAAAAAAACCAATTCCAGAATCTCGAATAATTTATATTTCAGATGCTGTTGCCAGTTCACTAGGAATAGAAAAAGATTTACCCTACGTAAAAATAGAATCTATTAAAAAAAATCCTACTTTTGTTGCGAATCAAGCAAAAATTTATAAAGAAGAAAGAAAAATCAAAAAGGCAAGTAAAGTTAGTGATGTTAAAATTACTTCTTTGAGTAGGGGAAAAAGTATAAAAAAAGATAAGCATAAAAATCTTATTTATTTAGAATTCGGCTCTTTTTATTACTTAAAATATGCGAAAGATCTTAGAAATAGTTTAAAAGATTTTCTTTCTAATCAAAATATTGCTATTAAGGGCTCACCTGGAAATTATCTTTTAATAATAGGGCCAATTGGCAATATGAACAAATATGACTTAATTTACAGTAAGCTGAAAGCTAATAATTTTGAAGGCTACCAAATAAAAGTTAAATGAAAAAAATTACAATCTTATTAATAAGTTTTTTTTTAATACAAGCTTATAACGCCCATGCATTAAATACTTCTGCCAAGCAGGCAATTTTGATAGATGTAAATTCTGGCCAAGTTCTTTTTAAGAAAAATGAAAATGAAAAAATTTCTCCTGCGTCTATCACTAAGGTCATGACTTCCATCATAGCTTTCGATTTAATTAAAAGCGGTGAGTTGAAATTAAACGAAAAATTCTTAGTTTCCAACAAAGCTTGGAGAATGGCTAAGCAAGGCTATTCTTCTATGTTCATAGTTCCAAACGATAGAATAACTGTTTTAAATTTATTAAAAGGTATAATAATAGCTTCAGGAAATGATGCGTGCATCGCACTGGCTGAAGGAATTGCAGGCTCTGAAGCTGCGTTTGCTTCCATGATGAATGACAAGGCAAAATCAATTGGTATGACTAACACAAACTTTTCAAACTCTTCTGGAATTTATTCTGAGGACAATTATTCAACAGTTAGCGATATTAGTTTAATGTCCGTTTATTTAATTAAAGAATTTCCAGAATTGTACAAAATGTATGCAGAGAGAACCTTCACTTGGGATCGTACTGGTGGAAATCCAATCACCCAATCTAATAGAAATAGCCTATTATATAAAAATTCGAAAGTAGATGGAATTAAAACCGGACACCTCAATGACTCTGGCTACTCATTGGCTGCTACCATGCTTGTAAATAATCGTAGGATTTTAAGCGTTGTAAGTGGAACAAATTCACAAAAAGAAAGAGCAAGAGAATCTTTAAAATTACTCAATCATGCAATAATTACTACGGAGTTACTTTTGGTTAAAAAAGAAAATTCTCTATTTTCTATCAATACATGGAATGGAAAAAAATCATCAATAAAATTAGAATTGGAAAAAGACCTATACATCACTTACTCTAAAAGAAGGTCTAGAGATATTAAGATATATTTAGAGGTATCCGAACCAATTAAAGATCATTTTAAGGCAAGTGATCAGTTGGGTGTATTAAGAATTAAAGATGAAAACGGGCTAGATATAAAGCAGCCACTATTTGCCACTGAAGATTTTAAAAAAATTAATTTTATAAAAAGATTTTTTAATTCCATAGGTTTCTTGGTATGGGGTTAAATCGTGGTATTTTTATCACTTTTGAAGGTATTGAGGGATCTGGAAAATCAACTCAAATAAAACTTCTTTATAAATTTTTAAAAGCAAATGTATCCAAAAAAATTTTTCTTACGAGAGAACCTGGTGGTACTAAAATTTCAGAAAAAATTAGAAAACTAGTAATAAAGGATCTAAACGAAGAAAATAATCCCTTAACGGAACTTTTTTTATTATTTGCTGCCAGGGCAGAGCATTACGATTTAATAAAGGAAAAACTTAGATCTGGCTATATAGTGCTTTGTGATAGGTACCTAGATTCCACTATTGCTTACCAACATTATAATGGGTCTATTGATTTAAAATTAATACACTTTCTTCAAAAACTAATAGACAAAAACATAAGACCAAACCTAACAATTCTTTTGGATGCAAACCCAAGTATAAGTAAAAAAAGAATGTATTTAAGAGCAAAAAAATTAGATAGATTTGATAGAGAATCTTTAAAAAAAATGAACATTATAAAAAAAGGCTTTTTAGCAATTGCAAAAGTGGAAAAGAAAAGAATTTTTATCATTAATGGCAATGCAGATTTGGATTTGATTCATGATAAAATTAAATCAAAAGTTTTAAAATCTTTAATTAAATGAGCAAAGTTGAAAATATAACAAGACAAAAGCTTTATGATTTGGTTTTCCAAGAGCTAGGTCTGTCGAAAATTAGCTGCTCAGCTTTTGTAGATACTTTGTTTGATTCAATAATAGTTAATTTAAAAAAAGGTAAAAAAGTTAAAATAGCTCTTTTTGGCACCTTTTCTAAGAAAAGTAAAAAAAGCAGAGTTGGACGAAATCCAAAAACAAAAGAAGAAAAAACCATTTCTTCTAGAAATGTCGTTACCTTTAAGGCCTCTAAGCTTTTAATAAAAAAAATTAATAGATTTAATGCTTAAGAAAAAGTCTGGTGCATTTAAAAATATTAGTGAATTAGCTACAGAAATTGGCTTGATGGACAAAAATACTGGCAAGCCAAAAACTCATGTTATCAGATTTTGGGAAAAAAAATTTAAAATCTTAAAACCTAGCCTCCTTCTAAACAAACGAAGATATTACTCAGAAGTCGATATAAAGCTTTTTCGTAGAGTTAAAACACTCTTAAAAGACAAGGGCATGACCATAAAGGGTGCTATTATAGCTATGGAAAAGGAGTATTCTGTTGACTATAAAAAAATCAATAATATAAGATCAGAAAATAATTTATTAAGAATTAATAAAATAATTAAAGAATTAAAAAAAATACTGTAAATGGCAAAAAAATCACACGTAAAAGTAAGATTAGTCCCTGAAGATAAGCCAAATAGTCGTTTTAATTACTATGTAAAAAAACCTACGGCTGGTGATAAGGCTAAAGATAAATTAAAAATGAAAAAGTACAATCCTGCCACTAGAAAGCATGAGTGGTTTGTTGAAAAAAAACTTCCGCCTCACAGTAAGTAATTAGATTTTTTCTCTTTCCAATTTTATAAAAGACCTAATCATAGCTTTCCATAAATTTTCAATAACATAGGGCTCAATATTTAAAGCTTTCCCTTTTCTTACAAGCTTTTTAAGCATGCTAGCTATTCTTTTCTGGTCAACAATTTCACTTCTCTTTTTGTATTTTGTGATTTTCATGACCTCTTTTCTTCTAAGACTTAAATATTTTAAGATTTGAGTATCTATTTTATCAATACTATTTCTGATTTTTTTAATATTAAGAAGTTTATTTTTTTGTGACAATTTAGCTTTTTTATTCATATGTATAAAATTATATAAAAGAACATGGCAAATTTACAACTAAATAAATACTTTAGAATTTGGCATTTAGCATTATTAACGACTCTTATTCTGCTTGTGAGTGTCGGTGGTTTTACGAGATTAACGAATTCAGGTTTATCAATTACAAATTGGGAGGTTTTTACTGGAATACTTCCTCCATTAAATAAAGAATCTTGGATCCAATACTTTGCTTTGTACAAGTCTATACCCCAGTACCAAGAAATAAATCTTGGCATGAGCTTGAGTGAATTTAAATATATTTTTTGGTGGGAGTATATTCACAGACTATTAGCTAGATTTGTTAGTCTTTTATATATTCTGCCATTGTTTTATTTTATTTATAATAAATTTATTTATCGTCACAATTATCCTTATTATTTTTTGATATTTTTTCTTTTTATGTTTCAAGGCTTTTTAGGCTGGTACATGGTAAAAAGTGGACTATCAATAAATGTGGATGTTAGTCACTTCAGATTAGCAGCACATTTAGTGGGCGCTATTATTATTATAACACTAGTCTATTGGAGTTATTTAAACCACGTAAGGCAAAACTTAAAAATTAATTATACACAAAAAAAAAATATAATATTTTTATTGGTTTTCTTAATTTTATTACAAATTATTTATGGAGCTTTTACTTCCGGGCTTGATGCGGGTCAGATATATCAAACCTGGCCACTTATGAATTCTCATTTTCTTCCAGAAGAAGTTTCCTTTATGTCATTTTTTTCTACAGAAGCTTTTTATGACCGGGCTCACATCCAACTAATTCACAGACTAAATGCTTATTTGATTTTTTTGATTTTTGTAGCTATCTACATCTCTAATTATAAGAATTTAACCACCTATTTAAATCTTCCTTTCTTTCTTTTAATTTTTCAAATTATATTAGGCATAGGAACACTAATCACTGGACTTAATATCTACATGGCTGCTTTACATCAATTAACATCAATATTTCTACTTATGTCATTTATATTCGCGATATATAGGATTAAATAGCATTTCTAATGTTGACATTTAAACTGCCAAACAGTAATTACACCATCTTTCATGACTGACTTTATTAAAAAAAGCGAAATTCAAAACAATTGGTATCATATAGATGCTACTAACGCCGTTGTGGGAAGATTGGCAGCTGAAATTTCAAAAATTTTAAGAGGCAAAAATAAAGCTACTTTTACTCCTCATATGGATGATGGAGATTTTGTTATTGTAACTAACATTTCTAAAATAAAGTTTACTGGTAATAAATTTGATGACAAAAAGTATTACAGACACACTGGTCATCCAGGTGGAATTAAGGAAACTACACCTAAATTGCTGATGCAAAAAAAACCAGAGGAAATTCTAAAACTTGCTGTAAAAAGAATGTTGCCAGGAGGACCTTTAGCAAAAAAACAATTAACTAAGTTAAAAATTTACAAAGAGGAAGGACATCCTCATTCAGCTCAAAAAATAAAAGAGATTAACTTTTCATCTTTAAACAAAAAGAATACCAGAACAAATTAATTATGAGTTTAGACATAAAAATTACCAAAGAAGCTAATTATGCTACAGGAAAACGAAAAGATGCTGTAGCAAGAGTTTGGCTTTTAGCTGGGTCGGGAAAAATTTCTGTTAATGGGAGATTATACACCGAATATTTTAAAAGACCAGTTCACCAGCTTTTAGTTGAAAAGCCTTTGAAGATTACAGAAAAAACTAATCTTGTCGATATTGTTTGTACTGTTAAGGGTGGTGGAATGTCAGGGCAAGCAGGTGCTGTTACTCATGGGATATCCAAAGCCTTGGTAGTCTCTGACGAGACAATTAGAAAAATTGTAAAGAAAGATAAGTTACTAACGAGAGATTCTAGATCAGTTGAAAGAAAGAAATATGGTCAGAAAAAAGCTAGAGCTCGTTTCCAATTCTCTAAAAGATAATCATATTTCAACCTTTTTAGTTTTGCTTTTGTTTTATGGCAAATATAAGTAATATTTTTATATTCTATGAAAAAAATTAAAGTTGCTATAGCCGGTGCTACAGGTTTTGTTGGTTTGGAGCTATTAAAAATTTTAACCAAACATCCAAATGTGGATATTTTATATTTATACTCTCAATCAAAATTAAAAAAAACAATTAATTTTTATTCCAAAGACTTTAAATTTAAAAAAAAACTACCCATTGTATCAATAATGAAAAATCACGAGCTAAAAAATATAGATGTCATATTTACAGCGCTACCACATGGAGAAGCTCATCTGATTTCTAAAAAAATTAGAAGCAATTCTGTTTTGATTGATCTGTCTGCAGATTTTAGAATAGATAATAAAACTATTTTTGAGAAGTGGTATAAACTTCCGCATCAAGCTACTAAAGAACAAAAAAAATCCATATATGGGCTAAGTGAGATTAATAGAAACCTGATTAAAAAAAGTAATTTTATTGCTTGTCCTGGATGCTACCCAACATCTATATTATTACCCTTGTTACCTTTGGTTAAAAATAAGTTAATTAATACCAATAGCATTAAGGCTGACAGTAAGTCAGGCTATTCAGGAGCAGGAAAAAAAACTACGGACAAAAAACTCTATCCAAATATAAATGAAAATATTTCTATTTACGGGGTCGGACAGCACAGACATATGCCAGAAATCGATCAAGAATTATCAAAATCTTCTAAGAAAAAAATTAAAATTTCCTTTACACCGCATTTAATACCCACCTTTAGAGGAATTTTATCAACTATTTATCTAGATCTTCCTAAGGGTATTAAAATTAAAAAAGTGAAAGATTGCTTGTTAAATTTTTATAGAAAAGAAAAATTTGTAAATATTGTAAATTCAAAAGAGATGATCAATACTAATAGAGTGTTAAATACTAATAATTGCAATATAGCAGTTTATCAAACTAGATTTGATAGCCAAATTATTATTGCTAGTTCTTTGGATAATTTGATTAAAGGTGCGGCAGGCCAGGCTGTGCAAAATTTTAATATTAGATTTGGTTTCAAAGAAACATTATCTTTAGTTTAAAACATGAAAACATTTAATATAGCAATCGCAGGATTAGGAAACATTGGCTTAGAAGTTTATAAAAATCTTATTAAAAATAAAAAAAATATTTTAGAAAAAACTGGGTTTAAAATAAATATTTCTCATATTTCTGTCAGAAACCCTAGGAAGAAAAGGGACATTTCTTTGCCAAAAAAACTATTTGTCACAAGCCCTTTAGATCTCGTTAAATTGGAGAATGTTGATATCATTGTAGAATTGATTGGTGGAAGCGACGGAATGGCAAAAAAATTAGTCTTTGCTGCACTTAAAAATGGAAAGCATGTGGTCACTGCTAATAAGGCATTAATAGCTAAACACGGAGATGAACTTTCAATCCTAGCTGAAAAAAATTCTGTAAACCTTTTGTTTGAAGCTTCAGTAGCTGGAGGCATACCCATTATTAAGTCAATAAAACAAGGACTCATAGCTAACAAAATTAACCATGTTTATGGAATTCTTAACGGAACAACCAACTTTATTTTAACTGAGATGGAAAAAAAACAATCTAGTTTTAAAGAAATTTTAAAAGTAGCTCAGTTAAAAGGATATGCAGAGAGCAACCCGCATTCAGATATAAGCGGTGCAGATGTTGCTTCTAAAATTTCTATTTTAAGTTCTATTTGCTTTGGAAGTAAAATTGTTAATAGCAATTTCCTAGTAGAGGGTATTAGTCATATTGATCTTTTAGATATTCTGTACGCAAAAAAATTAGGTTTTAAAATTAAATTATTAGCGATCGCAGAGATAGTTAATAATAAAATTAAACAACGAGTTCATCCCTCGTTAATTCCATCAGCACTAGACATATCAAATATTGAAGGTGTAACTAATGCAGTGGTTGTGGACGGAGTGCCTATTGGAAGGACAATATATGAAGGAGCTGGAGCTGGTAAAGGACCTACCTCATCTGCAATTATTTCTGATATCACATCTGTAATGGTCGGAAATGATGATTTTTCTTTTGGACTTTCGCCCAGCGCCAAAAAGACATTTAAATTATTCAATTTTAACGATCATAAAAGTAAATATTATTTTAGATTTTTAGCTCATGACAAGCCAGGCGTGCTTTCGGTAATAACTTCTTTACTAGCTAAAAATAAGATTTCAATACAAAATTTAATTCAAGATCCCGACCAGGGCAAACTATCCAACATCATGATTATTACTCACCTATCTAAAGAAAAAGATATACAAGTTATTTTAAAAAAACTTCGTAACAAAAAAAATATTTTTAAAAAGATTGTAATGATTAGAGTCAGGGATGAAAATAAATTGTAATGTTGGATCATAAATTGTTAGAGCAATTCACTAAAGTCGCTGCTCAAGCTGCTTACTCTTCGTCACTGTTAAAAGGGAAGGGTGATAAGATAGCTGCAGATCAGGCAGCAGTAGATTCTATGAGAAGCTATTTAAACAAAATAGACATGAATGGAAAAATAGTTATAGGTGAGGGTGAGATGGATGAAGCACCTATGCTTTTTATAGGTGAAAAATTAGGCACAGGTAACGGTGAACCATTGGACATTGCCGTTGATCCTTTAGATGGAACTACCCTTACAGCCAAAAATCTTCCCGATGCAATTTCTGTGATAGCAGTTGCTGAAAAAGGAAATTTATTACAAGCACCTGATACATACATGGAAAAAATAGCTATTGGACCCGATTACCCAGAAAATATTATTGATCTAGACAACTCTATAGAAACTAATCTTAACAACATGGCTGAATTTAAATCTATTAAAGCTTCAGAATTAACTGTTTGTTTACTAGAAAGAGATAGGCATAAAAAAATCGTAGAATCTATTACGAAAATGTCAGCCAACATTAAATTTATTTCAGACGGAGATGTTTTAGGAGCAATATATACTTGTATAAAAGATTTTAATGTAGACCTATATGTAGGAATAGGTGGCGCACCTGAAGGAGTTTTAGCTGCGGCAGCTATTAAATGTTTTGGTGGTCAATTTCAAGGAAGGCTTTCAATAACTGACAATGAAGAAAAATTACGAGCTACAAAGTTAGGAATAACAGATCTCAAGAAAAAATATTATTTGAATGATATTGTTCGTGGAGATGTTATTTTTTGTGCTGGTGGGGTAACTGATGGCGAACTTTTAAAAGGAATTAGGATTGAAAAAAATAATTTTTTAGCAGATTTGCTTGTTCTTCATTCGGATAAAAAAATTATTAAAGTTTATACTGAAAAATTTGAAATATGATCAAGAATTCCGTTTCTGACCGGAATTGGATTTTAAGCAAATTTGACGAAAACAAAGTAAAAAAAGCAACTCAAGAACTGGGTGTTAGCGAAGTCCTTTGTAGACTTTTAGCGATTAGAAATGTGGAGGCAGATCAGTCTCTCGATTTTTTAAATCCTAAAATTAAAAATTCCATGCCTAATCCTTTTTTATTAAAGTCTATGGATGAGGCTGTTAAGTTGATAATTAAGCACATTAAAGAAGAAAGTCACATCTGCATTTATGGTGATTACGATGTGGATGGAGCATCATCAACTTCAATTTTAGCAAGATTTTTAAGAAATTTTACTAATAATTTTTTTATTTTTATACCGGATAGAATAAAGGATGGTTATGGACCCAATTTAAAAATTTTTGAAGATATTGCGTCTAAAGGAGTTAAGTTAATTATTACTGTTGATTGTGGGACTACGTCTTTTGAGCCTATTGAGTATGCTAAATCAAAAAATATTGACGTCGTTGTAATAGACCATCACCAATCAACAGAAACTTTGCCCAAAGCAAATGCTATTGTAAATCCTAATAGATTTGATGAAACATCAAATTTAACCTACTTATGTGCCGCTGGTGTAGCATTTTTAGTCTTGTCTGGAATTGTCACTAGATTTAGAGAGCAAGATTTCTTTAAAAAGAAAAATATTCAGGAGCCCGACCTTCTTAGCTATTTAGACTTAGTCGCACTGGGAACTGTTTGCGATGTAGTTCCTCTCCAAGGATTGAATAGAGCGTTTGTTTTTCAAGGATTAAAAGTTTTGCAAAAAAGAAATAATTTAGGAATTAAGACATTATCTGATGTTGCAAATATTAATTCTAAAATATCAACTTATCATCTTGGATATGTAATCGGTCCTAAAATCAATGCTGGTGGAAGAATAGGAAAATCAGATCATGGAGCCAACCTTTTGTTAACAGAGGATCCTGAAATTGCATTTAAAATCTCTAAAGAATTGAACCAACTTAATGAAAAAAGAAAAAGCATTGAGGGTATTATTTTAGAAGAAGCTATAAAAATAGCAAAGCACAAAGATAACAACCCCATATTAGTAGTTAGTTCAAATACTTGGCACGAAGGTATTATCGGAATCATTGCAAGCAGATTAAAAGATCATTTTAACAAACCTACCTTTGTTATCAACTTTGAAGGTGATTATGGAAAAGGATCAGCGCGATCTTTACCGGGCTTTGACATCGGTAGTGCTGTAGTTAGAGCCAAACAGTCCGAAATCATAACCAAAGGAGGAGGGCATAAAATGGCTGCCGGTTTTTCTATTAATAAAGATAAAATTGATAAATTTGAAAAATTTTTAATTGAACTTTTTAATAAAAGTAGCTGCCAATCATCTAAAGAAAAAGACCTTTATATAGATAGTGTATTAGCCTCTAGCGCTGTAAATGAAAAATTTTTTAATGAAATAGACAAGTTAGCACCATTTGGATCTGCCAATCGTGAACCTAGGTTTGTTATTGAAAACGTATCTATTACTAAATCATTGATATTAAAAGAATCACACATAAAAGCTTTTTGCAAAACATCCAACAACTCAACAATCAATCTTATTTCATTTAATAGTGTTAATACAGCTATAGGAACCTATTTGCTAAATTCTAAAAACAAAAAATACGATATAGCTGGTAGATTGTCTTTAAATGAGTGGAACGGAAAGAGGGAAGTTCAATTCCTTCTTGATGACCTAGCCATATCTAGCGATTGATGCATTTTTTTGATTGATTAATTGCTAGATTATCAATAAAAACCTTTTGAATGATGGTCCCTTCGTCTATCGGTTAGGACAGCTGGTTTTCATCCTGCAAAGAGGGGTTCGATTCCCCTAGGGACCGCCAAATAATTTAAATTATAAAATTTTTTTTAATTTCTTAATTATTTTTGAGCTTTTTGGTTTTGTCAAAGAGCTATATACTTCTTCTACTTGCCCATTTTTGTTAATTAAGATCTTATAGAAATTCCACTTGGGGACTCCAGATTTTCCATAATTTTCTTTTACCCATTTATAAAAAGGATGTTGCTCTTTACCGAGCACAGAGCTTTTTCCCATTATTGGAAATGTAATCCCAAAATTACTTTCACAAAATTCTTTAATTTCTTTATTAGATCCAGGTTCTTGATTTCCAAAGTCATTAGAAGGAACCCCAATTAAGACTAAGCCTTGATCTTTATATTCTTCATGTAATTTTTGAAGGTCTCCATATTGCTTTGTGAACCCGCACTGACTTGCTACATTAACAATCATTAGGACTTTTCCCTTATGTTGACTCAAGGAATATTTTGTTTTCTGAATGCTATTAAAATAAAAATCAAAAGCAGTTTGATCGGACTTTGAAGAGGCTTTGGATGTAAAAAAAGACAACACTGTAAATAAAATTATTATTGTATTTTTAGTGTTTAGCATTTTTTTTAGTACTCGCCATTAACATTCCATACCCCATAAGTGTAGACAATAGAGATCCTAATAAAACACCAATTTTAACCTCATCCATAAAAGGAGAATTTGGAAACGCAAGATTACCTACAAACAAACTCATTGTAAATCCTATTCCCGTTAGAACTCCGACTGCATATAAATTTACCCAAGAACAATTCTTTGGCTTGTCAGCCCAACCAAATTTAATTGCAGCAATTGAAAAAGCAAATACTCCAAGCTGCTTTCCGACAAACAGTCCAAGCAATACACCCAGAGTAACTTTGTCTAATACTTGAGCAAAGCTAACACCCTCAAGATTAACACCTGCGTTTGCGAACGCAAAAATTGGCATGATAATAAAAGAAACATAAGGTGCCACCGAATGTTCAATCATTTTTAACAATGAGGTTCTGTGAGAGCCGTCTTTTTTATGAGGTATGGTTATTGCTAGCAATACTCCTGAGATTGTCGCGTGAATTCCTGACTCGTGAGTAAAGTACCACATAAATAGTCCTACAATAATATATGGCAAAGATGTTTTAACACCATTTTTATTAAAAACTAACAGAAGAGCAAAAGATGCAAACATTAAAAAAAGATACGAAAGATTCATCTCTGTAGAATAAAAAATTGCTATAATAACGATAGCACCAAGGTCATCAATAATTGCAAGGGCAACTAAAAAAACTTTTAAAGATAAGGGAACACGTTTTCCTAACAAGGATAGAACACCAATCGAAAAGGCAATGTCTGTAGCTGAAGGTATGGCCCAACCCTTTAGTGTTTCTGGAGTATCAATATTTATTAAAACATAAATTAGCGCTGGAACTAACATTCCGCCAATAGCTGCAACAATAGGCAACAAGGCTTGTTTGGGTCTTGAAAGTTCTCCTTCTAAAAACTCCCTCTTAATTTCTAGTCCAACAACTAAAAAAAATACAGCCATTAGAGCATCATTAATCCAGTGAAAAACAGACAGTTTCATATAAAAACCACCAAGCTGAAGAGTTATGTATTTTTCTAATATATTGAAATATTCAACCGAAAGAGTTGAATTGCTTATTATTAGCGCAAGTACTGTCATTATAAGTAATACGATACCAGCAGAAGTTTCATGTTTGATGAACCATTTAATAAAAGAGGATGTTTGTGTAATCATGGGCGAGTTTCTATCATTATTTTAAAAATAAATAAATTGAATTTCTTTTAAATTTAGTAAAATCTTGTATATAGACTTGAATAATCGGGGCATAGCGCAGCCTGGTAGCGCATCTGGTTTGGGACCAGAGGGTCGTAAGTTCGAATCTTACTGCCCCGACCAATATTTATTATGAATAAAGCTAAAATTTACTCTCCAGCCAAAACTTCCATGCAATCAGGCAAAAGTAAATTAGAAAAATGGATTTTAGAATTCGATCGAGAGGATTTAGAAAAGGATTTTATTATGGGATGGAATTCTTCATCTGACACAAAAAAACAAATCAAAATTGTTTTTGAAAGCAAAGATGAGGCAATTGCTTATGCTAATAAAAAAAATATTCTATACTCAATTATCGAACCCAATAAAAGAAAAATTATTATAAAATCTTATGCTGATAATTTTCTTAAAAATTAAATGCTAAGAAGTTTTTTTTTAAACAAAAAGTGGCTATGGTGGTCTTGGGGTGGGGGACTTCTTTTAACCTTATCTCTTTTAATTCAAGTAACCATTACTGTAAAAATTAACCAATGGTACAAAGGTTTTTATGATGTTTTGCAAAAACCTATGGAATATTCTATTTCAGTTTTTTGGGATAAAATTTTTGAATTTACATACTTGGCTCTTCCGTATGTAGTTTTAGCAACATTTACAGCATATTTTACTAGGCTCTATGCTTTCAGATGGAGAGAGGCAATAACTTTTGATTACATGCCTTTGTGGACTTCTGGCAATGCTAAAGTTGAAGGTTCCGCGCAAAGACTTCAAGAGGACACAATGAGATTTGCTAAAATTGTAGAAAGTTTAGGCTTGCAAGTAGTGAGAGCCATAATGACATTGATTGCCTTCACTCCAATTTTGTGGTCGCTATCAGATAAAGTCATCGTACCAGTTTTTAAAGATATTCCAGGATCGTTAGTTTGGGTTGCCTTGGCTACTAGCTTAGGAAGCATGCTAATTAGTTGGTTTGTTGGATGGAAGTTACCAGGTTTAGAATATAATAATCAAAAAGTTGAAGCCAAATTTAGAAAAGAGCTAGTCTATGGTGAAGATGACAGAACAACTTATGCAAAACCAGAAACAATTTTAGAACTTTTCACAGGTATTAAGTTTAACTATCACAGACTTTATCTACACTATGGATATTTTGATATATGGGTTAATGTATACGACCAATTTATGGTAATAGTACCTTATTTGGTTATGGCTCCAGGTTTGTTTACAGGAGCTATTACATTAGGTTTTGTGATCCAAGTTTCTAATGCTTTTCAACGTGTTCATGGAAGTTTTTCTTTATTTACGCAAAATTGGACTACTATTACGGAATTAAGATCTATTCATAAGCGTCTTAAGGAATTTGAAATAGCAATTGGCTATAGTAAATAAAATTATCCAGTATCAATAATATTTAATACTCTATCTTTTTTAAAAATCTTTAATAGTTGGCTGAAATGCTCTTCAAGTTTTACATCTTTATTTTCTAAATTTTCAATCTCTTCTTTTGCCAATTGAAACAAATCAGAATGATAAGCTGGATCAGCAATGATAAAATCTTTTTCACCACTTTGTTTGTATCCAATAATGTCACCAAAGCCTCGTAATTTTAAATCTTCTTCCGAAATATAAAAACCATCTAATGAAGATTTTAATATTTGAATTCTTTTTTTTCCATTTATGCCAATATTTTTTGAATACAACAAAAGACAATGCGCATCTTCCTTGCCTCTGCCAACCCGGCCTCTAAGTTGATGTAATTGAGAAAGTCCGAAACGTTCACAGTTTTCTATTATCATTGTATTGGCATTTTGGTTATCAATGCCAACTTCTATAACTGTTGTAGACACGATCACTTTAATTTTACCACTAATAAAATCTTCCATGATTTTGTTTTTCTCTTCACTTTTCATAGCCCCATGCACCAAACCAACTTCAACTTTTAATTTCTTTTTCAAATATTCATATCTTTTTACTGCAGGAGTTAGTTTTAGTTTTTCACTTTCTTCAATTAAGGGTGTTACCCAATAAACTTGATCATTTTCATCCAATCTTTTTTTTAAGAAAAACATAACATCATCCATTTTTTCTGCGGGTTTAGCCAAAGTATTTATTGTTGTATTGTTGAATGGTTTTTCATTTATGGTTGAAATATCCATATCACCATAATTAGTTAAGATTAAAGTTCTAGGAATGGGCGTTGCTGTCATTAACAAAACATCAGTATTAACACTGCCTTTTAACGATAGATTTATTCTTTGTTGAACGCCAAACTTATGCTGTTCGTCTATAACAATTAGACCCAAGTTATTAAAAGTTGTTTTCTCTTGAAATAACGAGTGCGTTCCTACGACAATATCAATCTTATTTTGAGATAATTGAAATCGTGTATCTGCCTGTTCCGAACCTTTGATTTTGCTTGTAAGAAGTTGAACACTTAAATTTTCATTTTCTAAAATTTTTTTAAATAATAAAAAATGCTGCTTTGCCAAAAGCTCTGTAGGACATAAAAAGGCAACTTGGTAGCCAGATTTAACTGTTAAGTAGGCAGCAATCATAGCAACAGCTGTTTTTCCACTGCCAACATCTCCCTGCAAAACCCTAAGCATTTTTCTCTCTGAAGAAATGTCTGTTAATATTTCTTTTAAGGCCCCCTGTTGCGATTCTGTTAAAGTGAAAGGAAGCATTTTTTTAATCCTTAAAAGATTATCCTCATCAATAACTTTTGAAACTTTTATTAATTTTTTTATTCTTTTTTTAATTTCAGAAAAAATCAAAAAGTTACTAAAGATTTCATCAAAAGCTAATCTTTGATAAAATTTAGATTCTTTATTTACATCACTTACGTTTACCGGATTGTGAAGATTATAAATTGCATCGTACCACGTTGGCCAGGCCATTTTTTTAAGAAAATCTTGACTATGCCATTCTCCAATGTCCTTGAGTTTTTCAATTTCTTCTTTGTAAATTTTTTGAATAGTTTTGGGAGAAATTCCGGCTACAGAAGAATATTTGGCCATGATTTTTGTTATATCTTTTTCCTTATCAATGGACTGAATATAATCGGGATTGGTCATTTGATATTTGTTTTTATAAAAGCCAACTTTGCCGCTAATCACGACCTCTTCATTCAATGGTAAAATTTGCTTAATATAACTTTCTCTGGAATTGAAAAATATTATATCTATAGAACCATACTCGTCTTTGCATGTAACTCTATTTGGTAAATTTCTAAAACGAGGAATCGTATATTTTACTGGCCTGACAAAAATTGTGGATATCACCCCAACTTCTAATTGATCTAATTTCGGACAAAATCTTCTATCAATTGCCCCTGTTGGCAAATTTAAAAATAAATCAATTTTATTTTCAATGCCTTTGTCGGATAGCTTTTTTGAAATAATTGGACCAACACCTTTGATTTTCTTTACAGACGAAAATAAATCTTCAAATTTCATTTGATATTTCTATTGTTAATTATAAAAGAGTTCTATGATCTCTAACATAGACATACTTAGAAAAAAACTTCTCTTCAGATCGTCTCATAGAGGGACGAAAGAAATGGACATTTTATTGGGCACTTTTTTTAAAAATAACTATAATTTATTAGAAGAAAAAGAGCTTTTGGAATTTAAATCTTTATTAATGATTACCGACAAGGCTTTATCTGACTGGTTGATTATGAATAAAAACAATTCGGAAATTGAAAGTATTGAAATTTCCAAAAAGTTAAAAGAATTTATTACTAAGCGGGGTTTAAAGAATTAATCTTGTTAATTTTTATTTAATAGTTTAAAAACATCACATGGATTCAAAAGCTATAGGACAATTTATACCGTTAATACTTATTTTTGTTATTTTTTACTTTTTGCTAATCAGACCTCAGCAAAGAAAAGTAAAAGAACACAAGGCTATGGTAGATGCTGTTGGTCGTGGTGATATGGTTATTGCAAGTGGAGGCCTGATTGGAAAAATTGTTAGAGTTTTAGAAGATGATAAAATTGAGTTAGAGATATCTGACAGTGTTACTGTCAAAGTCGTAAAGTCATCTATTTCTGCAGTAGTGAGCAAAACAGAACCTAAATAATTTTCCGTGCTATACTTTTCGCGTCTTAAAGTATTTTCTATTATTTCAGTTATTTGTATCGGTATTTATTTTTTTTTACCTAATCTTACCTTTTTTAATAATAGTAATTTTTTTTCTGAAAAAAGAGTTAATCTTGGACTAGACTTGCAAGGAGGCTCTTATTTACTTTTAGAAATTGACTCCAATCCACTGATAGAACAAAGATTGCAAGCCAAAAGTCTTGAGGTCAGAAGAGAGTTAAGAAAAAATAATATTCAATACAAAAATTTTTCATTTGCTAAAGATTCTTTAATATTTACTAACGACGAAAAACAAAAAAAATCTCTTGATAAGATACTTAATGAGCGTTCAATTAACTCAAATATAAAAACTGGAGGAAAAGAATTTGAGATTATTTATGAAAACAATATTACAAAATTAATTTTTACTAAAGAGAATATAAATTTAATTAAAAAAAATGCTTTAGACCAATCCATTGAAATTGTAAGAAATAGAATTGATGAACTGGGAACTAAAGAGCCAAATATTATTACTAGGGGATTAGATAGAATTTTAGTTGAGCTTCCTGGACTGAAAGATCCGTCTACCATAAAAAAACTTTTAGGAAAAACAGCCAAGCTTACACTTAGATTTGTCGCAAATAGTAGTGATGAAAACTCTCTTGGAGTCGAAACCTTGTTTTCGAAAAGCTCTGGCACTAAATACAGTATTGAAAAAAGAATTATTATTTCAGGGGAAAATTTAATAGATGCTCAGCCAGGTTTTGATCAACTAAACAACTCATCAGTTGTTAACTTTAAGTTAGACAACATTGGCTCTAGAAAATTTGCTTTAGCAAGCAAAGAAAATGTTGGTCGATATTTGGCAATAGTTTTAGATAAAGACGTAGTAAGTTCACCAGTAATAAGAGAGGCTATTGTGACTGGAAGTGGTCAAATTTCAGGAAATTTCACAACCCAAGAAGCAAATGAACTTGCAATTTTACTAAGGGCAGGGGCTTTGCCAGCACCACTTAATATTATTGAAGAAAGATCTGTAGGTCCAGATCTTGGTAAAGAGTCTATTGAAAAGGGAATATTATCTTTAATAATAGGTTTCTTGCTTGTGATGATTTACATGATTTATAACTACAGAATCTTTGGCGTTTTTTCCAATGTATCATTATTAACCAACCTAGTCTTAATCAGTGGGGTCCTAAGTATCTTTGGTGCAACCCTCACATTACCAGGCATTGCAGGAATTATTTTAACTGTTGGTATGGCAGTTGATTCAAATGTTTTAATTTATGAAAGAGTAAAAGAAGAATTGAAAAAAGAAAAAAATTACTTTATTGCTTTTGATACTGCTTATAAAAAAGTCTTAACGACGATATTAGATTCTAATGTCACGACTTTGATTGCTGCTTTTGTTCTTTATTATATGGGTTCTGGACCAGTTAAGGGTTTTGCAATTACTTTGGGCATAGGGATACTGTCTACTTTTTTTACTACCTATGTCCTAGGTAGGCTCCTGGTTGCAAAATACATAAAAAACAACAAGGAAACTACTATTGTAATCTAAATGAATATTTATAATAAAAAATACAATTTCCTAAAATTCAAAAAATCATTTCTGGCCATGTCCACTATTCTTTTTGCTATTTCTCTAGGCGCATTTTTTACTAAAGGTTTAAATCTTGGTGTTGATTTTAAGGGTGGAACTGTTATCGAAATGAAGTTAGCTCAACCATACAATTCTGAGGATATTAGAAAATCATTATTAAAAATTAACTTGGGCGATGTGGTTGTAAAAGAATTTGGCTCAAGCAGAGAATTTCTAGCAACCATCGAAAAAAAGGGACAGGATAATGATTTTGTTGGCTCTATTAAAAAACATTTAGAAAGTGATTTAGCTAGAGAGTTTGACTTTCGTAGAGTTGAAGTTGTTGGTTCTAAAATTAGTAAAGAGCTAACTAAAAGCGGTCTATACTCTGTCGTTTTAGCTTTATTTTTGATGCTCATTTATATTTGGATAAGATTTGAATGGCAGTTTAGTTTGGGTTCAATTTTAGCTTTAATTCATGATGTTGTTATAACCATTGGTGCTTTTAGCTTAGTTGGCTTTGAATTTAACTTATCTATTGTGGCTGCTATATTAACGATAGTTGGTTACTCCATGAACGATACAGTTGTAATTTACGATAGAATTAGGGAATTTTTAAAAATTGACGATCGTCAAGATATTCAAGAGTTAATTAATGATGCGGTTAATTCTACTTTGCCCAGAACTTTAAAAACCTCAGTTACAACACTTCTTGCACTTGTATCTATTTATGTATTTGGTGGTGAAATTCTTAAAGGTTTTTCTTTTGCTTTAATATGGGGTGTCTTGATAGGGACTTACTCTTCAATTTTTGTAGCAGCTCCAATATTAGTTTTCTTTAAAGTAAAAAGAAATTGGGACGAAGAAGTAGACACTACTCCATAGATAATTTTAAAACTTAATTTTTTTTGCCAAGTATTTTTTTTAAAAATTTTCCAGTGTAACTTTCTTTTATATTTAAAAGCTGTTCAGGTGTTCCCTCAAAAACAATATTACCACCTTTGTCGCCACCATCTGGACCCATATCTATAATCCAGTCTGCTGTCTTGATCACTTCCATGTTATGTTCAATTACAACAACGGTATTTCCCTTTTGGACAAAAGCTTGAAGGACCTCTAAGAGTTTTTTTACATCATGCACATGCAACCCTGTAGTAGGTTCGTCCAATATGTAAATAGTTCTTCCCGTTGACCTTTTGGATAACTCTTTTGCTAATTTAATTCTCTGTGCCTCACCTCCAGATAAGGTTGTGGCTTGCTGACCAATACTCATGTAACCAAGTCCTACTTTTTGTAAGGTCAAAAGCTTATCTCTAATCGTAGGAATATTTTCAAAAAATTTAACACTCTCATCTACTGACATGCTCAACACATCAGCAATACTTTTTTCTTTGTGCTTAATTTCAAGAGTTTCTCGGTTATACCTTTTTCCTTTACAGAC
Source organism: Pelagibacteraceae bacterium (assembly GCA_008638205.1). Lineage (GTDB taxonomy): Bacteria > Pseudomonadota > Alphaproteobacteria > Pelagibacterales > Pelagibacteraceae > IMCC9063. The sequence goes on along the minus strand of VTPO01000014.1, from coordinate 9,306 downwards.
ATCACATTCCACATACACATCTGGCAAAAAGTGCATTTCATATGTTATAACTCCGTCTCCTTCACAGGCTTCGCACCGTCCTCCTTTTACATTGAAAGAAAACCTTCCAGGTTTGTATCCTCGAGATTTAGATTCGGGTAAATTTGTGAACCATTCTCTTATAGGAGTGAATGCACCAGAATAAGTGGCTGGGTTGGATCTTGGTGTTCTACCAATAGGTGATTGATCGATATCAATAATTTTATCTAAATATTCAAAGCCTTTTATGCCTTTAAATGGCTGAGGCATATTTCTAGAAATCACCTTATTGATCATTAAATTCAAGGCTCGGTATAAAGTGTGTAATATAAAAGTTGATTTCCCACTTCCGGAAACACCAGTAACACAAGTTAACGCTCCAATAGGAATTTTAGCAGATACATTTTTTAAATTATTTCCAGTAGCACCAGATAAATGAAGGTACCTTCCATTAAGAGCAGTCCGTCTATTTTTAGGTATAGAGATAAATTTTCTTCCTGAAAGATAATCTCCAGTTAAGCTACTTTTGTCATTTGAAATATGTTTAAAGTTCCCTTCAGAAATTACTTTACCACCATGTATACCTGCACCAGGACCAATATCTATAATGTGATCAGAATGAAGCATAGCCTCTTCATCGTGCTCGACTACAATCACGGTATTCCCAAGATCTCTTAGTCTTTTAAGGGCCTCTATGAGCTTTATATTGTCTTTTTGATGCAATCCTATCGAAGGTTCATCCAAAACATACAGAACCCCTGTAAGACCCGAACCTATTTGTGAGGCCAACCTTATTCTTTGAGATTCGCCACCAGATAAAGTTCCAGAAGCTCTAGATAAATTCAAATAGTCAAGACCAACATTAATTAGAAAAGTTAATCGCTCATTAATCTCTTTTAATATGTGAGTGGCAATTTTATTTTCTTTTTCCGTTAAATTTTTACTTAAAGAGCCAAACCATAAATGAGCTTCTTTAATAGAAAACTTTGCAACTTCACTTATATTTTTGTTTAATATTTTTATACAAAGAGCCTCTTCTTTTAATCTATATCCTTTGCATCGCTCACATTCTTTTTCACTTTGGTATTGTTCAATTTCTTCTCTTTTCCAATCACTATCTGTTTCTAAATATCTTCTTTCTAAATTGCTAATAACTCCTTCAAAAGATTTTTTATTAGCGCGTTTTTCATACCCATCATCATAATTAAATTTTATCTCTTCATTACCAGAACCATACAATATCACTTCTTGGTGTGCTTTAGATAATTTCTTCCAATCAGTATCTAATGAAAAGTTATAGTGTTTAGCCAAGGAAGCTAAAGTTTGGGCGTAATATAAATTTGTAGATTTGGCCCATGGCTTAATAGCTCCGTCTATTAATGACATTCTTTCGTCAGGAATAACTAACTTTGGGTCTACATAAAGATCGACTCCAAGGCCCTCACATTCTGAGCATGCTCCGTAAGGACTGTTAAATGAAAAAAGTCTTGGTTCAATTTCTTCAATAGTAAAACCACTTTCTGGACAGGCAAACTTAGAGGAGAAGACAATTTTTTCTATTTTTTGATGCTGCTTAGGTAGGTTTTCATCAAAATGCTCAACATAAACAAGACCGTCTGACAAATTTAAAGCAGCCTCTAAACTTTCGGCAATTCTTTTTTGTTCCTCTTTTTTGTTTACAAATTTATCAATTTGAACTTCAATATTATGTGTAATTTTTTTATTTAAGTTGGGAGTCTCATCGATTTCATAAAGTGTCTCATCAATTTTAATTTTTGTGTATCCTCTTTTTTTTAACGAAAGTATTTCTTTTTTGTATTCTCCCTTTCTTCCTCTTACGATTGGTGAATAAATAGATACTCGTGATGGTTTTGGTAGGTCTAAAATTTTATCTACCATCTCTGAGATTGTTTGTGATTTAATAGCTTTTCCAGTGAAAGGAGAGTAGGGGGTTCCAACTCGAGCATACAAGACCCTCATATAATCATAAATTTCAGTCACTGTTGCAACAATCGATCTGGGATTTTTAGAAGTGGTTTTCTGTTCTATAGATATGGCTGGTGACAATCCTTCTATCAAGTCAACATTTGGCTTTTTCATTCTATCCAAAAATTGCCTTGCGTAAGCAGATAGACTTTCGACGTATCTTCTTTGTCCCTCCGCATAAATAGTATCGAATGCTAAAGAGGATTTTCCAGATCCAGAAAGTCCAGTTATAACGACTAACTGATCTCTAGGTATCTCAACAGAAAGATTTTTTAAATTGTGCTCTTTTGCACCTTTAACAACAATTTTTTTAAGCATTTTGCTTGTGGATATAAGTAATTTTGTTCATTTACAATGCGCTATATAGTATAAAGATAATAATTCATTACTAACTTAAATAGGATTTATATATGGCGGGAAGTTTAAATAAAGTTTTATTAATTGGCAGACTAGGTGCCGATCCAGAAATCAAACAAACACAAGGTGGAAAAGGTTTTGCAAGCTTAAGTGTAGCTACCAGTGAAAATTGGAAAGATAAAAATTCTGGAGAAAAAAAAGAAAAAACTGAATGGCATAGAGTTGTTATTTTTAACGAAGGCTTAGTCAACGTAGTTAAACAATATTTAAAAAAGGGTGCTCAGATCTATGTTGAGGGACAATTGACTACTAATAAATACACAGATAACAATGGCCAAGAAAAATACAGCACACAAATAGTTCTTCAAGGATACAATTCAACATTGAAAATGCTTGGTGGAGCCACAGGATCTCCTCAGGGTGGAGTTGATCAATCTTCAGCTTCTAGCTCACTTCCTTCTGACGATATGAGTTCTCCGGCCGATTTAGACGACGAAGTTCCTTTTTAAATCTATTTTTTAATGGTCGATAAAAAAATCGAAATCAGAAATGTAACCGATGAGATGAAGGCATCTTATTTGTCGTATGCTATGAGCGTTATTGTCTCTAGAGCATTACCAGATGCAAGAGATGGCCTAAAGCCGGTGCATAGAAGAATTATATTCGCTATGTATAAAGGTGGTTACGATTGGTCTAAGCAATTTAGAAAATCAGCAAGAGTAGTCGGTGATGTTATTGGTAAGTATCACCCTCACGGTGACCAAGCTGTTTACGATGCGCTAGTTAGATTGGCGCAAGATTTTTCTATGAGCTTAACTTTATTAGATGGACAAGGAAATTTTGGTTCCTTGGACGGTGATCGAGCAGCTGCAATGCGTTATACGGAAACAAGATTAGCAAAAGTAGCCGAGTTTTTAATTTCAGATATAGACAAAAATACAGTCGACTTTCAAAATAATTATGATGATACAGAATTAGAACCAGTTGTTTTACCAGCGCAGTATCCAAATCTTTTAGTGAATGGAGCAAGTGGTATTGCAGTTGGTATGGCGACTAACATACCTCCTCACAATCTTGGAGAGGTTATTGAGGGAACTTTAAAGTACATAGATAATAACGAGATCACTATAAAAGAATTAATGAAAGTAATTCCTGGTCCTGATTTTCCTACAGGAGGAATTATTATAGGCCAAAATGATATTATTCCAGGATATGAAAAAGGAAGAGGTTCTATAAAAATTCGAGGTGAGATCGAAGTTGAAGAAGGCTCTAAAGATAAAAAAATTATTGTCATTAAGTCAGTTCCTTACCAGGTTAACAAAACTGTCTTGATTGAAAAAATTGCTGAACTTATTAGAGATAAAAAAATTGAAGGAATATCAGACTTGAGAGATGAGTCTAATAAAGATGGAGTAAGAATTGCAATAACAGTAAAAAAAAATGTGTCTGAAGCTATTATTGTTAATCAACTATATAAATTTTCTCCATTACAAACCTCATTTGGATTTAACACTTTAGCTATTAATGAAAAAAAACCAGAACTTCTAAACCTAAAGCAATTTATTAAAATATTTGTAGATTTTAGAGAAAAGGTTTTAACTAAAAGAACGTTATTTGAATTAAAAAAGGCTAAAGATAGAACCCATATTTTAATCGGTTTATTTATTTCAATTGAGAATATTGACGAAGTTATTTCTATAATTAGAAAATCAAAAGACCCTTCAGAAGCAAAAGCTACATTGTTAAAAAAGGTATGGAGCTTTCAGAAATCAAAAATTGATAAGGATGTTTTGGAAGTTAACGAGTTATCTACTAAAAGGGAATATCAGTTAAGCGACCATCAGGTTAAAGCTATTTTAGAATTAAGATTGCAAAAATTAACCAATATAGGACACGAAGAAATTAATTCAGAACTGCAAGATCTTTATAAACTTATAGTGAAATATAAAAAAATTCTTAATGATAAAAAAGAATTGCAAAATCTAATCAAAACTGAACTAGCGGAAATTAAGAAAAAGTTTGCAGTCCCTAGAAGAACTAAGTTGGTAGGGGCTGTTGAGAATGTCGATGTAGAAGATGTTATTCAAGAAGAAAAAGTAATCGTTACTGTTACCAATAAAGGATATATTAAAAGAACCCCTCTAACTTCTATACGAACGCAAAAAAGAGGCGGCAAAGGAAAAACAGGAATAGTTACTAGGGAAGAAGATTTTGTTTCGCAATTATTCCCTGTAAGCACATTAACCCCAGTTTTGTTTTTTTCATCCAAAGGAATTGTATACAGATTAAAAGCGTGGAAAATTCCTGAAGGCTCCAATACATCCAAGGGTAAAGCCCTAGCAAATATATTCCCTATAAAAGCAGATGCACAAATTAGTTCCATACTTCCATTGCCATACGACGAATCTACATGGAAAGATAATTTTTTAATCTTTGTTACATCCACTGGCAAAATAAGAAAAAATAGCATTCTTGATTTTGAAAATATCCAAGCAAATGGAAAGATTGCCATGAAGCTTGAGAAAGACGATAAAATAGTAAGTGTCAAGATTGTTAAAAAAAATGATGACGTTATGCTAAATACCCATTCTGGAAAAAGTTTAAGAATCAATGCCAGCAAGATTAGAATTTTTAAAGGAAGGTCTTCTAAAGGAATTAAAGGAATTAATCTAAAAAATAACGACAAAGTTATCTCTCTTACTGTTTTAAATCATGTAGAAACGACTTCTGAAGAAACAAAGGCTTATATAAAAAGGACTAGAAAAGATGATTTAGAAAATACTGATGACACAAATTTTGAAATTAGCACTAAAAAATATGAAGAACTGAAACTAAGAGAAGAGTTTATTTTAACCATTACAGAAAATGGATATGGAAAAAGATCCTCTTCCTATGAATTTAGAGAAAGTGGCAGAGGAGGGCAGGGTATAATAAATATTATTAGCTCCGAAAGAAATGGAAATATTGCTGCTTCTTATTCTGTTAAAAATGACGATGATATTATGTTGATTACAAACAAGGGCCAAATGATTAGGTGTACAGTTAGTGATATAAGAATTACGGGAAGAAACACACAGGGAGTCAGAATATTTAAGGTAGAAAAAGATGAAAAAGTGGTTTCTTCTGTTTGTTTAACAGATTCTGTGGCAGATTAAATTAATGAAAAAAATAGGTATATATCCAGGAACTTTTGATCCGATTACATTGGGACATTTAGATATTATCAAACGTGCAAGTCAAATAGTTGATACACTGTATGTCAGCATCGCAGTAAGCAAAAATAAAAAAACATTATTTTCAGCTCAAGAAAGAGTTGAGATTGTTAAAAAGTCTTTAGGAGGTTCTTTTAAAAATGTAAAAATTATTAGCTTCAATACGCTAACCGTCGCTCTTTGCAAAAAAATTAAAGCTTCATTAATTTTTAGAGGATTAAGAGTAGTGACTGATTTTGAGTATGAATTCCAGTTAGCTGGCATGAACAACAGACTTAATAAAAAAATACAAACTATTTTCCTAATGGCTGAAATTGAAAATCAATTAATTTCCTCTAATATGGTTAAAGAAATTGCAGAATTGGGAGGTGATGTTAGAAAATTTGCACCAAAACCAGCAATAGTATATTTAAACAAAAAATTTAAAAATAAGTAATAATGAAATTTATTTTATCCAAAATATTAGTGTTATTGGTCTTGTTTTTATCAACCATTAAAGGAGAAGCAGTGGAAAATCCAAAAATAATTTTAACGACAAAATACGGTGATGTAAAGATTGAGCTTTTTAAAGATATTGCTCCAAATCATGTAGAAAGAGTTTTAGAACTTAGCAAGGCAGGAAAATATGACGGTGTTGCTTTTCATAGAGTGATAGATGGTTTTATGGCCCAAACGGGTGACATTCAGCATGGAAATACTAAAAAAGGTTTTAATGCAGCTTTAGCTGGAACAGGTGGTTCTGATCTTCCAGACTTAACTCAAGAATTTAACAATACTGCCCATGAGCGCGGTACTCTTTCTATGGCTAGATCTCAAGATCCCAATAGTGCTAATAGTCAATTCTTTATTTGTTTTCAAAATGCTCCTCATCTTGATCGACAATATACTGCCTTTGGAAAAGTTTTAGAGGGTATGGAATTTATCGATAAGTTAAAAAAAGGTGAAGATGGTTCTGGTGCTGTTACCGATCCCGATATTATTGTAAAAATTGCTGTTCTTTAAGTCCACACATGCCATGTTCATTTAAAGTATTAAATGAAAATTCTGGCGCAAGATTAGGAAAAATTATTACTAGCAGGGGTGAAATTGACACTCCTGCTTTCATGCCTGTCGGTACTGCAGCTACTGTTAAAGCTTTATTAATTGATCAAGTCAAAGATACTGGAGCCCAAATAATTTTGGGGAACACTTATCATTTAATGTTAAGACCTGGAATTGAAAGAATTAGCAGGGTTGGTGGTCTCCACCAATTTATGAATTGCGACTTACCTATTTTAACAGATTCTGGTGGCTTTCAGGTAATGTCCTTGTCTAAAATTAGCAAAGTAGTTGAAGACGGAGTTTATTTTAATTCTCATATAGATGGTAAAAAAATATTTTTATCTCCTGAAGTAAGTATACAAATTCAAAAAGGACTAAACTCAGATATTGTAATGATTTTTGACGAATGTCCTGAATACACAAATGACAAAAGCAGAGTAAAAAAATCTGTAGATCTTTCAATTGAGTGGGCAAAAAGATCTAAAAAAGAATTTGGTGTTAATCCTGAAAAAATGCTTTTTGGTATTGTTCAGGGGGGTATCTTTAATGATCTGAGAAAAGATTCTTTAAAAAGATTAGAAGAAATAGGATTTGATGGTTATGCACTAGGAGGACTTGCGGTTGGAGAAAAACAAACAGAAATGTTTGATGTTTTGGATAACATTAAAGAAGATCTTCCGCGTGACAAGCCACATTATTTAATGGGTGTAGGTACGCCTGCAGACATATTAGGAGCTGTAAAAAGGGGCATAGACATGTTCGATTGTGTTTTGCCAACAAGATCAGGAAGAACAGGTTTAGCTTATACCTGGGAAGGTAAAAAAAATTTAAAAAATGCCAAATATGCAAATGACGATTCTCCTCTAGATCTATTAGTTAACTGTCCTGCCTCACAAAAATATTCTCGTAGCTATTTAAATCATTTGGTTAATTCTAAAGAAATTTTGGCATCCACACTCTTGAGTTGGCACAATATTGCCTTTTATCAAGACCTAACTAGAAAAATTAGAGAATCTATTGCTAATAACGTTTTTCAAAATTTTTATAACAGGCATTTTGATATTCTAAATTCTTAATTCTCAAGTCTTCTCGTCTTGTAAAAAATGTTGATAACGGGCTATTTCTATTGATTGTTAGATAGATATTTAATAAACAGTAAATTCTTAACTTGTAAAATTGTATTATTTATCAGGTTAATTAAATGTGTGGGCCCTTAGCTCAGTCGGTAGAGCAATTCCCTTTTAAGGAATGGGTCGCAAGTTCGAATCTTGCAGGGCTCACCAGAAAAATAAAATCAAAATTTTAAACAGTATTTACGGAGCTGATTGCGTTGTTGTAAAGACGCATGGTAGCGTGATAGCTGCATCAGAAGCACAAGCAAGATCTAATTGCTCATGGAATCAAAATAGATATGGTGATTTAACAACAGCTCAACCTACTATTAATGCAAGTGCAGATGGAGACTTTTTAATAGGTACGGCTGCAACTCCATGTTTATAATTAAAAAAATCTATAAATTTCTTATTGTATAAAAACCTGTTAATTTTTTTAAGTTTTGTAAATTAAATTACTTAAATATAATTTTTGGGTCAGCAATATTTTTTGATGAAGGGAAATCCAAATTTTTAAGCGGGTAGGATGATTTTGAAAAATTTACCTTGCTTTTAAAATGTGTTTTTCTTTCAAAAGTACACTCGATTATTTCAGCTTTATCGCTCCACTGAAAAGTTGAATTGTTAATGTGGACATGGGAAACGTAAAATTTTTTAGACAAATTTTTAATAAATTTAAGAAAACGAACCTTGTTTTTCTGTATAAAGTGAAACTCAATAATTAATACATTAATTTTGCTTAAATGCTTCAGTATATCATTAATCAACAAGTACTCACCACCCTCAATATCAATTTTTAAAATTATTGATTTATTTTTTATATTATCAAAAATTCGATCAAGATTTATAGTTTTTTTAGAATTAAATTTAGCAAGATTCAAGGGATAGTGAATGGCATTTTTTCTATTAAATGTTTTTATATAAGAAAAAAATTTTGAAATTCTTTGAATAGTTTTAAAGCTTGGTCTTATAAAAAAAATTATTAAATTTTTTAAAGAAAATTTTTTAATTATTTTATAAGATATGGAATTGTCGTAGGCAATTATTGATAAGTTTTCAGTATTTTTATTTTTTAAGAAGTCTTTTTCGAAATCCCAGTTGTATGAAATGCCTATTGATATTAAAAAATTACATTTAGATAGGGATTTATTAGACAGCAAATAACCTCCGTCCTTATTACCTCCAAGTCTGATAAGGTTACCGAGATTGAAAGGTTTCAGTAATTTCGTTAATAAAATAGTATTTTTCATAATTTAATAATAAAGACTTTATATAAAAATTTATTGTATTAATTATTAACTTATATTTTATGAAATATGAAAAAAAATAATAAATACTACATAATTAAATGTAATAAATGTAAGTGTGACATCAAGGTTTCTCCAGAAGTCTATAGGCGCAAAGAAAAAGTTGAATGCGATATTTGCTTACAAGAAAAATTTGGAAAATTTAAACTTTCTTAAGCTTTGGAAAGTTTTTTCTAATTGAGGGAATCCAGCTTCTTATTTGAGCAATTCTATTAGTAGAAGAGGGGTGTGTGCTTAAAAATTGAGGAGGTTCTTTTCCTTTATTTTCTTCCC
>VTPO01000018.1 GCA_008638205.1 Pelagibacteraceae bacterium | reverse complement strand
TCAACAGCAACTCCAATATGAAAATATTTTTTATAAATAACCTTATCTTGATCTAAAGAGCTATTAAAGTTTGTAAATTTTTGCATGCCATTAACTAAAGCTTTCATCATAAAAGCCAATGGTGTAATTGAAATTTTTTCTCTTGTATTTAAGTCTACCAATCCTTTTCTAAAGCTTTCCATTTCTGTAATATCTAGCTCGTCGTGTTGAGTTACATGTGGAATTGTATTCCAGGCCCTAACCAAGTGTGGACCGGACATTTTTTTAATTCTAGGAATCGTTTGAACATCAACATCGCCAAATTCATTATGTTGATATGGAAGAGGATCTGAATCTACTTTTTCAGTTTTTGAGTTTAGAGTATTATTTTCTTTAATTTTGTTTTTGTTTAAATTTTGACTAACATAATTTTTAATATCCTGCTCTAGAACTCTTCCTTGTCTACCACTTCCAGAAATATCATTTACAGAAATTCCCAGTTCTCTTGCAAACTTCATAATTTTTGGACTTGCTCCAGAAACACCCGCACCATTATTATAGGACACAACTGATTGGGCAGACACTGTTTTTTCCTCAATCACATTTGTGGGAGGCTGGGTAATAATTGAATTTTTTAACTCATCTTTTTTATCTTTATTTTCTTTATTTTTTTTACTTTCAGAACCCGGTAGATTTATTTTGCCAGATTCTATAGTACCCTCTAATGAAGCTATTAAACTTCCTTCAGAAACCTTGTCTCCAATTTTTATATGAACTGTTTTGACAGTTCCAGAAATGTTTGAAGGAACCTCTACACTTGATTTATCACTTTCAAGTGTAATAATAGTTTCTCCCTTTTCTATTTCTTGACCCTCTTTAATTAGAACCTCAATAATTTCAACATTATTAAAGTCACCAATATTAGGAACTAAAATATCATTAGACATTATAATTTTGTTGGTATCGGTTTTGTTTGATCAATATTATATTTTTCGAACGCGTCTTGTGCAACTTTAGACGCTATTTTTTGCTCTTTTGCTAAAATACTCAATGTATTCGCAACTATATATTCTTTATTAACCTCAAAAAACTCTCTTAATTTTTTTCTAGTATCGCTTCTGCCGTATCCATCCGTTCCAAAAGCATAGTAACTTTCTTTTATATAAGGACTAATCTGTTCTGCATGAATTCTCATATAATCTGTTGCAGCAATGATAGGACCCGATCTTCCGTCCAAACATTTTTCTACAAAAGATTGCTGCTTTTCTTCAGTGGGATTGAGTAGGTTTTTTCTTTCAACTTGCATTCCATTTTTTTTCAGCTCATTAAAACTAGTTACGCTCCATACATCAGAATCAATTCCATATTCATTGCTGAGGATTTCAGCTGCTTGCAAAACTTCATTAAGAATAGTACCTGAGCCCATGAGTTGAACTTTCGTTTTTCCCTGATTTTCAAACTCTTTTAACAAATACATTCCTTGTAACACATCCTCTTTTTTTACATGATTTGGCAATTCAGGATGAATATAGTTTTCATTCATAGTGGTAATATAATAAAAAATGTTTTCTTGTTTTTCATGCATTCTCCTCAAACCATCTTCAATAATAATTGCAAGTTCATAAGCATAAGTAGGGTCGTAAGAAACACAATTTGGAATCATGGATGCCATAATTAAACTATGTCCATCTTGGTGTTGCAAGCCTTCTCCTGCCAATGTAGTTCTTCCAGCAGTTGCTCCTATTAAAAATCCTCTTGCTTGAGAATCCCCAGCAGCCCAAATGAGATCCATAACTCTTTGAAATCCAAACATAGAATAAAAAATATACAAAGGTAGCATTTCAATATCGTGATTAGTGTAAGCTGTACCAGCTGCAATAAAAGAAGACATTGCACCGGCCTCATTGATACCCTCTTCTAAGACTTGTCCTTTTTTATCTTCTCTATAAGAACTTATTTGTTCAGAATCTACAGGTTCATATTTTTGACCCTCGCTTGCATAAATTCCAACTTTTTGAAAAAATCCTTCCATTCCAAACGTTCTTGCTTCATCAGGTATAATGGGAACCAATCTAGCAGCTGTGTTTTTATCTCTTAATATTTTGGTAAGAATAGTGACCAAAGCCATAGTAGTTGAAATTTGTCTTTCTCCAGACGACTTATAAGAAGATTCAAATACAGATTTATCAATTTTTACAGGAGTGGCGTTAGAAGATCTAGAAGGTATGGAGCCACCAAGGGACCTTCTTCTTTCTTTTAAATATTGAATTTCTTCTGATTTTTCATCAGGTTTGTAAAATTCTAAATTTTCAACCTGCGCATCAGTTAATGGAATATCAAACCTATCTCTAAAGTAGAACATATCATCCACTCCTAATTTTTTTTGTTGGTGAGTGGTATTGATACTTTCTCCAGATTTACCCATTCCATAACCTTTAATTGTTTTTGTTAAAATTACAGAGGGTTGTCCTTTATGTTTCGAAGCAGAGTCATAAGCGGCATATACTTTATTTGGATCATGTCCTCCACGATTAAGACGCCATATATCGGAATCTGACATATTGGAAACTAGATTTTTTAATTCAGGATATTTACCAAAAAAACTTTCTCTGACATAGGCACCACCCTTTGCCTTAAACGCTTGGTATTCACCATCAACACACTCATTCATTCTTTTCATTAGAAGACCTGACTTGTCTGCTTTTAACAAAGCATCCCAATACGACCCCCAAATTACCTTAATAACATTCCAACCAGCACCTCTAAAGGTACCTTCTAGTTCCTGAATAATTTTTCCATTTCCACGCACAGGGCCATCTAATCTTTGCAAATTACAATTAACAACAAAGATTAAATTATCCAATTTTTCTCTAGAGGCTAAACCAATTGCTCCCAAAGTTTCTACCTCATCCGTTTCTCCATCTCCAATAAAACACCAGACTTTTCTATCTTGATGTGGAATCAGGCCTCTGTTTTCTAAATACTTCATAAACCTTGCTTGATAGATGGCTGTGATTGGGCCAAGACCCATAGAGACAGTTGGAAACTGCCAGTAGTTTGGCATCAACCAAGGATGTGGATAGGAAGACAAGCCTCCGCCTTTAGCTTCTTGTCTAAAGCCAATTAATTGTTCTTCAGAAATTCTTCCTTCAAGAAAAGACCTTGCATACATTCCAGGGGCAGCATGACCTTGATAGTAAATCATATCACCTAAAAAATTTTCATTTTTAGCTCTCCAAAAATGATTGCACCCAACATCATACAAAGTGGCAGCTGAAGCAAAAGTTGCAATGTGCCCACCAAGTTCAGAAGAAACTTTATTTGCTCTTACTACCATTGCAGCAGCATTCCATCTAACTAGAGATCTTATTTTTTTTTCAATTTCTTGGTTTCCTGGAGACTTCGCTTCTAGTTCTGTGGGAATGGTATTTACGTAAGGTGTTTTCTGAGTGAATGGAATAGTGGATCCAGCAATATACGCCTGATCAATTAATTGCGTTAATAAATAGTGAGCTCGTTCTGCCCCATCTCTTTTAACCACTCCTTCCAAAGACTCAATCCATTCATTTGTTTCTTCAGGATCAATATCGTTAATATTTGGTATTCCAGTATAAATCTTTTGATTTTTAATTTCAATTCTCGGAGTTTTAGATACAGTTTCAGTTAAGACTGGATCGACTAATTTCTCTTTTTGGTTATGTTCTGCTTTTAAAAAGTGATCCTGGCTTTCTGCAGTTCCTATTACACTTCCCTTAGAAACTTTGTCTCCAATCTTTACTTTTATTTCTTTAACAGTTCCAGAAATTGGAGATGGAACCTCCATGCTTGATTTGTCACTTTCTAGTGTAATGATAGGATCACCTTTTTTAATTTCATTTCCTTGTTTTATAAGAACTTCTATAATTTCAATTTCTTTAAAATCACCGATGTCCGGAACTTGAATTTCAACAATTCCAGATGAAGATTCTTGGTTTAGATTTTCTTCAGCATCTTTAATTATTCTTTCTGTTTCGGGTAAGATTTTCTCTTTAGGTTCAGGCTTGCTTTCAGCTTCACCTTCAACGCTCATAAAACCAACCAAATCACCTTGAGAAATTTTGTCTCCAACTTTGATTTTTAGCTCAGATATTGTTCCAGAAAAGGGGGAGGGCACTTCCACACTTGATTTATCACTTTCAAGAGTGATGATAGGATCATTTTTATTGATTTGATCACCTTCTTTTACCAACACTTCGATTATTTCGACATTTTTAAAATCACCAATGTCAGGAACTCTAATTTCAGTACTCATAAGATCATGGTTGTTTATTAATTTATTAAGCCACTGTAAATGCTTTAAAAGCCACAGTTATATTAGCAAATTTACTTTGAGTTAGATATTAATTGCTTATATACAGGGCTTTTATGTATCAAAAATTTGGGCAATTTATAGATGGCAAATGGACACCTTCTTCGGATGGGGGTGTTTATGAGGTGGTAAACCCTTCTAATGAAGAAATTTTAGGTAGCGCCTCAAAAGCTACAAGCAAAGATGTCGACCAAGCCTTGCATTCTGCAAAAAAAGGATTGGAGATATGGAAAAAGACTCCTGCTTGGGAGCGTTCTGTAAAAATAAGAAAAATTGCCGATTTAATTAGAGATAAGAAAGATATTATTGCCAATTGGATCGCATTAGAAGTGGGTAAGCCTTTTGCCCAAGGGCAGGGCGAAGCCATAGCATCAGCAGATATTTTTGAGTGGAATGCGGAAGAAACAAAAAGAATTTATGGGCAGATTGTAGAAAGTAGGTTTGCAGACACTAGAATTCAAATTAAATACGAACCTGTAGGAGTGGTTGCTGCTTTAACACCATGGAATTTTCCAACTATTTTAGCTGCGAGAAAAATATCTACAGCTTTGGCTGCTGGTTGTTCAGTTATTTGTAAGCCTGATATGGTTACCCCAGGCTCTGTTATGCAACTAGTTGATATAGTAAGAGAAGCAGGAATTCCTGCTGGTGTAGTTAATTTGTTATCAGGAGATCCTTCCTCTATTTCTTCTCAGCTTCTATCATCAGATATTGTAAAAAAAATATCAATCACAGGATCCACTAGGGTCGGAAAAATAATTTTAAAACAAGCTGCAGAAAAAGTGCAAAGAGTTACGATGGAACTTAGTGGTCACGCACCTTTTATTGTTCATGATGATGCTAATATACAAAAAGCAACTGATATGGCAATCATGGCAAAATACCGAAATACTGGACAGGTTTGTATTTCTCCTAGTAGATTTTTTATTCACGAAAGTAAAAAAGAAGAATTCACAAAACTATTTGTAGAAAAAACATTAAAACTGAAAATAGGAAGTGGATTAGATAACAATACCGACCTAGGTCCAATCACTACTCAAAAAAGATTAAACGAAATTGAGGAGCTAGTAGAGCATACTAAAAAAGAAGGGGCTAAAGTTTTGTGTGGAGGAAAACGACCTGCGGAATTTAATAAAGGTTATTTTTATGAAGCTACAGTTTTTGACAATGTGAAAGATGATTTTAAAATTATGACCACAGAACCTTTTGGTCCCTTGTCTCCAATTCTTTCTTTTAAAGATTTTGACGAAGTAATTGAAAGAGCTAACAATCATGATGCAGGTTTAGCCGCTTATGTCGCTACTAATTCTATGGAGAAAGCACACAAAACTTCAGATGCTCTGGAAACAGGAATGGTTGCAATTAATACCCCATTTGTTCCTTTTGCAGAAACTCCATTTGGAGGAATTAAGCAAAGTGGCTACGGCAGAGAAGGTGGCTCGGAAGCAATTAAGGATTATCTTAATATCAAGTATACTCACTTAGGTATTTCAGGCTAAATGTCAGATCCAAAAATCAATGTAGCATTTATTGGTACTGGATTGATGGGCTTGCCTATGGTTAAAAACCTTTCTAAAGGTGGCTACAAGATTAGGGCTTTTAATAGAACCCTATCCAAAATGGATGACCTAAAAAATAATAAAAACATCGCTATTTGTAATTCTTTAAATGAGGCAATTACAGATGCAACTGTAATTATAACATCATTACCCGATGATGCTGCTGTTGAAAAAATAATTAATGAAATTATTAACAAAGATCTATTGAGCCAAGGAAGTATATTCGTAGATACTAGCTCCACTAAGTACGAAAGTGCAAACAAATTTTACAATATTTTAAAAGAAAAAAAAATAAACTTTATAGACGCCCCTATTTCAGGAGGACCTGAGGGAGCTAAATCAGCAAGCTTAGCCATTATGGCTGGAGGTGACAATAAAATATTTGATAGAGTAAAAGATATTTTAAAAACCATGGGCAATCCTACTTTAGTAGGCCCAGCAGGAAGTGGACAGGTAGCAAAACTATGCAACCAAATCATTGTCGGAGTAACCATAGGAGCTGTTGCGGAAGCTATTATTCTTTGTGAAAAAGTTGGAGCCAATCCAAAAAATTTTATTAAAGCAGTAGCAGGAGGATTTGCAGATAGTAAAATATTGCAGAATCACGGATCAAGAATGATAGAAAAGGATTTTGCTCCAAGAGGAAAATCTATTAC
>VTPO01000013.1 GCA_008638205.1 Pelagibacteraceae bacterium | reverse complement strand
AATTCTTCTGTTCCAGTTTGATTTGATTTGAATCTTATTATGAAAGGTCCTTTTGCCTCTCCTTTGCTTCGGCATTTTCTACTATAAATATATGGTAAATTTTTTTCTCTAAAACTTTTTTTTTCTTGCTCTAATTCTTCTGTGGTACAGTAGCACTTGTAAGCGTTATTATTTTTAAGCAACGTCTCGGCAATCTCTATATGTTTTTTTAAGTTTAAACTTTGACTAAATGGTTTTTCATCTGGATGGATACCTAGCCATTTCAAAGTGTCTAAAATCTGTTTTTCATATTTTTTTTTTGACCTTTCTTTGTCGGTGTCCTCAATTCTTAATAGACATTTTCCCTTATGGTTTTTTGCAAAAAGCCAATTGAATAGAGCAGTACGTGCGCCTCCTATGTGCAAAGGACCGGTAGGAGAAGGTGCGAATCGGACTATAATTTTATTATTCATCAGTAGTGTTGTTTACACTAACTGATTAAAAGTTTCTATAAAGAGAGCTTAAAACGCCTTGAATTTTTATTCTTTCAGGTCCGAATATTCTAGTTTCATACGCTGGATTGGCACTTTCAAGAGCGATTGCATTAGACTTCTTTCGATACCTCTTTAGAGTAGCTTCGTGATTATCAATTAAAGCCACTACAATTTTTCCATTTTCTGCAGTGCTTGTTTTTTTAATTATTACAGTATCTCCATCATGAATTCCCGCGTCGATCATAGAATCTCCTTCTACTTTCAATGCATAAAAATCATCTGGGTTTTTTGTTCCAGGAGGACACGGTATATCCTGATGGTGCTCCTCGATTGCTTCAATAGGTAAGCCCGCTGCAATTTTTCCAATTAAAGGAATAAAGTTTTCTTTTGTTTTTTTAACATCGTCAAGTCCACCCTTGATCAAACTTGGGGTAAAATTGTTAAAAAGGTCTTTTGCGCTAGCATTTTCAGGAAGCTTTACTACTTCTAACGCTCTTGCTTTGTGAGCTAGTCTTTTAATAAAGCCACGCTCTTCTAAAGCAGAAATAAGTCTATGAATCCCAGATTTTGACTTCAATGATAGCGACTTTCTCATCTCATCGTAAGAAGGTGAGACACCATCACTTTTCAACTTCTCGTTGATATAAACTAATAAATTTTTTTGTTTTTTAGTAAGCATAGAACAAAACCTGTACAAATATGTTCTACAAGTGTTCTTAATTTTTTACAATAGATTATTATTGTTGGTATACAACAATTCTAGGCTATCAATTCTTTCATTTTATCATAAATTGAAGATGATTTGATAAGTGATTCACCGACAAGAAAATTTGAAATTTTGGTTTTTTCAAAAATATAGTTGATATCTTCTTTGTTATTAATGCCACTTTCGCAAATCAATGTTTTTTCACCCAGATTGAAAGTATTGCAAATATTTACTGTTGTCTTCAAGTCTGTTTCAAAACTTTTTAAATTCCTGTTGTTAATTCCTATGATTGCATTTTCAAATTTGATTGCACGTTCCATTTCATCCTTATCGTGAACCTCAATAATACAATCCAAACCGCACTCCATAGCAGCATCGTAGAGATTTAAAACCAGTTCATCACTAGATGATTTTAGAATAATTAAAATACAATCTGCTCCAATCATAGAAGCTTCGTACACCTGATAAGGGTCAATAAAAAAATCTTTACAAAGAATAGGTAGGTTAATTTTTTTTTTAATATCCTGTAGATATCTTTTACTACCAAGAAAATAATTTTTTTCAGTTAGAATGGATAGGCATGCGGCACCTGATTCAAAATATTGTTTTGCAATACTAAGGTGATCAAAGTCATTAACAAACACTCCCTTAGAAGGACTAGCTTTTTTCACCTCTGCTACAATTGCAATTTTATTCTGTTCTTTAAATCTATTTAGCTGTTTTTTAAAATTGAAATCATTCTTATTAATAGAATTTTTTACTTCACTTAGAGGAAGTTTTTTTTTATCTTCAATTATCTCTAATTTTTTTCTAACTATAATTTCATCTAATATATTCATATTTTTAATTCTTTGTATTTCTTCATCACTGAACCATTAAGAATATGACTTTTGACTTTTTTATAAGCAGTCAAAAGATCATTTTCTTGATTCATAACTACTAATCCAGCTGCACTATTCAAGGAAACAATCTCTAAAAATGCGCTTTCTTTTCCTTCAAACAGCTCAATAATTTTACTTGCGTTGTATTCTGCATCACCACCAACTATATCTTTAAATTCATAATTTTTTTCTAAAAAATCACTTGGTTCAATTGTAAATTTCTTTAGGTCTTTCTTATTAATTTCAATTACCTCTGTTTTTGCAAAAATAGAGATTTCATCAAGACCATCATGGCTATGAAAAACCCAAGCTTTTTTTGCCCCTAATTTTAAAACGCTCTCAGAATAAGCGTTCAATAGTTCTTTAGCATAGATACCAATACACTGAAATTTTGCATTAGCAGGGTTACAGAGTGGCCCAAGTAGATTAAATATTGTTCTTCTGCCTAATTTTTTCCTTACACCAGCAACATTTTTCATTGCTGAATGGTAGTGCGGCGCAAACATAAATCCAAACTGATGTTCATGAATGTTTTTTTTTACCTGTTCTGGATTTTTTAATATATCGATGTTGAGTTTTTCCAATACATCAGCTGACCCAGACTTCGAGGTTAAAGCTTTATTACCATGCTTTGCTACATTTATATTCATACTAGCAAGCACAATAGATGCGGCAGTCGAGATATTTAAAGTGTGTTTTCCATCTCCGCCTGTACCACACATGTCTAGAACATCTTCTTCCAAAGTTACTTTTAAAGATTTTTCTCTTAATATAGAAGCTCCACCGGTTATTTCGTCAGAGACTTCACCTTTATCAGCCAAGCCTAACAGAATAGTACTAATCTGTTCATCATTATATTCAGAGTTCATTATCTTGCGAAATAAAAATTGTGTTTCGCCTATAGTTAAATTTTTCTTATCAGCTAGTTTTTTTATTAATTCCTCGTAATTCATATAAATAATTAGTTTTTTAAAAAATTTTTTATAATTTTTTTTCCAAATGTAGTTTTAATACTTTCAGGATGAAATTGTATCCCATGTACATCAAATTTTCTATGCGACAAACCCATTATCACATTATTATCAGTCATGGCTGTAACTTTTAGTGAAGCTGGTATTTTTTTTGGATCAGCTACTAGGCTATGATATCTAGTTGCTATAATGAGCTTTGGTATATTAGTAAAAATTTTTGATGAAAAGGTTTTTATACTACTTGTTTTTCCATGCATTATTTTTTTTGCTTTAATAATTTTTCCACCAAAAGCTTGTGCTATTATTTGATGACCTAGACAGATACCAAAAATTGGTTTTTTTTTAAAATATTGATCAACAACTTCCAAGCAGAGACCTGCATTGTCAGGATTTCCTGGACCAGGGGAAATTACAATTTTGTCAAATTTTTTTAATTGGTTAATTTTAAATTTATCATTTCTAGCAACGGTTACATTGCAACCTAGTTCAGAAAAATAATGAAATACATTGTATGTAAAACTGTCATAGTTATCTATGAGGAAAATTTTAATCATTATTTAGATGCTTCAATTAACGCTTTAGCTTTATTTAATGTTTCTTGATATTCTTTTTCGGGATTACTATCCGCCACTATTCCAGCGCCAGCCTGAATGTAAACTTTTTTATTTTTCACAATAGCAGTTCTTAAAGCTATGCAGGTATCCATATTATTTTTTGGAGAAAAGTAGCCAATACCACCAGCGTAAAGTTTACGCTTACTTTTTTCAAGACTATCTATTATTTCCATAGCTCTAATTTTTGGAGCTCCAGAAACGGTTCCAGCTGGAAACCCAGACATTAAAACGTCAATTAAAGAAGAGTTTTTTTTAAGAGTTCCTGTAACATTTGAGACAATATGCATTACATGAGAGTATTTTTCAATTTTGAACTGACTATCAACTTTAACCGTACCCGTTTCTGAGAATTTACCAACATCATTTCTGCCAAGATCTAGGAGCATTAAATGTTCGGAAATTTCTTTAGGGTCAGCCAAAAGCTCTTTTTGCAAAGAATTATCTTTTTGTTTATTTTTTCCCCTAGGTCTTGTTCCTGCTATAGGTCTGATAGTAATCTTATTGTCTTTGACACGAACTAAGATTTCAGGACTACTGCCAACAATTTGAAAATCATTATAGTTAATAAAGTATAAAAAAGGAGAAGGGTTAGTTTTTCTAATTTTTTTATATATTTCTAAAGGTTTTTTTTGAAGATTGGCTTCAAATCGTTGGCTCAAAACTACTTGAAAAATATCACCTAATTCTATGTGTTTTTTTGCAATAGAAACATTTTTTTTAAACTGTTTCTTTGAAGTGTTGCTTTTTATTATTATTTTTTTTAATTTTTTTTTATTTTTTCGAGCGGTTATTTCTTTAGAAGAATCTTCGATAATTTTTTTTAATTCTTTAATATTTTTATTATAATTTGATTCAGAACATTTTTTTAAATTGTATTCACAAGATATAAAAAAAAGTTTTTTTTTAAAGTTATCATGAATAATAATTTTTTTGGGTCTTTGTAGCCTAATATCTGGTATTTTAAGATCATCTTTATTTTGATTTGGAATCTTTTCTACAAATCTTATGGTGTCATAGCCAAAATAACCAACTAGCATTAAAGCCATAGGAGGTAAATTTTTTGGTAAATCGTAATCAAAACTCTTTATTAGTTTCTTTAAATAGGAGTAGACATTGGTTGTTGTAATTCTTTTTTTATTTACGAACAGTGAGTTGTTTTTAACTTCGTATATTTTATCTGAGTCATATCCAAAAATGGTATAACGTCCACGATGAATAGCTTTTTCAACTGATTCAAATATGAAACTATTTTTCTTAGTTAGAATATTTTCTATTAAAGTCTCAATTTTAGATGGCTTTGATTTGTGTTCCGTGGAGTAAACTAGAGATATTTTGTTTTTTTTAAAATTATCTTTGTAAGATTTGTAATTACTAAACTGTAGCATTAAAAAGAGTTTGTTATTCTATCTAAAACTTTTTGATTAATCTTTACTTTATATTTGTTATTTAGAAATTTATCAAAAGATTGCATTATTTGCTCATCAAAACTTATTGTTACCTGTCTTTCATAAAGTTTATCCATCTCATCGTTAGATTTGGTCCGATCATAGGAAGCATCAATAGCTTTAATTAGATAGTTTTTTGAACCTTTTAGCAGCAATGATTCATTTTTTTTTAAACTAAATATTTCTTGAATTTGATTTGGAGAAAAGGTTTTATTTTCTTCTAGTCTGTTTTTTAACTCAAGCTGCTTAACAAATTTTGTTTTTTTTGAAACAAGCTGATTAAATATATTTTCTTCTTTAATTTTGTTATTTAAAGAATTGGCTTTACTGTCAATATTCTTTTTTTTAATTTTATTTATGATATCTTTTTTAATTTTTTCATTTAATGTTAGGGGCTTTTTCTTTACGATCTCGTTAATTCCAATTAAATAAAAGCTACCCTTAATTTCAATTAACTCTGAAGTGATTTGATCATTAAGATAAAATGCTTTTTGAACAATACTTTTGTCTAAGACTGTTGTCTTAAGGGAATTTTTAATGAGCCCGTCTTTATTAAACAAGCCACTCTTTTTCACATTAAGAGAAAACTGAGTTGCTATGTCATCAAAGTTTTTGTTAGACAAAACCTGATTTTCTATATCTGAAATATTTTTGAAAAATAAGTCTGAACTTTGATTTGCTTCTTTATTTTGGTTTATGATTGCGTACTTTATGCTTCTTAGTTCATTGGAGTAGCTAGGGTTTTTTTTGTGGTAATCTAAAATCTCTTTTTCCGTTATATCGATATCTTCATAGAGATCCTCTAGGTTTATATAGCTTATAGAAATTTTTTTCTCAAAATAGTTTTTTACTTTTGTCTTATGGTATGAAGTTGATATGGAGTCTAAATTTTGACTTTCTACAATTAGTTTTTTTAATAAACTTTTTTTAAAACTTGTTTCAAAAGAGTAGCTATCAATCTGATTTTTTAGGAGATATTTTTCATATTCAGTTCTTGAAAACTTTCCATTTTTAGAAAATTCTGGAATATTTTTTATAAAATTTGATAAGGTTTTATCATTTATTATTATTTTTTCTTCTTCAGCATAAATTTCAAATATTTTTTCGGCAATCAATTGATTCAAGATTTGTATGTGAAGATTATCTTTAATAGCATCGGATACATTTTGATAATTCTTAGATTGCAAACCATTCCTCAATTGATTCACATAATCTTCAGAATATATATTTTTTCCAGAAACCTCTGCAACTACATTGGTTTTGCCCGCACTAAACATGTCTCCGACGCCCCATAAGGCAAAAACTGCGATTATTATAACAATCAACAATTTAACAAGTATGCTCTTGGATAATGCTACTAATTTATGTTTCATATTTATTTAGTTTAAAAATAAAGATTAATAGATTAAAAAAGTCTTTATGTCTTTGAAAAGTACTATGTTTGTTGCAAATTGGAAAATGAATGGAACTTCATTTAATTTCAAAGAAGTCAGTAAAGTTGGAGTTTTTTTAAATAAAAATTTAAAAAAATATAAAAAATCTATTATTTTTTGTCCTCCCTTACCTTTGCTCACATATTTTAGTAAAAAAAATGCTAATAATAATATTCAATTCGGTGCTCAAAATATATCCAATACAAGTTTGAGCTTTGGTGCAGCTACAGGATCTATTAGTGCTTCCATGGCAAAAACTAGTGGAGCTGAATATGTAATTTTGGGTCATTCGGAATCAAGATCTTCTGGCGATAGCTTTTTGATGATTAAAAACAAAATACTAAATGCAGATAAAACGAAATTAAAAATAATTTTTTGCATGGGAGAAACCTTGAGCCAAAAAAAAAAGAACCAGTCCTTAGCAGTTTTGAAAAAACAAATTATAGGATCTGTATCTAGAAAAATAAATTTTAATAATATAATATTTGCCTACGAGCCAGTTTGGTCTATAGGAACAGGACTTGTTCCTTCGTCAGAATACCTCGAAAAAACATTTTTATTTTTAAATAACTATTTAAAAAAAAATTTTAAAATTAAATCCCCAAAAATTCTTTATGGAGGATCTGTGAACGCTGCAAATATTAAAGATTTAAGATCTATTAAGGCCTGTTCTGGCTATTTGGTTGGTGGAGCTTCTTTAAAAGCAAAGAATTTCATTGAAATTATTAAGAATTATTATAATTAGCATCTCAATGGAAAATATAATTCTTATAATTCACGTTGTCATAGCGGTACTTCTAATTGGTTCAGTTCTAATGCAAAGTTCAGAAGGTGGCGCATTAGGAATTGGCACTGGAGATAGTGCATTGATGTCTTCAAGATCTGCTTCTAACTTCTTGACCAAATTTACTTCCGTGATGGCTATTTTTTTTATTATTACCAGTATTTCCTTAACTATCATTCACAAAAAGGACAAACCAACTGGCTCCATTATTGATAAAATAGAGAAAATAGAAGAAAAGAATAAGACACCGCAAATTCCCTCTGCCAAATAATTAAGCTTTAGTTTCTAGAGCAAATGTTTTATAACATTCTTCCATGGCTCGTTACATATTCGTTACTGGAGGCGTGGTTTCATCTTTAGGAAAAGGTTTATCATCAGCATCACTGGCATACCTGCTGCAATCAAGAGGTTATAAAGTTCGATTAAGAAAATTAGATCCTTATTTAAATATTGACCCGGGAACAATGAGTCCCTTCCAGCATGGAGAAGTATTTGTAACCGATGATGGTGCTGAAACTGATTTGGACCTTGGTCATTATGAAAGATTTAGTGGAATTTCTGCAAAACAATCTGACAATGTTACTACGGGAAAAATTTATAGCGATATTTTAAAAAAAGAAAGAAGAGGCCGGTATTTAGGCAAAACAGTTCAGGTCATTCCCCATGTTACCAATGAAATTAAAGATTTTATTAAAAAAGATATTAAGGATGAAGATTTTGTTATTTGTGAAATTGGAGGAACAGTAGGTGACATTGAAAGTTTGCCATTTTTAGAGGCCATTAGACAGTTTTCTATCGATGTAGGATCTAACAGATCTTTATTTGTTCATTTAACTTTAGTGCCATACATGAAAGCATCGGATGAAATTAAAACCAAGCCCACTCAGCATTCTGTTAAAGAACTGAGAGCGCTAGGCATACAACCAAATATAATTATATGCAGGTGTGAAAGACCAATTCCTATTGGCCAAAGAAAAAAAATATCTCTTTTTTGCAATGTCTCTATCAAAAATGTAATTGAAACTATTGATGTAAAAACTATCTATGAAGCGCCAATTAGTTTTTATAAAGAAAAATTAGATCAGCAAGTTTTAAATTATTTTAAAATAAAATCTAAAAGACAACCAAACCTTCTGCCTTGGAAAAAAATTACCAAGACAGTTCTGTCTTCCAAAAATTCTGTCAACATTGCTATTATAGGTAAGTATGTAAATCTTAAAGATGCCTACAAATCATTAGATGAGGCGTTAACTCACGGAGGGATTAAAAATAATGTAAAAATAAATCTGATACGAATAGAGTCAGATTATCTAAAGGTATCAGAAGTTAAAAAGAAATTGGCTGGTGTTAATGGCATTTTAATTCCTGGTGGATTTGGTAAAAGAGGAACGGAGGGTAAGATAGCAGCAATTAGCTACGCAAGAAAAAATAAAATACCTTTTCTAGGTATATGTTTTGGTATGCAAATGGCAGTAATTGAGTTTGCAAGAAATGTGCTTAAAATAAAGAAAGCTAGCTCAACTGAAATTTCAAAACAATGTATACCAATTGTAGGTTTAATTGATGAATGGAGCAAAAATGGAAAAGTTCAAAAAGGTACTTCTAAAAATTTAGGTGGTACGATGCGTTTGGGTCTTTATCCGGCCAGACTTAAGGAATCTAGTTTGATTAAAAAAATTTACAAATCCAGAAATATTAACGAAAGACATAGACATAGGTACGAAGTTAACATTAACTACCAAAAAAAATTTGAAGAGAAGGGCATGTCTTTCTCGGGAATATCTCCTGATAACAAGTTACCAGAAGCAATAGAAATTAAAAAACACCCATGGTTTATAGCTGTCCAATTTCATCCAGAATTTAAATCTAGACCTTTGTTACCACATCCTTTATTCTCTTCATTTATTGCTGCTGCAAAAAAAAATAAATGAAACAAAAAAATATAAACATCTCTAATTTTAAAATTGGAAACAATCTTCCATTCACTCTAATTGCCGGTCCCTGTCAGCTTGAGAGTAGGACTCATGCCTTTAAAATGGTTGAAAAAATTCAAAAAATAACAAAAAAACTTAAAATTAACTTTATTTACAAAACATCTTTTGACAAAGCTAACCGAACTAGTCTTAAAGGAAAAAGAGGTTTAGGTCTTGCCAAGTCTTTGTTAATATTTGACGAAATTAAAAAAAAATTCAAAGTACCTATATTGACAGATGTGCACACTCCAGAACAATGCTCCTTAGTTTCCAAGTACGTTGATATTTTGCAGATACCAGCTTTTTTGTGCAGACAAACAGATTTATTAATCGCAGCAGCAAAGACAAAAAAAATTATTAATATAAAAAAAGGTCAATTTCTTGCACCGTGGGACATGGGCAATGTTGTGAATAAAATTAAAAACTCTGGAAATAATAATATTTTAGTTACAGAAAGAGGAGTTAGTTTTGGTTATAATACTTTAGTTTCTGATTTTAGAGCCATACCCACCTTGGTAAAATTAGGTTATCCTGTTATTTTTGACGCTACACACTCGGTGCAACAACCTGGGGGTAAAGGAACAGCAAGTAGTGGCCAAAGAGAGTTTGTTGAGCCTCTTTCAAAAGCCGCAGTTGCAATTGGAGTTGCTGCCATTTTTATCGAAACACATGAAAATCCAGATCGTGCTCCTTCAGATGGAGCCAATATGGTAAATATTAATAAATTAGAATCTTTGTTAAAAAAATTAAAAAAAATAGACTCAATCGTTAAAAAATAATTTTTACAATGTCCAAAATAAATTTTATTAAAGGTAGACAGGTTTACGACAGTAGAGGCTTTCCTACAGTGGAAGCTGAAATAATCTTAGAAGACGGAAGCCATGGATTTGCTATAGTTCCATCGGGAGCTTCAACAGGAACTCATGAGGCTCATGAACTAAGAGATGAAAATAAAAAATATTTAAACAAAAGTGTTTTGAAGGCCGTTGAAAACATTAGCAATAAAATATTTCCAGCCGTAAAAAATATTTCAGCGTTAGAGCAAGAAAAAATAGATGCAATAATGATTGATCTTGATGGAACATCTAACAAATCAAACTTGGGAGCAAACGCCATACTAGCCGTCTCAATTGCATGTTGTAAAGCAGCAGCACAATCCCAAAAAATAGAAATATATGAACACATTAGCAAAGATAAAAAATTTTCCCTTCCTTATCCCATGTTAAATATTATTAATGGTGGGGCTCATGCCAACAACTCTTTGCAAATTCAAGAATTTATGATTAGACCCGATGGAGCAAAAAATTTCTCTGAATGTATGCGTATGTCTTTTTTGGTTATACAAAATTTAAAAAAAATTCTTACTGAAAAAAAACTTAGCACTAATGTCGGTGATGAAGGCGGGTTTGCTCCATCTTTAAATAGTGACGAAGAAGCTTTGGATTATATCGTCGAATCTATTGAGCGTGCAGGCTTTACACCAGGTTCAGATTTCAATTTATGTTTAGATGTCGCTGCTAATGAAATTTATGATGGGAAATTCTACAATATAGAAAACAATAAAAGTAGCACCCCTGACGAGATGATAAGCTTTTATGAAAAAATCACATCTAAGTATCCAATAAAGTCTATAGAAGATCCTATATTTGAGGATGATTGGGGCACATGGAATAAACTCACTAAAAAAATTGGAGATAGAGTTCAGGTAGTAGGGGATGATTTGTTTGTTACTAATAAGACAAGATTGCAAAAAGGAATTCAAGACAAGTCAGCAAATGCAATTTTAATTAAAGTAAATCAGATAGGCTCTGTGACAGAGACGCTTGATACAATAAACTTGGCTCAAAAAAATTTATTCAATACTATTATCTCTCATAGATCTGGAGATACTGAGGATACTTTTATAGCTGATTTGGCCATTGCAACAAATTCTAACCAGATTAAAACTGGTTCTTTGGCCAGATCTGAGAGAGTTGCTAAGTACAATCGTATTTTAAGAGTTGAGGATACCAACAAAGACAAAATTGTAATGGCAAATATTTAAATGAAAAAAATTTCAGCTTACTTAAATCTTCACAAATTTTTTTTGATTAATTTATTTATTTTTTTATACATTTTTATCAATTTACTGGATGGAGAAAGGGGTTATTTCTCGTACGTAAAAAAAAATAACTTACTTGTAGAAAAAACAGTAGAAGAAAAAAAAATCACCTCAAATCTAGATTCTTTCAGATTAAAAAATTCAATGCTTTTAAAGGAAACTATTAATTTAGATTATTTAGACTATTTATACAGGAAGCTTTTTGTTCTAGGAAAACCTGGAGAAAAGCTTTATCTAATTAAATAATTATGAGCAAATTACGTCATCCAGAAAAAGTTAATAAAGAATACAATCCTATCCAAAAAAAACCTTCTTGGATAAGAGTTAAAATAAGTAATTCAAGTGTATTTGCAGAAACTAAGAAAATTATTAAAGATAAGAACTTAGTGACTGTATGTGAGGAAGCTGGCTGTCCTAATATTTCGGAATGCTGGTCAAAAAAACATGCAACATTTATGATTTTGGGAGATACATGCACTAGAGCATGTGCTTTCTGCAATGTAAAAACAGGTATACCGAATAAGGTGGATTTGCAAGAGCCTCAAAAAATTGCAAATTCAGTTAAAGAGCTTAATCTTAACCATGTAGTTATAACATCAGTCGATAGAGATGATCTAGATGATGGAGGAGCACTTCATTTCGCTAATGTGGTTACTTCTATAAAGTCACTTAACAGCAACACAACCGTTGAAATATTAACGCCTGATTTTTTGAGAAAAAAAGATTCCTACAAAATTGTAGTAGATTCTAATCCTGATGTTTTTAATCACAACCTAGAAACTGTCCCCAGCTTGTATTTAAAGGTCAGACCTGGTTCTAGGTATTTTCAATCATTAAACTTACTAGCTAATGTAAAAATTCACAATCCTGAAATTTTTACTAAATCTGGGCTAATGGTTGGTCTCGGAGAAACTAAAGATGAATTGTGTCAAGTGATGGACGATCTGAGGTGTGCTAATGTAGATTTCATAACTATCGGCCAATATCTGCAACCTACACCGCAGCACCATCCTATAAAAAAATTCATCACACCCGATGAGTTTGAAACCTACAAAGAAATTGCTTATTCAAAGGGATTTTTGATGGTTTCATCTAGTCCACTGACAAGATCTAGTTATCATGCAGAAGAAGATTTTGCTGTCTTGCAGGCAAACAGAAAATCTGGAATAGAAAATTGCCAATAAAAAAAGTTGTAAAAAAATTTAATTTTCCCAAGAACGATTTAATAGAATTAGTTTTAGATATTGATAGTTATAATGAATTTTTACCTTGGTGCAAAAGCTCTAAGATTTTAAAAATTGATGAAGACAATGCAAAAAAAATAATTCATGCAGATTTAGAGATAGGCTATAAGTTGATTGCAGATACTTATACTAGTGAAGTTTTTTTTGATAAAAAAAAATCTGAAATTATTGTTAAGCCATTATCTGGCCCTATCAAAAAATTATCAAATATATGGTCATTTAAAGAAATTGATAAATATTCATGCGAGGTTAATTTTTTTATAGAAATAGAATTAAATAATCTTCTTTTCAACTCAATGTTTAGTAAATTCTTTGATATAGGTTTTGAAAAAATTCTTTCCTCTTTTGAGGATCGTGCAAAAGATAAATTGACCTAAAGAAATTCCTCAATAAGCTTTAAGGCTTTCATACAAGTTTTCTTCTGAATTTGCGCTCTGTTTAACTTACTATTAAAAAAATATTTTCTAAAATTAATTTTAGATTTCTTACAGATACCAATATATACTAATCCAACAGGCTTTTTTATAGTCCCGCCATCAGGTCCTGCAATACCCGTTATAGACAAGGATATATCTGACTTGCTTATTTTCTGAATATTTCTAGCCATAGATAGACAACATTCTTTGCTGACAGCACCAAATTTAAGAATAGTTTTTTTTGGAACTCTTAAAGTTTTAATTTTTGATTGATTGGAATAAGAAACAATACCAAGGCCGAATATTTTGGAAGCTCCCTTCACAGATGTTATTTGACTGGATAGCATACCTCCAGTGCAAGATTCTGCTAAAGATATCTTTATCCTTCTCCTTTGTAGAATTTTAACAATTTTATTAGGAAGCTTTAAGGCCATATCAATGTAACCATATAAATTAATAGAGCAGAAAATATACCTGCAATTACATCATCCAACATAACACCTAATCCATTTTTCATTTTTTTATCAATTAAATTAATAGGGTAGGGTTTTAAAATATCAAAAAATCTAAAAAAAATAAATGACAGAACAATTAAAATCATAAAGTCTTTATTATAAGTGGCTGTATTTAATGGAATAAACAAAAGAAAAAAAAGTGGTATATTCTGTCCAACAAATTCATCTATTACAATCTCTTTTGCATCTTTTTCATCAAAGACATCTGAAAATTTATCTATTAGCAAAATAGAAAGAAAAAATATTATGATAATTATACAGATAAGATAAATACCTCTGCTTTCTAAATACCCAACTGAATATAATGAGTAAAAAATTACACAAGTAACAAAAGATGCAACTGTTCCCGAAGCGTATTTTGAATATCCAATTCCAAACATTGTTAAAATAGATAATAAAAATTTATTGATCATACCTTAGTACAGATAAAACTTCACAAGCCAAGGCTTTATTCTCTCCTATAATACCCAATCGATCTGTTGTTTTTGCTTTTATGTTAATTTTGTTTCTATCTAGTTTGCATAACTTTGAAAGATTATTTCTTATTTTTTCTTTATATTTTCCTAAATTAGGACTTTGTAAAATTATGTTTAAATCAATTGAATCAATTTTAATTTTTTTTTCATTCAACATTATAATTACTTTTTTTAGAAGCAAAGAAGACTTAACATTTTTGAATTTATTAATATTGGGAAATAAAGTTCCTATGTCTCCATTTTTTATAGCACCTAAAAAACTATCAATTAATGCATGCAATAAACTATCACCATCAGAATGACCCATGGGCCCCATTTTAGATGGCACCAAAACTCCACCTACTATTAATTTGCGACCCTTTATCATTTCATGAATATCGTAACCTATACCATGAAAAGTTTTGACTGGAATATCTCTGATATAGGTTATTTTTTTATTAGTAATTTCACCTTTAGTAATTTTTATGGGTAAATTATTTCTTAAAAATAAACTAGAGTCGTCTGTTACATTTTTGTCTTTATTTAATTTGTGTAGATTGTAAATCAATCCTAAATCAAAAGCCTGAGGTGTCTGTATTTGAAAAACTTCATTTCTAGGAATAATTTTATTTCCATAAATAATAGTATCTGAAGATCCAATAGCTGGAATAATTGCATTGAATTTTTTTAACAAATTTATTTGGTCGTTTATCATCTTCTCTGAAAAATAAGGTCTGGCAGCATCGTGAATCAGTATCTTGGTTAAACGGTGAGTATTTGCAATTTTTAGACCATTTTTGACAGAGAGAGCCCTGGTTTTTCCACCATTTACTATTATAATTTTTTTGTCTTTTATAATTAATTTTTCAAATTTAATGTAACTTTTTTTATCTACTGCTATTATTACCTTTGAGATTTTTTTATTTTTTAAAAATTTTTTAATACTATGATTTATAACTATATCATCATTAATAATATTAAATTGCTTAGGTATTTTGCTAGCAAATCTTTTGCTATCACCACCAGCAACAATTATAGCGCCTAAAGACATTTTATGAATTTTAAAAAATTAAACATGAATTATCTGATTGGATTTATCACTTTTTTATCCTTGTTGGTAGGTTTTTTAACGATCCAAACTTTTGCTGGAAAAGGATTTCTTGACCTCAATCCCTTGAATATCCAAATTCTTTTAATAATTAATTTAGCACTTTTATCAATTTTTTTATCTTTTCTAATCTTTAAACTCTTTAGACTTTTTACGGGGGGAAAGAATTCAAATTTAATTGGAACTAACACCAAAAAAAAGTTTTTAATTTATTTTATTTCCTTATCTGCCATACCAGGTATCGTTATTGCAATATTTTCACTTTTAATTTTTAATTATAGTATCGAAAAATGGTTTGATAAAAAAATTAATGAAACAGTTACAAACTCCGTTGAAATAGCTAAGGAATATTTACGCGAGCATCAGTCGTCTATTAGTAAAGACATATTATTAATTGCAAACGATTTTAGTAGAAGTAGCAAAAGATTGATTGGCAACAATAAAGACTTTGAAAAATACATTCAGATTCAGAGCAATGTAAGGTCTATTAAAAATATCTTTATAGTATCTGACAAGGGAACACTTACCCACAAGAATCCAAGGCTTGATATTAAAGAATTTAATAAACCAGATGTTTATATTTTGACAGCAGCGAAAAAAGGAAAACCTGTAATTATATCCAGTGCTTACACAAATAAAACATATGGAATGGTCAAGTTACGAGGATTTAAAAATTCTTTTTTATATATAATTCAAGATGTGGATCCTAAAATAGTAAATTATATTAAAAAAACAGGAAAAGTTTCTGAATATTATTTTAATATAAAAAGTAACATTTTTAATCTTCAAATAACCTTTATGATTATTTATATAATTATTACTCTTTTACTAATATTTGTTGCAAGTATTATTTCGATTAATCTCTCTAGCTATATTTCAAAACCGCTAACTTATCTTTTTAATGCCTCATCCGAAATAGAAAAAGGAAACTATAGCATTCATTTAAAAAATGAAAATTTAGATTCCGATTTTTCTCAATTGTACACAACTTTTAATAACATGATTAAACGGATAAAGGATGATCAAACAAAAAAATCTCAAGAAGGTCGCTACGAGGCTTGGAAATTAATTGCCAAAAAATTAGCACATGAAATTAAAAACCCTCTTACGCCAATTCAACTTTCTTTGGATAGAATAGACTCTAAATTTAAAAAACAAATAGTAGAAGATAAGACTTTATTTGAAGATCATATAAAAACTATAAATTTGCAAATTTCTGAGATTACCAATCTTCTAAATTCTTTTTCTGAATTTGCTAGAATGCCAGATCCTGAATTTTCAGACACTAATATTATTGATCTTATCGAGAGGGCAGCATTGCCTTACAAAACTAATTACAAGCAAATATCGATAACCATAAATTCTAGTTTAAAAAATAATGTGATTAAATGTGATAAAAATCAAACATTTAGACTTTTTACCAATCTGATTAAGAACAGCGTTGAATCTATAGTTGAAAAAAATGAAAACAAAGGAAAAATAGAAGTATTGATACAGGGCAATGACAATAGTGTTGATTTTTTATTTCAGGATAATGGAGTTGGTTTTGAGCTTGATCAGATGTCAAATATTTCAGAACCTTACTTTACTACTAAACAAAATGGATCTGGTCTTGGCCTGTCCATTGTTTCTAAAATTATTTTTGAACACAAGGGGAATATTAATTTTTATAACAGTGAAAATGGTGCAAATATTCATTTTACCTTTAACAAATACTTATGAAGAAAATTTTAATTATTGATGATGAGAAAGATATAAGAATTCTTCTATCCAGTATTTTAAAAGATGAAGGCTACAGTTGTATTGTCGCTGGAACAGTTAAGGAAGCTGAAAATATTATAGAAAACGATTCTTTTGATCTTGTGTTCCTTGACATTTCTTTAGATGATAAAAAGAAAGATGGAATATATCTTTTAAAAAAAATTAAAAAAATTAATAAAGATATTCCTGTGATCATGATATCGGGTCACGCAACAATTCAAGTTGCCGTAGAATCTGTAAAACTTGGAGCATTTGAATTTTTGGAAAAACCTTTTAATACAGATAGGCTTTTGAATTTTACTAAAAGAGCTTTTGAGAACCTAGATTTAAAAAAAGAAAATAAAAATCTAAATAAGCTTTTTTTCGATACGTATGAAATTGTTGGAGAAAGTGAGGGAATTACAAAAATTAAGAATATAGTCAAAAAAATAGCCACTACAGAAACAAGAGCTTTGATTCTGGGACCAGCTGGATCTGGAAAGGAATTGATTGCAAGAACTATTCACAAAAGCTCATTAAGAAAAGATTTCCCTTTTGTTGTATGCAATGGAGCACTTTTGGACCCAAAAAATTTTGACCGAGAATTATTTGGTATTGAAAATCCAGATAGCACTATAACAGTCGGTTTTTTTGAGAAAGCAAACAATGGTACCTTATTGATTGATAATGTTTCTGAAATACCTCTGGAAACACAAACCAAAATCTTAAGAGTTCTGACTGATCAAAAATTTCATCGTGTAAATGGCAATAAAGAAATTTTAACAAATATACGATTCTTAAGCTCTACCAGCAAGAATTTAAGAAAAGAAATAGAACTAGGAAATTTTCGTGAAGATCTTTTTCAAAGACTTTCAGTTGTAGAAATACAACTTCCCGATCTACAAAGCAGAACTTCAGACATACCATTATTAATTGAATACTTTATGGAAAAAATTTCTAAGAATTTAGGAAAAAAAGTAATTTCAATTAAGCCTAATTATGTAAAATTATACAAGCACACATGGTCAGGAAACGTGAGAGAACTTCGAAATTTAGTCGAACGTGTAATAATTTTATCTGATGGCACTAAAGAAAACATCGAATTATTAGTTAATGAAAGCATAGAATCAAAAAATACTAATGAATCTGATAGTATTTTAGACTTTAATTCGCCTCTAAAAACCGCTAGAGAACAGTTTGAAAAAGAATATTTGATGCACCAATTGAAAAAAAACGGGTCTAATATTTCCAAAACCGCAGAAAGTATTGGTATGGAAAGATCGGCCTTGCATCGTAAATTAACTTCTTTGGGAATTGAAAATAAATGAACATTATAATTTGTGGCGCAGGAAGAGTGGGGATCTCCATTTCTTCTCAACTGTCTAAACAAGGCCATTCCATCACTGTTGTAGATAAAAATAGTGAAGACATTCAGATAGTAAATGACACTCAGGACGCAAAAGGCATTGTTGGAATAGCAACACATCCTTCTGTGTTGGAAAAAGCTGATGCTAAAAATGCGGATATGATCATAGCGGTCACTAGAAATGACGAAACCAATATGGTGGTATGTCAAATTGCACATTCGCTTTTCAATGTACCTAGAAAAATTGCAAGAATTAGATCTAAAGAATTTTTAAAACCTGTATGGAAGAATTTATTTAGTAAAGAAAATCTTCCTATTGATATTATTATTTCTCCAGAATTTGAAGTAGCAAAATCATTGTATAGAAAACTAGAAGCACCAGGTGCCATTGATAGCATACCCTTTGCTGACGATATGGTAAGATTATTAGAAATACAAATAGATGAAAAATGCCCTTTATTAAATACCTCTCTATCTAAACTTTCTGAAATTTTTTCTGATCTACAGGCCAATGTGCTTGGGGCCATAAGAAAAGATAAATTTATAATCTTTAAAAAAACAGATAAGCTTTTAAAAGACGATAAAGCATTTGTCTTGACCAACTCAAAACAAGTGGACAGAACCCTTTCTATCTTTGGAAGAGACGAAAAGTTTGCAAAAACAATCTTGATTATTGGTGCTGGTAACATAGGCCTGGATTTGGCAAAGCTACTTGAGGAAGATGAGCAAAAGCCAAGAATTAAAATTATAGAAAAAAATCCTGAAAGAGCAGAAAAAATCGCAACCGATCTAAATGAAGCCATAGTTATCAAGGGCGATGGTTTGGATGAAAATTTATTAAAAGAAATTAATATTGATGAGATTGATACAGTCCTTGCATTAACAGAAGATGATGAGGTTAATATTATGTCTGCCCTAATGTGTAAAAAAAAGGGCGTAAGAAGAACCATATCTATTACCAATAGTTCTAATTATTCACTGTTGCAATCTTCTTTAGATTTGGATGATATAGTAGACCCTCGTATGACTACAGTATCAACAATCCTAAAGCATGTTCATAAAGGAAAAATTGAAAGTGTATACACTCTAGATAATGGCGATTACGAAGTTATAGAAGCTAAAATTTTAGAAAGCTCTGAGTTATTAAATTTATCAATAGCAAAAGCAAAAATTCCAGAAGGAATTAAAATTGGTTTAATTGAACGGGACAAAGAAGTCATTGTTCCCAATAAGGAAACAATCTTTAAGGTTAATGATAGGGTAATTTTGTTATCTAGTAGAGAAAATTTAAGTAAGGTTGAAGAGTTATTCAAAATATCACCTTATTTTTAAATTATAAAAAATGAACTTTAGATCATTAATTTATTACCTTGGATGGTTTAACATTCCTTTAATTGGTCTTTGTCTTTTAACAATTGTTTTTTCTTATTATTCGGGTCACGAGACTTCCATTAATTCTTATTATGTTGTTTTATTTATTTCATCTTTTTTTTTATTTCTAAGCAGAGTTTTAAATAAAAATTTAAAATTAAGAAAATTTGATTTACTAATTGTTATTTTTTTAGGATGGTTGATTTATCCAGCAATAATAGCCATACCTTTTTATATTAGTGCCTATCAAATAGATTTGTTTCAATCATATTATGAAAGTTTCTCAGGTTTCATTGGATACGGTCTCTCTATTTTTGCAAATCCTCAATTTGTAAATGAACCATTGCTTTTGTGGAGGTCAGGGTCTCAATGGATTGGAGGTTTTTATTTTTTATTTAGTATCATTTCCGTCTTATCTACTAAGGATTTTAATTTTATTCCTTCATCTTATATTTCTAACTCTACAAACTCTTTAAATTTTGAAACTAAATTTATTGAAAATTTTTTAAATCTATTTTATTGTTACTTATTATTTTCCTTATTTATTCTACTTCTTTTCAATTTTTCTAGCTTTAATTTATTTGAAAAAATTAACCTAATGATGACAGCCGTTTCTTCCGGTGGTTTCTTTATCAAGCAAAAATTATTTATATTTGGTCAACTAGATAAATTTATAGTAGCGATTTGTTTTTTATTTAGTTCTTTAAATATTTTTATACTTTATGAAATATTTAGATTTAGTAAAAAATATAATTTTAAAGAAGATATCGCTATAATTATTTTTTCTTTTTCTTTATCTTTTGCAATCTTGCTTACATTTTCTCAGTTGGATAGTTTTTATAATATTTTATTGTTTGTGAGTACTTCAATATCCACTTCTGGCATTACACTTGATACAAGCACAAAACTTCCCTATGTGTTTGTTTTGCTAGTTCTAACTTTTGTAGGCGGGTCAATTTTTTCAACAGGTGGTGGCTTTAAAATATTGCGCGTAATGTTCTTTATAAAAAAATTTTTAATAGAAGTCACAAAGTTACTAAGTCCATCTGTTACATTAAAAAAAACTATTTTCGGCAGCCTAAACACTATTAAAAACTCTGACTATTATACAATTTCCTTAATCTTTATTTCATACGGCTTTGTCTTGATTGCAGGTTGTATTTTACTAAGCTTCGAGAGTCTCTCATTTGAGGATACTTTCAAAGTTGTTTTTTTAACTTTAAATAATACTCTTCCAGTAAACTATCTTGGCGATTCTTTTAAATTTACAGATCTTTCTTACATCTCTCATTTTTTTTTATTAATAATGATGTTTCTCTCTAAGGTTTATTTTATATCGGTGCTTGTATTTATTAAAAAAGTTATTTGGGATTAATTCTTTTGTATTATTGTATTTACTCTCTCAAATAAGTTAGTTAGAAGGATTAAATATTGCGCTCTTAGCTCAGCTGGATAGAGCATCGGTTTTCTAAACCGAGGGTCGGTGGTTCGAGTCCACCAGAGCGCACCACAAATATGCATTTTGTATATCTCTTGATTTCTTCTGGTACAAAACCCAATACTTATGTTGGTTACACTAATGACTTATTTAAAAGGGTAACAGTTCACAACCTAGGTAAAGGCGCAAAATATACTAGAGGAAGACATTGGCTTCTTGCTTACTATGAAATTTTTAAATCTAAAAATTTAGCTCTAAAAAGAGAGTATGCTTTAAAAAAAAATTACAAATTAAGAAAATCTATAAAAGATAATTATTTAATCAACCTGTAGTTGTCTTTAATATTTTTTTTTGATTAATTTTTATTTTTAATCAGTTATAATTAGAGAAATAAACAAACATAAGGGGATACAATATAATGAAAATTATAAAATTCGCTGTTTCTATTTTTGCAGTACTTTTACTTGCTGCTTGTGGAAATGAATCAGCAAAAAAAACAAGTACTCTTGATACTACTAAAAGCCAAGGTTTTGTTAAATGCGGAGTCTCTCAAGGACTACCTGGTTTTTCAAATGCTGATGCTTCTGGTAATTGGGCTGGTATTGATGTGGACGTGTGTAGAGCTGTTGCTGCTGCTGTTTTAGGAGATGCTACTAAAGTTAAATACACACCATTAAGTGCCAAAGAAAGATTCACTGCTCTTCAAGCTGGAGATATTGATGTTCTTTCAAGAAATACAACATGGACATTAGAAAGAGATGCTGCAATTGGTCTAGAATTTGTAGGAGTTAACTTTTATGATGGTCAAGGTTTCATGGTTAGAAAAAAATCTGGAATTAAATCTGTGAAAGATTTTAAAAATGGAACTAAAGTTTGTACAAACACAGGTACTACAACTGAATTAAACATGGCTGATTTCTTTAAAGCAGCTGGTGTTTCTTATGAACCAGTTGTGTTTGAAAAAGCAGATGAAGTTGTTCAAGCTTATGATTCGGGCCGATGTGACACGTACACTACAGATAAGTCTGGATTAGCAGCTCAAAGAACAAAACTTTCCGCTCCTGACGACCATATTGTTTTACCTGAAACAATTTCTAAAGAGCCTTTAGGACCTGTTGTTAGAGAAGGTGATGCAACTTGGGCAGATGTAGTTAGATGGTCATTGAATGTCTGGATTGAGGCTGAAGAGTATGGCGTTAATTCTGGAAACATTGACTCTATGATGGATAGTAAAAATCCAGCGATTCAGAGGATAGTAGGAGCTGAAGGCACAAAGAATGGTGCTGGTCTAAATTTGGATCAAAAATGGAGTTACAATCTTATAAAACAAGTTGGAAATTATGCCGAAAGCTATAAAAGAAATTTAGCTGATACTGGCATAATGCCTGACAGAGGTCCAAATGCACTTTGGACTAATGGTGGAATTCTTTACGTCCCACCAGTAAGATAGTAAATTATTTAAATTAAAAGGGGCTTTTAATTAAGCCCCCTTTTTTTTTTAAACAATCTTCTAATGAAATTATTAAGAAAAAATATTGAAAAATTAAACTTATTTTTAGAAAATTATCCAAAAATAGGCATATATTTTCCTCAATTTTTAATTATTCTACTACTCGGAATTATTATTTCTTATTTCTCGATGAATGCTAGCACGAATATGGCCGCTAGAGGCATTGAGACTGGCTTTGGTTTTTTAGCAAATAAAGCTTCCTTCGACATACAGTTTAGCCTGATAGATTTTGATAGTAACGATAGCTATGCAAGAGCTTATTTAGTTGGTTTGTTGAATACTCTTCTAGTTTCAGGCATTGGAATTTTTTTTGCAACGGTGATTGGTTTTTTTGTAGGAATTACTCGTCTGTCTACTAATATTTTGGCTTCAAAAGTCGCTGAAGCATATATAGAAATTTTTAGAAACATACCTTTGTTATTGCAAATATTTTTTTGGTATTTTGCTGTTTTGCGATTATTACCATCATCGGACAATTCGCTAATTCTTTTTAATTTTGTGTTTGCTAATATCAAAGGAATTTATATTCCAAGATTTATTTGGGAAAATCTAAATTATTTTTTATATGGATTTTTATTTTCTATTTTAATTATTTATTTATTTGTTTCTATTTCTAAAAAAAAACAGGAAAAAACCGGACTTCAAGTTCCTACGTTTACAACGTCTTTAATTATTTTTTTCACAATTAATTTTTTAGTAATTTATTTTGGACAAGTGGGTTTAACTCTTTCATATCCTGTATTAGAGACAAACAGGGGACTGCATAATTACATGGGCGGCGTTTCTGTAATACCAGAGTTGATAGCTTTAGCTTTTTCATTATCACTTTACACATCTACTTTTATTGCAGAGTGTGTAAGAGCGGGAATTCTTGGTATTGATAAAGGACAAAAAGAAGCTGCAGCATCTATTGGTTTGTCGAAGGCTCAAATTCTTAAATTGATTGTAATCCCTCAGGCTTTAAGAATAATTATTCCGCCTGTAACAAATCAATATTTAAATTTAACTAAAAACTCTTCTTTGGCAGCAGCTATTGCTTATCCTGATATCGTCCTTGTGTTTGCCGGCACAGCTTTGATGCAAACCGGCAAAGCAATAGAAATTGTTTCTATTACAATGCTTACCTATTTAACCTTAAGCGTTTCTATTTCGATTTTTATGAACTGGTATAACAAAAAAAACTCAATAGCTGAAAGATAACAATGAAATTTATTAATTGGAGCAAACAAAATCTATTCGCAAATTGGAAAGACTCCCTTTTAACAATTACAATCTTGTATCTTTTTTATGTATCAATGCCTCCGTTACTAAACTGGGTTTTTTTAGACGCTACTTTTTTTGGTGATAGCAAGAAAGATTGCACTGGTGATGGAGCTTGCTGGGTTTTTGTTAATGTTTGGATTAAGAGATTTACTTACGGAATGTATCCTAATGACCAAATTTGGAGAATTAATTTAGCATTTGTAATTTTCTTTATTTCAATTGGTTCTTACTTTTTTGTTAGTTCAAAAATAAAGAAATGCATTTTTATTTTTTTAACTGTAATTTTTCCTTTTTTGGCAATTTTTTTATTTCATGGGGGCTCTCTGGGTTTAGAGGAGGTGGAAACGAGAGTTTGGGGAGGTCTTTTTTTAACTTTATTTATATCTGTTTTTTCTATTATTTTTTGTTTTCCAATAGGTGTTTTGTTAGCCATGGGAAGAAGGTCTAACCTTCCTGTAATTAAGTACTTTTCTATCGGTTTTATTGAACTTTGGCGCGGTGTACCATTGATCACTGTTTTGTTTATGGCAGCAGTTATGTTCCCAGTTTTTTTGCCCAGTGGCACTAATTTGGACAAATTAATAAGAGTGATTATAGCAATTACGTTATTTGAATCTGCCTACATCGCTGAAGTAGTCAGGGGTGGCCTGCAAGCTATACCACGAGGACAATATGATGCTGCAAATTCTATTGGAATGGGTTACTGGAAAAGTCATCTGCTAATCATTTTACCCCAAGCATTAAAAATTGTTATTCCTGGAGTCGCAAACACCTTCATCGCATTATTTAAAGACACACCATTAATACTTGTTGTTGGTTTGATGGAACTGCTTGGTATGGTCAATATGGCAAAAACAAATCCTGCATGGCTTGGTTTGGCCACTGAAGGTTATGTGTTTGCAGCGTTTGTCTATTTTATTTTTTGTTTTTCTATGAGCAGGTATAGCCTAGGCTTAGAAAATAAGTTAAAAACTACCAATTAATATGTCAAAAATTATAGAGCTTAAAGATGTTAATAAATGGTTTGGTGACTTTCAGGTCCTGAAAGACATTAATTTAACTGTGTCTTCTAAGGAAAAAATAGTTATTTGTGGCCCTTCAGGATCTGGTAAATCTACTCTTATTAGGTGTAT
The DNA here is from genome assembly GCA_008638205.1 of Pelagibacteraceae bacterium. Classification (GTDB taxonomy): domain Bacteria; phylum Pseudomonadota; class Alphaproteobacteria; order Pelagibacterales; family Pelagibacteraceae; genus IMCC9063. The sequence goes on along the minus strand of VTPO01000013.1, from coordinate 6,726 downwards.
TAACCGTCTAGAAGAGCATCAGAAGGGTGACATTGTGGTAGATGGAATGACTTTAGACGCAAACACAAAAAATATAGAAAAAATTAGAAGTGAAGTTGGAATGGTGTTTCAGCAGTTCAATCTATTTCCACATTTATCTATTTTAGACAATTGTACTTTAGCTCCTATTTGGGTGAAAAAGAAATCTAAAAAAGAAGCTGAAGAGCTAGCCAATCAGTACTTAGAAAAGGTTCAAATTGTAGACCAGGCTAAGAAATTTCCAGGACAACTTTCAGGTGGTCAGCAGCAAAGAGCTGCAATTGCTAGAGCGCTTTGTATGGAGCCAAATATAATGTTATTTGATGAGCCTACTTCCGCACTAGATCCAGAAATGATCAAGGAAGTTTTGGATGTGATGGTAGATTTAGCCAAGGGCGGAATGACCATGTGTGTTGTAACACATGAAATGGGCTTTGCTAAAGAAGTGGCGGATAGAGTTATTTTTATGGATGAGGGCAGTATAGTTGAAGAGAAACCTACCGATCAATTCTTCAACAATCCAGAAAACGAAAGAACGAAGCTTTTTTTAAGCCAGATTTTAAATTAGCCAATCTGGATAAGGTAAGTTTTTTGATTTTAAAAAATCAACATTAAAAATTTTACTAGCAGACCTAGATCCTACATCACAAAGTATTGTTACTATGGTGTTTCCAGGCCCCATTTCTTTTGCCATTTCTATAGCTCCCGCAACATTAATTCCCGAAGAAGTTCCGAGACACAACCCTTCATGCTTCAAAAGATTGAAAATTACATTTAACGCTTTTGTGTCATCTATTCGATAGGCATAATCTATGAGTGTATTCTCAAAATTTTTAGTAATTCTAGAAGTTCCAATTCCTTCAGTGATAGAAGATCCTTCTGATTTTAGGTGTTTATTTTTTACAAAATTATACAGAGATGAGCCAAATGGATCACTTAATCCAATTTTTATATTTTGATTTTTTTTTCTCAAACCTTCAGATACTCCAGCTAAAGTTCCACCACTACCTACGGAGCATATAAAGCCATTAACCTTACCAGAAGTTTGTAACCATATTTCTTCAGAGGTTGTTTCAATATGAGCTTGCTTGTTTATAGTATTGTCAAATTGGTTGGCCCAATAGGTTAGCTTCCCAGATTCTTTTCTAATTTTTTCTGCTACAATGTTAGAATATTTTACATAATTATTGGGATCTGAGTAGGGAACTGCATTCACCTCTATAAGCTTTGCACCTAACTGTCGGATAGCATCTTTTTTTTCTTGAGCTTGTGTTTTTGGAATTACTATTACACTTTTAACACCAAAGTAGTTGGCAACTAAAGTTATTCCAATTCCTGTATTGCCGGCTGTACCCTCAACAATAGTACCTCCCTTTTCCAATTCTTTTTTATTTAATGCATCTTTAATTATATAAAGGGCAGCCCTATCTTTTACAGATTGACCTGGATTTAAAAATTCAGCTTTTCCATAAATTTTACATTTCGTAAGCTCAGAGGCTTCCTTTAAATAAATCAAAGGAGTGTTGCCAATTAAATCTATAATACTATTTTTCATTTTTGTTTGATCATTTAAATGAGTTAACTATTACGATATTATCTACTAAGCAACTTTCTTTAAATAAAATTGACTAACATCAGTATGATTTAAAGAAAATCCTGTTTCACAGTAATCAAAATAATAATTCCATACTCTATTAAAACGCTCATCAAACTTAGCGTTTTTAATGGTAGGCCAATTCTCATTAAATCTTTTTTTCCATTCAATTAAAGTTTTTGCGTAATCATGACCAAAATCTTTCTGATGGTATAATTCTAATTTATGTTTTTTAAACAATTCCAGTAAAATTGATTTACTAGGAAGCATTCCTCCTGGAAAAATATATTTTTGAATAAAGTCAACATTGTCTGCGTAATGATTAAATGAAGCATCATTAATAGTGATTATTTGCAAACAAGCCTTACCTTTGTTATTGAGCGAATGGTAAATCTTATTAAAATAAGTATCCCAATACTTCTGTCCGACTGCCTCAAACATTTCAATAGAGATAATTTTATCGAATTTTTTTTGAATCTTTCTGTAGTCTAAAAGGTTTAAATCTAAATTAGTTCCTTTATGAGTTATTTTTTTTTGAATATACTCAAATTGATTTTTACTTATAGTATAGCCACTAAAATTAGTTTCTTTATTTTGTTTTAGAATTGTATCTATAAATCCACCCCAACCAGTACCAATTTCACAAATCTGATCATCATTTTTAATATTCAAATTACGAATTATGTTTTCGTATTTTTTATTTTGAGCATCCACTAAGTTAAGCTCTTGATTTTCATATAGGGCAGAAGAGTAGCTCATGGTTTTATCTAGCCATTTAGAATAAAAATTGTTTCCTAGGTCGTAATGGAATTCAATATTTTTTTTAGCCTGATAAATAGAATTTTTTTTAAAAAAAAACTTAATTTTCTCTAATAGCTTTAAATAAAAATTAGGCTTTAGCAGTAGATTGTTTTCTTTTTGATTTTTAAGCAGTACCTTCAGCACGTTACTTAGGTTGGAGGTGCTCCACTTGTTATTAATAAAGCCTTCTGCAAAGCCCAGCTCACCTTTTAAAATTATATCGCGAATTAAAGAAGAATCGTTGATTTTTAAGTCCGCATTTAATCCAGTATTGGTACCTTGGTATATTTTTTCATCCTTATTTTGAAACCTTACTTTGAGACTCCCCCAACGAATGTTATTTAAGTAATTTTCTAAGAAACTTAGTCCGATTTTATTCATGAAAACTAATAGTATCTTTATTTTTTTGAGGTTTAAAGAAAAATTTTTTTCCTTTTTTAAAAATTTTAATTGCTTGAAAATGAATCAGAATCATAATTTTTTGAGAAAAAAATAAATTTTTAAAAATTTCTTTTAAAAGTCCCATGTTAGAAAAAGAGATTTCTTTAGATTTAAGACCAGTTAACAATTGCATAGATTTGTTGTTGGCGTTTATTTCAAGATCCACACATGGAAAAATACTATTCAAAGTAAAGTCATATCTCATGGCAGATCTTAAGAAAGGAGATACATATAGCTTTTTATTTGCGGTGTGTTTTTTTCTATTTTTTTTATTAATCTTAAATACGTAACAATGCTGCTCATGATGCGTATTTTTAACCTCATATATAACAAATTTTAATTTTTTTTTATTATCAATACAGAAGTAGATAGATATGGGGTTAAAGACATATCCTAAAAATCTTGGAACTGACAATAAGTATACAGTTAAATTTTTGCTCTGATTGAATTTTTTGTTAATAGTATTTTTTACCCAAGTAGAAAGATTGGCATTTTTTTTTCGTGGCCCATGATCTTTTGAATGAAAGCTTAAAATATTAAACTTATTAATTGAGAAGAAGTTTTTTTTTTCAACTAGATTATATTTTTCTAAATTAAGCATTATAGCTGGATATGAATGTGAAAAGAAATTTTTAAAAGGTTTAGTTCGTTTGTGGAAAATAGTTACTTGATAAAAATATAAATCTTTCATTTATCTAATTTTTTTTACAATTCTTAATGCTGATTTTAATCCATCCTCATGAAATCCATATCCCTGCCATGCTCCAGCAAACCAAACTCCGTTTACGCCCTGAACTTCATTTAGTTTATTGTTTATATCCTGAGTTTTATTACTGAATACCGGATGTGAGTATTTAATTTTTTTTATTATTTTATTTTTTTCTATTTTATCATCACAATTAATTGAAACAAAAATATTCTTATCTATTGTGAGGTTTTGTAATAAATTCATCCAATACGTTAAAGCAAAATTTTTTTTTCTATTAAGAAAGTTCCAGCTAGACCAATTATTTTTATTTTTTGGCATAACATTCGTGTCAGTATGCATAATTGCAGTATTGCCTCGGTATTTTACCATATTAAGTAATTTTTTTTGATCCAAAGTAATCTTGCCCAGTATCTTTTTTGCATTATCAGTATGGGTAGCAATGATTGCATGATCAAATTTATATTTTCTTCCTTTGGAGGTTATAATATATTTTTTTTGCTGATTAATTTTTAACACTTTTTCATGAATAAAATTTTTTTCTCCCACTAGTTTAAAAATTTTTTCTACATAGCTCTTGCTACCATTGGAAATTGTATACCAAATAGGTCTCTTTTTTATAATGTTGATCAATCCATGATTTGAAAAGAAACTTAAAATAAAATGAATTTTAAAATTTTTTATTTTTCCAACTGGATTTGACCATATGGATGCGCACATAGGGTAAAAATAGAAATCTAAAAACTCTTTTGAAAATTTATTTGAGGAAAGAAATTGAGAAACCGTCTCTTTGCTAACTATCTCGCTATTAATATATTGCTTGGTAAGCTTATTAAATTTGAAGATATCTTTTAAAACCCTCCAATATCTTAGTGTGAGACTATTTTTGCTTAAGAATATTGATTTAAAATTTTTACCTGACCATTCGTATTTTTTTTGTCTGTTTGTGACTGAAAAGCTCATATTACTAATTTGGTATTTTATTTTTAGCTTTTGAATAAATTGAATGAAATTTTTGTAGTTAAAATTGTTAAAGACAATGAAACCACTATCAACGTTTACGAGCTCTTGGTTTATCTTTATGGTGTGAGTGTGAGTATGACCACCCAAATACTCATTTTGTTCAAAAATTTTAACATTGAATTTTTTATACAAATAGTACGCTGCTGAAAGACCAGAAATACCTGAGCCGACAATAATTACCTTCTTTTTTGTCAATTTTTTAAATTCTTGAATGCCTCTAGAGCAGAGTTTCTTGCTTCAGCATGATTTACAATCGGGGCGTAATAGTTTTTTTTTAAGTTAAAATTAATTAGAGATTGCTCATCTTCTGGCATTTCCCATGGCTTGTGAATATATTTTTTTGGTATTAGATTTAATTCTTTTACCCATTTTTTTACGTACATTCCTTCTGAGTCAAATTTCTCTCCCTGTAGAATTGGATTAAAAATTCTAAAGTACGGAGCTGCATCAGCACCACAGCCAGCAACCCATTGCCATCCCGCAATGTTATTAGGTGCATTAAAGTCTAATAAGCAATCTCTGAAATGTTTTTCGCCTTCTTTCCAATTAATTCGTAGATGCTTTACCAAAAAGGATGCTGTTATCATTCGAACTCTGTTGTGCATCCATCCTGTTTCATGAAGCTCTCTCATACCAGCATCAACTATTGGGTAACCAGTTTTTCCCTGTTTCCATTTTTTTAACTTAGCATCGTCTTTAACCCAATTAAATTTATCAAACTGTCTTCTTAGATTGCCCGTCTGCATCTGAGGAAAAAAATTAATTAAATGATGTGCAAATTCTCTCCAGCCTATTTCGTTAATATATTTTCTGAAACCAATTTTTTTTTGGGAAATTTTATAACATTCTTCAAATATTGTTTGTGATGATATTTCTCCAAAGGCCAAATATGGTGAAAGCTTAGAGGTTCCCTCTACAGAAGGGATGTCTCTATTGGTACTATAATCAACAATTTTTTTTTTAATGAAACTTTTTAATAATGTTTTAGCCATATCTTCACCGGGCGTCCAAAATTTTTCAAATTTTTCAAACCATTTTTTTTTAGGAAGTATCAGATTTAATACGGCATTATTGTCTTCTTTAATTACAGATTTTTTGTATATAATTTTTTTATTAATAAAATTTTTATTTTTTAAATATTGCTCTTCAGCATTTCTCCAATATGGGGTAAAAACTTGAAATGGAGTGTTGTCTTTTTTTCTAACGCTAAAAGGATCTTGCAAAAGATTGCTCTCAAATTTTTTCCAATTTATGTCATGAGAAGTTAGATTTTTTTCAATTTCACTCTCAATCAACAGCTCATCTGGTCTAGCAATTGTATTGTAGTAGAATTTATCTATATTTTCACTTTTAATTAATTTCTTTATACATTGCACTTCATTGTCAGCATAAATTTTAAATGAAATTCCTACATTATTTAGCTTGTTTTGAAAATTTACTAAAGTTTTGTATAACCACCACTGTTGAGCAGACCTATTTTTAAATTTTTTTTCATCATAAATAAAAAATGCATAAATTTTTTGTTCAAGACTTGAAATGCTATGCAAAGCAAGATTATCTTCCATCCGAAAGTCTTCTCTGACCCATAGAAAATTTTTTTTTGGCATATGAAAATCTTATATATAAATCAAGCTGTTTATTACATATTTTTGTTAATTTTATATCTTGCCATTAATGCGATTATAGAGTGTATTGTAGAAATAAAAAAAAGGGACATTTTTTCTATGAGCGCACTATTAAATCAGCACCTCGGTAAAAAGCTGAGACTTAGAAGAACCTCTCTCGGGCTTACACAAACACAAGTAGCACAAGCAATTAATGTTACATTTCAGCAGATACAAAAGTATGAAAAAGGAACTAATGGCGTTTCATCAGCTAGATTGTTACAATTAGCTAATTTTTTAAAAGTTGAAATAAAATTCTTTTTTGAAGACTATCAAGACTTTTCTGCAGGAAACCAAAATGAAGTGAGGCAAAACCTTAACTACTCATTTCTAGCTAAGTTGCTATCTGAATTGAGCTCAGATGAAAAGAATAGTATAAAAAAGCTTTTAAGTGCAGATAAAGAATTTAAAAAAGTTATTTAATTTTTGGCTCCTCGAGCAGGACTCGAACCTGCGACCAATTGATTAACAGTCAACTG
>VTPO01000002.1 GCA_008638205.1 Pelagibacteraceae bacterium | reverse complement strand
GGCGTTTCCAAAAAAGAAGTTGGAAATTTATTGAAATTCTGTGTAAATGAAAAAATTCTAAATATAATAGGGTTGATGTGTATACCTCCATTTGATCAAAATCCCACCCCACATTTTAATTATTTAAAAGAACTTAGTAATGATCTTGGGCTAAAATTTATTAGCATGGGTATGAGCGAAGATTATATGAATGCTGCAAAGTGCGGGTCTACCCATGTCAGAATAGGAAGTAAAATATTTGGTTCACGATCTAACCAACAATTTTAATTTTTTCTTTTCTTTTTATTTTTTTTAGCAAATGTAAAAAATCTTTTTTTGCAAGCACTACACATCCTTGAGTTGGTTTATATTTTGGTTTTGCTATATGAATAAAAATAGCACTTCCTTTTCCCTTTATTATTTTTTTTGTATTATATTCGACAACCAAAATTAAATCATACAGGTGATCTTTTCTATAGAGTCGTTCCCTATGAGAGTTTTTTGGTAATGTAATTAGTTTATTATAATTTTTTTTTCTTGGGTTATCTTCCCAGGCCATATTTTTTACAATAGGTATCGTTTTAATCTTAGTGTTAATTGTTTTAATTCTATCTTTTCTGAGAAAGAGCTTATTTATATGAAATGTCCCAATTGGGGTACATCCATCACCCTCTTTTTTGAATTTAATGAAGCCATTCTTACCATATGCGCATTTGTAGCAAATTTTATTGTACCAAAGCTCACCCTTATTATTTACTATCATCATAAAAATTTATAATTTCATCATATGCATAATTATTCAATAGTCACAGTTGGTTCAGAGGACTTTTTCGAGTGCCTTCAAGAACAAAAACTAGAATATAATGTTAATCAATTAAACACGTTTAAAGAAGCTAGCCATTTGTTTAAAAATTATAATGTTCAGGATGGTTTTGTTTTTTTATTTTTTTTAGACAATCTAGAAAAAATTAAAATTGCAGAGGCTAAAAAAATTATGTTTCCCAAAATTTTTTTCTCTTCTGATCCTAAGCAATTTAAAGATTTAAAAAAAGATAATCTATTTAGTACTTTTTTACAAACCCCCATCAGCTTTCTTGATTTAGAAAAAATTATTAAACTATCAATATTAAAATTTAAGTTTCACTTCCAAGCAAAAATTGAAATAGGACAGTATATATTAGATAAAAACAAAAGAACTTTGTCTATCGGTAGAAAGAATATTAAGCTAACTGAAAAAGAACAGGACATTATTGTTTATTTGTTTGGAAAAAAAGACGGTGCAAATAAAAAAGATATTATGAAAGACATCTGGTCTTACTCAGACGAAGTAGATACTCACACTTATGAGACACACCTTTATAGACTGCGCCAAAAAATACAGCTTAAACTGAAAGATAAAAATTTTATTGAGATTAAAGAAGGTAAATATTTTCTTAATCAATAGGAAATGAAAAAAAAGAATCCTGTAGCTAAAGACTTAAGAACTCCAAAATATAAAAAAAGGATAGTAAAATCTAAAAAAGGAAAGGGGAGTTTTAAGAGAAAAAAGACTTAAATATATTTCGTCGATCTAAATCTCGCTAATATTTTTTTAATTTTTGTGCTTGTTAAAAAATTTATATGTGTAATCGACGGCAAGATCTAACTTTTCTCTAGTTTTTCCACTTCCAGCCTTATCTCCAAGACATCGCTTGTTAACTTCTCTTCTGGTAGATGGAGTCCCATCTGCAAACTTCCAACTTCCATCTGGATATCTAAAAGCTATATTATCTGGGCAACCATTCACAGCTATTCCTTTCACAATAGTCCCCTTAAAACTAAAAAAATGGTTTACTTTTGGTATGATTAAAAATTCTATGTTATTTCCTTGTTCCTTGATAATCTTTGCATAGTATTTACAAGGTTTAACTGGATAATGGCTTTCATCTCCCTTAATGATTAAATTAGGCGTTGTAATTTTTATAGGGTAAGAGACAGTTTGACATGCAGGCTCTGCTGCTACCATTGCTTTCCAAGGAATTTTTAATTTTCTTTGTGCTCTTTCATCATAAAACTTATTCACGTTGCCGGCACCAAAGCTAAAGCCTGTTAAAAAGAATCTATTTTTATCGAATCTAGGATCTTCAGATAAAATTTTCTTCAACTTGATAAGAAACATCGCCGCATTGGGAAATTTTTTTTTATCCCCTGGACTTATCCCTTTTTTATAAAAAGAATCTATAACAGCAACGGCATATCCTTCTTGTATACCTCTTTGTGCTATTCTTTTCGAAAATTCATCAGATTTTCCACCCCATTTTTTAAATTTCATTGTGTCCCGATTGCTTCCATGTTGAACAATGACTACTGGAAGTTTTCCTGACATATTTTTTGGAAAATGTATTTCGGCCACAATATCGTCTTTGCCGGGATATCTAGAGTCTGGACTCTGAAATTTAATTAATTCTATACTCTTACTTTTTATTTTTTTAATTTCAATTTTAGCCTCGGAACCAAGAGTTAAAATAAAAAAAATTGTACTCAAAAAAACAAGTCTCATACTTTTAAGAATTTTATCATACCTATTAGTTTGTCAATATAACAAATGATTAGTTTAAATTTTCTTTTGTTTCTTTGATTTAGATGCAAGCCATATGATTAATGGAATTAAACCGATGATTGTTAAAGATATTAATTGCCACCAGCCAGATCTTCCAACATCATGTAGTCTCCTCGCGCCCACGGCAAATGAAGGTAAAAGAGTAATCATCGTTATTAATGCATTGATATATAAAGTACCGTCAGGGTCTTTGTGAAAAATCCATATATCAATTAAATAGGTTAAAAAACCTGCAATAAAACAAAATAAATAAAAATACCAGTATTCACTTCTAGAAGCAGTTCCTTTAAAGGAAGAATATTTTTCAAAACAGATTATTGTATTATCTGTAAAATTTCTAATTAATGGAAATTTACTTAAGATTTTATGCTGATTTTTTGCAGCTACAAAAATATAAATAAACAAACCAGTAATTATAATCAGAATTAAATTTGAAAGTGTAAAGTTATCTTTAGGCTTTACCTTATATTTAATTGCAGGTTTTAAATATTTTTTTGTATTATAATTTTTTTTTTGAGTTAGTTTTGCAGGTATTCCATATTTGCATGAAGAAAATCCAGAACCTCTGACTTCTAAATTTATATCTCCTACATAAATAGTTGAATAGACAACGCCAAATGGTTTGAGGTGGATTTTTCTATTAGCTTCCACCATTATGGTTTGATTGTCTCTAGCCCACAGCCCAATACTTGTAATTATAATATCTTTCTTTGTTTTGTTCTTAAAAGTCCATCGTGCATATTTAGCTACGCCAGAATTAATCTGACTTTTAGTAAGTTTGTTCTTAGAGTAGGAGCTAGACGTAAAATGCCATGAGCGATCTATATCATGACCACAATGCGAAGCAGAGACTTCGAAACTATAAATAAAGCAAATGATGAAAAAAAGTATTTTTTTCATACAATACCTTAGCAATACTAGTTTAATCTTGCACCAATCTTTTGTATAATTTTTGAAGCCATTTCAGTGCCTTTTTGAAGGCTTTCTTGAGTAGACATTTTATTGATATGGCCGTGTAAAAAGCCTGCAGCGAACAAGTCTCCAGCTCCAGTAAGATCAACCAATGTAAGGTTTTTTTCACTTTCGCATTCAAAAACTTCACTGTTATGAATGGCAACACTACCCTTATCCGATCTGGTGATTACTAATAATTTTCCAAGATTTTTTCCAAAATCCAACACCTCATCAAAAGACTTTGCTCCAATGAGATGAACAATCTCTTGTTCATTTGCAAAGGTAACATCTAGTTTATTTTTCACTAAATCTAAAAAACTTGTCTTATGACGCTCTACACAAAATTGATCCGATAGTGACATGGCAGTTTTGTTTGCTAGCTTAAAGGCTTTCTCAAATGCGGCTTTCGGATCTCCTTCATCCCACAAGTAACCTTCTAAAAATACAAGCTCACTTTGTTTAATTGCATCTTCTTGAATATCTTGTTCACTAATTTTTCCAGCAATTCCAAGGAAAGTACACATCGTTCTTTCAGAATCAGGAGTAATTAAAATTAAGCAGGTTCCTGTAGGAGTGTCTTCTTTTTTTTTATTATAAAAGTAGGTAACATTCTCTTTTACTAAACTTTCATCATATTTATTTCCAAGCCCATCATCATTCACTTTTCCAATAAAAGAAACTTTATTTCCTAGTTGCGACAAACCCACAATACTATTGGCAACAGATCCTCCAGCAACCGTTTCTTCAATGGTTAGGTTAGATAAAAGTTTTTTAAATTCAGATTCATCTACCAATTTCATAGTACTTTTGGTAAGCCCATTTTGAGTTAAAAATTCCTCATTTACTTTGCAGATGACATCTACAATGGCATTTCCAATTCCAACTACTTTCATAAGTCCATTACCTTTTCTTTAAATTTACAATGTTTTATAATTACGCATTCCTTACAATTGGGAGTTCTTGCTTTACAAGTATATCTTCCATGAAGCAAGAGTAGGTGATGGGCTTCTTTTAAATATTTATCAGGAACCACTTTGTATAAAGCTTGCTCCACTTGGTCTGGACCTTTTCCAGGAGCTAATCCCGTTCTATTGCTCACTCTAAATATGTGGGTATCTACAGCAATAGTAGGCTTTCCAAATCCTTCATTAAGCACAACATTAGCAGTTTTTCTGCCAACACCTGGAAGAGCAAATAATTTATCAAAATCATTAGGGACTTTGCTTTTATGTTTTTCGACAAGAAGTTTTGAAAGATTGTAAACGCTTTTTGCCTTGTTTCTAAATAGGCCTATTCGATTGATTAATTTTTCTATTTTTTTTTGTCCTAATTTAACAAAATCTTCAGGTGTATTATAAAGCGGATAGATATCTTTAGTGACATTGTTAACATTTACATCTGTGCATTGTGCTGAGAGAACTACAGAGACCAAAAGTGTAAATTTGTTTCTATATTTTAAATCACTTTTAGGATTTTTAATAATCTTACTAAGCTCTTTGAAGATGTTATCGCTTTGTATAGTCACTTTATCTTATTTTTAAGACATCGTGCATATTGTATAAGCCAGGTTTTTTATTAGCTAACCACTTAGCTGCATTAATTGCTCCGTCTGCAAATAGGTCTCTAGATTTTGCAGTATGTTTTAGTTCAATAGTTTCTTTAGCTGTTTGAAAAATTACGGAGTGGGTCCCTGGGATTTTTCCTTTTCTTTTTATAAAGAAATTTATTTTGTTTGCTTTACCTTTACCTTTTTTATTTAAAAAAATATTTCCTTTTATCTGGTCTAAAGATTTTCCCTTACCTTTAGCAACTGCATTACCCAACATGAGTGCAGTACCAGATGGGTAATCTATTTTCATTTTATGATGAGCGTCATGTATTTCCATGGAGTACTCTTTTAAAATTTTTTCGGATAAAATACCCGATAGATATTGCATCAAATTAACACCCAAGCTCATATTTCCAGATTGAAGAATGGCAATTTTTTTAGATGCTTTATTAATCTCTGCCTGTTGTTTTTTATTAAATCCTGTAGTTCCAATAATTACTTTTTTTTTAAGCTTTGTTGCTAACTTTAATATTTGAGAAGTGCAGTTTGGTCTTGTAAAATCAATGATGACATTGGTTTTTTTAAGAGATTGAGAGGAGTTTTTTTCAAAGAGAATTCCATTTTTTTTTAATTCTCTTTGCTCAGTAACACTAGATAGATTTAAACTTCTATCTTCTTTGACTTTTTGAATAAGCAAAGAACCCATGCGCCCCAATCCACCACTAATAGTAATATTAATTTTTTTCATTAATTTAAATTGTTCCAAAAACTTTTCGCTTTTTTAAAGAAAGATTCATTTTCAGGGTTGTTTTTAGAATCTTCTAGTTCTTTAAACTTTTCAAGTAATATTTTTTGTTCTTTGTTAAGATTTACTGGTACCTCAACCTTAATTTGTAAATATAGATCGCCAAAACCACTGCCTCTTAGTTGTGGCATTCCTTTATCTTTAAGTCTTAATTGTTTTCCAGATTGTGTGCCTGGGGGAACTTTAACTTTAGATCGAGAACCATCAATAGTAGGAACTTCAATTGTAGTTCCAAGCGATGCGTCTGCTACAGAAATAGGAAGTTCAAAATATAAATTTTCTTCAGACCTTTTAAAAATAGGATGATTTTTTAATGATATATAGACATACAAATCTCCCTGAGTTCCACCTCGTGGACCGGCTTCTCCTTTTCCGGCAAGTCGCATTTGTGTCCCATCATCTACTCCTTTAGGAATTTGAATAGAAAGTGTTTTATTAATTTTTTTAGCCCCACTCCCCCGACATCCCTTACAAGGATTGGAGATAGTTTTTCCTTCTCCTGAACAGTCGGGACAAGTTTGTTGTAATGTAAAAAATCCTTGTTGAGCTCGCACTTGACCATGACCATCGCAAGTAGAACATGTAATGGGTTTTGATCCTGACGCAGCACCACTTCCAGAACAATCTGAACATTTTTCAGACGTTGGAACTTCGAAAGTTTGTTTTTTTCCTTGGTAAGCCTCTTCTAAAGTGACTTCAATATTAATTTTTAAATCTGATCCTCTTTTAGATCTTGAGCCTCTTCTTCTACCACCACCAGTAAAATCACCAAAAAAATCATCAAAAATATTCGAAAAGGAACCTGAGTCAAAGCCACCAAAATCTCCAAAGCCTGCACCACCACCTCCACCACTATTTTCAAAAGCAGCATGACCAAACTGATCATAGTTTGATTTTTTTTGAGAATCCGAAAGTACTTGATAAGCTTCAGATGCTTCTTTAAATTTTGCTTCAGCGGATGCGTTACCTGGATTTTTATCCGGGTGGAACTTCATTGCTTGCTTTCGATAAGCAGACTTTATTTCTTCTTTAGAAGCATTTTTAGATACCCCTAATGTATCGTAATAGTCAGCTTTGGCCATGCTTCTATTTAATACTTAATTAAAAATTAAGCACTATCTTTTTTGTCTTCTTCTTTTTCTTCCTTGGAATCTTTTACTTCTTCAAATTCTGCATCAACTACATCTTCTTTTTTCTCACCATCAGATGCTTTTGATCCTTCAGCTCCCCCTTCAGGTTTTGCTTGCTGAGCTTTATAAATTGCTTCACCCATTTTCATGGAAGATTGCATTAAAGTCTGTGTTTTTGTTTTTATATCTTCAACATTCTCAGACTTAATTGCATCCTTTAAAGATTGAAGATCTGTTTCTATTGTCTTTTTATCTTCAGCAGAGACTTTGTCTCCATGCTCTTTTAGACTTTGTTCAGTCGAAGCTACCAGGCTATCAGCGCTATTTTTAGCATCAATTTCTTCTCGTTTCTTTTTATCCTCTTCCTTATTTGCTTCGGCATCTTTAACCATTTTTTCAATTTCTTCATCACTTAGACCACCGGAAGCTTGGATTTGAATTTTTTGTTCTTTTCCAGTTCCTTTATCTTTTGCGGATACATTCACAATACCATTAGCATCAATATCAAAAGTAACTTCAATTTGAGGCACACCTCTTGGTGCTGGAGCTATTCCTGTTAATTCAAAATTACCAAGTGATTTATTATCCGCAGCCATCTCCCTTTCACCTTGAACGACTCTAATAGAAACGGCGGGTTGGTTATTTTCTGCAGTTGAGAATACCTGACTTTTTTTAGTTGGTATTGTTGTATTTTTTTCAATCAATTTTGTAGATACACCACCCAAAGTTTCAATTCCCAATGATAGAGGAGTTACATCTAATAATAAAACGTCCTTAACATCTCCCTGAAGAACTCCGGCTTGAATAGCAGCACCCATAGCTACTACCTCATCAGGGTTCACACTTTTATTAGGCTCTTTTCCAAAAAAGTTTTTAACAGTTTCAGCAACTTTTGGCATTCTCGTCATTCCACCAACAAGAATTATTTCTCCAATTTCGCCTGCGCTTAACCCAGCATCTTTCAATGCAGTCTTGCAAGGAGCAATAGTTTTTTCAATTAATTTTGAAACAATAGATTCCAACTTAGATCTCGTTAACTTAAGATTCAAATGTTTGGGACCACTTTTGTCTGCAGTAATAAAAGGTAAATTAATTTCTGTTTGTGTTGCAGAAGATAATTCTATTTTAGCTTTTTCTGCAGCTTCTCTCAGCCTCTGCAATGCTAATTTATCTTGTTTTAAATCAATGGCATTGTCTTTTTTAAATTCATCTGCAAGGTAGTCTACGATATGAGCATCAAAGTCTTCACCACCAAGAGTCGTATCTCCATTAGTTGATTTAACTTCAAACACACCATCTCCTAATTCTAGGATTGACACATCAAATGTTCCACCACCTAAATCATATACAGCAACCGTCTTCGCATTTTTTTTATCTAAACCATAAGCCAGTGCAGCTGCAGTCGGCTCGTTAATAATTCTTTTTACTTCTAGTCCTGCAATTTTACCTGCATCTTTAGTTGCCTGTCTTTGCGAGTCATTAAAGTAAGCAGGAACTGTAATTACAGCTTCTTTAACTTCTGATCCTAAATACTTTTCAGCAGTCTCTTTCATTTTTTGTAAAACAAAAGCTGAAATTTGACTTGGAGAATATTTTTTCCCTCTAGATTCTACCCAAGCGTCTCCATTATCTGCTTTAATAATTTTATAAGGAAGTCCTTGAATATCTTTTTTGACAGCATCTCCATCAAATTTTCTTCCAATTAATCTTTTAACTGCAAAAAAAGTATTTTCAGCGTTAGTAACACCCTGTCGTTTAGCAGATGTGCCAACTAATTTTTCTTCGCTATCAGTAAAGGCTACCACTGATGGTGTTGTTCTTGCGCCTTCTAAATTTTCTAACACTTTTGGTGTTGCTCCGTCCATAACGGCAACACATGAATTTGTTGTTCCTAAATCGATTCCTATAATTTTTGACATAATCTTTAATCCTTCTGTATTCTTGTTTCTGGTTGTGTAATGGATATGGGGGGTGTTTTTGATATTACAAGATCTTAAGAAACTATTTTTTTTCTTCTTTTTTAGTTGATTTTGCTACATTTACTAACGAAGGTCTCAACAGACGATCATGTAGCATGTATCCTTTTTGAACTTCTTCAACAACAGTGCCGGGTTCTTTCTCACTATCAATCTCACTAAGTGCTTGATGAAAATTTGGGTCAAATTTTTTATTCAAACAATCAATGTATGTAATGCTATTCTTTTCCAAAGTATTCAATAGTTCTTTTTCAATTAGCTCTATACCATTTGTTATTTCAAGAAATTCTTTATCTTTAAATTTTTCATTGTTTTTAAATATTGAAAAAGCTCTATCTAAATTATCTGTAAGATTTAGAATTTGAGAAGCAAAGTTAAAAGATCCATATTTTAAAATATCCTCTTTTTCTTTTTCTTGGTTTTTTCTTATATTTTGATTTTCTGCCAATAGTCTTAAAACCTTATCATTGAGCTCTGCTATTTTTTTCTCTTGAGAATCGGCCAAATCTTCTTTAGTCTCACCAACATTCTCTTCGAGTTTGCTTTCCTCTTCTGGGGTAGAATTTGTATCTACTGTATTATCTTCTTCTTGGAGAGACTCTAAATTTTCTTTTTTTTCTTCTGTATTCATTTTTTTTATAATTTATAATGGTGGATATATAGTAACTAAATAATAAATTCCAAGGTCAAAAATGAGAAATGACAGAAAAAATTTAGAATTAAGAAAAATAGAAATAACTACTGATTTTATAAAAAATGCGGATGCTTCTTGTTTAATTCAGTCAGGAGATACCCATGTAGTTTGTACAGCATCTATTGAAGAAAAAGTTCCAAGATGGCTTAAAGGATCAGGAAAAGGTTGGGTTACAGCTGAATATGGAATGCTACCAAGATCTACACATGAGAGAATGAGAAGAGAATCGTCGATAGGCAAAGTGGGCGGAAGAACATCTGAAATTCAAAGGTTAATTGGAAGATCTTTAAGAGCATCTTTGAATCTTAAGCTATTAGGAGAATATCTTATCACAATCGATTGTGATGTTTTGCAAGCAGACGGCGGAACTAGAACTGCTTCAATTACAGGTGGGTTTGTCGCATTAAAAAAATGTATAGACTTAATGATTAAAAGAAAACAAATTAACCACAATCCCATCAAAAGTTATGTTGCAGCAATTAGTTGTGGACTAGTAAATGGAGAACTTTTAATGGACTTAGATTATGAAGAAGACAGTCAAGCCGATGTTGATTCAAACTATGTCATGAACGATCAAGGTGATATCATCGAACTGCAGTTGACTGGCGAACAAACAACCTGCTCTGAGGAAGAGTTCATGAAAATGCTTCGACATTCTAAAGCATCCATAGCTGAAATTATTACACTGCAAAAAAAAGTTTTAAGTGAATAAATTAAAAGAATTAAAAAAAATAAGCTCTATTCTCATTGCCACCAACAATCCTGGAAAATTCAAAGAGTTAAAAGAGTTATTGCCAAAACATATAAAATATTTTAGGCCACAGGATTTTAAATTAAAAGAGCCAAAAGAAACTGCAAAAGATTTTAAAGGCAATGCAAGAATAAAATCTTTATATTGTGCGAAAAAATCAGGATTAATTTCTATTTCAGATGATTCTGGATTAGAGGTTGCAGATCTTAATAATCAGCCAGGTATATACTCAGCTCGATGGGCAGGAAAATTAAAAAACTTTTCTTTAGCTATTGAAAAAATCAGAAAACTTCTTTTAAAAAAGAAATTATCAGAATCTAAAGCTAACTTTACTTGCTGTATTTCCGTAGGATTTCCTAATGGTAAAAGCTATGAATTTCTGGGAAAAGTATTTGGAAAAGTAACCTTCCCCCCAAAAGGTAAAAGAGGGTTTGGATATGACCCTATTTTTGTTGCTAACAAAGAATTAAAAACATTTGGTCAATTACCTGCGAAGTACAAAAATAGTATTTCTCATCGCTACCAAGCGTTCAAAAGCGTAAAAAAATACTTTAAATTTAATTAATTTTCTTAAATGTACCTTTTTTAACTTGATACAAATCTAACTTATGTTCTGCAAAGTTGTATTGATTAATTTTAAAAATACCAACTTTTCCCTTGAATTCTTTGTTTCTAAAATCTTGTATTGTAAAAATTTTATCTTTTTTCTCATTCCAAATAGAGACTAAGAGAGGAATGGTGTCATACGCTATAATTTCAATATTAGAAATTTCTTTGTTATAATTATCTTTAAATTTTGCATTCAACTCTTGGAAATTTTTATAATCGATAGAAGGAAAAATAATATTTTGCAAAGAAGGTTCTATTAAAATTGTTTTATTAAACCATTGATTTAAAGTTACAAATTCAACATTGTTATAATTAACATCATAATAGTCAAAAAAAGAAACTACACTAATTAGTTCATTGTCAAAAGCTGGTATAAATACTTGCTCGTAGCTGACTCCATCAAGAGTATCTAGCTGTTCAAGTATTTTTAACCTTTTAATATCTTTGAGATCCTCTGAGTTTTGTAGAATTTTAATTTGATCTAATAATTTTTTATGCCTCCAATCATAAGAAGTGGCATCCCTTGCTTTTGGACTTATTTCTTTAAAGGATTGGTAACGATATTTATTTCTAAACTTTATTTGTTGTAGTTCCATCTCTCTTAAAACTGTTTGGGAGAAACTTTTTTCATCTCCAAAAAAAATGGTATCTTTTTTTTTCTCACTTAGTTTTTTTTTTAAAGCAAGAATTTGACTATTAACATTAATTCCAAATGAGATTACATTTTCTGGTAAGTTTAAAATGTTGTTGCTTAATGAAACAAATGTATATTTAGAAAAATTATTTACATTGATTATAGATTGTAAATTTTCTTCAAATATAGGGCCTAGAATAATATCAATCTTTTGTGATTGCAGCTCTTGAAAGGCAAATTTTGTTCCACTGGGGCTACTTTGGTTATCAAATGGAATAAGAACTACATTAACATTTGGAAGTTCAAATAAAGTGAGTTCAAAAGTTTTTAATACGTTGTTGCCTATTTCTTGGTAATCACCAGTAAGAGGCAAAATGGCACCTATTCTCAATTCTTGATTTTTACTTTCTGCCGCAAACCCTAAGCTTAGTAGCGTAGAAAAAAGTAAAAAAAATTTAAAAAAAATTTTTTTCATAAAAATATGTTAGTGATATAAGTGAGTATATGTCGGAAAACAAAAAAAACAATCATCTTGATCCTGGACTTTATGTTGTTTCCACCCCGATTGGCAATTTGTCAGATATAACATTGCGGGCACTAGATGTTTTAAAGCAGTCTGATTACGTTCTATGTGAAGATACCAGGCATTCTTTGAAACTTTTAAATTTTTACAAAATTAAAAAAAAACTTGTTTCGTTTCACAAATTTAATGAAACAAAAAAATGTAAAGAAATTTTTGATGATATAGAAGTGGGGAAAATTATATCTCTAATATCAGATGCTGGAACGCCTTTAATTTCTGATCCTGGCGAGTTTTTAGTAAAATTAGCAAGAGAAAAAAAAATTAAAGTAATACCTGTGCCAGGACCATCAGCCGTCACAGCTGCGATCTCTGTAGCAGGCTTTAGCTCAAAATTTTTTTTCTTTGGATTTCTATCTAAAAAAACAAAAGAAAGAACCCAAGAGCTAGAAACTCTTTTCAAGATAAATAGCTCTATTGTTTTGTATTTGCCAGCTAGAGATCTTAAAAAATCACTAGAGGATTTTAAAATTTATTTTGAGAATCGAATGATATTTATTGCAAGAGAGATTACTAAATTGCACGAAACATATTTATCAGGAACAGCCGAAGAATTATTAGAAAAAACAGGAGCAAATGACCTTAAGGGTGAGATAACAGTTGTGATTAGTAACAAATCAGTAGATCTTAAAAAAGAAGAAGATATTAATCTTGAATATGAAATTAATCTTTTAATTAATAAAATGTCATCCAAGGATATGGCCGAGTATCTTGCTAAAAAGTTAAAAATAAGTAAAAAAATAATTTATCAAAATATATTAGATCTAGAAAAATGAAAAAAATAGCTTCTATCCTTTTTATTCTTTTGGCTCTTAGTGGATGTGTAGGAGTTAGCTCTCAAGGAGTTTTGGGAACGGGTGTTAATATTTTTCTTGATCCAAGAACATTAGGGACTCAAATAGACGATTCTATAATGCAAAAATCTTTCTTAATTAGAGTTAGTCAAATAGATAAAAAATATGTTTTGTCAGTTTCCTCCAAAGTGGTTGATGGTCATATCTATTTAACTGGAACAGTTGATTCTGTGGATGAAAAAATCTTATTAACCAAGATTGCCTGGAAAACAGAAGGAGCAAGATCAGTTAAAAATAATATTAAAGTGAAAGATAAATTTTCATTAAAAAATTCCGCAAAAGACTTGTTAATTACATCGCAATTAAAAGTCGCCTTACTTTCTAACAAAAAAGTAAGTATGGCCAACTATCAAATCAATACTGTTAATCAAATTGTCTTTATCTTTGGTATCGCTAAAAGCGATTCTGAGAAAAGAGAAGTAATTAATGAAGCAAAAATTATTCCTGACGTGAAAAATATTGATGCAAGTATTTTTTTAGTTAGTGAGCTGTCTAAAAACAAAAAATAATTTTAATATTTAATTGTTTCAGAAGAGTAGGCAGCAATCGAAGCTAGATTCAAAATTTCATGACTAGTGGATCGTAAAGGAGCTACTTCAATTGGTTGTGCTAAACCTGTCAAAAGAGGTCCAATTACCTTACCTTTGCTCAATTCTTTCAGCAATTTAATTGAAATAGCAGCTGCGTGTATTGAGGGCATCAACAGGATATTTGCATTACCTACGACTTCAGAAAAAGAATAGGCGGATTGATATTTTTTATTGAGAGCCACATCTGGCTGCATTTCTCCATCAAATATAAATTCAACTTTTTTTTCTTTTAAGATTTCAACAGCCTTAGAGACTCTTTTAGTCCGATCTGTCTCTGGCTGACCAAAAGTTGAGTGAGATAAAAAAGCAACCTTAGGATCTAAACCTAATAATTTAGCAACTCGAGCAGCTGAAATTGCCATTTCAGCTAGTTGTTCAGATGTGGGATATTCAATCACATTTGTATCTGCTACAAGGATAGTTTTTCCTTGCTCAATAAATACACATAAGCCAAAAACAAGTTCATCTTTTCTAGCCCCTACAGATTGCATTAATTTTTCAACAGTAGCTGCATAGTGTCTAGTATTTCCAGTCACCATAGCATCGGCATCTCCACAAGAAACCATGCAAGATCCCCAAGTAGTTCGATCTGTTTTGACTAACTTGTTACAATCAGCTTCTAAAACACCTTTTCTCTGAAGTTTTTCATATAAAAATTTAACATATTTCTCACTTTTTTCTTTGTCTGCGGAGTTTGAAATTTCAATCTTATAATTTTCATCCAAGCCTATGCTTTTAAAAGTATCTTTTAATTTTTCTTCATTAGCAATTAATACCGGCTCTCCCAATCCACTGTTTTTAAAAGCAACGGCTGCTTTTAAGGTTTCAGGATCCTCTCCCTCTGCAAATATAACTCTTTTCTTTTTATTTTTTATTTTAGAGTTGATTGCTCTCATAAAATTCATCGACTGATCTAGTCTTGCGGCCAATTCATTTTCATACTTATCAAAATCCTTAATAGGCTTTCTTGCTACACCACTATCCATTGCAGCTTTAGCAACTGCCATTGGTATTATGGTTATTAATCTAGGGTCAAAAGTAGATGGAATAATATATTCTCTTCCATACACAGGTCTTTCTCCTCCATAAGCCGCAACTACTTCATCTGGAACATTGTCTCTAGCCAGCTTTGCAATAGCGTTTGCAGCAGCCACCTTCATTTCTTCATTTATTTCTTTAGCTCTAACATCCAATGCTCCTCTAAAAATATAAGGGAATCCAATAAGATTATTCACTTGATTAGGGTAGTCAGATCGCCCTGTTGCTATGATAGCATCGTCTCTTACTTCTTTCACTAGCTCTGGTTTGATTTCGGGATCAGGATTGGCACAAGCAAAAATAATTGGATTTTTTGCCATAGATTTAACCATTTCTTTGGTAAGAATATTTGGAGCAGATAAACCTAAAAAAACATCAGCCCCATCGACAGCTTCTGCCAAAGTTCTATTTTTGGTGTCGATAGCATGCTTTGATTTCCACTGATCCATACCTTCAGTTCTTCCTCTAAAAATAACTCCTTTACGATCAATCATCGTAATGTTTTCACTTGGTACACCACTATTTTTAAATAACTCGGTGCACGCTTGGGCAGAAGCCCCAGCACCATTAACAACAATTTTAACATCTTTGATTGATTTTCCAGAAATATCTAACGCATTAATTAATCCAGCAGTGGTAATAATGGCAGTACCATGTTGGTCATCATGAAAAATTGGAATATCAACCAGTTCTTTTAATTTTTGTTCAATAATAAAACAATCTGGCGCAGCTATATCTTCTAAATTAATTCCACCAAAAGTAACTGCAATTTTAGAAATTACATTAATAATTTCATCGACATTTTTAGAATCTATTTCGATATCTATAGAATCGATATCTGCAAACCTTTTAAATAAAACAGATTTACCTTCCATTACTGGTTTCGATGCAAGAGCTCCTAAATCGCCAAGTCCTAAGATAGCAGTTCCATTACTAATAACGGCTACTAAGTTTCCTTTACTGGTATAATCGTAAGCAGTTTCAGGATCTTTTCCTATTTCAACACAAGGAACAGCTACTCCTGGAGAGTAAGCAAGAGCCAAATCTCTTTGGGTTGAAAGATTTTTTGAAGATATTATCTCTATTTTTCCAGGCTTTCCTTCTATATGAAAATCTAATGCCTCTTTATCTGTATATTTTTGTATTGGGTTCTTAGTTGTCATTAATTTGTTGATTGCTTTAATAATGTCTAATTTTATTTGTAGGACGGAATTTAGAACATTAATATTGTAAAACAATATAAATATTAAAAAAATGAATATTTTATCTTCAGTGGGGTCCTTTGGTCTTCTTACTCTAATTAGTAGGATTCTTGGCTATTTTCGTGATATTTTGATAGCTATATTTCTCGGTACTAGTTTTTTAGCAGATGCATTTTTTGTTGCATTTAGGCTGCCCAATACTTTTAGAAGATTGTTTGCCGAAGGCTCTTTTAATTCCGCTTTTGTTCCGCAATATTCGAAGTTGGATATTAAAAAAAAAGCGTTCGAGTTTGCCAATTCTGTTTTTAATTTACTAATTTTTTTTCTTTTTGTTTTAGTGTGTGTTGCGGAAGTTTTTATGGGTGGAGTTATTTATATAATCTCCCCAGGCTTCATTGAAAATCCTGAAAAGTATAATCTTGCAGTGACATTAAGCAGAATAGCTTTCCCTTTTTTGCTTTTTGTGTCTTTGTCTTCTTTTTATTCTGCCATTCTAAATACAAAAGGAAGATTTGCCGTAGCAGCGGCAGCTCCTATTATTCTTAATCTATTGCTCATTGCTTCCATTTTCTATGCAAAATTTTTTGACGAAGAGCTAGTTTATTTTATGGCCTGGGCAGTTACCTTGGCTGGAATACTACAGCTGATCATGTTAGCTGTTTATGCAAAAAAGTATTTCACACCTAAAATAAGTTTTAATTTTAAGATTTCACCAGAAGTAAAACATTTCTTTAAAAGATTATTGCCAAGTATCTTTTCTTCTGGGGTTATGCAAATAAACATTTTAGTAGGAACGATTATAGCTTCATTTCAAACTAGTGCCGTATCGTATTTGTATTACGCTGATAGAATCTACCAATTGCCATTGGCAATTACGGGTATTGCAATTGGAACAGTTATACTTCCTTCCCTATCAAAAGAAATTTTTCAAAATAAAGATGGAAAGAATTTTTTTTTACAAAACAGGTCTATAGAGCTTTCTTTATTCTTGTCTGCCCCAGCCACAGTTGGAATTATTATGGCTACAGAACCAATTATTTCCACACTTTTTGGTTACGGTTCTTTTGATCAAGAAAGTATTCGGCAAACATCAAAAGCTTTATTTGTATTTGGTTTTGGGCTACCTGCATTTTCTTTGTTGAAAATTTACTCAAGTTTTTATTTTGCAAGAGGAAATACCAAGTTCCCATTCTACATTTCAGTTTTGACAGTTATTTTAAATATTTTAATAAGTATAATTTTATTTAATCGACTAGGCTTTGTATCTATTGCGTTGGGAACAACTGTTTCTTGTTGGTGTGCCATCCTAATTTATCAGTTTTTTCTTTTAACAAATGGAATGCATAAATTTGATAAAATTTTTATAGAAAGAGTTTCAAAAATATTTGTTTGTTCATTTATAATGAGCGCAGTTTTATCTTTCTTGTTGTTTAAATTTCAATTTGCTTTTGAACATGGGTCTATTCATAAAATATTTTCCTTAACAGTAATTGTCGGTATTTCTGCATTAATCTATTTTCTGCTTTCAATATTGTTTAAATCTTTTAGTATTAAAGACTTTAAAGTGAAAAATTATGACACAAAATAAAAGAATTTTATCTGGTATTCAGCCAACAGGAAATCTTCACCTGGGGAATTATTTTGGTGCTATTAATAATTTTGTATTGTTACAAAAAGAGTACGAGTGTTTTTTTATGTTAGCAAATATGCACGCAATTACAGTGAAACATGAGCCTCAAATTTTACAAGATAATATTTTAGAAACTACCGCAGCTCTAGTGGCCTCTGGCATTGATCCTAAAAACAATACAATCTTCGTACAATCCTCTGTTTCAGCCCATGCAGAACTTGCTTGGATTTTTAATTGTATTGCAAGAATTGGTTGGCTTAATCGAATGACCCAATTTAAGGAAAAAGCTGGAAGCAACAAAGAGAAAGCCAGCGTGGGACTTTTTACTTATCCAATCTTAATGGCAGCAGATATTTTGCTTTATAGGGCAACACATGTGCCTGTAGGAGAGGATCAAAAGCAACACTTAGAACTTTGTAGAGACATAGCAATAAAGTTTAATAATGATTTTAAAGCCAACGATTTTTTTGTAACTCCGGAACCCATTATTCCAGAGAACATTTCAAGAGTTATGAGTCTAAGAGATGGAACAAAAAAAATGAGCAAATCAGAAGAATCGGATCTATCAAGAATTAACCTTACAGACGATGCTGATTTAATTTTAAAGAAAATTCAGAAAGGAAAAACAGATAGTGAGGCAATAAGTGAGAGTATTTTGAAAGGTAATACAAGACCAGAAGCAAGAAATTTAATTAGTATTTTTTCAGCGTTGACAGGTAAAAAAATGCAAGATGTAATTAGCAATTGGAATGGAAAGGCCTTTTCAGAATTTAAAAAAGAACTTGGTATGTTACTTGTAGAGAAAATTTGCCCGATTGGAAAAGAAATTATAAAATTGAAATCGGATCCAGTTTTTTTAAAAAAAATTTTAAAAGACGGAAGTAAAAAAGCCCAAGAAGTTGCGAATATTAATTTAATAGAAATAAAAAAAATTGTAGGATTGGTCTAATGAAAAAAAAATTTTTAATCATTATAGATGAAAGTAAAGAGCTAGAAAAGGCTATTTATTTTGCAGCAAAACGCGCTATTCATACGGATGGAAAATTGTCTCTATTGTATATAGTTGACCCAGCAGTTAATGCACAGTGGTCTAGAATTGAAAATCTTATTGAACAAGAGGCTACTAGTGAGGCCAAAAAATTATGCCGAGTATGGACACAAAAAATTAAATCTAGATTTGATATTGAAAGTGAGGTCATTATTAAAATGGGAGATCGTTGTGAAGAGCTTTTAAAATTAGTTGAAGAAGATAAAAATATTAGGTTTCTTGTTCTGGCTTCTAGCGCCAATAATGAAGAACCAGGACCATTAATCAAAGCTTTGACAGGAAAAAAAATAAAAGATTTATCTATACCTATGGTTATTATCCCCGGCGCTCTAAGCGAAAAAGAGATTGATTTAATTGTATAAACAGAAGTTTGAGTCTTAATAGATCTATGTTAAACTAACCAACTCTAAGATATTTATATGATTACATTAACAGACACACCAAACCCAGAGTCTAAAAAATTTATATTTGATTTTGATATTGTTAAATCTGGATCCAAAGAGATTAAATCAATAGAAGATTGTAAAGAAATTAGGTTTGCAGAAAAATTATTCGAGCAAGTTTCGCCTGAACTTATCTATATAGATTCAAATTTTGTAACTATAAAAAAGAAATCTTCTCAAGATTGGAATGAAATAAAAGAAAATATTTTAAAAATTCTTTCAGAAGAAATAAATGCTGATTTTAAGCCTCTATCCTTTGAGAAATCTCTTGAATTTAAAGACGAAATTTCTCAAAGAATTGAAGAAGTGCTCAATGAAAAAATACGGCCAGCAGTTGCTATGGATGGCGGGGACATTCAATTAAAATCCTACAAAGATGGTGTAGTTGAAGTAATGCTGAAGGGAAGCTGCGCAGGGTGCCCAAGCTCTACCGTTACCTTAAAACAAGGAGTGGAACGAATGATCAAGCACTATGTTCCTGAGGTGAATTCGGTAACTGCAGTAAATATAGAGTAGCTTCACATGAGCCGTTCATATTTGTCAAAATTGAAAAGAAAAATTAATTTAAGTATATTAAGGCTTAAGGATAATCTTGCTTACCGAAGAAAATTAATTAAAAAAAAAATTAAAAGAGTCTTTGAAAAATTTATTGACTTTATTGATATCTTCAAAAGATTTAATAATAATATTCTTGGAAAGTCTAGACATCGTCTAACTGGACCACTAAAAAAACATTACGATTATAGCTATGCCAAGGGAAGTGTGGTTGCCTTTTTTATATTTGCCATTTTATATAAGCCAGATTTTCAAAATTCTACTTTTACGAAAATTGATAATGATAGAAAAATAATTGAAAATATTTATTTAAAACAAGACATTTTAGCAATTGATGAAAACCTATATGTTACTAATAAGAAACCAGTTAGTAAAAAAAGAAATGAACAGAAACCTTCAGAATATTCAGACAGGCAAATTTTAGGATTTGGAAATAATATCAGTGCAAGAACTATCATAAGTCTTTTTGAAGAGGAAAATTATAATTTAAAAGATATTAGACAGGGAAAAGCAGTAGACCCTGTTTTTTTATCAAAATTACCTACTGGTATCGCCAATATAGACAACATAGGAGATAGAAAGAAACTTTTTATAAAAGTTATTCTGCCCTTAGTTATTTATGAAAATAATAAAATTCTAGAAGATAGAAATTATTTAAATCAGATATCCAGAGAAAAAAGACTTAGTGAGCAAGAAACAGTCTGGTTAGATAAAAAATTTAAAGAGTACAAAGTTAAAGCTGGTGATATTGAGGAACTAAAAAAAAGAATGGACGTGATACCTCCTTCTTTAGCAATTGCGCAGGCCGCATATGAAACAGGATGGGGAACTTCTAGATTTGCGATGGAAGGAAATTCTTTGTATGGAGCCAGAACATGGAAAAAAGGTAAAGGAATAGTACCAAATGACCGAGGGGAAGAACAAAAATTTGAAGTGTTGAGCTTTAAGATTATCAGAGCATCAATATCTTCCTATAAAAAAAATCTAAATACACACCAAAGTTATAATGAATTTAGGAAAGCTAGAGCAATACAGAGAAAAGAAAAAAACAGAGTTTTTGGCTTAGAGCTATCCCAATATCTAAATAAATATTCAGAAATTGGAGATGTTTATGTTCATAGGCTTAAAAAAATTATTGAACAAAATTCACTTACAGATTTTGATGAATCGGTACTATCCCAAAAGAAAAAGCCTAATATTGTTTAATTTTTAAGAACATATTGTCTTCCAAACCATCCCCATGTTCCATCACTCAATTTAAGTGTGCAATTTATTTTTCCTCTTCTTGTCTTAAATGGTTTTTTTAAAATAATTTTTATCCAATTTTTTTCTAAAAAAGTAATTTCGCTAGGTCCCCATTGTCCACCTTCATTAGAAAAGCAATTTATTCCTTTCACACTGTCAACGAATTCTATTTCAATAGCAGGGGGATTATTGGAGGTGATAAGTTTGTTCTCTGGTTTATAAAACTTGTGTGGCAATGGAACTGTGTTGATAATAAATTTAAATCTGTCTATTTTACCATAAGCTTCATTAATTGGAAATCTTGGAAGCTCGAATAAATCTTCCTTCTGATGAACTACCCCAGAGTGTTGTCCAAATGCTATTTTGTATTTAGATTTTTTAACTAATTTTTTAATTTCAGTACTATACTCTCCAAAAGGATAAGAAAAAACTTCTGGAATAAATCCCAATTCTCTTAAATAATCCTGGTGAGAAAGCTCTATATCTTGTGCAATATCTTTCTGATTTAGTTTCACAAGATATTCATGGCTGAAGCTATGAGCCCCTATCGTACCAATTTCTGATTGGTGCACTTCTCTTATTTGGTCCCAAGACATGTAATTAGCATGGCGATCATTGATTTCACGAGTATTTACAAAAAGTATAAAAGGAACATTTTCTTTTTTTAAAATAGGCCAGGCATTTTGGTAAAAAGATTGGAACGCATCGTCGACAGTTATTAAGACTTTCCCTCCCGTGTAGGCTTGCTTATCAATTAAAATACTTTTTAGCTGATCAAAATTAATGAATTTATTTTGAGAATTCTTTATAAGTTCAATCTGTTTTCTAAAGTCATGTACTTTTATATTGGTAGTTGGATATTTGTTTTCTTCAAATCTGTGGTACATTAAAGTTACAATGCCTTTTTCTTTAATATTTTCTGCAAAAACATTTGGTAAATTAAATCCCATAAACATAATGAGAAGATAGGCAATTTTTTTAGTGACTGTTCCTAATTTCATATCAGTAGATTCTACTCTCAATTCTTTAATAATTACATCAAATTTTAGTATTAAAAAAAAAATTATAGTAAAAAAATATTTAAAAAGCGACAATTTCTCTAATGATTTTTATTTAATTCTAAAAAAAAATTCAATTCAACTTCACAAGGCAAAATTACTTATAGTTAATCTAGGACCAGGAAGTTATGCCGGTATAAGAAATATACTGAGCTGCATGAAAGTATTGTCCATGATTAAAAAGATAAAACTTATTGGTATTTCAAACTACCATCTGTGTAAAATAATTGATAAAAAACAAGAAGGATCAAATAGGATGATTTTAAATATAAATAAAAAGTTTTTAGACATAACTAAAAAGAGTAAACAGCTCGAAAAAAAGCAATTTGACAGTCTTTTAAGAAAGAAAAAAATTGTTTCTAATTATGAATACAATGGTATTTTTAAGAATAATTTAATTCCCTTGAAATACACACACAAGGAAATTGAATTATTAATCAAACAAAAATTGATTGTTAAAAAAAACATAACACCTAATTATTGAAAATTAGTAACATGGAAAATAAAACCTCACCTTTTGCCATCGATCTAGAAAAAAAATGTACAGATAAAGGCTTGAGACTCACAGACCAAAGAAAAGTAATTGTTAAGCTTTTAGAGGAAACAATTATGGATACCAAGTTTCATCCTGATGTAGATGAGCTTCATAAACGCGCCATCACAGTAGATAAAAAAATTAGTATTGCGACTGTGTATAGAACTGTAAAACTATTAGAAGAGTCTAATATTATCGATAAGCATGAATTTAAGGAAGGCAGATCGAGATACGAAGCAGTTACAGAAAATCATCATGACCACTTGATTGACATTAACTCAGGAGAAATTTTAGAGTTTGTAGACGAAGAGATTGAAATTCTAAAAAAAAAAATTGCTGATAGGCTTGGTTATCAATTGGTAGATCATAGATTAGAGCTATACTGTAAAAAAAAGAAAAAATAATTGTCTAAAAATTTTGTAATAAAAACTTTCGGTTGTCAAATGAATGAATACGATTCCAATCGTATTGCAGATTTACTTTCTACGATTGATTATAAAAGAATTGAAGAGGTGGAGAAAGCAGACTGCTTTATATTTAATACATGCCATATAAGAGAAAAGGCAACCCAAAAAGTTTATTCTGATATAGGTAAAATAAAAAAAATTCTAAGAGACAAACAATCAAAACCATTATTTGTGTTAGCTGGATGTGTTGCACAGGCTGAATCCTCAATGGTATTTGAAAAAAGTGATTTTGTGGACATAGTTGTTGGACCTCAAGCTTATCATAAGCTTCCAGAGTTAATAAAAAATTATCAAAGCAACAAAACTAAAAGCTTCAACACAAATCTAGATGTTTCGGATAAATTTGATTCTCTGGAAAATTATAAAAATATTTCATCTAAAGTTTCTTCTTTTATCACCATACAAGAAGGATGTGATAAATTTTGTAAATTTTGTGTTGTGCCTTACACAAGAGGTCCAGAATTTTCTCGATGTCCCGATCAAATATATAATGAAGTGCAAGGCCTAGTTGATAGTGGAACAAGAGAAATAATTTTATTAGGTCAAAATGTAAGTAGTTATAAAAACAAAGACACCAATCTTTCTAGATTAATTGAAAAAGTTTCTTGTATAAAAAAATTGGAAAGGATTAGATTTACCACCTCGCACCCAAATGATTTTGACGAAGATCTTATCAATGCATTTAAATACCAAGATAAACTTATGCCACAGCTGCATTTGCCAGTGCAGTCTGGATCTAATAAAATTTTAGAATCTATGAACAGAAAACATACAAGGGAATTTTATTTAAAATTAATAGACAAATTCAGGGATATTAAAAAAGATATTGAATTTTCTAGTGATTTTATCGTAGGGTATCCAGGTGAAACAGAAAAAGATTTTGAGGATACTTTGGATCTTGTAGATAAGGTAAAGTTTTCTAATTCCTACTCGTTCGTTTATAGCCAAAGACCAGGAACTCCTGCAGTAGACTTTGATCAAATACCAAAAGAAGTCAGTGCCAATAGACTGCAAATATTACAAAATAAACTGTTTGATTTACAAAGAAAATTTAATGATAGTAAGGTTAATTCAAAAACTAAAGTATTAGTAGAAAATATTACAAAAAAAGGGAATCAGTTTTTTGGTAGAAATGAATATATGCAGCCTGTATTTATAGAAGGTAACAAATGCACTCCAGGACAAATAGAAATTATTGAAGTTAAATCTAGCAACAGACACAATTTATGGGGCACTGTCGATAGCAATTAATGGGTAAGCCAGTTTTATCAAATAACTTTTTGCAAATTTTGGATTCGGGTAATGATACTGTGAATATCCAGGTTAAAAATAATCATTCTTTAACCAAAATAAGTGGAACCCACGATGAAAATTTTATTTTATTAGAAAAAATATCAAACACTAAGATTAGTCTAAGGGGGAATTTGATTACAATAAAAGGAAAAAAAAAAGACACAAATATTATTACTAGTGTGGTCAATAAGTTATTAAAAAAATCGTTAGAAAAAAATCATATTGATGATGAGGATGTTAAGTCTTTATATAGCTTTACATCTAAGGATTCTCAAAATGATACCATCGATCTTGAAGAAAAAAATAGTGATAGCAATTATTTCATCAAGACACCAAAGAAAACTGTTTATGCAAGAACCGAAAAACAAAAAACATATTTAGAAATTTTAAAAAACAATAATATTATCTATGCGATTGGACCAGCCGGTACAGGAAAAACTTTTTTACCTGTAGCAGTGGCTGTCCATAAGCTAATTTCAGGCGAGGTAAATAAAATAATTTTATCAAGGCCAGCTGTAGAGGCTGGGGAAAATTTGGGTTTTTTACCAGGAGACTTAAAAGAAAAAATTGATCCTTATTTAATTCCTTTGTACGATTCCTTAAGTGAACTTCTCGGACATGATAAAATGAATAAAAAAATAGAAGATGGATCAATCGAAATAGCTCCACTCGCTTTTATGCGCGGGCGAACTTTAAAAGATTCTTATGTTATTTTAGATGAAGCTCAAAATGCCACAGAAACTCAGATTAAAATGTTTCTAACAAGACTAGGAAAAAATACTACTATGGTTGTAAATGGTGATCCCACACAAATTGATTTACCGAATTCAAAAATATCTGGATTAATGAATTCCGCTAACGTTCTAAGCAATATTGATGAAATAAAAATTGTTAAATTTGATGCATTAGACGTGCAAAGACATCCATTGGTTTCAAAAATAATTGAAGCTTATAAAAAAAATTCTTTAGATGTTTAAAGTCAACATTATTGTAGAAGATTCTAAGTGGAAAAAAGAAATTCCTACAATTGAAAAAATGTTAAAAAAAAATGTTAAAAAAATTTATTCTTCTATTGACAGAACAAGCAAAAAAAAAAATTTAGAAATATCAGTACTATTAACTAATAAAACTAAAATGAAAAAACTAAACAAAGACTTCAGAAGAACCTTAAAAGATACAGATGTGTTATCTTTTCCATACCATGAAAAAAACTTTTTTTTAAAAAGAAAATTACCTACAATAGGTAACATTTATCTTGGAGATTTGGCTTTTTCATATGATTACATAAAAAAACAAAAAACTAATTTTGTAGAGTACGTTAATAAAATATTTATTCATGGATGTTTGCACCTAGTTGGGTACGAGCACGACAATTTAAAAAACTACAAAGAGATGCACTTATTGGAAAGAAAACTTTTAGCTATTATATGACCCAAATTAAACAAGAAAGTTTTATCAAAAAATTAAAAAAAACCTTAGGCTTTTCTGAACAAAATAATTTAAGGGAAAGCATCCAAGATGCAATTGACGAAAATTCTGGGGCTGAGAATAGAAGCTCTGGTCTATCGAATAAAGAAAAAACAATTCTTGAAAATATACTAACTATTAACAAGTTAAAAGCAGCTGACATAATGATACCAAGAGCTGAAATTGTTAGTGCAAGTTATGATTCTGACTTTAATAGCTTAATTAAAATTATTAACACCGAATCTCATTCTAGAATTCCAATTTATAGAAAAGATCTAGATGATGTGATGGGGATGGTGCATGTAAAAGACCTCATCAATTTTACCAACCATCATTTACAAGCTGATTTTAACTTGCAGAAAATTATGCGAGATGTTTTGTTTGTTCCGCCTTCAATGCCTATCTTAAATGTT
Source organism: Pelagibacteraceae bacterium (assembly GCA_008638205.1). Classification (GTDB taxonomy): domain Bacteria; phylum Pseudomonadota; class Alphaproteobacteria; order Pelagibacterales; family Pelagibacteraceae; genus IMCC9063. The sequence goes on along the minus strand of VTPO01000002.1, from coordinate 63,454 downwards.
TTATTAAAAATGCAATCTACAAAGCTACATATGGCATTGGTAATAGACGAGCATGGTGGAACCGATGGATTATTGACGATTGAAGACTTGGTAGAGGAAATTGTTGGAGAAATTCAAGATGAACATGATCATGATGACGTAACAGAATTTAAAAAAATTAACGAAAATACTTTTATCGCCAATGCTACAATGGAATTAGCTGAATTTGAAAAAAAGACAAATATTAAATTTGGAATCGAAAACATAGATACGCTTGGTGGTTATATTTTTTCCACTGTAAACAGAGTTCCACAAAAGGGAGAAATTATAAAAGATATTCCCAATTATACGTTTGAAATTATAGATGCGGACCCTAGAAAAATTAAAGTTCTTAAGATTACCAAATCTTAAAAATGAAAAATTTTCTTTTTAAGAAAAATAAATATTTAGTATCTTTTTCTCTTGGCAGTGTTCTCTCGTTAATCCTTCCTCCTTACAGCTATACTGCATTAGGTTTTTTAATTTTCCCCACATTATTATACTTATTATTTGCAAATAGAGATCAAACGAGAAAATCAATTTTTTATATCGGATTTTTATTTGGTTATGGTTATTTTTTATTTAGCCTATACTGGATTACATACTCCCTAAATTTCGATGACAACTTGGCTATTTTAAAACCATTAACGCTAGTGGTTTTGCCATCAGTAGTTGCTATTTTTTATGGGTTAGCAAGTATGTTAATTAAGAATACGATTACAAATAATTTTTATTTTATTGTTGTTTTTTCAGTTACGCTTTCAACATTAGATTTTTTGAGGGGCAATCTTTTTTTTGATTTTCCTTGGAATTTATTTGCGTATACTTGGAGCTGGTCGTTAGAAAGCCTTCAAATATTAGGTTTTGTCGGAACCTATTCTTTTAATTTATTTACAATATTTATTTTTTGTCTTCCATTTCTTGTTTTGAAACATTTTCACTACAAAAAATTATTTATAGTTATTTCGTCTATAGCTTTTATACTTTGTGTAAATTTCTTTTTTGGCCAAAGCACAATTAATAATAACCACTTAAAAAGAATTCCTAATTTTAAAGTGGTGTTGCTTCAACCAAACCAAAAAATAATAGATTTAACTTTAGCCAATAATGAAGAACATTATGTCAATCGGTTAATTAATATTAGTAAACCAAAAATGTATAAAGATACCCAAGCGCTATTTGTTTGGCCCGAGGGAATCTTGTCTAATCTCGATAATTCTAAAAATTATAAAAAGCTTTTTTATGATAATTTTTCTAACAATCATAACATTGTACTAGGCTCTGTTCGTTACGAAGGAAATAAGTTTTATAATAGTCTTGTACTGCTTAATAATCAGGCTGAAATACTTTCAAGTTATGACAAAATTAATTTAGTTCCTTTTGGCGAGGTCATTCCTTTTTACAACTTACTTGAAAAAATAAATCTTAAAAAAATTACATTTGGGTATGGTTCTTTTTCCAAAGGAAAAAAAAGAAACCCAGTCACATTAAATATTAATAATATTAAATTTTTACCTTTGATTTGTTATGAAATTATTTTTTCTGGATCAATTGATACTGAGCAAAAGGAGTATGATTTTATTTTAAATATTTCGGAAGATGGTTGGTTCAATCGTTCGATTGGTACTATTCAGCACTTTGTTCACTCTAAATATAGAGCCATAGAGCAAGGTAAGCAGGTAGTCAGATCAACCAACCAAGGTCTAACTAGCAGTATACTGCCCAATGGTAGATTGGCTAAAACTACTGATTTTGCCAATCAATCAAGTATTGTTGTAGATATCTATAAGTTAAATAAAAAAACACTGTTTAGTGAGTTTGAAAATACTATTTTTTATTTACTTACTTTTGTTAGTTGTGTATTCATCTTTCTTTTTAGAAAAACCAATGAATAAAAATTATATATTTACAAGTGAATCGGTTTCAGAAGGTCATCCAGACAAGGTATGTGACATTACTTCAGATACTATTTTAGATCTATATCTCTCAGAGTTTAATGAAAGTAGAGTTGCCTGCGAAACGCTTGCAACTACTAATAAAATTATCCTTTCTGGAGAAATTAGAGGTCCAAAAATTGACTCTCAGGTTATTGAGCAAGCTGTAAGAGAGCAGATAAAAAATATAGGCTATGAGCAAAAAAACTTTCATTGGAAAAACTTTGAATTTTTTAATTATTTACATGAGCAGTCAGCAGATATTGCCCAAGGCGTAGATTCTAGCGGGAATGAGAAAGATGAGGGAGCTGGAGATCAGGGAATCATGTTTGGATACGCATGCAATGAGACTGAGGAATTAATGCCAGCACCAATTACCTATTCTCATAAAATTTTAAAAGAAATGGCAATCGCAAGAAAAAGTGGTGATTTAAAATTATTAGGTCCAGATTCAAAAAGTCAAATCTCCGTTGTTTATGAAAACTGCAAGCCCATAGGTGTGAGTTCAGTAGTAATTTCTTCGCAACACGATGAATCGATTGGTCAGAATGAAGTAAAAGAAATGATTAGGCCTTATGTAAAAAAAATTCTTCCAAAAGATTGGTCTTGCCCAGAAGATCAGTTTTATGTCAACCCAACTGGAAAGTTTGTCATTGGTGGACCGGATGGTGATACGGGATTAACAGGTCGAAAAATTATAGTTGATACGTATGGTGGAGCAGCATTACATGGTGGTGGAGCATTTTCAGGAAAAGATCCTAGTAAAGTAGACCGATCTGCAGCGTACGCAGCTAGATATTTAGCAAAGAATATAGTTGCATCAGGAATCGTAGATAAAGCAGTGATTCAATTGTCGTATGCAATTGGAGTTTCTCAACCACTTTCTATTTATTTAGATATTTTTCAAGAAGATCAAAAATTAGTAGATCAAATTATAAAAGTTATCCAAGATAATTTTGATTTAAGCCCAAGAGGAATAAGAAATAAATTAGAATTAAATAAACCAATTTATAAAAAAACAGCGGCATACGGACATTTTGGGAGAACTCCAGAAGCAGATGGTTCGTTTAGCTGGGAAAAAACAGATATGGTAAATATTTTCAAAAAAGAAGTGTAGTGATTAAAAAAAAAATATTCTTTGGACGAATTCAGTCTCGTAAAATTTCGTTAGAAAAAAAAAAATTCTAGACGAAAATATTAAAAATTTTCAGTTTAATTTAAAAAAAATAAAAAAATCCACTCCCAATATTTTAGAAATAGGATTCGGCATGGGCCATAATTTGATTGAATTATCAAAGAATAATTTGAAGAGCCAGATTGTTGGCATAGAACCTTTCCTTAATGGAGTAGCCAGTGTAATCTATAGCTGCGTTAAACAAAACATAGACAACATCTTAGTTTATCCCGATCCAGTAGAAAAATTTTTAGAAAAGTATAAAAAAATTTTCTTTAAAGAAATTTTTATTTTATTCCCCGATCCTTGGCATAAAAAAAAACATCACAAGCGTAGACTTGTTAAGCTGCCTTTTTTAAAGAATATTGTAAAAAGACTAGATAAAAATGGGAAGCTATATTTTGCTACAGACAATCAGGATTATTTTGAATCTGTTCAGGACTGTTTGTACAGTAAAGATTTTAAAAAAATCCCAATTGTTCACAAAAAAATAGACGTAAAACACCTTGGCCAAACAAAATACTTTTTAAGAGCCAAAAAGTTAGGAAATAAGGTTAATTTTTTAGTTATTGTAAAATCTTAAATATTGGAGTAATTTCCAGGAAAATTAACAAATTAAGAAACGGGCTTAGGCCCTTTTTTTTTACTAAAAATCAAAATGCTAAATAATCGAATTGATAGTACTGAATTAATTAGAATAGCCGATGCTGTTGCTGATGAGAAATCCATAAGCAAAGACTTAGTTTTAACCTCTATGGAAAGCGCCATAGAAAAAGCTGCCAAAACTAGATATGGAAATGAAAACGAAATTTACGTTGTAATAGATAGAGCTACGGGAAAAATTGAGCTTGGAAGAAAATTAAAAGTAGTTAAAAAAGTCATGAATACCCATTCTGAAATAGGGCTAGAGGAAGCGCTTGAAAAAAACAGTGATGTCAAGATTGATGATATAGTTAATGAAGAATTGCCACCAGTAGATTTTGGGCGAATAGCTGCGCAAACTGCAAAACAAGTTATATCACATCAGATTAGAGACGCTGAGAGAGACAGGCAGTTTGAAGAATTTAAAGATAAAGTAGGAGAGATTTTAAGTGGTATAGTTAAAAGATCTGAATACGGTAATGTAATTGTAGATTTGCAAAAATCAGAAGCAATTATAAGAAGAGAAGAACTTATTCCAAGAGAAAATTTAAAAAATGGAGATAGAATTAAAGCTTATTGCTACGATGTAAGAAGAGAGAGCAAAGGACCACAGATATTTTTATCTAGAGCTCATCCACAATTTTTAGCAAAATTATTTCATCAAGAAGTTCCAGAAATTTATGAAGGTACAATTGGAATTAAATCAGTTGCTAGAGATCCAGGTAGTAGAGCCAAAATATGCGTTCAATCAAAAGATAGTTCCATAGATCCAGTTGGTGCCTGCGTTGGTATGAGAGGTAGTAGGGTTCAAGCTATTGTTAATGAATTGCAAGGAGAAAAAATTGACATTATAAATTGGACGGAAGACGCATCTTCTTTAGTTAAGAGCGCTTTATCTCCAGCTGAAGTTATGAAAGTTATTATTGCGGAAGATGATAGAAGAATTGAAGTAGTTATAGACGAGGACAATCTTAGTAAAGCAATTGGAAGACGCGGTCAAAATGTTCGACTGGCATCTAAGCTATTAGATTATGAGATTGATATACTTACAGATAAGGAAGAATCAGAGAAAAGACAGACTGAATTTAAAGACAACACTGAAAAATTAGTTAAGAGTTTAGAGATAGATACAACTATGGCTCAACTTCTTGTGGCTGAAGGATTCCCTACAATTAATGCAATCGCAAATGCAAATTTGTCTGAGTTTTTAAAAATAGAAGGTTTTGACGAAGAGACTTCAACAGAGCTTCAAAATAGAGCAAAAGAATTCATTCAAGAAGAAGCCGAGGAAGTATCTAAAAAAGTAAAAGAATTGGGTATAGAAGATGATTTGGCTACCCACAAAGGTCTTAGTCTTGGAATGCTCTTAATTCTTGGTGAGGATAACATTAAAACTCTAAAAGATTTTGCAGAATTGGCTACGGATGAGTTAATCGGTGGATATGATGAAATCAAAGGTAAAAGAGAAAAATTTGATGGTATACTTGAGGAGTTTGATATTTCTAGAAAAGATGCTGATGACCTGATTATGAGAGCTAGAAAAAAAGTTTTCGACATTTAATGAATACCGAGGTGAATAAAAATGAGCACGAAAGAAAAGAAAAAAAAATTAACTCTAAAAAATTTTACTGGTAATGCGCCCAGTTCGGTAAATAAAAAACAAGCACAAAAAACATCTGCTATTTTTGGTAAAAAAGAAGAACCAAAAGTTCCCAATCCTGCAATCGAGAAATCGGATAGTACAACTACTCCTGAGAGTAAACCTTCACCGACACCCAAAACCATAAAGAGTCCTGAAAAGCCTAAATCAGCTAAAGAGTGGGCAAAAATAAAGATTCAAGAAGAGCTATCTAAAAAAGCCGATAAAAAAGCAGCTGGGAAAAAAAGAGAGTATCGTTTAACGGTTACCAAAGCACTATCAGAAGAAGAAGAGGTTCAAGTCAGAAGTCTTGCGGCAGTAAAAAGATCCAGAGAAAAACTTTTTAAAAAACAAAGTAATCAAGATACAGACGGGCAAAAAGTAATCAGACAAGTTAAAATTCCAAAAGTTATTACCATTCAAGAATTAGCTAATAGAATGGCAGAAAGAGCCAGTGCGGTTATTAAATATCTATTAACTAAAAATGTAAAAGTAACCATTAATCATACGATTGACCAAGACACAGCAGAATTTATTGTAAAAGAATTTGGACACGAAATTCTTATAGAAGAAGAGCCAGATCAGTTACTGAAAGACATTCTATCTAAGGATAAAGACTTAGAAAATGCAGTTTCTAGACCGCCAGTTGTCACTGTAATGGGGCACGTTGATCATGGAAAAACATCTCTTCTAGACTCTTTAAGAGATACAAGTGTAGTGAATTCAGAGCATGGAGGTATTACTCAGCACATAGGAGCTTACCAAGTAAATGTGAATGATAAAAATTTGATTACATTTATAGATACTCCTGGACATGCTGCGTTTACAGAAATGAGAGCCAGAGGATCCAAGATTACAGATATTGTTATTTTAGTTGTTGCAGCCAATGATGGAATTAAACCTCAAACAATAGAGGCTATTCAACATGCTAAAGCGGCACAAGTGCCTATTATTGTTGCCATTAATAAATGTGATTTACAAGGCGCAGATCCCGCAAAGGTTAGAAACCAACTTCTAGAACATGAACTGATCGTTGAAGAAATGGGAGGAGATGTTTTGAGCGTAGAAATATCTGCATTAAAAAAAACTAATTTAGATAAATTGAAAGAGTTGATTCTATTACAATCAGAAATTTTAGATATGAAAGCAGATCCTTCGATTGCAGCCGCAGGTGTTGTAGTTGAATCAAGATTAGATAAAGGAAGAGGTCCAGTTTCTACAGTTTTAATTGTCAAAGGGACTTTAAAAAAAGGAGATTTGTTCGTTAGTGGAGCCTCTAACGGAAAAGTAAGAGCTATTTATAATTATAAAGGAGATTTGATTAATGAAGCAGGTCCGTCAACACCGGTTGAAATTGTAGGCTTCCAGGGAGCCCCTAATGCAGGAGATGATTTTGTTGTTGTTGAAAATGACTCTAAAGTTGAAGAAATCGTAGAGTATAGACAACAAGAGTTAAAAAATAAAAAATTAGCGGGTAATAAAAAAACAGATATTTTTGGAGAGGCTGATCCAGAAGAAGAATATAATATTATTTTAAAAACCGACGTTAATGGCTCTTTAGAAGCTCTAGCTAATGCAATTGAAAAAATTAAAATTGAAAATATTAAAACAAAAATTATTTTATCAGCAGTTGGACCTGTCACAGAAACAGATGTCACTTTAGCAAAAGCTTCAAATGCTATTTTATTAGGCTTTAATATTAGACCAAATAAGGAAGCAAAAGATTTAGCTAGAAGTTATAAATTAGAAATACTTTACTTTAATATAATTTATGAAGCATTAGATCATATAACCAAAAAAATATCTGGCTTGTTAGCTCCAGAGACAGAAGAGCAAGGCCAAGGAACTTGCGAAGTATTAGAAGTATTCAGCGTTTCGAAAGCTGGTAAAGTTGCTGGTGTTAAAGTGACAGAGGGTGAAATAAAAAACAATTCCGAGCTAAGATTGCTTCGAGATGGTGCCGTTGTTTATACAGGTAAAGTGAATAGTCTCTTTAGAGAAAAGAATGAAGCAAAAGAAGTAAAAGCAGGCTTGGAATGCGGTGTTTCTATTAAAGATTTCAATGATATTAAAAAAGGAGATGTGATCGAATTCTTTAAGACGATTACAATTGAAAGAGAAATTTAATGGATTATGAGAATACTTCAAAACCATTAACTCAAAGACAACTAAAAGCAGGCGAAAATTTAAAAAAAATTATAGCCAATATTTTCATTAAAGATCAAATAGTTCTTCCCGACATTTCAACAAGAAATATTACCATTACAGAAGTTAGGGTTAGTCCAGATTTAAGACACGCTATAGTTTATTTTATTCCTCTTTCTGGAGATAAATCAGAGATCGCTTTTAAAACTTTAAACCAATTTTCATACGAAGTTAAAAAAAGAGTAAAGAGTTCTTGGACTGCAAAATTTTTACCGGATTTAAGGTTTGTTCTTGATAAATCATTTGATTATGCTGAAAATATTGAAAAATTAATTTCCACTAACCTAGAACCAAAATGAATGGTTGGATTAATATTTACAAACCCAAAGGCTACACCTCAACTTATTGTTTAAATGTTCTTAAATCAAAATTTAAGTTAAAAAAAATTGGTCATGCTGGAACACTAGATCCATTAGCAGAAGGAGTATTGCCAATAGCTATTGGTGAGGCGACGAAGTCTATTCCTTATCTAGCGGAAGCAAAAAAAAATTATTTGTTTGAAGTTTTTTGGGGCGAAGAAACAAACACACTAGATTCGGAGGGAGTAACTACCAATGTATCTAAAATTATTCCTTCTCTAAAAGAAATTAACAAAGTGCTGCATTTATTTATTGGACAGATTGATCAAATCCCTCCCAAATTTTCAGCTAAAAAAATTAACGGAAAGAGATGCTATGACCTAGCAAGAAATAATGAGGAATTTGAACTAAAGCCACAAAAAGTAACTATTTTTAATTTGAGAGTTGTCTCTCATCATGAAAACAAAACATCCTTCTTGGTTAGTTGTGGGTCAGGAACTTATGTGAGAAGTTTAGCCAGAGATTTGGCTTATGCTTTAAATACTTTTGGTTATGCGTCTAAAATCTTAAGAAGCAGATATAGTCATTTCTCAAAAAAAAATACACTCACTATGGATTTTTTAGTAAAAAACGTTGAAAAAGAGAACTTTTATAAATACTTACTTGATATTCGAAAGGTTTTAATACATATACCATCCATAAAATTAGAAGATGAAAGAATAAAGCTTATTAAAAACGGAATGAAAGTAAGCATGTTGGAAGAGTTTGGAGAAGTAAATATTAAGAGTTTAATTGCCCAAAATCAAAGCCAGGTACTCGCATTCGGAGAATTAAAGTCTGGATTTTTTTATCCCAAAAGAATTTTAAATATATAAAGGATTATGCCAAAGAAAAAAATTGAAAAAAAAGAAGTGATTGCATCATTGCAAAAACACAAAACCGACGTCGGTTCATCAGAAGTTCAAATCGGTATTTTAACTGAGAGAGTTAAATACCTATCAGAGCACTTTGCTAAAAACAAAAAAGATAAACACTCAAACACAGGATTAAGCAGAATAATTACTCGAAGAAAAAAATTACTAGAATATTTGAGCAAAAAAGAGCCATCTATTTACAAGAAAGTCTTAGAGCAGTTAGGTTTGCGTAAATAGAAACTTATGTTCAACATCACAAAAAAAGAAATTACTTGGGGCGATAAAAAATTAACATTAGAAACAGGTAGAGTAGCTCGTCAAGCTGACGGAGCGGTTATGCTTACTTGCGGAGAAACGGTTATCTTGGCAACTGCAGTTGCAGCAAAACAAGCAAAACCAGACATGGATTTTTTCCCCTTAACAGTTAATTATCAAGAAAAATATTATGCAGCTGGAAAAATTCCAGGCGGTTACTTTAAAAGAGAAGCTAGACCTACAGAAGCTGAAACATTAATTTCAAGATTGATTGATAGACCTATCAGGCCTTTATTTCCAAGTTCATTTAGAAATGAAACTCAGGTATTACCTACGGTAATATCTTATGATAAAGAAAATGATCCAGAAGCATTAGCATTAATTGCAAGTTCTGCCGCTTTAGCTATTTCAGGAATTCCTTTTATGGGACCTGTAGCTGCTGCAAAAGTAGGAATGATCAATGGAGAGTTCGTTTTAAACCCAACCAAAGAGCAAATTAAAGATTCACAGCTAGAACTAATTGTTGCTGGTACAGAAGATGCGGTTTTGATGGTTGAATCAGAAGCTTCAGGCCTATCAGAAAAACAAATGTTAGATGCGGTTAAATTTGGTCATGACAAAGCTAAAGAGGTCATTAATTTAATTAAAGATTTTGCAAAAGAGGCAGGTAAAGAAAGATGGAAAATAGAAGAGAAAGATTATTCTGAGCTTAAAAGTAAAATTTCTTCTGCCGTAGCAGATGACTTGCAAAAAGCTTTCGATGAATCGGACAAGCAAATTAGAACTGGTTTAGTTGCTGCAGCTAAAGATAAAGTAACAGCTATGTTTGAAGGCGATGAGACTTATTCTAAAGTTGAAATCGGAGACCAATTCAAAAGTGTTGAGAAAAAAATTGTACGAACACAAATTTTAAAAGATTCAAAAAGAATTGATAGAAGAAAACTAAACGAAGTTAGAGATATCAAATGTGAAGTGGGTGTTTTACCCAAAGTGCATGGTTCATCATTATTTACAAGAGGAGAAACACAAGCTCTAGTGGTGACTACCCTAGGAACTTCAGATGATGAGCAAAGATTAGAAACTTTAGATGGAGCGGAGCGATCAAGATTTATGCTTCATTATAACTTCCCACCTTACTCTGTTGGAGAAGTTGGACGTATTGGAACTGGAAGAAGAGAAATTGGCCATGGTAAATTAGCATGGAGAGCAATTAATTCTTCACTTCCTTCTAAAGAAGAATTTCCTTACACATTTAGAATTGTATCTGAGATTACAGAATCAAATGGCTCATCTTCTATGGCAACTGTATGTGGAGCATCGCTTGCACTTATGGATGCAGGTGTACCGATTAAAACACCAATTGCTGGTATCGCAATGGGACTTATTAAAGAGGGTGATGACTATTCAATCCTTAGTGATATTTTGGGAGATGAAGATCATCTTGGAGATATGGACTTTAAAGTAGCGGGAACTAAAGATGGAATTACTTCTCTTCAAATGGATATCAAGATTACAGGAATCACATTTGACATTATGGAGAAAGCTTTAGATCAAGCCAAAGAAGGAAGAATTCATATTTTAGGGGAGATGGCAAAAGCTTTAAAAGAATCTAGAACTGAGCTTTCTAAAAACACTCCTAAGATGGAAAAAATTCAAGTTGATAAAAAAGATATCGCCGCAGTGATTGGAAAAGGTGGAGCTACAATTAGAGAAATTGTGGAACTTTCAGGTGCTAAATTAGATATCAATGATGATGGTATGGTTACTATTGCAGCTGCTGACGAAGAATCTAGAATGAAGGCAGTGCAAATGGTTAAAGATATTGTTGCCAAACCAGAAATGGGAAAAATCTACAAAGGTAAAGTGGTAAAAATTATGGAATTTGGTGCATTTGTCAATTTCTTAGGAAAGCAAGATGGACTAGTTCATATATCTCAGCTTGCAGCCAAGAGAGTAGAAAATGTTTCTGATGTTGTCAAAGAAGGCGATGAAGTTTCTGTAAAAGTAGTAGGGTTTGACCGAGGAAAAGTTAAACTTTCTATGAAAGAAGTAACAGAAGATACAAAGTCAGACTAGGGCACCGGGCAACAGAACGACCCTTAATTATTTAATAAATTTAAACTAAATTTCTGGTTTAAAGATTAAACATAACCCATTACTACAAAACCTTTTTTGGGTTGAAGTTGGTCCATCATCAAATACATGGCCGTGATGCACACCGCAATTAGCGCAATAATATTCAATTCTTTTCATTCCAAATGAATAATCAATGGTAGTTTTGAAAGCACCAGGCAAAGATTCAGAAAAAGACGGCCAACCAGTCCCACTATCAAATTTAGCGTCTGATGAAAAAAGCTTTGCATCACAATTGGCACAATGGAAGAACCCTTTTCTTTTTTCAAAATTTAAAGGACTGGAAAATGGCTTTTCAGTTGCCTGATCAAGCATAATTTTTTTTTGTTCTTCCGTAAGATTTGGATTAATAATTTTTTTAGCAGCAGAATGTGCCAAATTATAAGGTAGTAAAATTGCTGATAGATAGGAAAATCCTAATAATTTTAAAAAAGATCTTCTAATATTTTTCACAATTTAAAATTAGGAAGTAATATTTTTAGGATCTGGCATACCAACTTTATTGTATCCAGCATCTACATAGTGAATTTCACCCGTTACACCACCTGATAGATCGCTTACTAGGTATAATGCAGAATTTCCAACATCATGTATGTCTACGTTTCTTTTTAACAAAGAGTGATCTGCATTCCATTTATATAAAAATTTAGCATCTCCTATAGCAGAAGCTGCTAATGTTTTAATAGGACCTGCACTAATAGCATTTACTCTAATTCCTTTTCCACCGAGGTCTCTTGCTAAATATTTGGTGCTTGTTTCTAATGCAGACTTGCAAACTCCCATGACATTATAGTTTGGAATAACTTTAGTAGACTCATACGTTAAGGTTAGCATGCTTCCACCTTCATTCATAATAGGAGCCGCTTCTTTAGCAACTTCCGTGAATGAAAAACATGAAATTAACATACTCTTTAAAAAATTTTCTCTAGAAGTATCTAAGTATTCACCACTGAGTTCTGACTTATCTGAAAAAGCAACGGCATGGATAACAAAGTCTATGCTACCCCACTCTTTTTTAATATCTGAAAAAGTTTTAACAATTTGTTCTTTATTTTCCACATTGCAATCTAAAGTAAATTTAGATCCCAAAGATTCTGCAAGTGGAATAACTCTTTTTTTAAGTGCGTCTCCAACATAAGTAAAAGCTAATTCTGCGCCATGTTCAGATAATTTTTGTGCAATCCCCCATGCGATCGAACGATCGTTAGCAACTCCCATAATCAAGCCTTTTTTATTTTCTAATAATTTCATGATGATAATTTCTCAAATACTAGTGCCGCATTAGTTCCCCCGAAGCCAAAGCTGTTAGACATAACCGCATTAAGTTCTACATTTTTTAGAACTTCTGTAACGATAGGGAATTTTTTTGTTTCATCATCCATCTCTCCAATATTGGCAGAGGCTGCAATAAATTTATTCTTCATCATAATTAAACAATAAATAGCTTCATGAACTGAAGCTGCTCCTAGAGGATGGCCAGATAAAGATTTTGTAGAACTAATTTTTGGAATTTTATCTTTAAATACTTCAGCAACAGATCTCAACTCCGTAACATCTCCCACGGGAGTAGAAGTGCCATGCGTATTGATATAATCTATTTTATTTTTAGTAGTACTTAGTGCCATATTCATACATCGAACAGCACCTTCACCAGAAGGGGCTACCATATCATACCCATCTGAGGTTGCTCCATATCCTGTTAATTCAGCATAAATTTTTGCCCCTCTCGCTTTGGCATGTTCTAATTCCTCTAAAACTAATACACCACCTCCCCCCGCAATCACAAAACCATCTCTTGTTTTATCATAAGCTCTAGATGCTTTGTCAGGAGTGTCATTGTATTTTGAAGATAATGCAGTCATCGCGTCAAACATAGCAGTCATGGCCCAATGCAATTCCTCACTACCACCAGCAAACATAATTTTTTGTTTACCATATTGAATTAATTCCATAGCATTTCCAATGGCATGACCACTAGTTGCGCAGGCTGAACTTATCGTATAGTTGGTTCCTTTAATTTTAAAAGGAACGGCTAAAGTAGCTGATGCGGTACTTGCCATAGTTCTTGGGACAATAAATGGACCCATTAGTTTGGGTGTTTTGGCTCTAGTTTTATCTACTGACAGAACCACATTTTCAATAGAGGGCCCACCTGAACCCATAATAATACCTGTGTTAATATTACTAACTTCTTTGTCTTCTAAGCCTGAATCTTTGATAGCTTCCTGCATGGCTATATAGTTGTATGCAGAACCCGCCCCCATAAATCGTATGGTCTTTCTGTCTATATGATCCTCCAATTTTATGTTTGGCTTTCCATGAATATGGCTTTTTAAATTATACTCTTTGTACTCATCGCAGAGTGAAATACCTGATTTTCCATTTAAGAGAGATTGGTAAACTTCTTCTTGATTATTTCCCAAACAAGAAACAATTCCCAGTCCTGATATAACTACCCTTTTCACTACTGTCCTCCTTTAAACAATCCTACTTTTAAATTTTTAGCTTTATATATTTCCTTATTATCAGCCAAAAGCATACCATCTGCAAGACCAACAGAAGTCTCACCTTTCTTCATAATTTTTTTCATATGAATTACGTATTTAGCCAAGGTAATGTCTTGGGTTACCTCTCCAGTAAATTTTACTTCTGCTACTCCTAAGGCCCTGCCTTTTCCAGGATTTCCATCCCAACCCAAGAAAAACCCAACCAATTGCCACATAGCATCTAAACCTAAACATCCAGGCATAACAGGATCATTTATAAAATGACAATCAAAAAACCATAAGTCTTTTTTGATATCTAACTCTGCTTCTATTAACCCTTTACTGTAATCTCCTGCATTATTATTTATAGTTGTGATGCGGTCAAACATGAGCATGGGTGGAACAGGTAGTTTTGCATTGCCCTCACCAAACATTCTACCATTGCCACAGTCAAGAAGCTCTTGATAATTATAATTGTTTTTTTTAGTCATGTTGGAAATTTTTAATAATTTTTTATATAGCTATTTATAAATAATTTTTACAAATAAAACTAGTTCATAATCTCATTTTTATTTAAGCCCCATAAGGAATTTTTTTTAACCCATCCTGAAAAAAGATTATTCTTGACGTTGCACCAGTTCAAAGAACACTCTTTTATTAATGCAACTTCTAATTTTCCAATTTTATATATAGGGCGGGAATAGGTAGTTGGTTTTTTAAATATTAATACATCGTCCTCAATAAATAAAACAGATCTTTTTCTAGATAGTTGAGAAATGTGCACCCACCCGCTATCATTTTCAAAATCTTTAATTTTTCGCCAATTGTAATATTGGTCAATAATTATAACAGGAAAATTTTTCTTTTCGTAAATCCATTTAATCGGAGCAGTTCTTGAGGGAGCAATTCTCACATTCACCTTGTTATTTTTCAAGCTCAAATATTTTAAATCACTATCGGAAAAAGTCTCAGTTGCATAAATAAAAAATAAAAAAAAAGCTATATAATTTTTAATACTCATTACAGATGATTAGGACAATTTTTGTGCAAGTTGATAGTTCTGAAAGTTGTTTTTTCTAAATCTATAATCAGGATTTTTCCACATAACGATTCTTTAAAATTTAAAATTTCTTTAATTGTTTCATTGCACATCAGTACGCCCATTACTCCCGCTATAGAGCCTACGATTCCTTCCGACTCACAGTCATTATTGTCATTGCTTGGGGCTTTGGGCATAAAGCATCTTAAGCAAGGAGATTTTTTTTGTTTTTCTTTAAAGTTAAATACAAATAAATGTCCTAAAAATTTATTGATAGCTGAGCAGATTAAAATTTTCTTATTTTTTTTGCAATAATCGCTAATGGTTAATTTGCTTATAAAGCTATCTGTCCCATCTAAAATAACATCGTAATCTTTTGCTATTTTATCAATATTATTTTTTGTAATTTTACTTTTGAATATTTTTATTTTTATTTTGGGGTTGGTTAATAATATTTTTTTTTTACTTACCTCTGCTTTAGACTTCTTTAGGTCTTTTTGATCATAAAGTATCTGTCTATGTAAATTGGAAATAGAAACTTTGTCAGGGTCAGCTATTCCAAAAAACCCAACACCACTTCTTGCAAGATAGGTCAGTGCTGGAGTTCCTAATCCACCCAGTCCAATAATTAAAATTTTACTATCAATTATTTTCTTTTGACCCGTAATACTAATTTTTTTTAAATTGATTTGTCCAGAATATCGTTTAATTTGATCGTTTGTAATTCTCACTTTATTGACCGGTAGAGCCAAATCCACCAGCACCTCTTATTGTTTCTGGAAGCTCCTGCACCTCTTTTAAATTGGCTTTAATGATAGGACATATAACCATTTGAGCTATTCTCTGAAATTTTTTAATAGTGACTGTCTCAGTTCCGAGATTAATTAGCAGTACTTTTATTTCACCACGGTAGTCAGAATCTATAGTTCCGGGTGTGTTTACAACTGATATTCCGTTCTTATAAGCTAGTCCCGATCTAGGACGAATTTGAATTTCGAAATTATTAGGCATAGCCACACTAACACCTGTAGGAACTAATTTTCTTTCCCCTGATAACAATCTCAGATCTTTTTCAATATAAGCCTCAAGGTCAAGTCCTGAAGAGCCCTCCGTCTCATATTTTGGAATATTGACGTCACTGTGTAATTTTTTAATTAAAATTTCATGCATTTTAATGTCCTAATGATTTTATAATTCGAGTCACCACTTCACTTGCTATTTCGGATTTTGATGTTTTGGATACTTTTTCTGTCATTTTATTTTTATAAATTATAGTTATCTCATTATTATCTGAATTAAACCCTATAGATTTATCAGATACGTCGTTAGCAATGATCCAATCGCATTTTTTTTTGTCTAGTTTTTTTAAAGAGTTTTCCAATACATTTTCAGTTTCCGCTGAAAAGCCAATAACTAATTCTGGTCTATGCTCATTTTGACTAGAAAGAAATTTAAGAATGTCTATATTTTCTGACAATCTTAAATCATGATTAGAAATGTTGTTTTTTTTAATTTTTTCTTTTTTATATTTTGGTGAAAAATCAACAACAGCAGCAGCACATATTGCAATGTTTACAGGTAATAGTTTTTGGCAAGCCTGTAGCATTTCTTCAGCGGTAATTACTTTGATAACCTTTAATTCTTTTGGATAATTTATATTAGTCGGTCCGGTTACTAGCGTAGTATCAAATCCTGCATCAAGAAGCTTCTTCGCAATTTCGTAACCTTGCTTACCAGAAGATTCATTAGAAATATATCTTACAGGATCGATATACTCTTTGGTTGGTCCGGCAGTTACAAGGACTTTTTTGTTTTTAAAGCTATTATTTTTTTTTATAAAATAAAGTTCAAGAGTTTTTTCAATTTCATTAATGGAAGACATTTTGCCCTCACCAACCTCACCACAAGCAAGGTCACCACTATCTGGTCCAATAAACTTGTAATTATAGTTATGTAATTTTTTTATATTTTCTTTTGTGGCTGGCTTGTTCCACATTTCAACATTCATAGCTGGAACTAAAAAAATATCCTTATTGGAAGCAGATACTACTGTCGAAATAAAATCATCAGCCGATCCGTTTGCAAGCCTAGAAAGTAAGTTAGCTGTAGTCGGTGCTATTAATATAATATCTGACCATCTAGAAAGCGCTATATGATCCATTTCTAGTTCATTGTTTACGTCAAAATGATTCTCATAAACTTTATTCTGAGATAAAGATGTAATAGATAAGCTTGTAACAAATTCCTTAGCAGACTCTGTTAATATTGTTTTAATTTCACACTCTCTTTTTTTTAAATTTCTAATTAAATCTAATGTCTTATAGGCTGAAATTCCTCCAGAAATAATAAGTAGTATTTTTTTTTTGTCTAAACTTTTCATAGATGTTATTTAAATATTAATAGAGCAACCACCACAGCAACTAATATTTTAATAATAAATAAATTTTTCTCATTTTTGAGTTTTGTTTTTTCTACTTCTAAATTCTTGGCGATAGTAGGGTCAGAAGAGCTAACATCAGAACGTGAAATAAAAACTTCTAAAGCCTTAGTGGCCTGGTCCATAATTTTAGGAATTTCAGGAAGCCTGCTCACCATATCATTGGTAGTATGAATGGCTTGTTCTATTGAAGCCTTGGGACCTTTTTCTCTTGTAAGCCAACCCTCCAAAATAGGTTTGGATATATCCCATATATTGGCATCATCATCCAAGGATCTTGCAACACCTTCTACAACAACCATATTTTTTTGTAGGAGTAACAATTGTGGTTGTGTGGTCATGTTAAATTTTTCAGTTATTTCAAATAATTGTGCCAAAAGCTTACCAGCAGATATATTTTTTATAGACTGGCCAAAAATTGGTTCACCAATGGAGCGTAAAGCTTGAGAAAAAGATTCTTTTGATTCATTCTGAGGAACTAAACCTGCTTTAAAGTGAACTTCTGCAACTTTTTCATAATCTCTCTCAATAAAGCCATAAAGGATATCGGCTAAATATTTTCTATTATCCTTATCTAGTCTTCCCATAATACCAAAATCTACCGGAATAATATTACCGTCCAAATCTACAAAAAGATTTCCTTGGTGCATATCACCATGAAAAAAACCATCACCAACAGCTTGCCTTAAAAAATTTTGAATAACAGATTTGGCTAATTCTTTTTTATTAATTTGCGTAGAGTTAATTTTCTCAATTTCTCGAAGGGGTATTCCTTCAACTTTTTCTAAAGTTAGCACTCTTTTGCTAGTAAAATCCCAATGTATGGAGGGGACTTTAAAAAAAGGGTCGTTACTCGTATTGTTTTTTAGCTCATTAGCTGCTGCTGCCTCAAATCTTAAATCCATTTCTATACTAGTTATTTCTTTTAGAAGATGAATGACCTCAACAAGTTTTAGCCTTCTAGTTTTTGGTAAAAAACTTTCAACCAAATAAGCAAGCAGCATCAATGCTTCTAACTCTTTATTAAAAATCTTTTCAATATTAGGACGTAAAATTTTTATAGCCACTTGCTTTTCACTATTGTTAATAGATGCAAAATGAACTTGAGCTATTGAAGCGGCTGCAATAGGCTCTGAAATATTAGAGATCTTTTTAAAGGTTTCTTCACCCAACTCTGTTCTTAAACTTTCCTTGGCTATAGAAAGACTGAATGCTGGCATTCGATCTTGTAATTTTTGCAAATCTTTAGCTAAAGTTTCACCAACAATATCAGGACGTGTTCCTAAAAACTGGCCAAGCTTTATGAAAGTTGGACCAAGTCCTTTTAATGCATTTACAAATTTCTCATTAGAAGGAATATTTAAATCTTGTTTAGGTGAATTTAAACTAAACCCCAATACTTTGAATAAGATCTTAATTAATAGAGGGGGGTCATAAATTTCTTCAAAATAGCCAAGGGCATCCGCTTTAGCTAAAGTTCTTCCAATTTTAAATAAGCTATATAGTTTTTGAAGCATTTAAATTTTCCAGGCAGTATGAATAGAAACAATTCCACCCATCAAATTAATATAATTTACATTCTTAAATTTAGATTGTTTTAACATTTCTTTAAATTGATCCTGAGTATAAAATTTTTGAATACTGCTAGTAAGATATTCGTATGGGCCCTTATCGCCAACTATTAATTGTCCAACAGAGGGAATTATTTTAGAATAAAGCTTATATAGCTCTTTTAATATCGGCTTTTCTACCTTGTAGAATTCCAAGCAAATAAATTTACCTCTCCTTTTTAATAAACGGTATGCTTCTTGCGTAGCCTTCTCTGTATCAAACGTGTTTCTGATTCCAAAGCTGATGGCGTAGATATCTACACTTTCACTTTTAAGCGGAACCTGTTCTGCAGCAGAGCATATTTCACTTACTTTTTTATTACCTCTAAAAGAATCAGTGCCTTTCTTTAACATTAAATAATTAGGATCTACTCTAATTATTTTTGTAAAATTAGAATCTTTAGCAATGAGTTTTGCGATATCGCCAGTTCCAGAAGCCATATCTAGTATAGTTTCATTTTTTTGAATATTCATTAATTTAACAAATTCTTTCTTCCACAATCGGTGAGAGCCAAGAGACATCACATCGTTCATAACATCATATTCATCATGAACTTTATCAAAAACACTTTTTACAATTTGTTTTTTTAATTTTGAAGTTTTCATTTTAATATATACAAATATAAAACATTAATAATTTTATAGTAGCTTATTTTTTATGCCTGAATTGCCAGAGGTAGAAATCACCAAAAAAACACTACAGAAATATGTACAAGATCAATATATCACAGATGTAAAAATAAAAAATTATAACCTTAGATATAAAATAAATAAAAATTTTAGAAAAAAAGTTATTAAAAAAAAAATAAAAAAAATAACAAGACGGTCTAAATACCTAATTTTCCACCTTTCAGACAAAACTTTCTTTATTATTCATCTTGGAATGACAGGAAGAATACTGGTAGGTAAAAATAACACATTACTAGATACTAGTTTTTATTCCTCCAATTCATCTATTAATAAACATAACCATTTATACTTTTTTTTTAAAAAATATGTCATGATTTATAATGATACAAGAAGGTTTGGCTTTATTAAGTTTTATACAGAGGAAGAGTTTTTGAAATCTTCTCACCTTATTCATTTAGGAGTAGAGCCTCTTTCTAAAAGTTTAAATTTTTGTTATTTTAAAGAAAGAATAAAGGGATTTAAAAAATCAATTAAAAACACTCTAATGGATCAATCTTTTATTTGTGGCTTAGGAAATATTTATGTAAATGAAGCACTTTTTATATCCAAAATAAGTCCTGGAAGAATGTCTTTTAAAATAAAAGACAACGAAATCATTTTATTGATCAAATCTATTAAAAAAATTCTAAAAAAATCTATTGTTTTTGGAGGCTCTACTATAAAAGATTTTCACAACTCGGAGGGGAAATCTGGGCAATTTCAAAACTTTTTCAAGGTTTATGGTAAGGAGGGTCAGGGATGTCCAAGGAGCAGTTGCAACGGGACGATCCAAAGATCCGTAATAAGCAGTAGAGCAACTTTTTTTTGTACAAAGTGTCAGGCAGAATAGTAGTTGACCATATATCAAGGGCGCTATATACCTTGCGGCGTTTATGGCTAATACAAAATCTGCAAAGAAAAAAACTAAAGTAATTAAGAAAAAAACCGCAATTAATAGAGTGCGCATTGGAAAATATAAAGGTGCCATTACTCAGATGGAAGAACTAATTAAAAGCGGAGATAAAGCCAAAATTGATAAATTTTTTTCTACCTTCCAGTCTCAGTTGATGAAGGTTTCTAAAAAAGGATCTATAAAAAGAAAAACTGCGTCAAGAAAAATCTCAAGAATATCTAAAAAAATTTCTACGATTAAAAAGTAGTATTAAAAATTTTACCTTATCTACTAGTGGTATTCCAAAGAACACTAGACCTATGCGTTTTTTAAATAAAAAAAACAGACCATCCTTATAACAATTCAAAGTTGTTTTGAATTTTTTTGAAACAAGCACTGGTTGATTTAAAAATTATTTTTTTAATTTCACTTTATGAGTGAAAATTATTTTTTTTATTTAATTAAAAAAATTCTTGCACTATTATCGTCATCATATACAACAGCTCTCTTTAAAAAATATGAAAAACACCTCAGCACTGCAAGACAACAACGACTTTAAAAAAAATTGGTCTGATGTTCAAAATAAATTAAAAGAAATTTATGGTTTAGACGTTTTTAAAAGTTGGATCCAGAATGTTGAGGCAAAAGAAGTAAAGCTCAATTCACTTACACTAATAGTGAAAACAAGATTTATTAGAGATTGGATCGTCTCTCATTACGCAGATAAAATTTTAGATTTTTTTCAAAAATTGGATAGCTCTGTTACTAGAATTCAGTTTGAAATTCACGAAAGCTTTTATGGAGACAAAAAGACACCAACAAATGTAGTAGATTTTGAAACTGGAACGCAAGTACTAGACAATAAAGATTCAAGTTATGCTTCTAATAGAATAGATCATAGATTAACCTTTTCTAACTATGTGGTTGGTGAAAGTAACCAATTAGCCTTTTCAGCTGCCAAAAGGGTTTCTGAATCATTGGGCCATTATAACCCTCTGTTCATTTATGGATCGGTTGGACTAGGAAAAACACACATATTGAATGCCATAGGCAATGAACTTAAGAAAACAGATAAAAAAATTATCTATTTGTCAGCAGAGCGATTTATGTATCAATTTGTTAAGGCTATTAAAAATAAAGATACTCAGAAATTTAAAGATGTTTTTAGAAATGCAGATGTTTTGATCTTAGATGATATTCAATTTATTAGTGGCAAAGAAGTAACCCAAGAAGAATTCTTCTATACTTTTAATAGCTTAGTAGAGAACCAGTCGCAGGTCATTGTTTCGTGTGACAGATCTCCAAATGACCTTGATAGGATTCAAGATAGAATTAAGTCAAGACTATCCGGAGGTTTGGTTGTTGATATTCAGCCTCCTGATATAGCATTGAGATTGCAAATTTTAAAAAACAGATGCAAAACTGAAGAAACATATTTTGGTAAAGAAGTTCTAATTAGTGATGAAATCTTAAGTTTTATAGCAAACGAATTCAAGTCAAGTATTAGAGATATGTTGGGAGTTCTAAATAGAATTATCGCATCCTCAAGAATCCAAAACAAAGTTCCAACCCTTCAAGATGCTAGGCTTATATTAAAAGATTTACTTAGCAATATGCAGTCAGTGGTAACAATTGAAGACATTCAAAAATTAGTTGTGCACTATTATAATTTACCCATGGCAGATTTTTTATCATCGAGAAGATCCAGACACATTGCTAGACCCAGACAAGTCGCTATGTATTTGGCAAAAAAACTCACTACCAAGTCATTACCTGAGATAGGAAGAAAGTTTACTGGTAGGGATCATACAACAGTTATTCATGCGATTAAGAAAATAGAAGAACTTATGAATGCGGATAAAAAATTTGAATATGAGGTCCAGGATATTAGTAATAAAATTTTAAAAAATAATTAAATGGAAATTAAAATAGATAGAGATGTTATTTTAAAGTGCTTAAATCACATCCAGGGAGTGGTAGAGAAGAAAAATACCCTTCCGATCCTTGCCAATGTATTGATAGAAGCGTTCGATAGTAAAATACAAATTTCTGCAACCGACCTAGATATTATTATAACAGAAAAAATTGATGCTGAGGTAATCAAAGAGGGATCAACCACCACCACATCTCAAGTACTATATGATTTAATAAGAAAACTTCCAGCTGGGTCAAGCATCCATTTAAATTTGCAAAACGATAAAAGACTTAAGTTAACTTCAGGAAAATCAGATTTTAATTTAACATGCTTGCCCGCAAGTGAATTTCCAATCTTAGAAGATTCAATTGAAAGTGATTACTTGGAAGTTAAATCCAAATACTTATTAAAGTTATTAAATAAAACTAAATTCTCAATTTCTAACGATGAGACTAGACATTATTTAAATGGAATTTATTTACACAAAACAGAAGAGGATAGCTCTAAATTAATTGCAGTTGCTACGGATGGTCATCGTTTGAGCAAAACACAAATTACCGTAGAAGAAGATAAAAAATTTCATCCAGTTATTCTTCCAAAAAAAACTATATTTGAAATTATCAATATAATCAGTGACGAACCGGACACGCCAATAAAAATTTTGTCTGTCCGATCTAAAATTAAGTTTATTATTAAAGATATTGTCCTTATTTCCAAGGTTATTGACGGAAAATTTCCAGACTATGAGAAGGTCATACCTAGCGATACTAGGAAAGAAGTTCTAGCTAATGTAGTCGATTTTATAAGTGCTGTTGACCGAATAAAGTCTTTATCAGCAGACAGAAAAGGAGTGATCAAAATTAATATTGAAAATAATAAGATTAGGTTTTTTATAAATGATACTTCTTCAGGAGAAGGAATAGAAGAAATCAGTGCCGTCTATGAAGGGGATAATTTAGAAATAGGCTTTAACTCTGGATATTTAATGGACATTGCCAATTGTATTCAAGATGTTAATATTACGCTAAAGCCAAAAGATGCAACTTCACCCATTATTATCAAAGACCAAAAAGACCCAGATAGCACATATGTTGTTATGCCCATGAGAGTTGTCTAATGCTCAATGGCTTTTATTGAAAAAATTAAATTACAAAATTTTAAGTCCCACACATTTTTTCAAAAAAAAATTCCTAGCAACAATGTTGTTATTCACGGGAATAATGGAATTGGAAAAACCAATCTACTAGAATCTTTATCCTTCTTTTCTAACTCTAAGGGAATGAGGGTCAATAAACTGGAAAATTTTTTACAAAAACAAAATAACATTCAAAGCGAATTCGCTCAAGCAGAGTGCCAGTTAAAGCAAAGCAATTACTCTACTAACATATCCTATAAAATTTATAAACAAGATGATCAGATTAACAAAAATTTTTTTATTGATAGTAAAAAAAGCTCTAACTTGCAAATTGCTAATTTGGTTAATTTTATTTGGCTTTCTCCTCACATGGACAAAATTATGTATGAGGAAGGAAGTATTAAAAAAAAATTTATTGATAAAATTATTTCAAATCTAAACCAAGACTTTAGTAAGTATTTATCAGATTTTAAAAAACTATCAGAAGAACGAATTGCTCTTTTAATAAATAGTCATGATACTAAATGGATCTCTATTGTAGAAAATAAAATGGCTACCCTCTTTTACTTAATTCTTATCGAGAGAAGAAAACAAATTAAAGACATAAATTTATTGGCTGAGAAGAAGTTAAAGTTATTTAGTAGCTTCAAAATAAACATATTCAATGAATTAGAAAAATATCTTCCTGATCAAAAAGAATGTATTGCGGAGATAGAAAAAATTTTCTTTAACAATAGAAGTTTAGATGCCTCAATTAAAAGAAATACTTTCAGCCCTAATACGGACAAGGTAACTTTTTTTAACTGTACAAAAAATCTAAATTCAGAACTTTGTTCAACAGGCGAACAAAAATCAATTTTATTAAGTATAATTTTGGCGTTTGGCTGGATGTACAAACAAAGGAATATCCAGTTTATTTTGTTATTTGATGAAATTTCTTCACATATAGACGAAAAGAATATGGAGAATTTTTTTATAGAAGTTGCTAAATTTGAGACCCAAGCATGGTACACCGGAACCAAGAAAAATATCTTTCAAGTGATTGATAATAAAGCTTTTTTTATAGATTTAGCTTAATTGAGATCTCTATTTTTACCAATAAAAATGCTATAGTAGGTCTTCTTTTGAAATCAAAAAAATGAGCAAAAACTTAAAAAAAATTGAAAAACCGAAATCTTATGGTGCAGATTCTATCAGGGTTTTAAAAGGATTAGACGCGGTCAGAAAAAGACCAGGAATGTATATTGGTGATACGGATGATGGAACTGGTCTTCATCACATGGTCTTTGAAGTGGTAGACAACTCCATTGATGAAGCGTTGGCAGGACATTGTTCCAAGATAGATGTTTTTATTAATGCAGATAACACAGTAACAGTATCGGATAATGGTAGAGGAATACCAGTTGATATTCACAAATCAGAAGGAATCTCTGCCGCAGAAGTTATTATGACTCAGCTTCATGCAGGAGGAAAATTTGATCACAATACTTATAAGGTTTCAGGAGGATTGCATGGTGTTGGTGTTTCAGTAGTAAACGCTCTATCTGAAAATTTGAAACTAACTATTTCAAGAGAGAAGAAAAAATATTTTGTTGAATTTGAAAATGGAACTGTTGTTAAGCCTTTAGTGGAGGTAGGAAATTCAGAAGAAACTGGAACTACTTTAACATTTTCTCCTTCAACAGAAATTTTTACATCTACAAAATTTCAAATAAGTATTTTAGAAAAAAGATTAAAAGAATTAGCATATCTAAACAAAGGCTTGGAAATAAATTTAACGGATCAAAGAAAATCTAAACCACAAATCTTTCAATTTAAATTTGAAGGTGGGATTAAAGAGTTTGTTATAGATCTGAACAAAAATAAAGAAAAAATAAAAAACGATACAGGTAAGCAGGTATTGGACGACCCTATATATTTTATTGGAACTAAAAATAATATTGAAGTGGAGTGTTCTTTGGTTTGGAATGCTACTTATAGTGAGCAAGTTATGTGTTTTACAAATAACATACCTCAAAAAGATGGCGGAACGCATTTACTCGGATTTCGTAATGCCATCACAAGACTTATTAATAAGTATGTGACGGATAATGGTTTGGCTAAAAAAGAGAAAGTTGCGATTTCAGGAGATGATGTTAGAGAAGGATTAATCTGTGTATTGTCCGCAAAAGTACCTGACCCAAAATTTTCATCTCAAACTAAAGAAAAACTAGTATCATCCGAAGTGCGTCCAGTCGTTGAAACAATTGCAAGCGAACAACTATCAATGTGGTTTGACCAACACCAAAAAGAAACAAAAATTATTATAGGAAAAATAATACAGGCTGCAGTTGCTAGAGAAGTGGCAAGAAAAGCCAGAGAAAGCGTTAGAAGAAAAAGCGCTTTAGATATTACAAGTTTGCCAGGAAAATTAGCTGATTGTCAGACAAATGATAAAGAAATGGCAGAGCTTTTTATAGTTGAGGGAGATTCTGCAGGAGGATCCGCCAAACAAGCTAGAAATAGAGAGTTTCAAGCAGTTCTTCCGTTAAGAGGTAAAATTTTAAATACATATGTGGAGCAAAAAAACGATTCATCCGAAAAGAAAAAAGTTTTTGCTAAAATGCTATCTTCCAATGAAATTATTACTCTAATTAATGCATTGGGTACGGGGTTTGACCCTTTTCAAATCGAAAATTTAAGATATGGAAAAATTGTAATCATGACCGATGCCGATGTTGATGGTTCCCACATCAGAACATTGCTGTTAACCTTTTTTAACAACGAACCCTTTAATCAACTAATTCGATCTGGGAGAATTTTTATTGCACAGCCACCACTTTATAAAATGACCAAGGGATCTAAATCTACTTATATTAAAAATGAAGAGGCTTTAGAAGATTTTATTATTTCTAATTCTGATGTTTTAAAATCTATGAAAAAAAATTCAGAAGAGTTTAAAAATAGTTTTGAAATGGAAAAAGCAAAATATACCTTACAGAGATTTAAGGGTTTAGGGGAAATGAACCCCGAAGAATTATGGAATACTACTTTAGATCCAAAAAACAATACATTGTTAAAAGTAAACTATTCTTCCACTAGCGATAAATTGGCAATGGAAGGTAGTGAAGAAACATCTCCTTCTCCAGAAGATATTGAAATATTTGACATTCTCATGGGAGATGACGTTTCTAAAAGAAAAAATTTTATCAATACTAACGCAATCAATGTCAATAATTTAGACATTTAAAATGAATCTAAGAAATATTTTTGGATTAAGCCAAGAAAATATTAAATTAGAAATTCTAATCAATATTAGGTGGATAGCTATTATAGGACAGTTGTTTGCTGTTTGTTTAATATATTTTTATTATAGATTTTCATTTGCATTTTTTGAATGTCTCACTGTCATCCTATTTTCTGTTTTAATAAATGTGTACTTAGGATTTTTACTAAAAAATACCCAAAGACTGAATAATTTTTGGGCCACTCTTAGTGTTCTTTATGATGTATTACAGTTATCACTTCTTCTCTATTATACGGGAGGTCTGACAAATCCTTTTTCAATTTTAATGATAGTTCCCTCTACTATTGCTATTACGTTTTTGTCTAAAAGAAGCAGTATTTTTCTTGCAACAATTTCAATCCTATCAATTTCTATCCTTGCAACTCAACATAAGCCATTACCAGGGCCAGGAATCAACATACCAGACTATTATCTATTAGGATTGTGGTCATCTTTAACCGTCTGTGTAATTTTTTTAGGTAACTACGCCTATTCTATTGCTGCAGAGGCTAAAAAAAGAAACGAGGCTTTTAGTAAACTAGAAAAGTCCTTGTCTAAAGAAAAAGAGCTCAAGTCATTGGGTGGCTTGGCTGCAGCTGCAGCACATGAATTGGGTACGCCATTAGGTACAATTAACCTTGTAGTAGAGGACCTTCAAAAAGAACTTGGTAATAGCAAAAAATATAAAAGTGATATTGATCTTTTGAGCTCACAGATAGAAAGGTGCAAAACAATCTTAAAGGATTTGTCAATCGATCCCAATAAACAAGACAGTTTTATAGAAAACATATCGTTTAAAAATTTAATTAAAGAAATTGTTTTTTCTTTTGACTTACCACATTCTAAACATATTAAAATTGATGACGAAAAACTCACTAGTAATATTTTTGTTAATAGAAAAATAGAAATTATTTATGCTTTAAAAAATATTATTGATAACGCTATTAAGTTTTGTAAAAAAAAAGTAGTTGTCAAAGTATTTAGCCACAATAAAACAATTTGTTTAAATATAGCTGATGATGGTAGTGGCTTTCCTCTGGATGTGATGCAAAAATTAGGAGATCCATACATAAGATCTAACTTTGCTAATAAAAATAAAAATGGACTTGGACTTGGTGTTTTTATATCTAAGACTTTATTAGAAAGAACAAATGCAAAAGTTTTATTTAAACAAAACTCAGAATTAGGTGGAGCTTTTGTGAGCGTTGTATGGAAAGAATCTGATCTAGAAAATATTTAAATTACTTTTTAAATTTGTAAGATAATATTTTATAAGCCAATTTTGCAGCAATAAAGTCACATGCATGTAGGTTTTTCTTAGGGGCCAGCTCATTTATATCTGCACCTACTATATTTGAATTTTCAGAAGTAATTTTTAATATTCTCATAGCATCATTCCAAAACAAACCCCCCGGTTCAGGAGTGCCAGTTGCTGCCATTAAGCTTGAGTCAAATCCATCTAGGTCGAAAGTAATATAGACATTTTTATTTTTAATCGTTTTCTTAAGAATGTTAAGATTCCAATTTATCATATCTTTTCCCCAAAATATTTTCATTCTTTTGGATATAGATTTGTAATATTTGTATTCATCACAACATAAATTTCTTATTCCAAAAGATACAATTTCTATATTTTTAAAATCTAAGCATCTTCTCATAGCTGAGGCATGGGAAAATTTTTCTCCTTCGTAACCATCCCTTAAATCTGCATGAGCATCTATTTGTAAGATAGTTATTTTTTTGTATTTTTGTGAAAATGCTTTAATAATACCTGGTGTAATAGAATGCTCTCCACCAAGTATTAGTGGAAATTCTTTTTTATTTAAAATATTTTTTGTAATGCTAGTCAGTTGATTTAGAGCATCTGTTAAGCTTTTTTTAATTTTAAATGGTTTTAAAGTTTTTATTTGAAAGTTTTTATATGAATCTTGCAACAACTCTTCGTCAAACAACTCCACTTGATGAGATGCTTTAAGAATAGCCTTAGGACCATTTTTAGTACCCGAGCCATAACTAACGGTTTTTTCCAGTCCAAAAGGAACTACGCACACACAATTTTTGGATTTAGTTTTTTGAGGAAGACCTAAAAAACCTGACAAGGAACTTAAAAATGTCATTTTTTGAAAATATTTGAATAGCTTTTTCTTGGTCGGTCTTTCCAGTTCATTTTATGGTAAGCATCACTTGCTATTAATGGAATAACGCTAGTGGCTTCAGCAAATACCATCTGCTCTTTAGTGGTATCAACTTTTCCCCATGAACTAGCTTCCTTTAAAGTAGAACTACTGCACGCTCCATCTCGAGAGTCAGCAACTGTAATTTGAATCGCATATTTGTGCATTTCAACTTCTTTACCTAAAAGCTCAGCACAAATAACAGTATCTTGAATAAAATTTTTAGGAACTCCTCCTCCGACCATAAATAGTCCAGAATTTTTAGATTGTATTTTTATTTCTGTCAGCTCCCTAAATTCACGAATAGAATCTATAGTCATGTGCTTATCTGGATTTTGCTCCTGATGGATGACTAAACCGAAGCCTGCAGAACTATCAGTAAAAGCAGGACAAAAAATTGGAACCCCATGGTCATATGCCATTTCGATCAGGGAACCTTTTTTTTTGGAATTTTTCTTTAAATATTTTCCTAGCTCCCAAATAAACTCTCTAGAAGTATAAGGTTTAGGATCTAAAGAGTTTGCAATTTCACATATAGTTTTGTCACAGGCTTGCAGCTCATTTTCATCAATATAGGTATCATAAATTCTATCAATATAATTATCTCGTAAAACATTGTCATCTTGGAATTGGGATCCTTGATAATGTTTGAATCCTAATGCTTCGAAAAAATCCATATCAATGATAGAGGCACCAGTTGCTACTATCGCATCAACCATATTGTATTTAATTAAATCGGAGTATAGTTGCATACACCCTCCAGCAGAGGTAGAGCCTGCCAGTGTTAAAAAAATTGTACAGTCTTTGTCACTAATCATTTCGTTAAAAATTTTAGCTGCATTGCCTGTTTCTCTAGATGTAAAAGACATCTTACCCATTGAATCTATAATGGGCCTTGCATCGAACGAGGTAATATCAATATGTTCTACAGTAGTTGATAGAAAAGAGGGCTTCTTAGAATTCATTTTTTTATCCGAATAAATGTCTGATATTTTCGTTTTCATCAGCATCATATATGGACATTAACGGTTTATCGCACACATCGTGAATTTCATCTGAGTAACAGCCATTAAACTTTGTTCTTAAGCTAAGACCGTATGCCCCTAGTTGGCCAATCTCAATATAATCACCTTGTTTTATATTTGAGGGTAGCATGAATGGACCTTTCATAAAGTCAATGCCATCGCAAGTTGGACCGTAAAAACTATAAGGAACTAATCTTTTTGTGAATGATTTTTTTAATTGTATCGGTTTAGTGGGAAAAATAAATTGAGGTGTGCCAGCATCAAACAATGAGCCGTAAGTTCCATCATTAATATACAAATTCTGTTTTTTTCTAAGTTCCACCCTTACTATTGTTGACCCACTTTCTGCAACCAATGCCCGTCCCGGCTCACAAAGTAGTTCTGGTTTTGACTTCAAATTTAATTTAACAAAGCTTTTTTTAATTTCATTGATATAGTTGATTAGTGGTTGCGGATACATATCAGGATAGGTTGTAGGAAATCCTCCTCCAACATTTATAATATTAGGTTCAATTCCTGTTTTTTTAATTAGAATACCAACATCTTTTAATGCCTTGGAATAAGAAATTGGGTGCATGCATTGTGATCCTACATGAAAACTAATTCCAATTTTGTTCGCAACTTCTTTTATTTGTCTTAACAATGAAGAAGATTCGTAAACAGTAGCTCCAAATTTTTTGGAAAGATCTATTTCTGCATGTTCATTGGATGCCTGTATTCTTAGATATAAAGTTAAGTCTTTTGCTTGATTAGTAGCTTTAAGAATTTTGTCTAGTTCATCTTTAGAATCTAATGAAAAATCTTTAACATTATATTTAAAGTAAGCTTCAGAGATACTCTCTTTGCTTTTGATCGTATGCATAAAATATGCTTTAGCCTGCGGTGCTATTTTTTTAATTAATCTAATTTCTTCAATGGTGGCAGTATCAAAATTTGTAATATTATTTTTGAGTAAAGTTTTTAAAACTTTTTCGTTTGGATTTGCTTTGACAGCATACAATATGTTTCCAGGAAAATTATTCTTAAACCAAGCAGCAGAAGTTTCTATACTATCTTCTCTTATGCAGTAAACGGGATTTACAGGTCTTGTAGCTTCGACCAGCTCGTCAACAGACTGAAATTTTGCCATCTCATAAAACCTCTCGTTAGTTACTAGTCGACTTATAAAATTTAAAATATAAAGCCATCTTAATTCCGCAAATAGGGTTTTTCTGTATTAAAGTAAAGAAAAAAAACTCATTATTTTTTTGGAATGTGAACTAACTTAACAATCTATTCCGATGACATTTGTAGCTAGTTTTTTTCTTGAGATTGTCCTTCTTTGGCATATATAAACAAGTATGAAATTTCCAAATAACACATTAAAAATAAGTGATTTTGAAGATAAGACGCTGCTTATAGTGGATGACGACGACCCGTTTAGAGGAAGGCTAGGAAGAGCCATGACGAGTAAAGGTTTTGAAGTAACTCTTGCAAAGGGAGTAGAAGAAGCAAAATTAATGGCTAAAAAAAACCCTCCAGCTTTTGCTGTTATCGACCTTCGACTTTTGGATGGCAATGGACTGGATGTAGTTGACGAAATTCACCGGATTAGAGAAGACAGCCGAATAGTTATGCTTACAGGATATGGAAATTTACCAACAGCAGTTGCAGCTGTTAAGGCCGGAGCCATAGATTACATTTCAAAACCTGCAGACGCGGAAGCTGTTGAAGCAGCCTTATTAGCAGCCCCAGATAGAAAAGCAGCCCCACCTGAGAATCCAATGTCGGCTGATCGAGTGAAGTGGGAACATATTCAGCGCGTGTTTGAACTTTGCAATCGCAATGTTTCCGAAACAGCAAGAAGGTTAAAAATGCATCGTAGAACCTTACAGAGAATTCTCTCCAAAAGATCTCCTAGATAATTATTCTAAGTTTTTTTTTTAGACTAAATATTTTTGGAATTATTAGGGCAAGTAATAATATTTTGCAAAATTCTGCAAGAATAAAAGGTTGCACACCAATTTCAAATATTGGCTTACTCCATCCCACAAGGTAACCTAGCCACAAATATCCCAGAAGATAAATGGGAACTACCGAAACAGCTAGATAGAAAAAGCGTAAAATAAAATTAGTTCTTAAATTAAAGTATCCAGACAAAAAAGCAGTAAATAAGAATCCTAATAAATACCCACCGGTTGGACCAACCATATAGCTTAACCCAAGTCCTTTTTCAGGAGTACTTGCAAAAACAGGAAAGCCAAACAGGCCTTCCATTAAATAAGTTAAAACAATTAAGCTTGCTTTTTTCCACCCAAAAAAAGATCCAAATAAAATAATTATAAAAGTTTGCATGGTCATGGGAACTGGATAAAAAGGAACTTTTATTTTTGAAGACATAATAAGAAGCGCAGATCCAAATAACAAAATTAAAAAGTAAGATATAATTTGAATTGATTTTGTGGAGTTTATATATTTGTTTGTAATCATAGATTTTTAGTTAGTTTAATAAATACGTCTTCTAAATCAGCATCTTCAGTCATTATGTCTTCAATTTCAAGACCTTTTTCTTTAATTTTAAAAATTATGTCTTCAACATTACTAATTGTTTTATCGTATTTTATCGATATTTGGTTATTTTTTAAGTATTCTATTTTTAGGTGATCATCTAATTTATCACCAATGTTTTTAAAGTTTTTCACTTTAAATTTTATTTTTTTTAAATGAATTTCTGATAGTAGATTTTCAGTTTTGTCCAATGCAACAATCTTCCCATGATTAATAATAGCTATTCTATCACAAAGCTCCTCTGCCTCTTGAAGGTAGTGAGTGGTCAAAATAATAGTTACTCCTTGATTGTTTAGTTCTTTAACATTTTCTAAAAGTTTTTGTCTTAAATCAACATCAACACCAGCTGTTGGCTCGTCTAATATTAAGATTGGAGGTTGATGCACCATTGCTTTTGCAAGTAACAATCTCCTTCTCATTCCTCCGGATAGAGACCTCATATATGAATCTGCTTTATCTGTAAGGCTGGTAAGTTCTAATATTTTATCTGTAATCCTGTCTTTTTTGGCAACGCCGTACATACCCGCCTGAATATCTAATAATTTTTTAGGAGTAAAAAATGGATCAACGTTAACCTCCTGAGGGACTATTCCAATTGAAGCCCTTACTTGCCTAGGATTTAAGTCCAAGTCAAAACCCCATACATTAACCAAGCCCTGGGACTTAATGACTGTTCCTCCTAGAATATTAATCAAGGTAGATTTTCCAGCACCGTTAGGACCTAGCAACCCAAAGATTTCTCCCTGTTTAACATTAAACGTAATGTCATCTAAGGCTTTCAAAGAATTGCTATCCTGTAATTTGTAAGTCTTACCTACATTTTTTATTTCTAGGGCAATTGAATTGTTCATGAAGTATTAATTGTATTAATACTCAATAATTTCTATAAAAGAAATTACTTTTATGGCCAATAACTCCAAAAAACATATTTATTTAATTGATGGCTCTGGTTATATCTTTAGGGCTTATTATGCCCTTCCACCTTTAACAAGAAAAAGCGATGGCTTACCAGTTGGTGCAGTTAGCGGTTTTTGCAACATGCTTTATAAATTTTTAGAAGAATCTAGGTCTTTAGACAAAGTAGATCGACCAACACACTTTGCAGTTATATTTGATACTGCAAGAAAAAATTTTAGAAACGATATTTACAAAGAGTATAAAGCCAATAGACAAGACACACCTGAAGATCTTATTCCACAATTTAGCTACATAAGAAAAGCTGTAGAGGCCTTTAACATTTTAGGAGTTGAATTAGAAAATTATGAGGCAGACGATTTGATAGCCACTTATAAAGAGCAGGCATCAAAAAGGAATATAAAAGTAACAATTATTTCATCCGATAAAGATCTTATGCAGTTGGTTGATGAGAATACTTTTATGATGGATACAATGAAAGACAAGTACATTGGCAGAGAAGAGGTCAAAGAAAAATTCGGAGTCTATCCAGATAAAGTAATTGACGTCCAGTCTTTAGCTGGCGATTCATCGGACAATATACCTGGAGTTCCAGGTATTGGAATTAAAACAGCAGCGGAATTGATAAATCAGTTTGGTTCTTTGGAAAAAGTTTTAGAAAATGCTTCCAGTATAAAGCAGCCTAAACGTAGGCAGACATTGCTAGATAATAAAGACAAGGCTTTAATAAGCAAAAAGCTAGTAACCTTAAAAAAAGATGTGCCTGTTAAAACCCCTTTAGATGAGTTTGCCCTCAAATCCATCGATCCTGATAAAATATTAAAGTTTTTGCAGGAAATGGAGTTTGGTAGGCTTTTTAAAAAATTAGAAAGTGATTATGGAAAATTTTCAGGAAAAGCACCTCCTCAATCTAAACTTGCAGAGTCCAAAGAACCAAGTGTTGAATCTGGCAAATTACCAGGCGTCCCAGAAAAAATTATAGAAAAAAAATTCTCCCTAATTTTTGACATGAGTGAATTGAAGAGTGTATTAAAAAAATCAGATGAGAAAGGGTTGTTTGCAATTGATACGGAAACTAATTCATTGGACACAATGGTTGCCAATTTGGTTGGTATTTCCTTGTCGTATAGGTCTGGAGAAGCATTTTATATTCCTATCGGTCATCAAAACAAATCTGATCCATTAATCAAAAAGCAGTTAAAACTAAAAGATGTATTGAGTGTCATTAAGCCTTACTTAGAGGATCCAACAGTTAAAAAAGTGGGTCAGAATATTAAATACGATTATAGAATTTTTCTAAAACATGGCATTCAAATGAACTCAATAGAAGACACTATGCTGATGTCATATTCTTTAGATGCAGGAAAAAATAGACATGGTATGGATCTTTTGTCAGAGCTTCATTTAAATCACAAAACCATTCCATTCAAAGATGTTGCCGGAGTAGGAAAATCTCAAGTCACTTTTGATTTTGTAGATATAGAGCAAGCAAAAGATTATGCCTGCGAAGATGCTGATATTACTCTTAGATTGTTCCAGATGTTTGAAAAAAGACTATTTAATGAAAATGTTCTTAGCGTCTATGACAATTTAGAAAAGCCATTAATTAAAATTTTATCTTCAATTGAAAACAATGGAATAAAAATAGATAAAAACATTTTAGAAAAATTGTCTAAAAAATTTGAAATAGAAATTCAAAACCTTGAAAAAAAAATATTTAAAATTGCCAAGGAAGAATTTAATATTGGTTCTCCCAAGCAGTTAGGAGATGTTATTTATGAGAAGTTAAAAATTGCTGGAAGCAAAAAGACTAAAAAAGGAAATTTTGCTACTAATGTAGCAGTGTTAGAAGATCTAGCATCCCAAGGACATGAATTTCCTAAATTAGTTTTAAATTGGAGACAAAAATCTAAACTTAAAAATACATACACAGATACTCTACCGACTTATATTAACGCCAAAAGTAAACGAGTCCATACCTCTTTTTTATTGGCAGCCACTACCACAGGTAGGCTTGCTAGCGCCAATCCAAATTTGCAAAACATTCCTATCAA
Source organism: Pelagibacteraceae bacterium (assembly GCA_008638205.1). Taxonomy (GTDB): domain Bacteria; phylum Pseudomonadota; class Alphaproteobacteria; order Pelagibacterales; family Pelagibacteraceae; genus IMCC9063. The sequence goes on along the minus strand of VTPO01000002.1, from coordinate 28,078 downwards.
AAATATAGAAGGAAAAGAAATCAGATCTGCATTTGTGTCCGACAAAAACTCGAAACTAATCTCGGCTGACTATAGTCAAATAGAAATGAGGATTCTTGCTCACATGGGAGACGTTAAGGAGTTAAAGAAAGCCTTTTTAAACAAAGAAGATATTCATACTTTAACGGCGAGCCAAATATTTGATGTTTCTTTAAAAAAAGTAGATGAGGATATGAGAAGAAAAGCAAAAGCAATCAACTTTGGAATTATTTATGGAATTTCTTCTTATGGTTTGGCAAAACAAATATCTGTTAGCAATTCTGAAGCAGAGAATTTTTTAAAATCCTATTTTGGAAAATTTCCTGAAATAAGAGATTTTATGAATGAAAATATAACGTTTTGTAGAAAGAATGGTTACGTAAAAACTTTATTTGATCGAAAATGTCATTTTCCTAACATCAATGATAAAAATCATACCTTAAGAACATTTCAAGAAAGAGCTTGCATTAATGCTCCCATACAAGGCACGGCAGCTGACTTGTTAAGATTGGCAATGATCCAAATCGACAAAAAAATTTCTGCTAAAGAGATACCAGCAAGCTTACTTATTCAGGTGCATGATGAGCTTTTATTGGAGTGTAAGGAAAAAGACGTATCTAGTGTTCAGCAAAAAATAGCTCATGAGATGGAAAATGCCTCTGAGCCTTTAGTCAAATTTAGTATTCCACTCACAGTAGATGTAAAAAGTGGTAAAAACTGGAGTGAGGCTCATTAAATTAGTAGTCTTTTTTTTGACTTTTTTTGATAATATTCATTATTAAATATGAGCAAAATAATTGCATTAGTTGATGATGATAGAAATATTTTAACAAGTGTTTCTATGGCCTTAGAAAATGAAGGCTTTAAAGTTCAAACATACCTTGATGGAGAAAGTGCCTATATAGGAATTACCAGAACTCCACCGGATTTGGCGGTTATAGATATTAAAATGCCAAGAATGAATGGGGAGGAACTTTTAAAAAAACTAAGAAAAAAAATAGATATTCCTATTATTTTTTTAACTTCTAAGGATGAAGAGGTTGATGAATTGCTTGGCTTGAAACTAGGAGCGGATGATTTTGTAAAAAAATCTGGAGGTTTTTCAATCAAAGTTTTAATTGAAAGAATCAAAGTTCAATTTAGAAAAAGAGATCAAAACGCACCTATTAGCAAAAATACAATTCAACAAGGAAAGTTAATTCTGGATCCAGAACAATTGGAGTGTCAGTGGGATAGCCAAGCGCTACCGGACAAATTAACAACAACCGAATTTCAAATAGTCTATGAATTGGCGAAAAGACCTGGTGTTATTAAAGAGAGATCACACTTAATGACTATTGCCTATAGAGAGAATAGTGACATAGAAGACAGAACTATTGATAGTCATGTTAAGAGAATTAGAAAAAAATTTAAAAAAATTGATAAAGATTTTTCAGCTATAGAAACTAGATATGGAAGTGGCTATCGTTGGAATGTAGGATAGCAATGATTGCTAGATTATTATCCTCCCGGTCTTTACTAACTCAGTTCTTAGTTTTTAACTTATTTATATTTATTATTTTAAGTTTTTTTACGTTTCTTTATTTAAAAGCTATTCAGCCAGAATTGATATCAAAACAGTCTAACAAACACTTAAGAGTCATTAAAAATATAGAAGCTAATTTAAATATTCAAAAAATTAATATTCAAAAAGAACAGCTAAAAAGTTTTTTGATTAAATCTAAATTTTTATTTGATGAGATCGACCAAATAAAATTTTTAGATATAGAAAACAATCTTTTATTAGATTCTAATCTTCTAGATATTGAGCAGGGTGTTTTTTCTAGACCTTCAAGAATTGAGGAATACACATTGAAGAGTACACCTAAAGAAGAAATAATTTTAAAAAATGATTTAAAGCAGAATTCAGCAAATTCAAATTTTTTAAGACAGCAGACACAAAGATTAGTTGACGAGAATAACTTTGCAGCATCTGAATTTGTTAACAAAAACCTAATAGTTCATACATTCTCAAAAATTTTGTTAGAAAATAATGAAACGTTAACAATTATAATTTCGGAAATTTCTAATGAAATTATGTTGGCTGTTGAGGAAAGAAAAAACTTTGTGCTGCGGTCAGCGTTAATTGCGGCTATTATTATTTTAATTTTTTCTATCTTTTTAAATGCTTATATTATCAAGCCAATCAGAGAATTGAATGTTTTTGCCAATCAGGCATCTCCAGAAAGTAAAAAAAACAATTTAGGTAATCAGATAGAAGCACGTGATGATGAAATTGGTAACTTGTCTAGGTCCTTAAGAGATATGACCTCTTCGCTTTATGATCGTATTGATCTTGCAGAAAGATTTGCATCAGATCTTACACATGAAATTCGAAACCCACTTGCATCATTAAAAGGTGCTTCAGAATTATTAATCAATACTAATGATGAAGTTAAGAGAAATAAGTTGTTAAAAATTATATCTAACGATGTAGAGCGTATTGAACGACTAATAACAGACTATTCTCAAGTTCTCAAAGACGAGGCCAGTCAATCAAGATCCGTTACTAAAGAATTTGATTTAATACCTTTGATAAAAAGTGTAATTGAAGATTTTAACACAGACATTAAAACTTTGGACAAAAATATTTCTATAAATTTTAAAAATACATCTAACTTATCCGAGGCAAAGGTGTTTGGGGTAGAAAGTAGAATCGAACAAGTCATAGCAAATATTTTAGAAAATGCAGTTTCTTTTAGCCCAAATAATGCAGAGGTAATATTGTCTATTGCCAAAAAAAATAAGGACAAAGAAGTGGAAATATTAGTTATAGATAAAGGCCCGGGCTTTGATGAAAAAAATGTTAGCAAGATCTTTGAGAGATTTTATAGCGATAGACCAGATGACAGTTCGGTTAATCATTCAGGATTAGGTTTAAATATTGTAAAAAATATCATCGATTCTCACAAAGGGTCTATAAAAGCCTATAACTTCTCAAAAAAATCAAATTCTGGGGCAGTTATAGATATTCAGTTACCTCTTAGGAAATAAAGAATTGATTTACAAAAGCAATGTTGCTACACGCATGTAAAAAATATGGATTACAAAGTTAAAGATATAGGCCTTGCAGATTTTGGGGATAGAGAAATTTCTCTTGCTGAAACAGAAATGCCGGGACTAATGGCCTTAAGAAAAGAATATTCTGCTCAACAACCTTTAAAAGGGGCAAATATTCTTGGATGTCTTCACATGACAATTCAAACAGCTGTATTAATAGATACATTGGTAGCATTGGGTGCTTCTGTAAGATGGTCTTCATGCAATATATTTTCAACTCAAGATCACGCAGCTGCAGCAATTGCAAAAAAAGGAATTCCTGTATTTGCTTGGAAAGGTGAAACCGAGGAAGAATATTGGTGGTGTGTTAAACAAACCATTGAAGGAAATAAGGACTGGAAGCCTAACATGATATTAGATGATGGAGGTGATCTTACGGATCTTATGCACAAAGAATACTCGCATTTGTTAAAAGATGTAAAAGGAGTTTCAGAAGAAACAACCACCGGAGTGTTGGCTTTAAATAAAATGGCCGAAGATAAAAAATTATTAATACCAGCAATAAATGTAAATGACTCAGTAACAAAATCTAAGTTTGATAATCTTTATGGATGTAGAGAAAGTCTTGTTGATGGTATCAAGCGAGCAACAGATGTCATGATGTCAGGTAAAGTAGCAATCGTTGCCGGATTTGGTGATGTAGGAAAAGGTAGTGCAGCGTCTCTTAGACAAAGTGGAGCTAGAGTAATGGTGACAGAGACAGATCCAATTTGTGCATTGCAAGCAGCTATGGAAGGCTATGAAGTAGTTGTTATGGACGAGTCTATTAAAGAAGCTGACATAGTAGTTACCGCAACAGGCAATAAGGATATTGTTACGGCAGATCATATGAGAATGATGAAAGATAGAGCTATACTTTGTAATATAGGACACTTTGATAACGAAATTCAAGTAGATGCATTAAAGAATTACAAGTGGACAGAGATTAAACCTCAAGTACATGAAATTGAACTACCAAGTAAAAAAAGAATTATTTTACTAGCAGAGGGAAGACTCGTTAATCTAGGTTGTGGTACAGGTCACCCTAGTTTTGTTATGAGTGCTTCTTTTACCAACCAAGTTATTGCTCAAATAGAGCTATGGAACAATGCAGGTAAGTATGAAAATAAAGTATACGTGCTACCAAAGCATTTAGATGAAAAAGTTGCAGCACTTCACTTAGAAAAAGTAGGAGCAAAGCTAACTAAATTAAGTAAGGAACAAGCCGACTATATTAGTGTAAAACAACAAGGTCCATTTAAGCACGATAATTATAGATACTAAAAGCCATGGAATTTATTTCCATAAAGCAACTTCAATCATTAACTAAAAAAATTTCTAAAAAAGTTAAAGTAGGCGACTCAATATATTTGTATGGTGAAATTGGTGCTGGCAAAACAACATTTTCTCGATTTCTTATACAAAGCCTTCAGCAAAAATTTAAAGCAAAGAAAGAAGAGGTAGTTAGCCCAACCTACAATATAGTCCAGTATTACAATATTAATAAAACTACAAATATTGCTCATTATGATTTGTACAGAATTAAAAAAATAAAAGAATTGGATAATATTGGGATATTTAATCAAGAATACTTATTTTTAAATATAATAGAATGGCCAGACTTAATAAAAAAAAAACACAAAGATAGAATTGAAATTATTTTAAGACATACAAAAAACTATGATTTACGAAAAGCCAATGTTAAATATTTTGGAAGATTTAAAAAAAAATAAATTAGAAATAGTAGCTGGTGATGCTTCTTTTCGAACATTTTATAGAATTAGAGTTAAAAATAAAAAATACATTCTCATTTACTGCACAAAAGAGAAAAAAAATAATCTCGAAACATACGCATCTATCAATTCGTTTTTAATTAAAAACAAGATCGTGGCACCCAAGCTAATTAAGATAGATCTGAATTCTAATTACATGATAGTAGAAGATTTTGGTAACAAAAGTTATAGAGATATTTTGAGTAAAACAAAGAAACCATTAAAATATTATAAAAAAATAGTAGATACTTTAATTAATATTCAAAAGATTAAAATTAATTCTAAATCGCAAAAAGTTATTAAAAACAATTACTCCAAAAAAATACTAGCTAAAGAAAGTAACTTTTTTTTTCAATGGTATGTTCCTACTTGTGTATCTAAAAAAAAAATACCTTCATTCACTAAAAAAGCAAAAAAAGCGTTGTCAAAAATTTTTTCTCTAATTAAAGGACCAAATACATTCTTCGTTCATCGTGATTTTCACGTATCTAATTTGATGGACTACAAAAAAAAAGTAGGAATAATCGATTCCCAAGATGCATTGTTGGGCAATCATGCCTATGATATTGTGTCATTAATAGATGATGTTAGAATTAGAACTACTGTAAAATTAAAAAATAAAATTTTTAATTATTACGTTTCTAGAGCAGGTAAAAAATTAGCAATTAACTCAAAGATTTTTCAAGATGATTTTGATATTCTATCTGTTCAAAGAAGTTTGAAAATTATTGGGATTTTTTACAGATTATATTTACGAGATGGTAAGAAAAAATATCTTAGTTTAATTCCGTATACTTGGTCTTTGCTGCATTTAAGACTTAAAAATCCTATTTTTCATGAATTTAGTAAAATATTAAATGACTATCTTCCAGAAAATAAGAGAAAGTAACACTGAATGTTAATCAAGAAAGCAATTATTTTAGCAGCGGGGTTTGGAAAAAGATTGTTACCTTTAACCAAAGAACTCCCTAAGCCTTTATTGGAGATTGGTGGAAAAAAATTAATAGAATATTCCATTGATTTATTACGTGAAAATAACATTACAGAAATTATTATTAACTCACACTATTTACATGAAAAAATATCAGAATTTATAACTAAAAAATATCCCAATATTTCCCTCTCCTATGAAAAAAATATTTTAGATACAGGCGGGGGTATATTGAATGCGATGAGTTTCTTTGATCAGGAAAATTTTTTTGTTTTAAATAGTGATACAGTTTGGACTAGAAACTACTCTGATGATTTGCATAAGTTAAAAGAAGTTTTTAAAAATGGTAACAGTAAAGCCGCCCTTTTATTAGCTCATAAAAAAGACAGTTTTGATAAAAATTTATCTGGTGATTTTAGTTTAGATCAAAACAATTTACTCAATAAGAGTAGTAATGATTATATTTATACAGGATGCCAATTGCTTAACCCTAATATTTTCAATTTAAAAAAAAAGGGGGATATTTTTTCTATGAATGAAATATGGAATGATTTAATTGCACAAGAAAGTTTGAATGGATGTTTATCTTCATGCTCCTTTCTACACGCCACTAACTTAGAAATTTATAATCAATTGATTAAGATCGAGACTATTGATTAGTAATAATTTCTTTAGATCGAGCCTTATCAAGATATTTAAAACTATTTACTCTCAAGTCATCCATTTCAATAAAAATTGGATTTCCAGTTGGAATTTCTAACTTTGTAATCATTGTATCAGAAATATTAAAAATTTTTTTACAAATAGCTCTTAAGCTATTTCCATGAGCGGAGACTAAAATATTTTTTTCTTTCTTCAGCATAGACTCTATTTCATTAATATAAAAAGGAACTGCACGGTTATATGTATCTAGCAAAGATTCTGAATTGGGAATTAATTTTGGATCAATATCTTTGTAAATTTTATTATGAATAGGGTGGTTAGGATCACTTGGGTCTAGATCAGGAGGGGGTGTTTTGTAGCTTCTTCTCCAAGTCATGACCTGTTCTTCACCATACTTCTTGGCAGTTTCAGCTTTATTTAGCCCCTGCAATCCACCATAATGCCTTTCATTTAGTTGCCAAGCTTTTGTAGTAATTAAATTTTTTTGATTAATTTCTTCTAAAATAATTGCCAAAGTATTAGATGCTCTTTTTTGAAAAGAAGTAAAAGCTTGTTCAAAATTAATATTTAATTGATGAATGAGCTGACCAGACTTTTTAGCCTCTTCCTTACCTTGCTCTGTTAGTTCGGCATCATACCATCCTGTGAACCTATTTTCTAAGTTCCACTGACTTTGGCCGTGTCTTACTAATATTAAATTTGCCATTACGATAAATTTATTTATGCCATTTTTGAAAGATCAGCAATGATTAAACATAAAATTCATATTTATTTGCTTTATAGTAAAAAGGTGATTCGAAAAAAAAAATTAATACTATGTTTTTTAACACTTTTAGTAGTTTCGGGTTGTAGTTCTATACCCAAAAATACTTCGAATGCGTGCTCTATTTTTTCGGAAAAATATTTTTGGTTTAAGAATGCGCTAGCAACAGAAAAAAAATGGGGAGCTCCTATAGAGCTTCAGATGGCTATCATAAAAAGAGAAAGCTCTTTCGATTGGTTAGCCAAACCAGAACGAACTAAAATATTTAAGGTTATTCCTTGGAAAAGACCTTCTAGTTCTTTTGGATATTCGCAGGCCGTTATTGGTACTTGGGATATGTATAAGCAAGATACAGGAAACAATCTAGCGTTAAGAATAAGATTTAAAGATTCTTCGGATTTTATTGGTTGGTATATACACCAGACAAACAAAAAATTAAGAATTAGTAAAAAAGATTACTATCGTCAATATCTTGCTTACCACGAAGGTTGGGGTAATTATAAAAATTATAAGAATAAAACAAATGTAGTTTCTTACGCAAGAGAAGTAAGCTCTCAAGCTCGAAAGTACAAAAGGCAATTGAAGAAATGCAAGTCTAGGTTAGACAGGAATAAATTTATCTTTTTTTAATTATTTGGCTTTTAGTTGTTTATTGAGCTCAATTTCTACAGCATCTATTCTTTGAGTATTTTTACTTATCATCAAGTAGATAGAAGGAATCACATATAAAGTAAAAAAGGTAGAGAAGATCATTCCTGAAAAAATCACGACCCCGATGGTTAGTCTGCTTGCTTCTCCTGGTCCAGAGCCTAAAATTAGTGGGAGTACGCCGACAATGGTTGAAAGAGAGGTCATTAAAATTGGTCTTAATCTGACCTTGCAGGAGTTAAGAATTGCTTCTTTAATATCCTGACCTTCTACTCGCAATTGATTTGCAAATTCTACAATTAAAATTCCGTTTTTAGCGGACAGTCCTATGAGGATTATCAAACCAATTTGGCTATAAATATTTAATGAGCTGCCAGCTACGAGTAGTCCAATAATGCCACCAAAAATAGCCAATGGTACAGTAAGCATAATTGTAAATGGATGTTTCCAGCTTTCAAATTGCGCAGCCATAGAAAGGTATGCAGTCAAAAGAGCTAAGGCGAAAATTAAATAAATACCAATATTGGTTTTTTGATATTCTTCCGACTCTCCCTTGTAGGCAATCTTTGCTTCTGCAGGTAGCTTTTCCTTAACTACTTGTTCCAGGTATTCCAATGCTTCAGCAAGGGTATACTCACCAGCTAATCTTGCAGAAATAGTCACGGCTCTCTGTCTATTAAATCTATTTAAAGATTGTGGAGCAGCACTTTCCGACAATGATGTAACAGATGATAATGGAATTAATTTTCCATTAGTTTCAGATCTAACAAAAATTTTATTTATTCCGGAAGAATCGGATCGGTTACCTATATCCGATTGTAAAACTATATTGTATTCTTTTCCATCGTTTGTAAATTTAGTTACATTCCTAGAGCCAAAAAAAGTTTCTATTGATTTTCCAATAGAGTCTATGGATATGCCAAGGTCTGCAGCCTTCTCATTATTAATTTCTACTTTTAACTCTGGTTTAGTTATTGCATAGTCATCTTCAATACTATTCAAGCCAGGATTTTTTCTAGCTTCTGCTTTGATAATTTCCTTCCATTCTGTAAGTTTCTCGTAGGTATTTCCCAGCAAAACAAACTGTACTGGCTTACTAACACCTCCGGAACGAATTGATTGAGGCATTACTGGAAATGCCAAAATACCAGGCACTTTAGCTATATCTGCAAAAGCAGACCTCATAATTGTTTGGCCAGATCTTTTTCTTTTACTCCAGTCTTCCAATAGCACAATAATGAAACCAGAATTAACTTGTTTTCCGCTACTTCCAAAACCAGGAACACGCAACAAGAGTCTACGTATTTCTCCCTTACCAACCTTCGGTAAAAACTTTTCCTCAATTTGCTCTACTTTTTTGGAGGTAAAATTAAACCCGGATCCTTCTGCAGCTTTAATAATTACAAAGAAAACTCCCCTATCTTCCTTCGGAAGCAATTCTTTTTTGGAAATAGTAAATAAAAGAAAATTGGCACATAGGACAAAAATTAGAAAAATAATAATACTTTTTTTTCTTGATAGAACGTATTCTAATGTTTCAGAATAAAAAACTTCAAACTTTTTAAAGTAAGCATTAAATTTTTCAGTAATTTTAGGTTTATTTTTTTTTATTTTTAAATATTTTGATCCAATCATAGGAGAAAGACTTAAGGCGACAAAACTAGAAATAATAACCGCAAAAGACATGGTAATGGCCATTTCTAAAAACAACCTTCCAATCAATCCTTTAATAAAAATTAAAGGAAGAAAAACTGAAACTAAAACTAGTGTTGTTGCTATTATAGCAAACGCTACTTGCTTAGAGCCTTTGTAGGCAGCAATTAGAGAGGTTTCTCCCTCTTCCATTCTTCTATAAATATTTTCCCCCATCACAATTGCATCGTCCACCACTATTCCTATAGAGATGACAATTGCCATCAGGGTAAATAAATTAATACTAAATCCAGCTAAATAAATTGCTAGAAAGGTTGATATAAGGCACACAGGAATGGCAACGGCGGGTATAATTACGGCAGTTAAATTTCCTAGAAATAAAAAAATTATTACAATTACTAGAATAACAGCAATAATAATTGTTTTATAAACTTCTTTAATGGCTTCCCCAATATAAGTTGATCTATCAAAAGAAACTTCCAAGCTTGAACCTTCAGGTAAAGAAGGGGCAATTTCTTTCATTTTTTCTTTTACTAGTTTCGCAACTTCAATAGTGTTTGCTGTAGATTGCTGATAAATACCCAGCCCTACAATTTGTTTTCCATTTCCCTTAAAAAGGGTACTAGTATTTAAAGCTCCAAATTCTAACTTGGCAACATCTCTCAACTTAACCAAAGATCCATCATTATTTCTTTTGAGAACAAGGTTCTGATAATCTTCAATTTTTACATACGCTTTTTCTACTTTAATAATTAAATCCATACTTTTTGATTCAATTTTTCCAGCAGGGAATTCCACATTTTGTTTTCTAAGAGTGCTTTCAAGTTCCTGAACAGTAATATTCCGAGCAGCCATTGCTGTTGGATCTAGCCAAATTCTAAGAGACAATTCTCGTTCACCACCTAATCTAATTTGTCCTACTCCTGGAACGTTAGAAAAAGCATCTTTTAGATATCTATTTGCATAATCCGTTAGTTCCAAATCCGACATAACTGCACTCGAAAAAGAGAGCCACATAGTGGTTGTTCTTGCAGCAGAAGCTTTAAAAATTTGAGGCGGTTCAGCTTGATCGGGAATATCGTCTACAATTCTTGCTATTCTTTCTCTTACATCATTTGTTGCAGTATCTAGATCAATTCCCAAATCAAATTCTAAATTAATAGTGGATCTTCCATCCTGACTTTTTGAATCAACTGTAACCACTCCAGGAGTCCCACCAACTCGATCTTCAATTTTTTGAGTAATTTGAGAATCAACAATAGAGGCAGAAGCCCCACTGTAATCTACACGAATGGATACTTTTGCAGTTTCAACATCTGGAAGCTCTCTTAAAGGAATTTTATTAAAAGTAACAATGCCAAATAGAACCAAAACTAAACTAAGTACTGTTGCAAACACAGGACGTTTAATAGAAAGATCTGTTAAAAACATACTATTTTATTGTTTGTGAGATTTTTACTTTTCTTTTGGGTCTAACTTTATTGGTGCCTTCTGCTAAAACAATTTCATTCTCTTCTAATCCAGAAAGAATTTCTATCTTCCCTTCATTTCTTCTACCGATTTCTACTTTTGTTTTTTGAATCACATTGTTTACAATCTTATAAATAAATTTTTCTTTTCCTTGGATTAGCAGAGCTTCTTCAGGGACAGATAAAGACCGCTTTTCACTAAAAACAACTTTAAGATTTAACAGCATGCCAGGTATTAATTTTTCATCTAAATTATTAATCTTTGCTTGAACTAAAATAGATCTAGTAGTTGGGTCTACCCTCGAGCTAACAGAGCTTATAGTGCCTTCAAAATTTTCTTTATAGGCATCTGTTTTTACGAGAACTTTTAATCCTTGTTTAATTACTGATACATAATTTTCAGGAAGTTTAACATCCACTTTTAAAACTTTAATGTCATCAAGATTAGCGATAATAGAATTTTCACCACCTAAAATCCCAGGAGTAATTTCTCTTTTTCCCACTCTACCTGCAAAAGGTGCAATAATAGATTGCTCATTAGTAAGCTTTGCAATTTCTGTTCCTTTTTTTACAAACGGATATTTATCAAAATCGATAGAGCTTATTAGATTATCTTTTTTTATTCTTATTGAAAAAGATTGATTGGCAATAGCGGTACCAAAAGTATCAATCTGATCGTAAAATGAAAAGTACGAAACTTTTGTTGCAATAACTCCGACCGGAGCTTTTTTTGCTTGCGCAATTTTTGCTTGAATTTTTTTTCCAATAAATGCTCTTCCAGCAATTACAGAGACAATCAGAAATGTAACAATACTTAAAAATAGTATTATTTTTTTTTGCACCTTCATTTATAAATTTTTTCTCATTAAATTTTTGATCTAATTATCATCGAAACCAAGACTTTGTAATCGTGATAATTTTGCGTAAAACGTGGTTTTTTTAGGAAAATAGGCCTTCTTTTGTAGCCCATTCTGTCCATGACCCATCATAAATGTTAACGGGTTTATTGTTAATGATATTAAATGCTTTTCCTATAACGCACGCGGATATACCTGAGCCGCAAGAGAAAACTATTGGTTGGTTGTCATCAATTTTTAAGGATTTGAACTTTTGTTCTAAGGCCGGTTTTTCTAAAAAACATTTTGAATCGGGATCAATACACTCGTTCCAAGGTAGATTGATACTATTTGTAATGGATCCACTCCGTAGATTTTTTCTCGGTTCAGCATCTATGCCTTCAAATCTACCTTTGCTTCTCGCATCTAAAATTTGAAAAGAATTATTAGAAATATTTTTTTTGATATCTTCGTACGTTTTTAATAAGGAATGATTTTTATTAACTGTAAAAGTTGTTTTTGAGTATTTTTTGCTCTTTCCTGATTCTACCTCTTTTTTTTCTTTACACCATTTTATTAGACCACCATCTAAAATTGAAATTTGGTTGTGTCCATAATAATTAAACATCCACCAAACTCTTGGAGAGCTAAAAATACCAAGGGTATCATACACAACAATATGATCTTGATTGGAAATTCCTAAATCAGAAATCATTAGTGAAAACTTATCATCAGGCAAAACCGTATGAGGAAAAGAACTTTTTTTATCAGAGAATTCGTCAATATCAAAAAATATAGATCCAGGAATGTGGCATGCTTCAAACTCCAACTTTCCAGATCTTTCACTGTTAGGCATGTGCCAAGAACAATCCAAAATTTTAATATTATCACTCAGCAGGTTTTTCCTTAACCAATCAGTATTAACTAATCCCATATTTTTCTTTCATTTTTTTATTATAGTGTTGGTGATATTCTTCTGCAGTATAAAATATAGAATGCTTGGTAATTTCTGTGACTACTCTTCCATTATATTGTTTTGTATTTATTTCAGATTTAGATTCTTCTGCCTCTAATCTTTGAGGGTCATTAAGATAAAATATTGCTGAACGATACTGGGTTCCAATATCGGGTCCTTGTTTATTTAGAGTTGTTGGATCGTGTATAGTCCAAAAAATTTTTAACAATTGCTTATAAGATATAATCTTTGAATCAAATTGGATTTCAACTGCTTCTGCATGATTAGTTGTTCCAGAGCAGATCATTTCATATGTGGGATTTTCAACATGTCCGCCAGTATAACCAGCCTCTGTTTTTGTAACTCCAGGTGTAGAATCAAAAATTTCTTGTACTCCCCAAAAACAACCTGCGGCTAAAATGATTTTATTCATTCTAAAACACTTATACTAAGATCTTTAATTATGGTAAAATAAATCTCAATGTTGTCTTCAAATCAAATAGGCGCGGTATATATGGCTATTAGTGCTGTAAGTTTTTCGATCATGGATATTTTAGTAAAGATCATGTCTGCTAGCTATCCCACCGGAGAAATTGTTTTTTTTAGAGGTCTTTTTGGACTCATCCCTATTTTTTTTATTATTCCAAGAGACAGATATAAAAATCTTTTTCAAACTAAAAAGTTAAAAATGCATTTGGCTAGAGCTTTTATAGGAACCTTTGGAATGTTATGGATCTTTTTAGCAGTTAAATATTTACCTATTGCAGAAGCCATAACCATCACCTTTGCAGCCCCGGTTTTCGCAACTATTTTTTCGATGATTATACTTAAAGAAGTAATTAAGTTATTTAGATGGGTAGCTATTATTATTGGCTTAGCTGGTGTTGTAATTATTTTAAAACCAGGAACAGAATTATTTACGGTATATTCTCTTTTCCCTTTAATGTTTTGTTTATTCTTTGGAATCATAGCTATTTTAATTAAAAAGCTATCAAAAACAGAGCCTGATTATTTAATCGCAACTTTCTTTACTTTAGTTATAATTTTTTGTGGATCTATCTCATTGTTCTTTGAATTTAAAATGCCTACTGCCCGTGATTTTGTACCTCTTGTTTTAATTGGAATTGCAGGCTCTGCTGGAAATATTTTTTTAACCATGTCTTTACGCAAAGGCTCCATTTCAGCAGTTACTCCGATCAAGTACCTTAGCTTGATCATAGCAACTTTTGCCGGAGTACTTATTTTTGATGAGATTCCTTATTTTACCACTTATTTGGGCGCAGCACTTATTATTGCAAGCTCTTTCATTATTTTTAAAAGAGAAGAGATCAAAAATAAAAAAACAATTATTGCTAGGCAGGTATAATGAAAAAACCTAAATATTGGAGTTTGGCCAAAAAAACTTTATCTAAAAAAGACAAAGTAATTAAAAAAATTATTGCTACGCATAGTGGATCTTTAGTTTCTAGAAGCGATCCCTTCTTCTCTCTTTGCAGATCTATTATTGGCCAGCAGATATCCGTACAGTCTGCAGATTCTGTGTGGAAAAAATTCTCTCATAAAGCAAAAAAAATAATTCCTAAAAATATTTTAAAACTCTCCAAATCTCAATTATCTAGCTGTGGCTTATCAAGACAAAAAATTGAATATCTTAAAATTTTAGCTAAAAAGTTTGTTGATAAAAGTATTGATATTAAGAAATTAAAAAAAATGGATGATGAAGAGGCCATTAAATACCTAAGCGAAGTCAAGGGAATTGGACGTTGGACAGCTGAAATGTTTTTGTTTTTTAACCAATTGCGCCCAGATATTTATCCAGTTCAAGATATTGGCTTACTTAAAGCAATATCTAAAAACTACAAAACAGCATATCCCCCACCTCAAAAAAAAATAGAAGAGCTTAAAAAATTGTGGTCTCCTTACGCAACTGTTGCCACTTGGTATATGTGGAGAAGTATCGATCCAGTCCCTGTTAAATACTAGACACCCTCAACAATTTCCAAATCTCTTTCTGTTGTATCTTTTGCAAGAGACCATGCATCCTGGTATTCTTTAGAATTGTAGCAAGTAATGGCAGAATCATAATTAGGAAACTCCCATATTACAGTTCGAGGAATGTCATTTCCCTCTAGGGTTTTGTATTTGCCACCTCGTACCAAAGGTTTTCCACCATGATCTATAATAGCTTTAGTTGCATTTTTTCCATAATCACCAAGGTTTTCTTGGCTTCCTATTTTTTTATAAATTGCGATCCAATATCCTTTCATGTAAATACTCCTTTTTTTAAGTTAAAATTATTTATGGTAAAAAAACTTTTAGTTAATTGGGAAGATTATAATCACACCGTAGAAAAACTTGCAATCCAAGTTCATGACAGTGGGTTTAAACCAGATTTATTAATTGGTATAATGAGAGGTGGAGCACCAATCATTGATGTTCTGAGTAGAATTTTTAAAATCAAGTGTGCTTATTTAGCAGTAGAATCTTATAGTGGAGAAGATTTGGAAGATCAGCAGGGACAAATTATTTTTTCTAGAGAGATGAGCTCAACCGTTCATTCTATGGGGGGGAATATATTATTATGTGATGATCTCTCAGATACAGGAGTAACTTTAAAACAAAGTATTGCTTGGCTAGAAAAATACCCTGCAATCAAAGATAATATTAAAGAAATTAGAACAGCAGTTCTTTGGAAAAAATTACACTCTACATACGAGCCTGATTACTGTGCAAATAAATTAGATGATAACCCTTGGATTGTTCAGCCCTTTGAAAATTATGAGCTTTTATCAATTGAGGAAATTAAGAAAATTCATTCTAAATCTTAAGAAATAAAGGGGCCACCCCAAAGAGCAGCCCCTTAAAATTTATATGGCGATACTAATAGTTCCAAGTATTGCTATTAACCAAATTGCTGGTGATACCCCTTTAGCCTTTCCACTTCCTAACTTAATTAAAGCATAAGAAATAAAGGCTAAAGCCATACCAGTACTAATACTGTACGTTAGTGGCATGGCAATCATCGCGATAACAGCAGGTGCAGACTCTCCTATGTCATCCCATTCTATGTTCACAATGTTCTTCACAAACAAAATAGAAACATAAACTAAAGCTGCGCCATCAATTTCTTTAGGAAGAGATGTTGCAAGTGGTGCAAAGAATAAGCATAGCAAAAAACAAACTCCTATAACTATAGAAGTCATGCCTGTCTTTCCGCCTTCTTTTACTCCAGCTCCTGATTCAACATAGCTAGTTACATTTGATGTACCAAGCATGGATCCAGCAACAGTACCAACACTATCTGAAAGCATTGCTCTCTCAATATCTTTTACGTTTCCTTTAGAGTCAACTTTGCCAGCTACATTTGCAACTGATGTAAGCGTACCTGCAGTATCGAAAAAATCTACAAAGAATAGTGTAAACACAACAGTGATCATGCTTGCAGATAATGCTGCACTTAGATCAAAAGTCATTAAATGTGTCATTGGAGGAATAGCTCCGACCACGCCATTAAATTTTGCAATTCCAGAAACCCAAGCAATGATACTAAAGACCAAAATACCGATAATGATATTTCCTTTTACTTTTAGTTTTTCTAAAATAATCATAGACACAAACGCAAAGCATCCAAGTAAAACGATAGGGCTTTTTAAGTTTCCAAGTGTCACTAAAGTTACAGGATGATCCGCAGTCACTCCCATGATTTCAAATCCAATGATAGCTAAGAATAATCCGATGCCCGCACCAATTCCTAACTTTAAACTTCTTGGTATGGAGTTGATAATCCAAGCTCTTAAAGGGGTAAGCGATATGATTAAAAAAACCATACCCGCCACGAACACAGCACCTAACGCTTCTGCGGGTGAATAGCCCATACCTTTACAAACTCCAAATGCAATGAATGCGTTTAGTCCCATTCCTGGTGCAAGTCCAATGGGCCAAGTTTTTCCGTAAAAGCCCATGATGAAACAAGCTAAAGCTGCAGCCAAAATAGTTGCTGTAAATACTCCACCAAAATCAAAACCACCGTCTGATAAAATTAATGGATTTAAAAACATAATATAAGCCATGGTTAAAAAAGTTGTAAAACCAGCGGTCACTTCTGTTTTAAAGTCTGTTTTATGTTGTTTATAATTAAAATATTTTTCTAACATTTGATCTCCCTTATTTAGAAAGACCTATAATCTGATTCTGTGAGAAATCTTTTTAAATTTTAAACTTTGTTTTCAATAGCAAAACCTTAGGTTGAATTACGTAATGTTTAATTGAAGTTTTCTAGTTTTAATTGCATAATTATTTTAATGAATGAAAAATTTTTTGAAAATAAAAAAGCAATAATTATTTTAGTAGCTGCGGCGCTGGTCGTTTTCGTCTCTATGGGAATAAGACAAACATGGGGCTTGTTCTATAATTTTTTTGAGACAGATTTAGGATTTAGTAGAACACAGTTTGGTCTAGCTATTGCTATTCAAATGGTCTTTTGGGGAACTCTTGCACCTGTTTTTGGTTTTTTAGCAGATAGGTTTGGACCAAGCAAGGTAGTAGCCTTTGCTTTTTTAATTTATATTTTTGGTGTCTATATGTTGGTTCAAGAACCAAAAAATGTTTTTGAGTTTCAAACTAGTTTGGGAATCTTAGTTGGAATTGCTTTAGGGGGAACTGCAATGTCTGTTCCTATTTCAGCTGTAGGAAAATTTTTTTCAAATAAAAATAGAACTATTGCCACTGGCTTAGTTACAGCCTCAGCTTCAATCGGTTTTTTTTTATTACCTATGTTTGCAAAGTTCTCCAACGATACATTCGGTTGGAAACTCACTTTGGAGTATTACATTTATCTTCTTGTTTTTGGACTTCTTTGTTCATTATTTTTATTAAAAAAAGAATATATAGATGAAACTAACAATCAATTCACTAGAGATCAGACCGCACCTAAAGCCTTACAGGAAGCTTTCCAACACAAAGGATATAAATTATTAACAGCTGGCTTCTTTGTGTGTGGTTTTCAAATTACTTTAGTAGCAACTCATATGCCTGGCTATATTAAAGAAACTGGTTTGCCAGACTGGACTGCCGCCGCGATTCTTTCCTTGATAGGAATATTTAATATTTTTGGTACATTAACCATGGGATACCTCTCTTCTAAGTATAGTAAAAAAATTCTTTTAAGTTGGCTTTATTTCTTAAGGGCCATTGCACTTATTTTATTTTTATTATTTCCATCTTCTATTTACGTGGCACTTGGATTTGGAGTTATTTTTGGACTTTTGTGGTTAGCAACTATTCCACCTACTAATGGAATCGTAGCTCAAATTTTCGGAACCAAATACTTAACTACTTTGTTTGGAATTGTTTTTTTTAGTCACCAGATGGGATCTTTTCTTGGAGCTTATTTAGGGGGTTATTTTTATGACCAATTTGGAAGTTATGACTATGCTTGGTATTTATCAATACTACTGTCAGTTTTTGCAGGTCTAGTACATTTGCCTATTGATGAAAGGCCCATTGTCCGAGTTGCACCAATTAATTCTTAATATTATTTTTGATTATAAATAGAGATAGCCTTTTTAAGCTTGTCCATAATTTCGTCGACATGTTCCTTTTCACAAATAAATGGAGGCGCTAAAATTAATGTGTCTCCAGTCGATTTTAAATTAATTCCATTTTCATAACAAATTTTAAAACATTCAAACCCAGCTCCAGCAACATGTCCTTTGTTTTTTAAGTCAATAGCACCTAGTAATCCATAGCCTCTAATATTTTCCACTCCTTCTAAATCTTTAAGTGAAAATAAACTTTTTAAAAAATAAGGAATTAAATCTTGAACTCTTTTAAGAATATTTTCTTTTTCAAAAATATCTTGTACAGCCAAACCAGCAGCGACAGCGGCAGGTATACCGGAGTAAGTGTATCCATGGAAAAGTTCTATGGTATCTTTGGGAGCTTTATCAACAATTGAGTTGTATATTTCGTCTTTAACTACAACCACACCCATGGGCATAATCCCATTAGTAGTTGCTTTGGCTAAAGTCATTATATCGGGAGTGACATCAAATTCTTCAGATGCAAACATAGAGCCTGTTCTAGCCCAGCCAGTTACCACTTCATCAAAAATTAAAATTATTTTATATAGATCACAAATTTCTCTTAGTCTTTTTAAATATCCTTTTGGAGGAACTATAATGCCAACTGATCCTGAAATCGGTTCTACTATGCATGCTGCAATACTATCTTCCCCATGCTCTTTTACAAATTTTTCAAGATCGTTTGCTAGCTCTATTCCAGTATCTGGCTGACCTTCTACAAATTTATGATCAGGCAATTGAGTGTGCCTCATACGCAAAACTCCAGGCATCATAATATTATCATAGCCTTTAATGTTATTTGGCATACCACCTACTGACATCGCCCCAATATTCATTCCATGATAACCTTTTTCCCTACCAACAAAACGATAGCGTTTTTCGTTTCCATTTAATCTATGATAAGTAAAAGCAATCTTGATAGCGCTCTCTACGGCAGTAGAGCCACAAATCGTATAAAAAATTTTATTTAAGCTATCAGGTGTTTGGCTGGCAATTTTAGTTGCAAGTTCAAATGAGCCACCAAAGCCCTGGTGAAATGGCTGACAATAATCTAATTGCTCCAGCTGTTTGGTAACGGCGTTAATAATCTCTTTTCTTCCATGACCAAGCGGGTTGCAATATAGGCCAGAACTAGCATCAATTTGCGATCTTCCTAAATGATCTTTTAAGTAAACTCCTTGAGCACCAACAATTAATCTTGGATTTTCTTTAAATTCCCTGTTTGCAGAAAATGGCATCCAATGTTCATTTAGTGAATTGGGAATTATACCTTCTTCTTTTTTCATATTAGTTACAATCAGTTTTGTATAATGAACACTCTTGTAGAATTATTAATATCCATTAACAATCAAAAAATACAGTATAATTAAATATGGAAATAGAAACAAATTCTCTCATTGTTGATAAGGAGCAGTTAATTAATTTTTTCAAAGATGGCTCTAAAGCTTCTGGTTTAAAAATAGGAACCGAGCATGAAAAATTTTTATTTAATATAAAAACTAAAAAGCCTATTGGATATCAGGGACCACAAAGTATAGAAAAAATATTTGAATTATTAGAACAAAATGGCTGGATTCCTATTCGCGATGAGAAAAGTGTTATCGGTTTAAAAAAAAATAATAAAAGCATCACATTAGAGCCAGGACTTCAAATAGAACTTTCTGGAGAACCGCTTGATAGCGTCCACGAGACCTGCAAAGAAGTAAATGAATACCTAGATGAAATGGTGGAGGTTTGTAAGAAGCTCAATATTGGTTTGGTAGGAAATGGTTTTAATCCTAATGCTACTTTTGGTGAAATATCTAAATTACCAAAAAAACGTTACGATATTATGCGCAACTATATGCCAACGAAAGGTACACATGGGCTTGATATGATGCATCGTACTTGCGGAACTCAAATTAATTTAGATTATAAAAATGAAGAGGATTACAAAATAAAAACAAGAGTTGCTACGTGCTTAATTCCTATCGCACTTTCTATTTTTTCCAACTCTCCTTTCAAGGAATCAAAATTAAACAACTATTTATCCTACCGCTCATTTATTTGGCAAAATACAGATCCGGACAGATCAGGACTCATTGATTTTTTTATGAGCGATGAAAACAGTTTTGAAAAATATGTAGATTTTGCTTTAGATGTTCCTATGTATTTTGTCACAAGAAATAACAAAACATTAGATGCAAGCGGTGAAAGCTTTAGAAATTTTTTAAAAGGTAATCTAAAGAAAATACCAAACATTAAGCCAGACCTTAAAGATTGGGAGTCTCATATATCAACTATTTTTCATGAAATTCGTATAAAAACATATATGGAGATTAGATCTGCAGATTCATGTTCTTGGTCGGGACTTTGTTCTATACCTGCTTTTTGGACGGGGCTTCTCTATGACGAAGAGTCATTAAATCACGTTCATGATTTAATCAAAGATTGGAAATTTGAAGAGGTAAATAATGCTTATTTAGACGCAGCTAAAAACGGCCTGAATACCAATATGCGAAACGAACCCATTTTTGAGCATGCTAATAAATTTATTGAAATATCTAAGCAAGGGCTGGTTAGAAGGGGTATTAAAAATAGGTCTAATAAAGATGAATCTATTTTTTTAAATGAAATACAAGAAATGATTAAATCAAGAAAAACACCTGCCACCATGCTAATAGAGAAATATAACTCTAGCTGGAAAGAAAATATAAACATTTTATTTGATGAAGAAGCTTTTTAATATTGCCATACAAATGGATCCTTGGAGCACAATTAATCCTAAGGGAGACAGTACTTATAGCATAGCATTAGAAGCTCAAAAAAGAGGACATAAATTATTTTGTTATTCCCCCAATAATCTTTCTTTAGAAAACAATAAAGTGAACGCTAAAGGTAATTTTTTTACTTTAAATTCAAATAAAAATAAATTTTTTAGTTTAAAAAAAATAACAAAAATAAATTTAAATTCAATGGACGTCGTTTTAGTTAGGCAGGACCCTCCATTTAATATGAATTATATTACAGCAACTTATTTACTAGAAAAGCTATCAGACAAAGTATTAGTTATTAACAACCCAAAACATATTCGCGACTATCCAGAAAAGCTATCCATGTTTGACTTTGACAAAATTATACCTCCCACCTTAGTTTCGGGTGATCTTCAGGAAATTTTGCAATTTAATAAAAAAAATAAAATTTCAATTATAAAACCTCTTTATGGCAATGGGGGAGAGGGTATTGAAAAAATTGATTCAAACAAAGCTAGAAGCAAAAAATTAGTAAATAATTTGCTAAAGAAATATAAATTGCCCATTATTGTTCAAAAATTTATTAAGGAAATAAGCTTAGGAGACAGAAGGATTATTTTGATTGATGGTGAATATGCAGGATCCGTTGCTCGCATACCAGCTAAGAATAGTATTAAAGCTAATTTTCATGCGGGTGGTTCAGCCAAAAAAACCAATTTAGTGTTTCGTGATAAAAAGATATGTAGTTTACTTAAACCTTTTTTGAAAAAGAAAGGTTTGTTTTTTGTAGGGATCGATACAATCGGAAATTATTTAACTGAAATTAATGTAACTTCGCCCACAGGAATTCAGGAAATTAATCAGCTCAACAATATTAAGATCGAAGAACTATTTTGGGATAAGATAGAAAAAAAATTTAAAAAAAATAATTAAATTATTATTGAGAAGTTATTTTTAAGCAAAAGATATAATCCAAAGCAATTTCATTTAAATAATCGTACCTACCGCTAGCTCCACTATGTCCTGCATCCATGTTCATTTTTAGAAGTAGTAAATTATTATCTGTTTTATAATCTCTAATTTTAGCAGTCCATTTTGTCATTTCCCAATACGTCACTCTTGGATCGGTTACACCACCAGTGATTAACATATGGGGGTATTCTTGTTTTTTTACGTTATCGTATGGTGAGTAACTTCTTATATATTCAAAGGCTTCTTGATTATTTTTCAAGTCCCCCCACTCTGGAATTTCAGTAACAGTTAAAGGCAAATCTTCATCTAGCATGGTGTTACAAATATCTACAAAAGGAACTTGGGCAATTATTCCTAAAAAAAGATCAGGTCTTTCATTGGATATATATCCCATTAGCAACCCCCCTGCAGAACCACCCTGGGCAATAATTTTTTTCTTAGAAGTGTATTTTTTTTTGCAAAGCATTTCAGCACATGCAATAAAATCTAAAAAAGTGTTTTTCTTTTTAAGAAGCTTTCCTTCTTCATACCATTCTTGCCCCTTTTCTCTCCCACCCCTTATATGAGCAATTGCATATATAAAACCCCTATCAATTAAAGAAAATCTACTGGTAGAAAAAGAATCTGGAATTGTAATTCCATAACTTCCATATCCATAAAGGAGCAAAGGATTAGATCCATCTAACTTCAAATCTTTTTTATAAAAAACGGTGATGGGAACCTCAGCTCCATCATGAGATTTGCAGAAAAATCTTTCACAAGTATACAAATTAGTATCGAATCCTGATGGAATTTCTTGAGTTTTTTTTAAAACTCTCTCTTTGGTTTTGCAGTTATAATCATAGATAGATTTTGGCGTGATGGGTGATGAAAAAGAGAATCTTATCCAGTCAGTATCAAACTCATATTGATCCGAAAGATCAAGCTCATAAGCTTTTTCATCAAAATGGATAGTATGTTCTTTGTCATTATCTAAATTTCGAATAACAATTTGATTTAAGCCATCAAAACGCTGAAGGTAGATAATCCATTTCTTAAGAATTAAAAAATCTAAAATTAAAATATTTTTTTTATATAAAATAAAATCTTTCCAATATTCTTTAGAAAAATGACTCTCTTCACAGGCCATAATTTTAAAATTTTTACACTCGTTATAATTTGTTAAAATATAAAAATGACCTTCACGATGATCTATTTCATATTCTTCTTTTTCAACTCTTTTCGAAAATAATTTAATAGGAGCATTTATTTGAGATAAATCTTTGGTATAGTATTCGCTGGTTTGATGATCTGCAGTTCTAATGAGTAAATATTTTTTACTTTGGGAAATAGACACAGAACAAAAAAAAGCAGAATCTTTTTCTTCAAAAATTAAGATATCTTTTTTATAATTTTCACCAATTTTATGTTGAAAGATTTTATTAGGTCTTTGATTATTATCTAGTCCAATATAATAAATGAATTGATTGTTCGTATCCCAAACAATCTCCCCTGTAGTATCTGGTATGTCTTTAGTAATAATTTTTCCTTCTACAAGATCTTCTACAGAAAGTAGGTAATTTTCACTTCCGTTTTTATCAATATTGTAGGCAATATACCGATGGTCATGGCTATGACTAATAGAGGCTATATTAAAAAATTTTTGACCGATGGATCTTTTTTGAGCATCAAAAATGACGTCAGTTTTACCAAGGTTTGATCTTTTGTAACATGGGTACTCAGATCCTTCGGCATATTCCATAAAGTAAGAAAAATTTCCGTCTTTAATAGGAACAGACGAATCCTTGTCTTTAATTCTTCCTTTTAGTTCTTTGAAAATTGTTTGTTTGAGAGTTTTTTGGTCTTCTAATTGACTGTCAGTGAATTTATTTTCTTCATTTAAATAATTTAGCACTTCAGAATTTAAAACCTGAGGTTTTTGCAAAACTTCTTGCCAATTATCTTGTTTAATCCAAGCATAATCATCGTTTAATTCGTCACTATGAATTTTAATGACTTTTGTTTCCTTGCGAAGTTTGGGTATGGTATTCTTCATTTATGAATTTTTTATTTTTAGGTATTGTTATTTTTTTAACTGTATATGGCTTTTTATGGTTGATGGCCAATGTTGAGTCCAAAGCATTTTCTACTTTTTTTAGATTTTCCACGATTGGTATATCGATCTTAGCTATCATTGTTTTATTTTTTGTGGGAAGGTATTTGCTATCACTCCCTTTTTTTGCCTTAATACTTGGAGCTTTAAAAAAAAAAGTGTTTAATATTTTTAATATTGTTTACTTATTTAAACTTTTATCTTCTGCAAAAAAGCAAGGCCCATCTTTTTATCAAAAGTCACAAGGAAGTAATTCTTCTGGCATTAGTAAAGAGGAAGCCTTTCAGGTTTTGGGAGTCAAGCCAGGTTGCAATAAGAATGATATCATTAAAGCACATAAAAATTTGATACAAAGTTTACACCCAGACAAAAGTGGCAATCATTATTTAGCTAGCAAAATAAACAACGCAAGAGATATCTTATTAAAAGAATATAGTTAGCATGAGCTTTATAATAGAAACGTTTAATTATTTTTTTATCAAAAACAAACTTATAGGGTTTACAATCTTAGCAACATCTGTTTTTTTAATATACGTATTGAGCTTATTAATATGAAAAAATTTCTCATATATTTATCAATATTAATTTTAGCCATACTCATTTTTCTTAAATTTTTTTTTGATCCCATAGCAAAATCAATAATCTCAAAAAGATTATCAGTTGATACCGGCAGAGAAGTTTCTCTAGGAAAAATAAATACTAATTTTTTGAAAGGCTCCATTCAAATAAAAAATATTCAAATAAAAAATAGTCCAATATTTTCTCGAGAAAATTTGGCAACAATTTCATCTATAGAAGGCAAACTAAAATTAGATATGCTTACCTCAGGCATAATAAATTTTAGTAAAATATCGTTTGAAAATATAAATCTAAATTACGATGTCATTGTCCAAAATGGAAAAATCGTGGACAGTTTTTATTTATTGGAAGGTTTTTTAAATAAGAGTCCCAATAATAATTCTATCGTTGAAAAATCAAAGCCCACGAAGCAAATTTTACCTGGTAATAATGAGTTAAACAAAAATAGAAAAAGTATTGATTTTGTAATTGATAGATTAATTATACCAAAAATAAATATTTCTGTATTAGCAAAAGATTTAAAATTTAAAAAAAATATTATTTTAGACAAAATGATTTTTACGAATGTGGGAAATACTAAAAATTCAAATCATTTTAAGGATGTGATTTCTGCAATTACTACCAATATCGCTGTTAAGATTAATAACGAAGTAATTGTAGAAAATATCAAACAGCAGTTTGAAAAAAAAATAAATAAACTGTTAGGGAGTGAAAAGTTAAAATCTATATTAGGCAAAGATTCAGAGAAAGTAATTCAGAATTTAAAAAAATTCTTTAAATAATTTCTTTAATTTTTTCTAATGCGTCTTCAGGATATATTTTGTTCATACCCATTGTTCCATGACCAACAAGTTTTATATCTCTTGGCGTGATGGGAATAATTTTGTTTGAGTAATCGCCATAATTTGTGGGAGTATCACCAAAGAGACCGTAGGATGAAATGCCAAGCCCTGCACATAAATGCATAAAGCCAGTGTCATTTCCTATGTAAATTTTAGACCCATCTATCAAATTAATAGATTCTTTTATGCTTTTTTCACAAAGTGAGATGATTTTAATATCTAAGAATTTTTTTTTAAATTGAGCTGCCACTGGTTGCTCATCGATTCCTCCAGCTATTAAAAAAGTGTATTTTTTTATTTTAGTTATTTCTTCAATTAGTTTTTCAAAATAATCAGTAGACCATTTTTTTGTAGGACCACTTCCCCCAACTCCAAGAATAATAGTATCATTGTTATTAGGCGGTATATTTTTTCTGTATATCTTGTAAGAAAAATTTAAGTTTTGATTGTTTAGCCACTTTGCACAAGATGCTTTTGATCTTTCTACAATATTTTCATTTTTTTTTACCCATCCATAAAAATATACATTTTTAACACCCGCTAATTTACAGATTAGTGGATATCTAATACCATAATGAAAAATATAGACTTTTTCATATAAATTTTTTTTTATAAATTTAATAAGATTTAAATTAGATTTTTGAAAATCCTCCAGAAAAAAAATATCTTTTATAAAAGGATCATGTTCTAATGTTTCTTTAGCGCAGGTTCTTTTCTTAGTTAACAAATCAACTTTAGAATTAACACTGTTCAAACAGATCTCATGAATTGCAGGTAAAAATACGCACAAATCTCCAATGCCAGGACGAGTTTGAATTATTAGAGTTTTCATTTCTTATTAATATAACTCATGCCTTCGGTAAATAAATTACTTATTTTCTATAAAGTATTTTAAATATTTGCTATTAAATTAGGCATCAAGATATTTGCATTTTATGGAAATTAGAAAAAACATTTTTAAACAAAAAATTTTAAAATTTGAAAAACAGATTGGTATATGGAGCTGTTTATCTAGCAATACAGTTTCAGAAATCTTATCGATAGTAGGTTTTGATTGGATCGTTGTAGATATGGAGCATTCTCCTAACGATATACAAGAAGTGCTTTCCCAACTTCAAATTATACAAGGTTTTTCTTCTGAACCAATTGTTCGTGTTCCTTGGAATGAACCAGTAATAGTAAAAAGAGTTTTAGACATGGGAGCGCAGACTATTTTATTTCCATACATCGAAGATGAAAAAGAAGCCATCGCAGCCGTACAAGCTACAAAGTATCCACCTAAAGGAATAAGAGGTGTGATGTCAGCAGCTAGAATGAATAAATATGGAACTGTCACTGACTACTATACGAAAGCAGACAATGAAATTTGTGTTTTGGTTCAATGTGAAACCAAAAAGGCAATTAAGAATATTTCTAAAATTGCAGAGGTTGAAGGAATAGATGGTATCTTTCTTGGGCCAAGTGATCTCTCAGCATCAATTGGTAAAATAGGTCAATTTGAAGACGAAGAGGTCCAGTCACTCATTATGGAGGGGTTGGAGTATTGTAAAAAAAGTAAAAAGCCAGCCGGTATTTTAACTGCCAAAAAAGACTATGCCAAAAAGTACGTGTCGGATGGATTCACATACGTGGCCATTAATAGTGATACAAATTTAATTGCAAGAAGCGCGGAAAATTTATTAAAAGAGTTTAAATAAATTTTTTAATGAAAATTCAAATTTTTATAGATACGGTATGTGGTTGGTGTTTTATTGGCAGCCAAAGGTTAATTTCATCCATTCAACAATTAAACGAAGATTTTGAGATTATCTATGTTCCTTTTCAATTGAATCCAGATATGCCCAAGCAGGGAATGAATAGGACAGAATATGTGCAAAAAAAGTTTGGAAGTTTAGAAAATGCAAAGCCTATGTACGATAATATGGTCCTAGAAGCCCAAAAAGAAAGTCTGCAGTTCAAGCTAAGCAGTATTACAAAAACTCCCAATACAGTAGCTTCTCACATATTGATTGATCTTGCTAGAAAAGAAAAGGTTCAAAAAGAAGTTGTCTATAATATTTTTTCAGATTATTTTGAAAAAGGGATTGATATTGGCGATGAGAACAATTTGGTAAAAGTCGGAGTAAAGCATGGTATTGATGAGGATATCTTAAAAAAAGAGTTACGATCTTCAGAAAACATAAATAAAGTAAACAAGATGGATGCAATTGGAAGAAAAATGGGAATAACGGGGGTACCATTTTATATATTTAACGAAAAAATTCTTCTATCAGGAGCTCAGCGACCAGAGGCAATACTAAAAGCAATTGAAGAGGCCCAGTGAAAATAAAAGCAAAAACTAAAACAAAGAAGAAAACTCTTCCTAAAAAGAAAAAGATTAAAGTTTCTAAGCTTAAAAAAACAAAACCAGTTCGTTCTAAAAAGAACACTAAATTGGTAAAAACTAAAACAAAGAAGAAAACTCTTCCTAAAAAGAAAAAGATTAAAGTTTCT
>VTPO01000012.1 GCA_008638205.1 Pelagibacteraceae bacterium | reverse complement strand
GAAAGAATTTTCCTTAATTTTGTTATGTTTTTTGTATAAATTGCACCTAAATAACAGTTATTATTCAGTGCAAGGACTCGAGTAAATATTGATAAATAAGCAACAAGTCAATAGCTATAAATATAAAAAAATAGCATTTTTAAAGGCTTTTTTTCCTTTTTTAATTAATTATCAACTGTAAGTATATAAAATATAGAAAAATGAAAAAAAATCACCAAAAAACTCATCCGAATTATCTAATAATATTTTTAATTTTAGTTTTTTCTGCTCTTTTGTATTTTATTTTTTCTTCCAAAGATTTTGTATTTAAGGGTCATCAAAATGAGCGTCAAGAATCTGCAAAAAAAACAAAGAAAGAATTTAAAGACGCCTATTCTTTTTTTTTCAATACCGATTTTATCCCTAATAAGAAAATTATTAAAGTTGTTGCAGGAGATTCGCTACAAAAAATTTTATTAAAAGAAAAAATTTCCAAGGAAGAGGTCAATAAAATTTACCAAAAGATTAAAGGTATAGTTGATTTAACAAAAATAAGGCAGGGACAAACCATAACTATTGTATTTCGAACAAAACAAAATAAGCCATCAATATCTAGAATAACTTTTCAAGTAGATGAACTTTCTACAGCTTATATTTACTACCGTGACAAAGTAGATGATTACGAAGTTAGACTTAATCAAAAAAATTTAGAGAAGGTAAATTTTTTAGCAAAAGGAGTTATTGTAAATAGCTTATTTGCCTCAGCTCAAAAAATCGACGTAGATGCTGAAGTTATAGTTGAGTTTGCAAGAATATTTGGATTTGAAATAGACTTTCAAAGAGACATACGAAAAAATGATGAGTTTCAAATTTTTTATGAACGGTTTGAGGATGACGAAGGAGAAAATTTTAAAAATGGAAACATTTTATTTGCTTATTTAAAAAACAGTGGAAGAGAAATTAAGCTTTACCAATATAAAGATAGCAAAAACAACATTGGTTATTTTACACCCGATGGAAAAAGTATTGAAAAAGCTTTAATGAAAACACCAATCAATGGTGCACGATTATCTTCCGGCTTTGGATTTAGAAAACATCCTATATTAGGTTACAATAAATTACATCAAGGAACGGACTTTGCTGCACGCAGAGGAACACCTGTTATGGCTTCTGGTTCAGGAACAGTGGAGAGAGCATCGTGGTTCGGAGCGTATGGAAAATATGTTCGAATAAGACACAACTCCACTTACAAAACTGCTTATGCACACTTATCTAAGTTTGGAAGAAATATTAAAGCTGGGAAAAAAGTTAGACAAGGACAAATTATTGGCTATGTAGGAAGCACTGGTAGATCAACTGGGCCTCATCTTCATTATGAAGTATTGGTAAATAATAAAAGAATTAATTCGCAAAGACTAAAGCTTCCCTCAGGGAAAAAATTGTCAAAAAATGAAATGGGAAATTTTAATTTAGAAAAACAAAGAATTGATCAATTGGCAGAAATTTCTAGAACTAATAAATAGTTTACTTCTCGACAGCTTCTTCGGTTACAGTCTTTGAGGCAACAGCTTCTGCTTTCGCAGCATCTTCCGAAACTACGCTTTCTTCAGTTTCTGTATTTTCATTCTCTGGCTCATTTAAAGATTCTTCACTTTTAACAACTGGCTTGGGTTCTGGTGGTAATAACCTTGCATAATGATCTGCATGCTGAAAATAGCTTTCTGCCAAAATAATATCTCCAACAGAAAGGGCGTCATTAGCCAATGTTTTATATTTATCAAACATTTTAGTTGCGTTCCCGCCTCCACGATTGCTATTTCTATTTCTGGAAAAATTATTGTTATTACCCGATTCTCCAAGAGAAACTATTTGGCCTGACCCACTGTTTCTAAAATTAGCATTAGGTCTACGACCATTACTTCTTGGGTTATTACGACCTCTCGGTCTTCTTACAAAATTTGGCATTTAGATTATTTTTTAATTCTATTTTAAAATATTATTTAATAGATGTTTTAAAATCACATATTCTTAAACATTTGTCAAAAGAAATTTATCCTATTTTAGATGCTAGAATACATCTTATTTCCCCATTGATTAATCGGTATTTGTCTAAAACTCTAAAAGAGTTCTCGGCCAACATCTCTTTTATTTTAAAAAACTGTTGGTCACCCAGCTCTAGGGCTAGTAATCCATTTTTTTTTAAAGACATGGACGCAAAGGTAATAATTTTTTTATAATGAGATGTTCCATCATGTCCGCCCTTCAGTGCGGTTTTTGGCTCAAAATTTTTAACATCTATTTCTAAATTGTCATACTCAGCTGAAGACAGGTAAGGAGGATTAGATAAAATTACGTCAAATTTTTTTAATGTAAGAAAGTTAAAGATACTTTCTTTATGAAGCTCAACTCTTTTATTAAGCTTATAATTCTTAACGTTAATTTTTGTAACCGCTAAAGCATCTGAACTAGTATCTAGTCCGATGCCAATACTTTTTGTAAGCTCTCTTAAGCAGGAAATTAGTAGGCATCCAGAACCACACCCAATGTCCAAAAGCTGCAATACTTTTGATTTGTCTTTAATTTTTTTTAAAACCATTTCAATTAGAATTTCTGTTTCTGGTCTTGGAATCAAAACTCTTTGATCTACAAAATAAGTTTCGTTCCAAAAATCTTTTTTATTTAAAATATAGGCTACTGGTTCTTTATTTTTTCTTCTCTCCATCAGCTGACTCATGAGAAGTTCTTGAGATTTATTTAGAATTAAATTGTGTTGAGTAGATAGATTAATTCTATCGGTTTTTAAAACTGAAGCTAAAATTATTTCAGAATCTATTTTTGCAGTTTTGATATTAATATTTAATAAATTCTTACAATTTTTTTTTAAGGCTTCTAAAACTGTAGTCATGCATTACTTAACATCTTCTAATAATTCTTCCTGATGCTTCATTTGTAAAGCATCAGACATTTCTGCAAAATCATCACCTGCCAAAAATCCTGTTAATTTGTGTAAAGTCAAATTAATTCTATGATCGCTAACTCTTCCTTGAGGAAAATTATAAGTTCTAATTCGTTCCGACCGGTCTCCAGTTCCAATTTGACTTTTTCTTGCAACCGAACGTTCTTTTTCTAATCTTAATCTTTCTGCCTCATACAGCCTGGATCTTAAAATAGTCATTGCCTTGGCTTTGTTTTTGTGTTGAGATTTTTCATCTTGTATTGCAACCACTACACCTGTTGGAATGTGTGTAATTCTAACTGCGCTGTCGGTTGTATTAACAGATTGTCCGCCCGGACCTCCAGATCGAAAAACATCTATTCTCAAATCATTTTCATCAATCTTAACATCTACCTCTTCTGCTTCCGCTAGAACTGCAACGGTTGCTGCAGATGTGTGAACTCGTCCTTGGGTTTCTGTATCGGGTACACGCTGAACTCTATGCACTCCAGATTCAAATTTTAGCTTAGAAAACACATTTTTTCCTGTAATTGTGAAGACAATTTCCTTGTATCCTCCAGCCTCACTAGCGGAAACACTTAACACCTCCACTCTCCATCCATTGATAGATGACACTTTTTGATACATGTTAAATAAATCTGAGGCAAATAGAGAAGCTTCCAAACCACCTGTGCCAGCCCTAATTTCCACGATGGCATTCTTTTCATCTGCCTCATCTTTTGGAAGTAAAAATACTTTGACTTTTTTTTCATACTCTTGCTCTTTGGATTTAATTTCTTCGAGATCATGTTCTGCCATCTCTTTAATTTCAGTATCTGAATTCTTGTCTAATAAGATTTTTTTCAGATCTTCCTTGTCTTTTATGACATCAATATAACTCTTGATGGTCTCTATTATTTCTCCAATTGAAGAATATTCCTTAGAATTTTTAACAAACTCTTTTTTGTCAATATCAGTTTTCGAAAGGCTAGATTCTAAATCATTATAGCGATTAACAATACTTTCTAATTTTTCTAAAGATATCATGAGTTAGTGCTTAGCTTTCTGCTCTAATTTCAGCAGCTTTATTTTCCACTAAAGATACAACGTGATCAATGATTTCTTCTGATGCCACCTTGTGATCTGCAAGACCGTGTAAATAAATCATATTATTTCCCTTGCCACCTCCTGTTAAACCAATGTCAGTTTGAGAGGCTTCACCCGGACCATTAACCACGCAGCCAATAATAGATAAAGTAAGAGATTCTTTAATGTGTGATAATTTTTTTTCTAAAATTTCCACAGTCTTGATTACTTCAAATGCCTGTCTAGCACATGAAGGACAGGAAATTATTTTTACGCCTCTATGTTTTAAATTTAAACTTTTTAGGATCTCCAGCCCAGCCTTAACCTCATCTATAGGATCTGAAGAAAGAGAAACTCTAATAGTATCTCCAATACCATCCATGAGAAGCATTCCCATTCCAATTGAAGATTTAACAGTACCTACAAAATAACTGCCTGCTTCTGTTATTCCAAGATGTAACGGGTAATTGCATTTAGAAGCTAAGAGTCTGTAAGAGCTGGTTGCTAAAAAAATATCAGAAGCTTTAACACTAATTTTAAAATTAAAAAAATCTAAATCCTCTAAAATTTTTATGTTTAACATAGCGCTTTCAACCAATGCCTCCGGGCATGGTTCTTTATATTTTTCTAATAATGCACTGTCTAACGATCCTCCATTTACTCCAATTCTAATAGAGCAATCAAAATCTTTTGCAGCTTTTACTATATCTGCAACTCTATCCTTGGATCCAATATTTCCTGGATTAATTCTTAAGCAGCTTGCACCAGACTTTGCAGCTTCAATCGCTCTCTTATGATGAAAGTGTATGTCTGCAACAATGGGAATGTTAGTTTGTTTCACTATTTGCGATAGAGCTTTTGTAGAATCTTCATCTGGACACGAAACTCTCACAATATCAGCCCCTGACTCTTCCAGGTCATTGATTTGCTTTACGGTTCCGACAATATCTGTCGTCAGGGTGTTAGTCATGGATTGAACCGATATAGGGGCGTCACCACCAACCAAAACATCCCCAACATGAATTTGTTTAGATTTTCTTCTATTAATTGTTCTAAAAGGTCTAATGGTACTCATTTTATTTATCTAACTCAAAAATTTGATGAATTGTTTTCACAGCTTCTTTAGTATTTTTTTCATCAATTAATACTGAAATTTTAATTTCGGAAGTAGAAATAACCATAATATTTATTTTTTTGGACGATAATGCATCAAACATTCTATAGGCAACTCCGGGATGAGTAATCATGCCAGCACCCACAATTGAAATCTTAGAAACATGACCATCAGTTAATAGTTTATCAAAATTTAGCTGCTCTTTTAATTTTTCCAAAACTAAAGTAGTTTTTTGTAAATCATCTCTTTTGATAGTAAATGTTACATCTGTTTTAGAATTGTCTGCTGAAACATTTTGAACAATCATATCAACAACTATATTATTTTCATACAAAGGTTTAAAAATTGAAGAGGCAACCCCAGGCTTATCCTTTACTCCTTGCAAAGTAACTTTTGCATCGTCACTTGAGTAAGCCACTCCTGTGATAACCTTATCGTATGAAACCTTATCCTGGCTACCAATTTTGGTTCCTGAATTATTAGAAAATGTAGATTTTACATAAATATCAACATCATTAATCATGGCTTTTTGTACAGAACTGCTTTGCATCACCTTGGCTCCCAGTGAGGCCATCTCTAACATTTCCTCATATGAGATTTTTTCAATTTTTTTTGCTTTGCTCTCTAAATCTGGATTGGTAGTGAATACACCATCTACATCTGTATAAATTTCACAAAAGTCTGCATCTAAACATTTTGCAATTGCAACTGCGGATGCATCCGAACCACCCCTACCGATTGTACTAATTCTATTACCTTCTGTCAGACCTTGAAATCCAGGAATGATTGGAACAATCTCTTGATCTATACAGTCATTTAATACTTTTGAATTAACCGAAATAATTCTACTGTTTTTGTGATCTCCTTCAGTCACAATAGGTATTTGCCATCCTAGCCAAGATCTCGATTTAATTCCAATTTTTTGCAAAGCTGCCGCTAACAACGTAGCAGTAACTTGCTCGCCTGAAGATAAAAGAGCATCATATTCATCGCCGGGAAAACTATCTGAAATTTTTTTAGATTTTTGAATTAAATCATTAGTAACGCCGGCCATAGCAGAAACTACCACTGCAATTTTGTGGTTTTGATCAATCTTTGCTTTAACTATATTAGCAACATGTGAGATTCTATCTGTATCTGCGACAGAGGTACCACCAAATTTCATTACAATTTTAGACATATAAAGTATATTTTTAACATAATTACTCTGCTAAATAAAAATAAGCAATAACACAAAAGACTATGAATAAAAAAACAGCTAATGAGCAAGAAGTCAAAAAGTTTTCCGATATGGCTTCTGAGTGGTGGGATCCTAATGGGAAGTTTTCCCCTTTACACAAATTCAATCCTGTAAGACAAGAATACTTAATTGACAGAATTTCCTCTCACTTTTCATTGAACCTTGATAAAAATTTTTCATTTTCAAACTTAACACTTTTAGATATTGGTTGTGGCGGAGGTTTGTTATGTGAGCCTTTTGCCAGATTGGGTGCACAAGTTACAGGAATTGATGCTTCTAAAAATAACATTGAGGTGGCAAAAGTACATGCGCAAAAAACAAATTTGCAAATTCAATATTTAAATAAACTTCCAGAAGAAATAAAAAATAAAAAATTTGATGTCATTTTATGTATGGAAGTGATTGAGCATGTTGATAATGTTAATTTTTTTATCGAAAGCTGCTCAAAACTTTTAAATAAAAATGGAATTATATTTTTTGCAACAATTAATAGAAATCCTAAATCTTATTTATTTGCGATTGTCGGTGCAGAGTATGTCTTAAGGTGGTTACCTATAGGAACGCACGATTGGAAGAAGTTTGTAAAACCTCAGGAAATGATTAACTACGTATCTACTCAACAGTTAATACACCAGGAAACTAAGGGAGTTACTTTTAATCCTATTCTTAATAAATGGTCCTTAAGCAATGATGCTTCTGTAAATTACATGACCTGCTTTACAAAAAGCTAACTGTCAGTTTTGTCTACCCAAGGTATAGAATTAATTTCTATTCCCTCTTCGATTAATTCTTTATGTTCTTCTAGACTAGTTTTGCCATAAATATTTCTCACATTTTTTTTATCATAGTGAATAGAGCGAACTTCAGATGCAAAATTATCTCCTACATATTCTGCATTTTTTTCTACATATTTTCTAAGTTCTGTTAATTTTTTTTGAACATTTTGAAAGATTTTTTTTTGCTGGTTATCGTTAGTCTCTTTTTTGCTACTCACTACTTGCGGGGACATAATTTGTTTGGAAATTTTTTTAGAAACTCCACATATACAACTAAGCAAGTTTTTTTTCTCTAACCTATCAAACTCTTTGGAGCAGCTAAACCAGCTCTCAAACTCTTTTCCACATTCGCATTTAAGTTGATACTTGATCATAAATTTAATGGCCCAAGAACTAATCTTTATTAAAGAAAAGAATAACAGTTCCTAAATTAAATCCAAATTTATTAATTTTTGCGATATTAATCAAATAATTTTTATCCTGCAGGAACATCCAATCATCAAAATTAACTTTTATTTTTTTTGATCCAATTGGTAAATTAAATGTGTACTTCCAATTAAAAGCATTACCACTAATTGATCCAGAAGCTTTACCAATAACTCCATCTGCAAAACCTGTATAGAAATTTTCACCCTCTTTGGTAATCGTCCATTCACGAAATTCTTTACTTCCATCATCATAAATAAAATCTTCTTTTAAAATGAGTGTTTTTCCATCCCATGTTCCATCTATATAAACAATAAAAGATTTTTTTATATTTCCAAACCTATCCTCAAAAACACCTCTTGCAGTAGTTTTGCCAGAAAAATATTCCTCTAGTTTTAACTCTGGTTTCTTTAATTTAAATTCTTCAAGTTTCATGGTTGAGCAACTATTTAGCACAGACAGTAAAAGAATGGCTAAAAAAATATTTTTAATTTTACCCATGAGTAAATCCATATAAGTTTGCATTAATTTTATCTAGTATTGTTTTGCTGCCTTCTAAAAATTTTACCTTACACAAATCTGCTGCAGTTAACCATTGGATTTGCTGACCCTCCTTAGCTTTCACTATTCCGGTCCATTTTCTTATACAAAAAACAGCCATTATAACAATGCTATTTAATTCGTAGCTATGCGAGACATTATCAATAATTGAGAGATCTTTGCTTTTAATTTTAATTCCCAACTCTTCTTCTAACTCTCTAATAATGGCATCGTAAAAACTTTCTCCCTTTTCTAATTTTCCACCAGGGAATTCCCAGTAATGAGGAAAGGGTTTATCTGCAGGTCTTTTGGTGGTTAAAATTTTATTTTTTTTAAGTAAAATGCAAGAGGATACCAATACAATCTTCACAACTAACTTCGGTAGTCTGCATTAATTGAAATATATTCTTTAGTCAAATCACAAGTGTAAACTGAAAAATTATTTTTACCCGATCTCATATCCACATGGATTAAAATCTCTCTATTCTTCATGTGCTCTTTTACATCTGACTCTTTATAATTTTTTACAATCTCTCCATTTCTAAAAATTGAAGTTGGCCCAATTTTCAATGACACTTTTTCTATTTTTATATCAGGACTAACCTTGCCGATCGCCATCATTATTCTACCCCAATTAGGATCTTCCGCTGCAATTGCTGTTTTTACCAGGGGGGAATTCGCGATTGAAAATCCAATAGTTTTTGCTAAATTTTTATTTTTACAATTGGTTATATTAATGGTTATTAATTTTTGAGCTCCCTCACCATCGGCAACAATTTGTTTTGCAAGATCCAACATAACTATTTTTAATTTTTGCTCAAATATTTTTGCTGCTGGAGAGTTTTTATTTGTTATTAATTTATTTTTTGATTTATTGGTGGAAAATAACAAAACCATATCATTGGTTGACGTATCGCCGTCCACTGAAATAGCATTAAAAGTTTCTTCTACATTCTTTTTTAAAAAATAATTTAACACAGAGGGGGAAATATTTGCATCTGTAAATATAAAACCAAACATGGTTCCCATATTAGGAAAAACCATGCCAGATCCTTTTGCAATTCCTGAAATGTTAATTTTTTTATTATTAATATCAAAAGATTCATAGGCCATCTTGGAAATTGTATCTGTTGTCATTATTGCGTTAGCTGCACCAATCCATTCAAATTTATTAGGCTTTACCGATCTTTCCATTAGCTTGTCTATAGAATATTTAATTTTAAGAAGAGGAAATTTTTCACCAATTACCCCCGTTGAAGCAAATAAAATATCTTTTTGAGAAATATTCTTATTTCTGGAAATTAAATAAGCGAGTTCTTTAATGGCCGTGTAACCTTGCTGTCCATTTAAAGTGTTTGCGTTTTTTGTATTTACAAAAAGAGCTTTGATTTTTTTTGATGTGATGCTTTGATTCCATACAATGCAGTGAGATTTGGTTGAAGATTTTGTATAAACGCCTGCAAAATTAGCTCCTTCTTTGAAATAAAAAAAACAAACATCATCTCTTTGTTTTTTATAGAGACCCGCAGAAGCAGTCGATAACTCCATTCCTTCTATTGCTGGAAGGTCTTGAGTGGTCTTGCCTTGCTGGCCTTTAATGCCAAAAATTTCACTAAATTTTATTGCCATAATTAATAATTTGATAAAGAAGTGGTTTATAAGTTAGAAATACAAACTTTACTATTAATAATTTAAGCAAAACCTAAGTAGAAATGTTGAAAAATTTAAATTTTCTAAAAAAAATTTTTGGTTCCACCAACCAGCGAAAAATTTCTGCTTTAAACTCTACGGTTGAGCAGATCAATAAGCTAGAAGAGTCATTTGCAGCACTATCTGACACAGAGCTAAAAAATAAAACTAATGAATTCAAAAAAAGACTCCAAGATAAAGATACCCTCGATATAATTTTGCCTGAAGCTTTCGCAGCAGTTCGTGAGGCTAGTAAAAGAGTAATTGGTCAAAGGCATTTTGATGTTCAGTTGATGGGTGGAATTATTTTACATCAGGGAAAAATTTCTGAGATGAAAACAGGTGAGGGAAAAACGCTAGTTGCGACTCTTCCCGTATACTTAAACAGTTTGCAAGAAAAAGGGGTTCACGTTGTAACCGTAAATGACTACCTAGCAAAAAGAGATTCGGAATGGATGGGTCAGATTTATCAGTTTTTAGGGTTAAGTGTTGGTTGTTTAACAGCAAATGTCCAAGACGAAGATAGGAAAAAAATTTATAATTGTGACGTAGTGTATGGAACAAACAATGAGTTTGCTTTCGATTACTTGCGAGACAACATGAAACTTTCTCTTGATGAGATGGTTCAAAGAGATTTTCATTACTGCATTGTAGATGAAGTTGACAGCATTCTAATTGATGAAGCTAGAACTCCACTAATAATATCGGGTCCTTCCGAAACAGACTCTTCTAATTATTTTGTATGCAATAAGCTTGTTCAAGAGCTAAAGGTGACTGATTACCAGGTTGATGAAAAAGATAAGAATATTAACCTAACAGACTCTGGCATCGATTCGGTTGAATCAAAACTTTCAAAGATGAAACTTTTACAAGGTAGTAACTTCTACGATCCAAGCAATTTATCTCTTGTTCATCATATTAACCAATCTCTTAAGGCAAATATTTTATTCATCAAAGACAAAGATTACATTTTAAGAGATAATCAAGTTCAAATTATTGATGAATTTACTGGAAGAGTGTTGGAGGGAAGAAGATATGGAGATGGATTGCATCAGGCAATAGAAGCCAAGGAGGGAGTTCCTATTCAAAGTGAAAATCAAACTTTCGCATCTACTACCTACCAAAACTATTTTAGACTTTATAAAAAACTTGCAGGGATGACGGGTACCGCCATAACAGAAGCAGAAGAATTTTATGACATCTATAGACTGGATGTAGTTGAAGTTCCCACGAATGTAGTGATGTCTCGTAAAGATTTAAATGATCAGATTTTTCGAACTGAGAAAGAAAAATTAAATGCAATTGTGCAAGATATTAAAGAAGCTCGTAATAATAAGCAGCCTGTCTTGGTAGGCACAACTAGTATAGAAAAGTCAGAAAAAATATCCAATATATTAAAACAAGAAGGGATTAAACATAGTGTCCTTAATGCTAAGCAGCATGAAAAGGAGGCTGAAATTATTCAATTAGCTGGGTGTCCTGAATCGGTAACTATTGCAACAAATATGGCTGGAAGAGGAACCGATATTCAGTTGGGGGGAAATCTAGACGTTAGATTAAAGAATGCAACTAATAACGAATCTGAAAAAGAATTACACAAACAAGATAAGGAGGCAGTCATCCAATCAGGAGGGTTATTTGTAATAGGAACTGAAAGACATGAAAGTAGAAGAATAGATAATCAATTAAGAGGTAGGTCGGGAAGACAAGGAGATGCTGGAAAAACTATTTTTTATTTAAGTCTTGAAGATGACCTTATGAGAATTTTTGGATCAGAAAAAATTGACTATATGTTGCAAAAATTAGGATTCAAAGAGGGGGAGTCGATTGATCATCCTTGGATTAATAAAGCTCTTGAAAAAGCTCAACAAAAAGTTGAAGCAAGAAATTTTGATATTAGAAAAACTATTCTTCAATTTGATGACGTGATGAGTGACCAAAGAAGAGTTATCTACGAACAAAGATTAGATGTTATGAAAACCGAAAATATTTACTCTATTGTAGATAACATTTTCAAAGAAATAATTGATAACATACTTTTGCAGAGCACTAATTTAGAAGAAGATAATGAAAGAAAAGAAAATATTAAAAATAAGATTGAAAGAGTATGTGGAATTAGAATGTCCGATCTTGATTTTAAAAATTTTATTTCAAGTTCAAAACAAAAAAAAGTAGAGCTTTTAGAAAATAATTTTAAGAATAAAAGAGCATCAAGAATTGATAAAATAACAGATATCAACAATCAGGATATTGAGAGAAAAATATTCTTACAAAACTTAGATTTTGAATGGAGAAATCACCTTCAATATTTAGAGCAACTTAGACAGTCTGTTGGTTTAAGAGGGTATGGTCAAAAAAACCCTCTAGATGAATACAAAAGAGAAAGCTTTGGATTGTTTCAAAATCTATTAGATAAAATTAAAGAAAATTTAATACTTTTCTTATCAAATCTAGAAGTATCTTTAGATGAAACCAATAATAAGAACGAACCTAGCGATAAAGCATTAGAGCAAAATAAAATTGAAGGCTGTTTATTATCTAGTAATCCCAAAGAAAAAATTTCAAGGAATGAAAAGTGTCCTGCGACTGGAAAAAAATTCAAGCAGTGCTGTGGATCTTTAGTATAACCACCACATTATCGTACCTACTAAAATCAAAGCTCCTAAAATAATAAATGCTTTTTTATTCTTAATAAAACTTTTTCTTGAGAAATACATTGCATTTTCGTGGTTAAATATATTGGTTTCCTCTGGCAGCTTTGTACCAATGGACAGAAATTTATCTTTTCTTTCTTTCAGAATTTCATCTGCACTTTTTCCAGAAAAGGACTTTAAATTTTCTACTAAACTTTGCTTGATGTGTATCGCGGCTTCTTTGGGGTTTCTGTGGGCTCCTCCAAGCGGCTCTTGTATAATCTCGTCTATTATCTGATGGCCTAATAAATTTTGTGCAGTTATTTGCATAGATTCTGCTGCTTCTTTTGATTTAGATGCATCCTTCCATAAAATAGAAGCACATCCCTCTGGAGAAATAACTGAATAAATAGCATGCTCAAGCATCAAAACTTTATTGGAAGTAGCAAGTGCAATGGCACCGCCGGATC
Source organism: Pelagibacteraceae bacterium (assembly GCA_008638205.1). Taxonomy (GTDB): domain Bacteria; phylum Pseudomonadota; class Alphaproteobacteria; order Pelagibacterales; family Pelagibacteraceae; genus IMCC9063. The sequence goes on along the minus strand of VTPO01000012.1, from coordinate 22,018 downwards.
CACCCTCCCCAATCACTACCGATATAATTGGTTGTGAAACTGAAAGACAGCAATCAATAGACTTTGCTATTGCCTCTGCTTGACCTCTCTCTTCTGCTCCTTTTCCTGGATAAGCACCTGGAGTATCAATAAAAGTTATTACTGGAATCTTAAATTTTTCAGCTAATTTCATTAAACGAATGCATTTTCTGTAACCCTCTGGACGCATCATGCCAAAATTTCTTTTTAATCTACTTTCTGTATCTCTTCCTTTTTCTTGGCCCAAAACCAAAACAGATTGACTTTCTAACTTTGCAAAACCGGCGATGATAGCCTCATCTTCACCAAATAACCGATCTCCTGAGATGGGCTGAAAATGTTCAAAAATATTTTCAATATAAAAATTCGACTTAGGTCTTTCACTGTGTCTTGCAACTTTAGTTTTTTTCCATCCATCAAGACTTTGATAAATTTCACTCGTTTTTTTATCAATTTCGGACTGTGCTTTTTGTATTTCTTCATTATTTAAAGAAGACAGTCCCGTATTTTCAAAAGGATTCTTTAGATTCTCTATGTTGGAATCTAGCTGCTCAAGCTCTTTTTCAAAGTCTAAATACTGCATTAATTAAATATAAGTTTTTATTATTGTATATACATGAAACAAAAATAACAATTAATTGATACCTGCAATTAAATAGAATTAATTTTAATATCTTAAATAAATTGACTTTTTGACTTTTTAGTCCATTTTAGCCCTTCAAAAAATGACATCAAACTTTATTAACGTAGCAAAAACCAAAATTAACGAGGACCTATATAATTTTGTTAGTAATGAAATTATTCCAGGTACTTCGATAGACAAAGATATTTTTTGGAAAGGCTTTGTTTCCTCTTCAAATGAATTGGCTAAAAAAAATAAGTCTCTCTTAAAAAAAAGAGACGATCTTCAAAAGAGTGTGGATACTTGGCATGTTGATAATAAAGATAATTTTAGCCTTGAGTCGTACAAAATTTTTTTAAAAGAAATTGGTTACCTTGTTGATGAGCAGGAAGACTTTAAAATAGAAACTGCAAATGTTGATGACGAAATTTCTAAGATTGCAGGCCCACAACTTGTGGTGCCTATAGATAATGCGAGGTATGCATTAAACGCAGCAAATGCAAGATGGGGTAGTCTTTACGATGCGCTGTATGGAACAGATGCAATCTCCGATGAAAATGGTTGTGAAAAATTAAAATCATACAATCCAAAAAGAGGGAAAAAAGTCATAGACAGTGGAAGAGATTTTTTAAATCAAATCGCTCCCTTAGACAAAGGTAACTGGAAAGATGTTTCAGGATTTTTAATAGAAAATGGAAACTTGACTATTCATCTATCTGATCAATCTAAAACGCAATTAAAAAATAAAGAAAAATTCATAGGTTATGTGGGAGACAAAAATAAACCTAGTTCTATTCTATTAAAGAATAATTATTTACATGTTGAGCTGCAAATAGATTCCCAACACATTATTGGAAAAGATGATCCATCTCATATAAGTGACATTGTCATTGAATCAGCAATATCAACTATTATGGATTTAGAAGATTCTGTGGCTGCAGTAGACGCTGAAGATAAAATTAATTGCTACAGAAATTGGCTTGGGATAGCAAAAGGAACTCTTCAAGCTGAAATGGAAAAGAACGGAAAGAAAATTATAAGAAAACTAAATTCGGATAGAAAATATTTAGATACAAATGACAATCCAATTAGTCTTCACGGTAGATCTTTAATTTTGTTAAGAAATGTAGGTCATCTAATGACCAATCCATCGATTTTATTAGATGATGGATCTGAAATTCCAGAAGGAATAATGGATGCTTTCATAACTACGCTTTGTGCACTTCATGACATGAAAAATAAGCTTAATTCAAGAGCTGGCTCTGTCTATATAGTTAAACCAAAAATGCATGGTCCAGAGGAAGTTGCTTTTGCAGATGAAATTTTTACTCACGTGGAAAAAGTTCTAAACTTAAAACCTAATACAGTAAAAATAGGAATTATGGATGAGGAAAGAAGAACTACTGTGAATTTAAAAGAATGTATTAGGCAGGCTAAAAAAAGAATTGCCTTTATTAATACTGGTTTTTTAGACAGAACTGGAGATGAAATGCATACCTCTTTTCAGGCAGGACCAATGATTTTTAAAAGTGAAATGAAAAAATCTAAATGGCTGTTAGCTTACGAAAATTGGAATGTGGATATAGGATTAAGCTGTGGATTTTCAGGAAAAGCTCAGATTGGTAAAGGAATGTGGGCAATGCCCGACAGAATGAAGGACATGTTGGACCAAAAAGCAGGTCATCCTATTGCAGGAGCTAATTGTGCATGGGTTCCTTCCCCTACTGCTGCTACGTTACATGCTACCCACTATCATAAAATAAATGTTTTTGAGAGACAGCAAGAATTATCGTCCAGAGATAAGGCAAACATAGATGATATTTTAAATATTCCTATGGCAGACAGACCCAACTGGTCTAAAGAAGAAATCAATAAAGAAATTGAAAATAATGCCCAAGGTATTCTTGGCTATGTAGTTAGATGGATTGATCAAGGTGTGGGATGTTCTAAAGTTCCAGATATTAATAATATCGGTTTAATGGAAGACAGAGCTACTTTGAGAATTTCCTCTCAACATATTGCCAACTGGTTGCATCACCAAATTTGCACAAAGGATAAAGTGATGGAAATAATGAAAAAAATGGCAAAAGTGGTTGATGAACAAAACAATTCTGACAAGCACTATGTTCCCATGGCACCTAATTTTGATCATTCTATAGCGTTTAAGGCAGCTTGTGATTTGGTGTTTAAAGGAATGGAACAGCCTTCAGGATATACAGAGCCGGTCTTGCATCAAAGAAGGCTAGAAAAAAAACTAGCTAACTAAAAGCTCGTACTTATTAAAATCATTTTTTAATAGATCAAAACCCAATCGATCAAATATCTTGTTTATTATTCTGAAATCTCTAACGTAATCTTTACTTTCTTTAAGGTTCTTAATTAATTTTAATAATTCTATTGTTGCCAAATCTAGCTGATTTTTTTCCAATAAATTATAAATTTTATTAGGAATATAAATTTCTTCTGAGTTTAAAGATTTTTTCAATTCTCCAGGAAGTGAGATTTTTTTTTCAGACAACAAATAAATCATGGCAAGATCTTTTTCATTTAATTGATATTTTTTTTTAGCCACTAATTTAGAAAATTTATTTAAAACTTTCAATTTTGTTTTGTTTATTTTTTTTTCAGCTAATAAAGAAATTGCATCAGACCTGTGGAGATATGCATTGTTTGTCTCTACACTAGTAATTTTTTTATTACTATTTTCATTATATGTCTGAATTTCACTTAACAAGTCTTTGCTTAAATATTTTTTATTAATGTTTTTGACTAATTGGAAATACAAAGCATTTGCCAGCACAGGAGTTTTGTTTTGAATGTAGTTTTTTTTGAGCTCTAGCATAAATGCTAATTTTTGCTCTGGATCTCGTGTCAAAAGAATAGCCTGATATAATAGGGCTCTTCCTTTGGAGGGATGATATTTTGAATAAGTTTCCAGCGGGCTAAGTAAATCATCTATTCCAAAAATTATTTTTTTATAAAAAGGAAGGAGTTTATCAATAGGAAAAATATTTGCGTCAGAACCACTTTCTAAAAATTTAATTAATTCAAATTCATCTTCGGTAGTATATCCAGATTCTAAAGTATTATTTTTATCAATAACTTTTTCTATAAGGGGACTTTTAAAAAAATATTTTTTTTTATTTAAATTATTCTTAAAAATAGAATAATTAGGATTAAACTCAGGGTCAGATAGAATGGACAAGTGAATATTCAGCAAACTATCTGTATTTTCAATTCCCTTTTTAGACAGTAGCATTCCCTGCAAATAATTTATTTTTTGTACAAAAAAACTGTCTTTAAAGCCAGCTTCTTTCATTAGCTCGAGTTGTGCTAATGCTTTTCTGTTTTCCTTTGCCTGAACTAAGCAAAAGACTTTAAACTTTTGTAGTTCAAAATTTGAGATCTCTGCACCTAGCTGCGAAGCGTATTTGCAAGTTTTTTTAATTTCATAAGAGGCAAAGTTATCGTTAATTAAATAATTTAATAATTTTTCATTATTTAAAAGTAAGTTATTTTGATTGATGACCGAGTCTATTAAATCTATATCTTTTTGCTTCGCAAGAAAAAGGCTTATGAAGTTCAGATAAGAGATTCCCTTATCGTCAAATTCTGAAAGATTAACTTTACTAAAAAAAATTTTTTTAATTGTGTAATTTGTTGCAAAGCTATTTGTATCACTTAACAAATCTAACGAAAGACCTTGGAATAACTTGCTGTCAATTCCAGACCAAAAATTCACTGGTATACCAGTTGTTGCAGGATCATAAATTCCAAAAATAACTTCGTTCGTTTCTTTTTTAATTTTCACTTCTTGAATACCAGAAGTGCCCAACTGTTGTTGGGATGTTGGATTAATTGTAGTCGGGGGTAATTCTTGCTGACTACCAAATTCAGAATCAGATTTAGATTCAATTTTTTTTATATTTTGAGACTGTTTCCAAATATCCTTTACATCAGCTGAGGATGGCTGCAAAAATATAGGTATTAAGAATATGGTTAAAAAGATCGCTCTATTTAACAACTTCCAAAATTTTCTCATTAGGTAATTTTTTTTCTACTTGTTTGGAAGGAGGCGAAATATCTAAAGAATTTACAAAAATTATCGACCCAAGGATCAATGAAGTAAGTAAAATTACTTGCCAGAAGAGTTTATTTTTCAACATTAGTAAATTTAGTATATAAAAATTTAAGTCTAAAATATGTTAATAATTTATATAATAATAAATATCAATGAATAATACCCTAGTTTTAACGGGAATGATGGGTTCGGGAAAAAGCTCTATTGGAAAAGAGCTGTCTAATATTCTGGGCTTAAAATTTTATGATACAGATTTAGAAATTGAAAAAAAGTTAAATATGACAATCCCAGACATTTTTAAAAATAAGGGAGAAAACTACTTCAGAAAAATTGAAGAAAAAATATGCATTGAGTTAATTAATGGAGATGAGAAGGTAATAGCTCTCGGAGGAGGAACTTTTTTAAACAAAAAAATTAGGGAAATTGTTTTAAAAAAATCTATATCAGTATGGATTGATGTTGATATTTCGACTATTGTAAAAAGAATGAAGATCTCTAAAAATATTCGTCCTATGCTAGATTACAAAGACCTAAAAGGTTCAATTACTAGTATTCTGACGAAACGATCTCCTATTTATCAATTGGCTAATATCAAAATCAAAGCAACTAACATAAGTAAAAAAAAAGTTGCCAGTGAAATTAAAAAAAAATATGAACTATCCAAAAAAAATTAATATTCGAACGGAAAGTGGTTCTTACCCAATACTTATAGGTAATAATATTTTAAAAAATTTTAATAAAAATTATTTACGATTTTGTCCAAAATCAAAAAAAATTTTATTTATAACAAACACTAAAATTCCTAATAAGTATTTTTATAGCATTAAAAAAATGCTCCCTAAAAAAAATGAGTGCTTTATTATTAATATTCCATCTGGAGAAAAAAATAAGAATTTACTAGAAGTTAACAAAATCTTAAATTTTTTAACGATCCATAATTTTGATCGAAATGATACTGTGGCTGCTTTAGGGGGTGGTGTTGTGGGAGACGCAGCTGGATTTGCTGCTAGTATTTTTAAAAGAGGAATAAATTTTATTCAGGTTCCTACTACTCTTTTATCACAAGTAGATTCTTCCGTAGGTGGCAAAACTGGGATAAATAATACTTATGGCAAAAATTTGATTGGGACTTTCTATCATCCTAAGTTTGTATTAATCGATATAGCAGTTCTTGGCTCACTACCTAAGAGAGAAATGGTATCTGGTTTTGCTGAAATTTTAAAATACTCACTTATTATGAATAAAAAGTTTTTTTTATGGTTGTGTAAAGAAGGAGCAAATATTATTAACCGAAGCAGTACCTTGTCGATATTAAAGGCAATTGAGATCAGTTGTAAAAGTAAATCTATTATTGTGGGTAAAGACGAAAAAGAAAAAGGTCTTAGAGCAATATTAAATTTTGGTCATACCTTGGGACATGCATTAGAATCTCATTTAAAATATTCAAACAAACTAAACCATGGTGAAGCAGTAATTATTGGGATGATGGCAGCATCAACAATTTCTCATAAGAAAAATTTTTTAAAAAATCAAGAACTACAAGCTATAAAAGATTTATACCAAAGGTTAGGTCTAAACGATTCTTTTAAGAGGTATATACAAAATAATCAGCTAAATAATTTTTTTAAAATTATGAAAAAAGATAAAAAAAATAACTCAAAAAATATTAATTTAATATTATTAAAAAGAATTGGAAAAGCATTTATTTATAAAACTACTCTAGAAAAAACACTGATGCCATTTGTAAAAAATGAACTGAAGAATGCTTGAAAATATTTTTTTTTCTATTGTGGCAGTAGTTTTTTTGCTGATTTTATCTGGCCTTTTTTCTGGATCTGAAACTTCCATTACCTCAGTTGCAAAGAGCAAAGTGCACAAGCTATCTATTCGAGGTGACAAAAGAGCTAAAATTCTAATGAATATAATCAATAAGAAAAATGATTTGATTAGCTCTTTGTTAATAGGAAATAACTTTGTAAATATTTTAGCTTCAGCACTTGCAACTGCAATCCTAATTAAATTCTATGGTGATAAAGGGGTTATCTATTCTACTATTATAATGTCTTTGCTCATTGTAATATTTTCAGAAGTTTTGCCAAAAAGTTATGCTCTATTAAGACCTGAGAAATTTGCATTAGGTATGGCAAAATATTTATCTATTTTTTTAAAAATTGTTTTTCCCGTAATGCTATTTGTAAAATTTGTAAATTGGTTTTTTTTTAAAATCATGCAAATAGACATGGAAAACAAGACCACTTCCAAAACGGCACGAGAGGATATTAGAAATATTATTGATATGCATGAGGATGAGGGAAGATTGCTCAAGGATGAAGGAGACATGCTCAATGCCATTTTGGATTTAAAAGAAATTACAGTGGAAAAAATAATGACTCACCGAAAAAAAATTTATTCCATTGATCTGAATAATAAACAGGATTTTTTTTCTACTATTGCAAAAAGCTCTTTTAGTAGAATTCCAGTTTGGGAAGAAAATCCTAATAATATTTTAGGACTCATTCATGCAAAGAATGTTCTGACTAATTTAAATGACAATGGCCAGTTAGATATCTCTAAAATTAAAGACAATTTGATCAAGCCATGGTTTATACCAGAAACTACAAAGGCAAAAGATCAATTAAGCGAATTTATCGCAAGAAAAGAAAAGCTTGCTTTTGTTGTTGATGAATATGGTGAGCTTATGGGTTTAATTTCGATGGAGGACATTATTGAAGAAATTGTAGGAAACATTTTTGACGAAAAAGACTTTTCTACAATTGGGATTAGAAAAACTAGTGAAAGATCTTATAAAATAAGGGGCGATGTTAATATAAGGGATATTAATAGAGAGTTAGATATTGAAATACCAGACAATGTATCCTCTACAATTGCAGGTTATATAATTGATAAAACAGAATCTTTTCCAAATGTTGGTCAGGTTTTTTCCTTCGATGGTATAATCTATGAGATAATTAATAAAAATAAAAACCAAATTACACAAATACATCTAACTCTTCCCAGTAAAAACTCTAATCCTCCAGCGTAATCTCTAGAGAATGGACATAATCATTCATCTCTTCTTTTAACTCCGAATAAATTTTTTTATGAACCTGAATGCGACTCATACCTTCCATTTCTTGGTAAGAAAGTATTATTTGGAAATGACTATTCCCACTTTTGGGAGAGGAGCTGTGGTGCCGGTGTAGGTGAGAATTGTTAACAACTTTCACTTTTTTTAATCCAAGAGAATCTTTTATTTTATCTTCAATAATAGTAGCAAAATTTTTTTCCATATTTATATAATTTATTATAGTATCAATATTTACCGCTTATGAAAAAAAATTGTGAAAAATATCTTTGTAAAGAACGTGCTTTTAAACAAGTTTTGATTAAAGATAAAAAAAATAAAGAGTACCATTGGTACTGTTTTGACCACCACAAAGAATATGTTGATAAGCAAAAATTAGAATGTGATTGGGAGCTGTGTGATAAAATCGGGGAATTTAAAGCTCCAAGCAAAAATGAAGATTCTTTTCTTTGGTTTTGTGAAGATCATATTAAAATTTACAATCAAAAATGGGATTTTTTTGACGGAATGTCCCAATCTGCTATAGAAAATTTTATGTATGACGACTTAACATTTCATAAAAAAACTCAAAAATTTGGTAATAAAGATTCTTTTTTCCAAAAACTTTGGAACAATGCTATTGAGGATGAGTTACTGTTTATTAATAAGTTTAAAAACTCCTCTTCCTATTCTGGTCGCAGATATAGTCCTACTCAAATCATAGCCTTAAAAAAAATGGAGTTAAATTCAGAAGTAAATTGGAGCGATATTAGAGTTCAGTTTAAAAAGCTTGTTAAAAAATATCATCCTGATATTAATGCCGGCAATAAACAATATGAGGAAAAGCTTAAAGAAATTACCCTTGCTTACACTTTCTTAAACAATTCTATAAACAAAAACACTGAGGTTGCATGAGTACCCCCACATTTCAAAACGAACCAGATATAAAAGTTTCAGTAAAAAAAGTTTTTAATATCGATAGTGAGATGACTGTTGATGCTTTTTCTAAAAAAAATGACTACGTTCCTGAAATTGACGATAGCTACATTTTTGACCGAGAAACAACCTTAGCTATTCTAGCTGGTTTTTCTCATAATCGAAGAGTTTTGATTCAAGGCTTTCATGGAACGGGGAAATCAACTCACATTGAGCAAGTAGCTGCACGCTTAAATTGGCCATGTGTCCGTGTAAATTTAGATAGCCACATAAGTAGAATTGATCTGATAGGTAAAGATGCAATTGTTGTAAAAGATGGTAAACAAATTACAGAATTTAAAGAGGGTGTGCTTCCTTGGTCTTTGCAAAATCCTGTCGCATTAGTATTTGATGAATATGATGCTGGTAGACCTGATGTCATGTTTGTTATTCAGAGAGTCTTAGAGACAGATGGTAGATTTACCCTTCTAGACAAAAACAAGGTTATTAAACAACATAAACAATTTAGATTATTTGCAACAACCAATACGATTGGTTTGGGTGATACTAGCGGGCTTTATCACGGAACTCAGCAAATAAACCAAGGACAAATGGATCGATGGAATATTGTATCTACACTGAACTATTTACCACCTGAAAAAGAAGCTGAGATTGTACTATCTAAATGTAAATTTTTAGATACTGCGGATGGAAAAAAACTAGTAAGCAATATGGTGAAAGTTGCCAATTTAACAAGAAAAGGTTTTGCTAATGGTGATATTTCTACAGTCATGAGTCCAAGAACAGTGATTACATGGGCAGATAATTATAATATTTTTAAAGATCTTCCTCATTCATTTAAACTATCTTTCTTAAACAAATGTGACGAACTAGAACGCTCCATTGTTGCAGAATACTATCAGCGATGCTTTGGTAGTGAATTAAACACTTCTTCTACTGCTAAATCAGTAGAGAAAAATAATGGATAATAATCAAGAACTAGAAAAATTTAAAAATGCAGTTTTTTCTACTGCCAAAGCTATAGCAAGAAAATCCATATCTTTAGAAGATCAAAAGCAATTAGATAAGATCACTGCACCCAAGATTATTTCAATAAACAACCATGAAGAAATGTTAGAAGCTAGAGCGAATGCAGATTCAGAGGCTCTTCGTATTCGACATAGTGATGAAACTATTTTTAAAAAAAATGAGCCAAAAGGAACGGTTAGTAAAAGTTTATACAAAATTGCCGAAAAAATTAGATATGAAAAAATAGGATCAGATCAATACATAGGAATTCAAAATAACCTAAATAACTTTTATCAAAAAAAAATTATGGATAGTGATGTCCATTCACAAAATTTTATTGCCGATGCATTTGAAGCTTATTTAAGAAAAAATATGATGAATCTAAAAATCCAAGAAAGTAAAAAAAAAGATTTTAAACAATGGGATGATTTATTTGAAAAAAACATATCTAATAAAATTAAGGATCTCAATTTATCTTTGCATGACCAGACAGAATATACTTCCTTGATGTCTTCTATTCTTCAGGACCTTCAAATAGAAAATGAAAAAAATGAGCCAGAGAATGTAGAAAATGAAAATAATGAAGAAAATAGTGATAATAGCCAAAATCAAGAACAGTCTTTAGAAGACGAACAAAATGAACAGTCTAAAAATCAAGAATTTGATATGGAGAATATTGTTCCTGAAATTGAATTTGATCCTAGTTTAAGTGAACAAGAAACTATGCTTGAGGAAAGTGATGACGAAAATATTCCCCAAGGACAAAGACAACCATTGAAGGATGGGGATCCCAGAAAATACTCTGTCTTCACAAACCAATTTGATAAAATTATTGATGCAAAAGAATTGGTCACGGAAGATGAAATTAAAAAGCTAAGAAATAACTTAGATTTACAACTATCGAGCCTTCAAAATTTTATATCTAGACTAGCTAATAAATTACAAAGAAAGCTTCTTGCAAAACAAAATAGGTCATGGAGCTTTGATTTGGAGGAAGGTATTTTAGATGCCTCTAAATTACCGAGGGTTATTATGGATCCTTTTAATTCTCTATCTTATAAAAAAGAAAAAGATATCGAGTTTAAGGATACGGTGGTTACTTTATTAATAGACAATTCTGGTTCTATGAGAGGAAGACCTATATCGATTGCAGCTATCTGTGCGGATATTTTGTCCAGAACTCTCGAAAGATGTTCTGTGAAAGTCGAGGTTTTAGGATTTACTACTTTAAATTGGAAGGGAGGAAAAAGCAGGGAACTTTGGATGAAAAATAAAAAAACACATCCTGGAAGGCTAAATGATTTGTGTCATATAATTTATAAATCTGCAGACACCCCCTGGAGAAGAGCAAAAAACAATTTGGGTCTCATGCTGAAAGAGGGAATTTTAAAAGAAAATATTGATGGAGAGGCTATTCTATGGGCCTTTAATCGTTTAAAGAAAAGGAAAGAAGAGAGAAAAATTATTATGGTTATTTCTGATGGTGCTCCAGTAGATGACTCTACCCTGTCGGTTAACTCAGGAAATTATCTCGAGCAGCATCTTAAAAAAGTAGTGAGGTGGGTAGAAGAGAGCAAGGAAGTTGAAATTAATGCCATAGGTATTGGCCATGATGTTTCAAGCTATTATAAGCAAGCTATTAAAATTGCAGATGTTCAAGAATTAGGAGATGCAATGGTTGATCGATTAGTTGCTTTATTTTTAGCTGATAGAAGAACGTTTAACTGAAACTAAACTTGCAATAATTAGTCTAAAAGGAACAAGCATCATAATTGCTAATAATAGTTTTACAGAAAAATCTCCTAGTCCTAAAGTAACCCAAGGAACACCCGTTCCATAAAAAGCAATCGAGAAGAAAAGAACGGTATCGGCTGCTGAAGAGAAGAGAGAAGAAATAAAAGGGGGAACAAACCATTTTTTGCTATTTCTTAATTTGTCAAATATTTTAGCATCCATTGTTTGAGCTATTAAAAAAGCAATTCCAGAACCTACAACAATTCGAATTCCAATTAAATCTATAGGGCTTAAAGTAAAAAAGTAGGAAACACCCACGCCCCAGACAAAACCAATAAAAATAATTTTTCTAGTAAATAAAAAACCATATAATCGATTTGCAATATCTGTAACTAAAAATGCAATTGGATAGGTAAACGCACCCCATGTAAGAATGTGGCTCAGTTGAAAATATTGAAAAGGAAATTGAACTAGATAATTAGATGCCAATACGATTAGCATCATGGCAAATACAAATGGGATAATTTTTAGGTTTTTCAAGTTCTATTCAGACTTGGAAAGAATTTGTTTTTTTATTTTTTTTACTCTTAATGCTAACTTTGCATTCTTGGCACGAATAAGAAATTCGTCAATTCCGCCTCTAAAATCTACTGCCTTTAAAGCTCTGGTAGAAATTTTAAAGCTAATATTCTTATTCAATAATTCACTTCTTAAACTTACTTTTTTAAGATTTGGATAGAATTTTCTTTTTGTTTTATTGTTAGAATGACTCACGGTGTTTCCACTCATTGGTCTCTTTCCAGTTAATTCACATACTTTTGCCATAGCTTCTCCGAACAGGGGTATATTTTGATAAAGTTTTCTGGTCAAGTCATAATTTAAGCAATTTGACATTTGAGTCCTTGAAGAATAATGCACTATTAGGAGTTTTTGTTTAATTAATGCTACAAATTTATTTACCTATTGCCGAAGTAACCATTAACGTAGCCACCTTACTCTTTGTTAGTGTTGTTGTTGGTTTTTTTGCGGGTTTGCTTGGAATTGGTGGTGGTTTTTTACTTACACCTATTTTGATTTTTTTAGGTATCCCTCCAATTTATGCAGTAGCCAATGGTGCAAATAATATTTTAGCCGCATCTGTTTCCGGGACGATAGGACATTGGTTTAAAGATCAGCTTGATATCAAAATGGGTATCCTCATCATCGTTGGTGGGGTCGTGGGAGCAATTTTTGGTATTTTTTTATTTAAATATTTTCTATTGCAGGGAAGTGTTAATAAAATTATTTCCATCATGTATTGTATTTTGCTATCTGGGATTGGAATCTCAATGCTGATTGAAAGCTTAGTAGAAATAAGAAGAATTCGACTTAATAGGTTTATCAGAAGAAAATTACATACGCACTATTGGGTTCATAATCTTCCTTTTAAAATCAGAATACACAAATCTAAATTATACATAAGCATTATACCCCCTGTTTTTTTTGGAGTAGTGGTTGGAATTCTTTCTTCTATGCTTGGTGTAGGAGGAGGTTTTTTATTAGTCCCCATTATGATTTATATTTTAGGTATGCCTGCTCGACTCGTTGCAGGAACTTCTCTTTTTGTAATGATTTTTATTATGATTGTTGTAACGTTCTTACATGCCATCAATCACAACTCCGTGGATATTTTTTTAGTTCTCATTTTAGTAGTTGGCTCAGGTATCGGTGCTCAATTAGGAACCAAAATTAGCATTAAGTTAAAGGGAGAAGAATTAAGAGCTATGATGTCTTTGTTGGTATTAATTTTTGGATTTAAATTTGGTTATGATTTGTTTTTTAATAAAATTATTCCTTCAGCAGATATTACTTCTGTATTGCAGCCTGGCAATACTAATGCTCTTGCTGATTTTGCAATACATGCTTCTCAAGTCTTTCCTTGGTCATATGCCATAGCATCTATGTCCATTGCAATTTTGGTTGGAGTTTTAGCTGCTTTTAGCTTTAAAAAATTCTTATAGTGACATTCAATAAATGGAATAACATTCTTGGATATGCTGGCTTAATTCCTTTTTATATCCTTTCCATAACAAGCACTTTCGAACATTACAATTTTTTTATTGATATTTTCTTTTTATACTCTGTAATTATTCTTTGTTTTTTATCTGGCTCTTTGTGGATGAAACTAATTTTACTTCCTGAACAAAAACACAATCTTTTATTCAAGTGCTTATCTGTTCTTTTTCCTCTTATTGGTATGATATCAGAGATGTTTGTAACTTATATGCTGAAAACAGTAGTTTATATTCTAATCTATATGCTCATTTATCTTTGCGATAAAAAAACAGTTAACAATGATCTTTCTGGCTATATGCGAATGAGATTTTTTTTAACAGGAAATGTTATTTTGGCTCACTTTATTTTACTCTATACAATCTTTACCTATAGCATCTTTTAAATTCTCAAACCCTTCCGCTTCTAATAGCACTTCTAATTCTTTATTAATTTTATTTACCACATAGGGACCTTGATAAACCATTGAAGTGTATAATTGAATTAAGGAGGCACCTGATTTAATTTTATCAAAAGCTGATTTGCCGTCAAAAACCCCGCCCGCTCCAATGATCGGTATTTTTGTTCCTAAAGATTTGTAAAACTCTTGGATAATAAGATTTGAAGATTGCTGCAAAGGTTTTCCGGAAAGACCTCCGAATTCTGTTTGATTAATATTTTGTAAGTTTTGGTCTCTAGAAATAGTGGTATTGGTCAATACCAATCCATCAATTTTTTGATCTAAAACTATAGTACTTAGCTCTGCAATATTTTTACTAGTGATATCTGGTGAGATTTTTAATAAAATTTTAGTTTTATTGTTAAGTTGCTTTTGTTTTAGTTTAATAGCTATTAACAATTCTTCAATTTTGCTCTTTTCATGAAGATCTCTTAAATTGGGTGTATTAGGAGAGGATATATTAATACAGATATAATCACATAAATTACAAAAATGCTCGAAGCATTTTAAGTAGTCTTCTATCTTTGATGTGCTTTCTTTGTTGGGGCCAATATTAATTCCTAATATTCCTTTGGGGGGATTGTTCTTGATGGTAGATTGAACTTTGTCCATTCCTAGACTAGGAAATCCCAACCTATTAATAATTGCCTCGTCTTCTATCAATCTGAATACCCTTGGTTTAGGGTTTCCATATTGAGGTAAGGGAGTAACCGTCCCCACTTCTGAAAAACCAAATCCTAATTTAAATATAGAGTTATAAATCTCTGCATTTTTATCAAAACCTGCTGCTAGCCCGACTGGATTGCTAAAATTTTTACCTAAAATATTTATTTCTAATTTTGAAGAGGGAACATCAGTTAGTAGATTAAACGGCAAATAACTATTTTTTAAAAATTTGATCGCCAAGCTATGCGCAAGCTCTGGGTCTGCTTTTTGAAGCAGTGTGCTTATTGTTTTGTAAATCATGTACTCTAGTTTCTACTTAACGATTTATTAATCAAGTCTATGGTTTCTTGTTTGCCAAAAAAACAAATAAAAGAGCCCATTCTAGGTCCTTGTTCGTCTCCAAATACCACTTCGTAAATAGCCTTAAACCAGTTACGCAATTCTTCTTTGGGATAGTATTTTTTTCCTACGGTAAACACGACTGTCTGCATTTCTTCAGGCGTCATTCCCTCTGGCATCTTTTTTATCTCTTCATTTAATTCTAGTAGAGCCTTTTTTTCTTGCTCATTAGCATTGCGATATTTTTTGTGAATCTTCACATGATCATTGAAATAAGAAATGGCATTCTTTACTAACTGATTTAATATTGGGTATTTAGACCTGTCTGTATCAGGTGCAAAATTTTGAATAAACTTCCATAAAACTTCCTCATTATCCGCATTGCTTGCGCTAACTAAATTTAAAAGAACGCCAAAGTTAATAATGTTTTTTTCTTTTGGTGGGACTCCATTATGGACATGCCAGACAGGATTTCCCAACTGTTCTTTGATTGGTTGTGTTTCAAATTTTTCTAAAAAAGACAAATATTCATCTACAGCTTTCGGTATGACTTGCGGGTATAATTTTTTAGCTCTTTGAGGGTTTTGAAACATATACAAAGCTAAACTTTCCGGATTTGCATACCTCAACCAATCTTCAATTGAAATTCCATTTCCTTTTGATTTGGAAATTTTTTCTCCTTTTTCATCTAAGAACAATTCATAGTAAAATCCATTGGGAGGAGTGTGTCCAAGAGTTTTGCATATTTGTTGGGATAATTCAGCACTTGGAATTAAGTCCTTTCCGTACATTTCAAAATCTACTTCTAGGGCATGCCATCTCATAGCCCAGTCTACTTTCCATTGAAGCTTGCAATTGCCCCCTGTTACTTTTGTTTTAAATTTTTTACCGTTACTTTCGTATACAATTTCTCCATTCACAACATCTCTTTCTAAAATAGCTACTTCCAATACTTTTCCAGTTTCAGGGCATATAGGAAGAAATGGGCTGTAAGATTTTTTTCTTTCTTCTCCAAGAGTTGGGAGAACGATATTCATAATTGAATCAAACTTATCCAGAACAAGTTTTAAGGTGTCATCAAAAATACCAGATTGGTATAATTCCGTGGAGCTCTTAAATTCATAGTGAAAACCAAACTGATCTAAAAAACTTTTTAACCTTTCGTTATTATGCTCTCCAAAGCTATTATATTTTCCAAAGGGGTCTGGAACACTTGTTAGGGGCTTATTAAGGTTTTGCTCTAAGACTTCTTTATTTGAAATATTGTCAGGGACTTTTCGAAGACCGTCCATATCATCTGAAAAAGTAAATAATTTTACAGGTATGTCTGTTAGTTTTTGAAATGCTTGAATAACCATTGTGGTTCTACAAACCTCTCCAAATGTACCTATGTGTGGTAACCCGCTTGGGCCATATCCAGTTTGAAATAAAGCATAACCCTTTTTGTCAAAAAGTTTTTTTCTTTTTTTTAAAAGTGCTCTAGCCTCAACAAATGGCCAGGCTTTTGAATCTAAATACTCAGTATCAATCATTTGCGAATGCATTCCTTATAGCTCAAAAAACAATTTTTTGTCAGGTATTTTACTAGGAATCATTATTTGTTTTAAAAACGAATTGATATATTTTTGAGATCATTAGGAAAATATGAAAGATGGAACCAAAACAGTTTTTTTAGTTATAGGCGCATTGCTTATTATTTTGGGTCTATTTATGCTTATTCCCTACTTGGTAGAAATCACCATTGGAGACAAATCTCATAACTTTTTATTTTGGTCTTTTTTTTCCATTTTTATTGGATTTCTTTTGCTCATCACGAACCAGACTGAAGAAAAAAGTCTTAACATCAAACAGGCTTTTATGATGACCTCTTTTTCCTGGATCGCCATAACTTTATTTGCCTCTTTCCCATTAATGTATTCCTCTTTGCAGCTTTCCTTTACCGATGCTTTTTTTGAATCGATGTCCGGAATTACCACTACTGGATCAACTATTTTAGACGATATAGAAAGATCTTCTAAGGGAGTATTAATTTGGAGAGCCATTCTACAATGGCTGGGTGGTATAGGAATTGTAGTGATGGCAATTACAGTGTTGCCGCTTCTTAATATTGGTGGAATGTCTTTGTTTAAATCGGAGGGTGCAGAGTTTGAAAAAATTCTTCCAAGCTCAAAAGAAATAGCAATGGTCTGTACTAAAATTTATTTTATCTTAACAGCCATTTGCGCCTTATGCTTTTATCTTTTTGGCATGAATGCTTTTGATGCAGTAGCCCATTCTTTAACTACTATTTCAACTGGTGGCTTCTCTACGTACAGTGGTTCTATTGGACAGTTTAATTCTGTCTCCATAGAAATCATTACTATGATTTTTATTATTTGTGGAAGTGTTCCTTTTTTAACTTACTTAAAATTCTTAAAAGGAGAAAAAACTGCCTTTTTTAAAGACACTCAAATAAAAGGTTTTCTTTATTTTGTTTCCTTATCGACAGTTATTGTAACTATTTATTGTTATTTTTTTGTGAAAGATTTTTTGCCTGACAATATTCGAGAGTCTGCTTTTAATGTCATCTCGATTATAAGTGGCACTGGTTTTACCACTCAAGATTTTGGAACTTGGGGTAATTTTTCATTATTCTTTTTTCTAATACTAATGTTTGTTGGAGGTTGTGCTGCTTCTACTACCTGTGGAATTAAAATATTTAGATTTCAAATTCTGAATTTATTTATTAAAAAACAAATCAAACAAATTATTTATCCCAACGGGGTATTTCCCATTAAATATCGTGGTGAAGTAATTGGAGACACTTTTTTAACCTCAGTCTTAACTTTTGTTTTTTTGTATATTTTTATTTTCTTTCTTCTTACCGCCCTACTATCATTGAGCAACCTTGACTTTACCACTGCTATTTCTGCTGCAGCCACTTCTCTTTCCAATGTGGGTCCTGGACTTGGCGAAATTATTGGACCTAATGGAAGCTTTAAATACTTACCTGATCTAACTAAATGGTATTTGAGTATTGCTATGTTGCTTGGAAGGTTAGAGTTCTTTACCGTTTTAGTTTTATTTCTTCCGTCTTTTTGGAGAGATTAGTCTAAACACCAATCAATAATGGCTTTTTGGCCATGCAATCTATTCTCTGCTTGGTGCCACACAACAGACTGTTTTCCATCAATAATTTCTGCCGATACCTCTTCCCCTCTTGCCGCCGGTAGAACATGCATAAAAATTGCATCTTTACTAGCAAGGCTCATCATCTTTTTATTTACTTGGTAATCTTTTAGGGCTTTCTTTTTTTGTTTTACATTTACCTTGTCCCCCATTGAAATCCACTTATCGCTCATAATAGCATCTACTCCTGCTACTGCTTTTTTAGGATCTTGAATAATATTAATTTTACCATTTTTTTTATCTGCCCAATCTAAAGTTTTTTTAGATGGCATATATCCTTTGGGACATGAAATATTTAACTGAAAATCAAATTGAACCGCAGCTTCAATTGCAGAGTTGGTTACGTTATTACCATCTCCAATCCAGGCAACTGTAGCTCCTTTGATAGAACCTTTATTTTCCTCAAAAGTAAGCACATCGCTTAATAGTTGGCATGGATGTGAATGGTCTGTTAATCCATTAATTAATGGAATATTTAACAAGTTAGACAATTCTAATAATGATTTATGTGAAAAAGTTCTAAACATAACAATATCGGAAAACGAAGAAATAACTTTTGCTGTATCTTCAATGCTCTCCTCTCCTTTTCCTAGGTGCATATCATTTGCATTCATAACAATCGTTTGTCCACCCAGCTGTCTCATAGCAAGATCAAAAGATAATCTTGTTCTAGTCGAAGGCTTTTCAAAAATCATTAAAAGCAGTTTGTCTTGTGCGTTACTAGCTTCCGTGACGGACACTTTTTTCTTTATAGAATATTTCTTTTTTCTTCTTTTTGCTTCTTCGACAATATTTCTCAGTTCCTTTTTGTCAATTTGGCCAAGATCTAAAAAGTGGTTCATTTTATTTATAGTTTTTACAGACCTTGGCGATAATACTAATAGCTAAGTCAATTTCATTTTTTTTAACAGTAAGAGGAGGTAGTAATCTTATTACGTTCTCGGCAGCTCTAATAGTTAAGAGCTTATTATCCATTAATTTTTTTATAAATGTAGTCTGATCTTTATGAAGTTGCAAGCCCACGAGTAGCCCAGCGCCCCTTACCTCTTTAATAATTTTTGGATACTGTTTTTGTAATTTGTTTAATTTTAAGTGAAAATAGCTAGATATTTTTGTCACATTTTTTAAAAAACCTTTTTTCAAAATAACTTCTAATACCGCGCTTCCCACTGACATTGCCAAAGGGTTTCCTCCAAAAGTAGATCCATGTGTGCCCGCAATCATTCCCGAGGCTGTTTTTTTATTCATTAATACAGCACCCATAGGAAATCCTCCTCCAATACCTTTGGCTATAGGAACTATATCTGGTTTGACCTTGGCATGTTCAAATGCAAAGAATTTTCCTGTTCTTCCAATTCCACACTGAACTTCGTCTAGAATTAATAAAATCTTTTTTTCATTACAAAGCTTTCTTAATCCCTTCAAACACCAGTCTGGTATCACCTTGATTCCACCTTCACCCATTACTGTTTCCACCATAATGGCAGCAGTTTTTTTAGTTATTAATTTTTTTAATTTTGTATGGTCTCCAAATTTAAAGTGATCAAAGCCTGGAACTTTGGGATAAAAACCTTCTGTCATTTTTTTGGAACCGCTGGCAAAAATAGTTGCTAAAGTTCTTCCATGAAAAGAATCTTTTATACAAATAATTCTATTTTTTTTAGGCTGGCCAATAGAATAAAAGTATCTTCTAGCAACCTTTATTGCTGCCTCGGTTGCTTCTGCTCCACTATTTTGAAACAACACATAATCAGCAAATGTGTGTTGGGTTAATTTTTTGGCTAACTTTTCTCCCTCCGGTATTTGAAATGCATTAGACACATGCCATACTTTTTTAGACTGCTTATTTAAAGCGGCTACTAGCTTGGGGTGAGCATGTCCTAAAGAATTCACCGCAATTCCTTGAACAAAATCTAAATATTTACTTCCATTAGTTGAATAAAGAAAAGACCCTTTTCCTTTTGAAAAAGCAATTTTTTTTCTATTATAATTATTTGCTAAACTACTCATAATTTTTAAGATTTAATTTTGTAACCTTTGTTAAATAAATAATAACAACTAAACCATGTGAATATATTCACGCTAATTAAAACAATCAATCCTGTGGTTATGGAGCCATCGGAAACTCCTAAAAATCCATATCTAAATCCATCAATCACATAAAAGAAAGGGTTAAAGCTACTAACCGTTTCAATATAAACATTTAAATTTTTAATAGAATAAAACGTTCCTGATAAAAATGAAAGAGGTACAATAATAAAATTAGTGACTGCTGCCATATTATCAAATTTTTCTGACCACAATCCAGCTAGAAATCCAAGGCTAGCAAGTAAAGAGGATCCTAGTATTCCATAAATTAAAATAAAAATTAAGCTGTGAATAGGAACGTGAATAAAAATAATAGAAACCATAACCGAAAAAAAACCTACCACCAAACCTCTGGTAATTCCCCCGCACAACATAGCTACCGTCACTTCTAGTGAGGACAAAGGTGGGTACAAAAGATCTACGATGTTACCTTGCATTTTAGAAATGACCAATGAGGACGATGTGTTGGCAAAAGAATTTTGCATCATCTGCATTACAATTAAACCTGGGACTAAAAAAATAGTATATTTATACCCAAGAACATCTGCTCTCCCATTTCCAATTGCTAAACTAAACACACCTAAAAAAAGAAGGAACGTAACGATAGGTGAAAGAATAGTTTGAATCCAAACATTAAAAAATCTTAACACTTCTTTTAAATAAAGAGTGTAAAGACCAATCCAGTTAACTCTTCCAAATCTTCTAGTTCCGATTTTATATTTTTGCTCAATTGTTGTCATGAACCATTCTAGTATCAATTAAAGTGGCAAAAATGCACAAAAATGTGGATAGAATAGCTATTTATTAAAAAATCTCCATTTACATGCATTTTTTAATCAACATGTTGTGTTTTCTTTACTTGCTTATGCAATATATGGGGATATAACAACGATTAATGGCTTGGACAGAAGAAAAAACAGAACAATTAAAAAAACTTTGGGCTGAAGGGCATACTGCCAGTCAAATTTCAAAATTATTAGGAAATGGTATTTCTAGAAATGCAGTCATTGGAAAATCTCATAGGCTAAATCTTCAAGGAAGAGCTCAATCGAGAATGATCTCTTCTCCAAAAGTAAACAGTAGAACTTTTGATGATGGACAGGGAAATGAGAAAAAAACTAGAAGACCAAGAGGTCTTAGAGCTATTGTTATTGAAAAAGATTTTGAACCTGAAAATCCTATACCATTAGAAAAATTGACAGATAAAGTTTGTAGATGGCCTATTGGTCACCCAGATGAAAAAGACTTTTATTTTTGTGGAAGATCTTCCATGGAAAGCAGAGTGTATTGTAAATTACATGTAATGCATGCCTACCAACCTAAGGGCTGGAAAGAAGATAAAGAGAATAACGCTCAAAATGAAGAGCTTCCAGATTTTATCGAAAAAAAGATCAAAACAGCCTAATTATAAAAATAAGCCTTTATTTTAAACCCTTATTTGGGTTCGTTTGTCTCAGCAGCCTAAATAAATCGATCCGAGCTGTATTTTGAAAAATTTAAATTTACGCCATCTTTACAAATAATTTTTGAAATCACACTTCCTGTAATAGCTGCTAAAGTCCATCCTAAATGATGATGACCAAAAGCATAAAATATATTTTTATAATGTTTAGATTCTCCAATCACAGGAACAAAGTCTGGGAGGCTAGGTCTAAATCCCATCCAGCTATCATAAGGATCGGGAAGATTAGAAATCATTTTTTTAGATTCTTGTGTAACATATCGTATCCTTTTGGGACTAGGTGGATTATTCAAGCCTCCAAACTCTACTGTACCAGCAGCTCTCAACCCTTGCTCCATAGG
>VTPO01000017.1 GCA_008638205.1 Pelagibacteraceae bacterium | reverse complement strand
GCCCACAACCAGAATCGAACTGATGACCCCGTCCTTACCATGGACGTGCTCTACCAACTGAGCTATGTGGGCTTCTTTGTGACTTTTTAAATTTATAATAGGTTTTTACAACTTTTTTATTAGAGAGTGCCTGAAATAAGTCTTTTTTTCAGCCAATGCTGATCGCATTTGTATTCTAAATGTACATCTATGAAAAAAATATCACTTATATTTGTTATGTTTGCTCTAATTGCGCTAACTAACTGCACAACCCATACTGTTAAGCTAGGAAAGAAATGTACCCAAATTGCTAGTGACAACACATATGAAAAATCATTTGTTTGGATTGTTAAAAAAGAAACCATTTCTGCTTTTGACAAGAAAATAAACAAAAGCAATTGCTCAAAAATTGAAGGAAAAGCGTAGGAATTTTTTTTAAAAAAAAACAAGAATTCTTGACAAAAATAGTGCTCATCTATTAAAATGTTCTCAACATTTATTTTGTATTTAAATGTCTTAATAATAATAGAAAGTTAAAATGAGCATAAAAGGAAAAGTAAAATGGTTCAATGGCTCAAAAGGCTATGGATTCATTGAAAGAGACGACAAAGAAAAAGACGTTTTTGTTCACATGTCAGCAGTAAAAGATTCTGGAGTTGGCTATTTAGATGAAGGAGATGTTCTTTCTTTTGATATCGAAGATGGGCAAAAGGGTCCATCTGCTGTAAACTTAAAAAAAGAATAGTTTTTTAAGAAAAATTAGTTTTGGGAGGCTCTGCCATGGGTATTCATTATGATTATAAATCTAAGCGTGGTGAGAGAGCAATGTTAAAGGAAGCAAAGAAAAAAGACCGTCTTGCTTTAAAAAAGGCAAAAAGAGCCTCTACTAATATTATAGAAAAAAAAATTGAAGAATCTTCTGAAATGCATGATATTAGTAAGCCAATCACTCTTGATGATTTAACTAACCCTAATAAATAATTAATAATATTTTCTGATGGTTAATGAGACTAAAAATAAAAAGCTTGCTAATGCGTTAAAAGAAAACTTAAAAAAAAGAAAAGATTTTCAAAAGAAAGAGAAAGAAAAAAATGAGCGTACTGTCAGATAAGTGGATTAAAAAAATGTCTCTTGAAAAAGAGATGATAGTCCCATTTGTAGAAAATCAAAACAGAGGAGACAATATTTCTTTTGGACTTTCTTCTTATGGTTATGATGCTAGAGTTTCTAATGAATTTAAAATTTTTACCAATGTGCACTCTACGGTAGTAGATCCCAAAAATTTTTCTCAAGAAAGCTTTGTTACTAAAAAAGAAGATGTTTGCATCATTCCACCCAACTCTTTTGTTTTAGCCAGTACTGTAGAATATTTTAAAATACCAAGAGATGTCCTTGTTATCTGCCTTGGCAAAAGCACATACGCAAGATGTGGAATTATCGTTAACGTAACTCCTCTGGAGCCAGAGTGGGAAGGCCACGTTACATTAGAATTTTCTAATACAACTCCTTTGCCAGCTAAAATTTATGCAAATGAAGGTGCTTGCCAATTTGTTTTTTTAAAAGGAGATCAATCTCCAGAAGTTTCTTACGCCGATAGAAAGGGTAAATACATGAAGCAACTGGGAGTTACCCTTCCAAAAGTTTAATCTTTAATGAAACAATTAGTTATTCAAGGAGGCAAAAAACTCTTTGGCACTATTAATATTTCAGGATCTAAAAACGCCTCCCTACCAATCCTTGCAGCTACATTGCTTGTAGATGAAAAGATAACTTTAAAAAATATTCCAGACGTAAAAGATATTTCAACTATGATTAATTTATTGGAAAGTATTGGTAAAAAAATAAATTTTTTAGATTCTAGAAATGAGATTGTTATAACTTCTAAAAAAAACAAAAAATTAATAGCACCATACAATCTCGTTAAAACTATGAGAGCAGGCGTTTTAGTTTTAGGACCTTTGCTAGCAAAATATGGGCAGGCACGAGTTTCTTTACCAGGAGGATGTGCAATCGGATCTAGACCAGTTGACCTACACATAGACATGTTAAGAAAAATGGGTGCAAAAATCAAGATCGATAAAGGCTATATTATAGCAAAAGTAATTAAAAAACTAAAACCAAGTAAATTAAAGTTTGAAACTATATCGGTAGGAGCAACAGAGAACTTAATTATGGCTGCTACATTGTGCAAGGGAAAAACAATTATTAAAAATATTGCAATAGAGCCAGAAATTATAGATTTGATAAATTTTTTAAATAAATCTGGAGCAAAAATAGTTTTTATCTCAAAACGAATTATAACAATTGAAGGCGTGGAAAGTCTTAAGGGTAGCACTCACTCCGTTATTCCAGATAGAATAGAAGCAGGAACTTATGCAGTTGCAAGTCTTATTTCTAACGGAAAAATTACATTGAATAGAGTTGATACAAAGGTAATGAAAAACATATTTGATGTTTTAAAATTATTAGGAGCTAAATTAAAATTTAATAAAAAAAACTCAGTCACAGTTTCTAGAAAAAAAATAAAATCTTTAAACATCAAAACAATTCCTTACCCCGGTTTTCCAACGGATATGCAGGCTCAGTTAATGAGCTTATTGTGTTTGGGTAATGGAAAATCTATTATCAAAGAAGAAATTTTTGAAAATAGATTTTTGCATGTATCTGAGCTTAAAAGAATGGGTGCTAATATTAAAATAAAAAATAAAAGTGCGTATATACAGGGTATAAAAAATTTCACAGGAGCTGAAGTTATGGCAACGGATTTGAGAGCGTCTGTTTCCCTTGTTTTGGCTGGATTAGCTGCAAAAGGAACTACTATTGTTAATAGAATTTATCATTTGGAAAGAGGCTATGAAGATTTGGTCAAAAAATTAAAGAAATGTGGAGCATTAATTGTTACAAAAAATGTCTAAAATACAATCTAACTTAAAATTATTAGCTAATGATGAAAAAGACCTCTCCGTTTTTTCTGCTTACCTTCAGGATGCTATAATTATTACGCAAGATATTAAATTCCTATTAAAAAATAAAACATTTGCTTGTATTTTTAACCGGTTCATGTGGGAAGATGCCGAACAGGGAGTATTTAGAGACAATAGAAGAGTTAGGTCTGCTCTAGTCTTTAAGAATGTACTTAATGTTAAATCTCAAAACATTAACGTAAAAAAAAAATCAACTATACTAGAGTTTTTAGCAATCAAGATTAGTAAAATAAAAAATGATAATTTCAATTTGAAGTTGATATTTTCTGGAGGAGGAGTAATTTCATTAGAAGTGGAATTTATCGAATCAACTCTTGAAGATTTTTCTGAAAGCTGGACAACGAAGCACAAACCAAAACACAAGATTTAATGAAATATATATTAAGTACTAAAAATAAAAATTTTCAAAATAATTTTAAAAAAGTGCTAAATTCAAAACGACGACAATCAGAAGCAAATAGATCTGTGGTTTTAAAAATTATAAAAGATGTTCAGAAAAATGGAGATCAGTCTTTAATTAAATATTCAAAGAAATTTGACAAGATTTCATTAAATAAAAAAAATATTCAATTAAGTAAAAAAGAAATAGTTTCAATAACGAAAAAATTAGATCCTAAAATTAAACAAGCTATTAACCTTGCGTACGCAAGAGTTAAGTCATTTCACTTAAGGCAAGTTAATAAGTCCTTTAAATTTAAGGATAAATATGGAAATCAATTAGCTTACAAATACACACCACTAGACAAGGTAGGAATTTATGTTCCAGGAGGAAAAGCTAGTTACCCAAGCACTGTAATTATGAATTCGGTTCCAGCGATTGTGGCGGGTGTTAAGAATATTTACGCAACTGTGCCAGCTCCCAATAATGAAGTTAATGCTGGAGTGATTTATGCTGCTAAAGTATGTGGAATTAAGAAAATTTTTAAAATTGGAGGAGCGCAGGCTATTGCCGCCTTGACTTACGGAACCAAGACTATTGATAAAGTTGATAAAATTGTTGGTCCTGGGAATATATTTGTAGCAACAGCTAAAAAGGAAGTATTTGGGCAAGTTGGAATTGACATGATTGCAGGACCGTCAGAAATAACTGTAATTGCAGGACCAGAAAATAATCCCACATGGACAGCCCTTGATCTTTTATCTCAAGCAGAACACGATGAATTATCTCAAAGTATCCTGATTACTAAAAACTCATCATTCGCAAGTAAAGTAAATAATGAAGTTAAAAAAATTATTCAAACTTTACCTAGAGCTAAAATTGCAAAAATAAGTATAAAAAATTATGGAACAATTGTTGTGTGCAAAAGTGACAAAGAAATAATCGATATTACTAATCAAATTGCTCCTGAGCATTTAGAGATAAAAGTTAAAAACTATAATTCAATTGAAAAAAGAATTATTAATGCTGGATCTATTTTTTTAGGAGATTACAGCCCGGAAGCAATTGGAGATTATATTGCAGGTCCAAACCACGTACTGCCCACATCGGGAACAGCTAGGTTTGCATCTGGGTTGTCTGTTGCTGACTTTTATAAAAAAACATCTGTAATTAAGTGTTCTAAACTCGGTATAAAAAAAATAGGACCAGCTGCTATAAGACTTGCAAATTATGAAGGCTTGCAAGCTCACACTCTTTCAATTAAGACACGTATTATTAACAATAAATAAAATTTATGGCAAAAGAAGAAATGTTAGAGTTTAATGGGGTGGTTACAGAGCTATTACCCAATGCTACATTTAGAGTAAAACTAGAAAATAATCATGAGATTTTGGCACACAGTTCAGGAAAATTAAGAAAGAACCGAATAAGAGTTTTAACAGGAGATAAAGTTTTAGTTGAAGTTACTCCTTACGATTTAACTAAAGGTAGAATTACTTTTCGACTTAAATAAGCAAATGGTTGAAATAACCCAGGGACTCATTTTAGCTAGCGCATCCCCTCGAAGATTAGAGCTTTTAAAAAAAATCAATATTATTCCAGAGAGTATTGAAGCTGCCGAAATAGACGAGACTCCCCAAAAAAAAGAAAAACCAATTGAATATTGTAAAAGACTTGCAAAAGAAAAAGGAGAGTTTGTTTTTAAAAAATTTCCTGAAAAGACTATTCTTTCAGCTGATACAATTGTTATTTGTAGCAATAGAATTTTTGGAAAAGCCAAAACAGAAGATGAGGCAAGAGAGTTTTTAACTTTTTTTTCTGGAAGGAAGCATCGTGTATTAACTGCCATATATATTAAAAATAAAGATAAGAGTAAACTAGTACAAGCTACTACCAAGGTTACTTTTAACAGACTTGAAAAAAGGGATATTGATTTATACTTACAAACAAAAGAATGGGAAAATAAAGCGGGGGCTTATGCGATACAAGGCTATGCGGATAGGTTTGTTAAAACTATAAATGGATCTTATTCCAATATTGTCGGCTTATCTCTCAATCAGGCTTTCAATTTGCTCAAAACTGTAAATTTAGTTTAGTTTTTAATTGATTATTTAAATAAATTGTGGAAAAAGACTGTGCGTGGTCTGATAGCTCAGTTGGTAGAGCAGAGCCCTGAAAAGGCTTGTGTCGGTGGTTCAAATCCACCTCAGACCACCATTTTTTTTATTTGCATTTTAATTCCTAGATTGATAATCAACCGCTAATTGCAATGATAAAAATATATAGATCTACTCACAGACACCATTTTCATGCTGAGCATTTGCTTGGCCAATAGAATTATATATTTAACCACAAAAAAATATTATAAACAAAAATTATGCAGCTGTAGCTCAGTTGGTTAGAGCGCTGGTTTGTGGAACCAGATGTCGGTGGTTCGAATCCACCCAGCTGTACCAAAACAATGAATAAAAAAACTTTTAAACCCATTAGTGAATTACCCAATGGGTTTGCAGATAGACAAGAAGAAGAGCTTTTAATTCGTGATCTTTTAATTTCAAATATTAAAAAAATCATGTCTAAATACGGGTTCCAATATCTCGAGACACCAAGCTTTGAGTATACAGACAGTATTGGAAAATTTTTGCCTGACAAAGATAGGCCATCTGAAGGAGTATTTTCTTTTGAGGATGAAAAAAAATGGCTTTCTTTAAGATACGACCTAACAGCTCCCCTGGCTAGATACGCTGCCAAAAATTTTGATAATCTTCCAAGACCCTTTAAGAGATTTCAATTAGGAACTGTTTGGAGAAATGAAAAGCCAGGTCCAGGTAGATTTAGAGAGTTTTTACAATTTGATGCAGATTATATAGGAACTAGCAATTTGTTTTCTGATGCCGAACTTTGCTTTCTGATTTCAGAAATTTTAAATAGCTGTGGCTTAGAAAAAAGTGAGTTTATTATAAAAATTTCAAACCGAAAACTTTCCAAAGGACTTTTGGAAAAATTAAATATTACAGACGAACAAAAACAATCAATTACATTAAGGGCAATTGATAAATTAGATAGAGTAGGAGTTGAAGGTGTGCAATATTTATTAGGAAAAGGAAGAAAAGATAAGTCAGGTGATTTTACTAAAGGAGCTGAATTGGAAGAATCTCAAATAAAAGAAATTATAAAATTTTTGAATATTAAAAATCTTTCAGACAAAAATTTTGAGACAATAAGAGAAATTGCTGTAGATAATGAAAGTATGAATGATGGAATTAAAGAACTTGAACTAATGGAAAAATATTTTTTATTATTTAATTTTACAAATTATATTTTTGATCCTACGGTTGTTAGAGGATTGGAGTATTATACTGGGCCCATCTTTGAAGCCAACTTAACCTTTGGAGTAAAAAATAACAAAGGACAAGAAATTGAATTTGGATCTGTGGGCGGCGGCGGTAGATATGATGATCTAGTCAAAAGGTTTAACAACCAAGACTGCCCCTCTACAGGAATATCCGTTGGATTAGATAGGTTAATTTATGCAATTTTACAAAAAAATAAAATTAAAGCAGAGAAGAAAAATCCAGTTTTAATATGTGTATTCGATGAAAAATATATGGATTTTTACATCAAAATTTTAAATGTGCTTAGATCTAAAAATATTAGCGCTGAAATCTACTCAGGATCTTCCAATATTAAATCACAATTTAAATATGCAGACAGAAGAGGCTGTGATTTCGTAATTTTATGTGGAGATGATGAGGTTAGTAAGAATGTTGTTACTATCAAGAATTTAAATGTTGGAAAGCAGATGTCTGAAAATATTAAAGATAGAAGTGAATGGAAGCAATCTTCAGAAGCTCAAAAGACAGTAGCTTTTGATCAGCTCTTAAATGAAATTGAATAATGAAGCAGGGCTTGGAAAAAAAAAAATTAAAAGAGAATTTTTCTAAAGAAATTCTAAAATTTTTTAAAAAAAGAAAATTTAATTTTACCGACCTAGATTTGCTTATTGATACCAATCTACTGACCGAAAGATCAGGAGAGCAATTTAAAAAATCTGCCTTAACCTATAAAGATTTTCTGGGTAAAGAAATCAGCTTAAGACCAGATCTTACCGTTTCAACTGCTTTAAAATATATCCAGGAAAAAAAAGTTAAAGAAGAAAAGTATTGTTATTATGGAGCAGCGTACCGATTAGATAAGAAGGGTGATTTGAATGTATTTGATCAATTGGGTTGTGAGATAATTAATCCATCTAATAACAAC
>VTPO01000016.1 GCA_008638205.1 Pelagibacteraceae bacterium | reverse complement strand
AATATAGAGTGCGAGTCTATGGAGTTTGTGAAGAACAAAAAATTGATAATTTGAGTAAAGGAAGAAAGATTGATGGAGTTCAATATAGACCATTTAAATACAAGTTATTTAATAAAGATAAAAAAAATTTCTGGATAGAAATGGAACTAAAAGAGGGGAAAAATAGGGAAATAAGAGAATTGATGCGGAGTATTAATTTGAGAGTAAACAAACTTACCAGATTAGAGTTTGGGCCTTTTAAGATTTCTAACCTAAAACCTGGTGAAATAAAAACAGCTGAACCTAAAGAAATAAGACAGTATGAGGATTATCTCCGGAAAATTTAAAAAACAAAAACTAATATTGCCAGACCCTAAAATTACCAGGCCTCTAAGGGACTATGTAAAAGAAAGTTTGTTCAATTTGTTAGCACACTCTCCTTTATTGCAATTTCAATTTGAAAAAAGCTCTATTCTTGATGCTTTTTCTGGTAGTGGTTCTTTTGGAATAGAGTGCTTATCACGAGGTGCTTCACATGTAACATTTATAGAAAATGATAAAAAATCATTTGAAATTCTAAAAAAAAATATTCAAAATTTTTCAATACTCAATGAAGGTAATTTAATTTTTGGAGATTTTTTAAAAATTCAATTAGACTTGTCCTTAACAAAACTTAATTTGATATTTTTAGATCCACCTTTTCAGTTTAAATATTTGGAACAAATATTTGAAAGGTTATCTGAAAATAAGAAAAATTTGTCAGATACTATAATAATGATTCATTACGAAGAAGGAGAAAAATTTAATTTTAGTGATTACCTAGATGAAATCTTAAAAAAAAAATATGGTCGATCTATTGTTTTTTTTGGTAAAATTAAGAACTAAAAGTATTTACTTTAATTTGTTCAACTGCTGGCTGGTCATATGGATTTAAATTTTGTGCGTATCCAAGAACTACTGTTTCTAAAATATTATAAGAAAAAAGTTCAAAAATATTTGAAATTTTATCACCTGTGCTAGTCACTAGTCTATGAGGAATTTTTAAATTTTTAAAAGTTTTAATAACACTCAAATATTGCGATTCCAAAAGCTCATTAGGATTTTTTGTTTCAATGCTACCCAAGCCTAGGGAAGAAAATTTTAAAGAATCTTCTGTTAAAAGAGGTTGGTAAATATTAAATAATTTGTTTTTGGATCCGTCGATAAACAGCTGCATTAAACTGTGGTGGTCTTTTGGACAAATAGAAGTCATTGGAGTGAGAGCTTTTTCATTTTTTCCCAAACTTTCTGCAAACAATTGGTGAAACCAATAAGAATAGTTTTTTAAAGTATAGTCATACAAGAGATTAATATTATAATTTATACCGTATCGTTCTTGCAAAGATAAAATGACCGCTGCATTAACTGTGGGGTTGGTATCATCCTCTAGATTGTTTTCTGTTAATTTTAGAACTAAAGACTGGGCGCTATTAGAAATTTTATCAGGATCAAAATCAAATAAAATCATAGCGGTCTCTGAAAAAACAGAAAATCTTCCTCCAATTTTTTTATTATGATGAATTATTTGAAGATTATTTTTTTTAGCAAAATCACTTAGTAAATTTTTAGATTCTTCCGTTATAATAATTACATGTTTTGTAATTTCTTCTATCGTAGATATTTTTAACAAATGCTGGAAGAGCAAATTGCACATTGCTAAAGTCTCGAAAGTATTACCTGATTTTGAAATAATATAAATTGTAAAGTCTTTTATATTATAACTCTTTAAAAAATTTTGAAGATATGTAGGGTCGTAATTATCTAGAAAAAAAACATTTCCCTCAATACGCATGTTGATTGCTTTGGCTGCTGCAGAAGATCCTCCCATACCAACTACTAATTGATATTTTTTTTTAATAATTTTATCTCTAATTAATTTAGTTGAATTCTGGTAGCTAAGAGTAAAGGAGTTAAAAATTTCATTGGATTTTTCTTTTATTTCTTTAGATATTTTTTCAGAGGCTTTGCTACAAAGGTCTATATTTTTTTTATACTCTTCTGTAGATTTTAAATTATATCCCATGCTTCCATCAATAAAATATTCTAAATTAATATCCAGACTCATTTATTTGATTTGTTTTAAAATATCATTTTCAATACCTTTGGTATTGCTTGGAATGTTTGCACTAGAAGATTTTTTTTGACTACCAAGGTCTTTGTCAAAAATTGACTTTAAAGAACTGGTAGATTTTTTATTTTTATTAGTTTTTTCATTACTATCAGGAGGTAAAATATTATAATCTGGGGGCAAGGTTAAAGGATCTCTTTTTTCAATCAAAAATTCACTGGGAACATCTTTTTCCATACCTAAGGTTTTCTTAAAAGAGGTACATGAGCTAAGACTTAATGCAAGAAGTAACAGAATGGTAAATAAATTTTTATTGTTCATTTGTTTTTAAAAAAAAATCACTTAATATTAATAATAAAATTCCAACAGAAATTATAATATCCGATACATTAAACACAAACCAGTGAAAATCTAAATAATGCAAGTCTATAAAATCTGGCACTGCATTGTAAATGAGCCTATCAAACCAATTGCCTAACGCTCCTCCGATTATGAAAGCTATTGATGTTTTTTCAAATTTTCTGTTCGATTTAAATAGCCAAACGATTAGAAATATAATGACTAAAAAAATTAAGAAACTAAGTATATAATACGTGTAACTATCACTTTCAAAAATACCAAAGGCCATTCCAGTATTCCACAACAAAACAAAGTTTAAAAATGAATTAAAATAGTAACTATCGGACCCATGGGTTAAAAAAAAATTAATTACATAGTTTTTGCTAACTCTATCAAGCAAAAACGCAAGGGTGATAATAACTAAAAAAACCCAATTTTCTTTTATTTTCTGTTTAATTAATTCCACAATTAAACCGTTCGCATTTATTAGGTAAAATCTTCCAACAGTGTGGACACTTGGATCCCTCAGCTTTATTTACAATAATTTTTAAATTTTCTAATGAACTGTTGGCTATTTGAAAGTTTTCAAAATTTAAATCTTTTTGATTTAATGAGCTGCTAGAACAAATAAATAACTCGGGAAGATCAATTTTGTCAAAATTAAACAAATACTTCTCGTCTAAAGAAATGTGCACATTTGTATCAAGACCAGATCCAACTAGTTTTTCATTTCTTTTTAATTCTATTGCATTGTTAACTTCTGATCTTATTTTTTTTAGAAAATTCCACTTCTCTTGAACTTTTTCATCAACCCACTTTTGGGGAAATGTCCCAAAATCATGAAGAAAAATACTTTCTTTAAATTTTTCTTTTTTTACAATTTGATATATTTCTTCACATGTAAAAACTAGGATTGGGGAAAGCCACTTTAAGAGAAATCTTGCTACAATTGAAAGAACTTTTGTACAATTAATTCTTTTGGTAGAATCTAGATCATCGCAATACAAACTGTCTTTTCGAATATCGAAGTATAGAGCTGAAAGGTCAATAGTGCAAAAATTTAATATATCTATAAAAATTTTATGGAAGTCGTAGCTTTTGTTTAATTTTTTAAACTCAGAATCTAAAGATGAAATTTTATGTAAAATATATTTTTCAATTTCTTCACACTCTGAAAAGTTTACTGTTTCTTCTAAATTTAATTGGTCATTTAAATTGCCTAGCAAAAACCTAAAGGTATTTCTAATTTTTCTATAAGATTGAGAGTGTTGTTCTAATATTGCATTGTCAATTTTTAAATCATCTGAATAATCAGATGCGATCACCCAGAGTCTTAGGATGTCCGCACCATATTTTTTAATTACTTCATCTGGAGAAACTACATTCCCTAAAGATTTGGACATTTTTTGCCCCTTCCCGTCCACAACAAATCCATGACATAGAATGCTTTTATAGGGTGCTTGACCTCTAGTACCGCACGATTGGAGCAAAGAGGAATGAAACCAACCTCGATGCTGATCTGATCCTTCAAGGTACATGTCTGCAGGCCATTTTAAGTCTTTTCTTTTTTCAAGAACATAAGAGTGGCTAGAGCCACTATCAAACCAAACTTCCACAATGTCGTTAACTTTTTTATAATCTTCGCTTTTATATTTTGGTCCCAAGAACTCTTCATCTTTTTTTATAAACCAAGCATCGCTTCCTTCTTTTAAAAAAATATTTTCTATTCTTTTAAATACATCCTCATCGATTAATGGCTCATGCGTTTTTTTATTTACAAAAATGGGTATTGGAACTCCCCAGAATCTTTGGCGTGAAATACACCAGTCTGGTCTTGTTTCAATCATAGATCTTAATCTGTTTTGACCGACAGGGGGGTAAAACTTTGTATTAGCTATAGCTTTTAAGGCAACATTTCTTAAATCATTAGACTCCATAGAGATAAACCACTGAGGTGTTGCTCTATGAACCAATGGAGCTTTAGATCTCCATGAATGAGGGTAGCTATGTACTAAAGTTCCAGACCCTAAAAGTTTTTTATTAAGGTTCAGCTCTTCGATAATAATTTTATCAGCTTTAAATATATGAATACCCTCAAATTTTTTAATTACATTTGTGTAATGACCATGATCATCTATTGTATTTTCTGCTTTGATATTATTTTTTAATCCTAAATTAAAATCATCAGGTCCATGACTGGGAGCAATATGAACAATTCCCGTTCCCTGCTCTAATGTTACAAAATCAGCTTCTAATAGTGGGACATCAAAATCATATCCTTGCAATTGAAAAGGATGTGAGCATTTTACATTCTTAAGATCGGATCCTGGAAATGATTTGATAATTTTAAAATCTTCAATTTCACAAGAATTCATGACCTCACTGATTAGTTTGGTAGCAAGAACAACTGTATCTTTTTCTCCATGCTGTGTGACTTTAACTAATGAATATTCGTAGTTGCTATTAAATGCTAAAGCCCGATTGCAGGGTATTGTCCATGGTGTAGTTGTCCAGATAACAACTTTTACATTATCTAAACTTTCAAATGCTCCTTGGATGGGAAATTTTGCAAAAATAGTATTGGATTTATGATCTGCATATTCAACTTCTGCATCTGCTAAAGCAGTAGCCTCTACCACGGACCATAGAACTGGCTTAAAACCATTATATAAACCTCCATTTTTTAAAAACTTTAATATTTCAACTGCAATTTGAGCTTCGGCTTCTGTGCTCATGGTAGTGTATGGATTATTCCAATCACCCTCTACACCCAATCTTTTAAATTGTTCTTTTTGTTTTAAAATCCAAGAAGATGCAAAATCTCTACATTCTTTCCTAAACTCAATAATAGAAATATTTTTTTTATCTTTTCCTTTTTTTTTAAATTCCTCTTCTATTTTCCACTCAATGGGTAAACCATGGCAGTCCCAGCCTGGCACATAAACTGCATTTTTCCCAAGTAATTGCTGATACCTAATAATTACATCTTTTAAAATTTTATTAAGCGCAGTTCCAATGTGAATATTGCCATTGGCGTAAGGGGGTCCGTCATGAAGAATAAATTTTTGTTTATCTAAAGATTGAGATCGTTGCTGCTCATATAAATTTATATCACTCCACAGCTTTAGAAACTCTGGCTCTTTCGTTGGCAGATTTGCTTTCATTCCCAATTGGGTTTTTGGAAGATTTACTTTTGTTTCGCTCATTTTTTAAGAATTTCTTTTGCAGTTGTTATATCTTTTTTTATCTGTCTAATTAATAAAATTTTATTTTTAAAACTCCTTTCATTTCTTAACCTCTTCACAAATGCAATCTCGGCAAATTGCCCATAGAATGGAGGTATTTTTTTAAATAAATTTATTTCTAGTACTAGCTTGTTTCTAGAAAATGTTGGGGCTAAGCCAAAATTGGCAACGCCATTATAAATTTTATTCTTAATCTTAGCTTTAACTGCATACACTCCTATTTTTGGAACAATATTGTTTTTAATGATAATGTTAGCCGTTCTAAAACCTAACTGCCTTCCAACTTTTCTTCCTGGTATAACCTTTTCTCTAATACTCCAGTTTCTTCCCAGTAAGCGACCTGCAAGATCCACATTGCCTTTTTCTATAGCAAGCCTGATTCTGGTCGAAGATATCTTGGTTTTGTTTTCTTTGGCTAGGCGTAAATCGCTTACCTTAAAGTTATGTATTTTTCCAAACTTTTTTAATAAAGCAATATTACCCTTTCTTTGATTTCCAAACCTAAAATTTTTACCAACTATAATGTGAGATGGATTTAATTTTTTAATCACAATTTCTGTAATAAAATCTTCTGCTGATATCGTTGAAAATTTTTTGTTAAATTTACAAACAAAAACAAAATCTACGTTATTTTTTTTAATTAAATCAACTTTCAAGTCGTCAAGCGTTATACGAATAGTTTTTTTATTTTTTTGAAAGAATTCATAAGGTAGGGGGGCAAAGGTAATAATGCCAAATTTCTGTTTATTTCGTTTTGCAATTTTTTTTCCTAACTTAAAAATACTTTGATGACCTTTATGAACTCCATCAAAGTTTCCAATAGCAATAACTGCATTTTTAACAATTTTATTTAATGCCATGCTAACTCTTCTTGAAAGTAGTTAATTTTGACATCTTTCAAATTAACAGAATCTTTTAGTTGGTCAAAATTGACAGTGCCGTCTCTAAAAAAATCCTTATAAATACCGTTTAATATCAAAACAGAATCTAAATTAGACAAATTAGCTCCCTTGATATCAGTTTTTATATTATCTCCAATTACTAGTGTGTTAATTTCTTTTTTATCTTTATAATCTTTATGAGCTCTAATTTTTTTTAAAGCAAAGCTATATATTTCCGAATAAGGCTTTCCAAAATAGCGAACCACTCCCCCTTCTTGTTTGTACTGATTGGCTAACGCTCCTGCGCAAAATACTATTTTTTCTCCTCTCGCAACTACCTCATCTGGGTTCGCACAAATCAGTGGTATCTTTTTGTTTAAGAAAAAATCTAATAGAATTTTATAATCTTGCAATTTCTCCTCTTCATCCGATACAAGTCCTGTACAAATAATTTCCTCACATTCTTCTTTACTAGTAAGTGTAACGTTTAAATCTTTAAATAAATCAATATCTCTAGTTGGGCCTAAATGGTAAAAATTTTTTTTACTAGAATTAAGCGAAATGTATTCTCTAGTTATGTCACCAGAGGTAACTAAAAAATCATAACAAGAGCTCTTAAGGCCGATAGTTTCCAAGAATACTTTAACTACCGCTGCAGGTCTTGGAGCATTTGAAATTAAAACAATTTTTTTATTTTGTTCTTTAAGTTTTTCTAATACTTTTAGTGCTTCCGGATAACACTGCACACCGTTATGAATAACTCCCCACAAATCTATGAAATAAACATCAAACTTGTCAGATATTTCGCTTATTCCTTTGAGTTTTTGAGGATCGTTTGAATTCATACAGAGGTATTTACAATAAACCTTTTGAAAAACATAGGTTTTTAGGTTTTTTAGGGTCTTGAAATTTTATAATTGATAGTCATATAACAACCCACAATTAACGATACAAGGAGCAATATAATGAAATTTAGACCTTTACATGACAGGGTATTAATAGAATCCCTGGAAAGCGAAGAAAAAACAGCTGGTGGAATCATTATTCCAGATACAGCAAAAGAAAAACCTCAGGAAGGCAAGGTAATTGCTGTTGGACCTGGAGCGAAGTCAGAAGATGGAAAAACTATCCCTATGGATGTTAAAGTTGGTGATCGTGTTCTTTTTGGAAAATGGTCAGGCACTGAAGTTAAAGTGGATGGCAAAGAATACAGTATCATGAAAGAGAGTGACATCATGGGTGTAGTAGGAAAATAATATTTAATAATTTAGGAGGAAATAAACAATGTCAGGTAAAATAGTAAAATTTGATACTGAAGCTAGAAATGCAATGCTACGAGGTGTTGATATTTTGGCGAACGCAGTAAAAGTTACTTTAGGTCCGAAGGGACGTAACGTAGTAATAGATAAATCATATGGAGCACCAAGAATTACAAAAGATGGTGTTACTGTTGCAAAAGAAATTGAGCTTGAAGATAAATTTGAAAATATGGGAGCTCAAATGGTCAAAGAAGTTGCTAGCAAAACAAATGATGAAGCTGGTGATGGAACTACGACTGCAACTGTGTTGGCGCAAGCAATCGCAAAAGAAGGTTGTAAATATGTTGCTGCTGGAATGAACCCAATGGATTTAAAAAGAGGAATGGATCTTGCGGTTACAGCTGTAATTCAAAGAATCAAAGACAATTCCAAAAAGGTTAAAACTACTGAAGAAATTGCTCAAGTTGGAACAATTTCTGCAAATGGTGAAAAAGAAATTGGAGATATGATTGCTAAAGCAATGCAAAAAGTTGGTAACGAAGGAGTTATCACAGTTGAAGAAGCTAAAGGTCTTCAAACTGAACTTGATGTAGTTGAGGGTATGCAATTTGATAGAGGATTTTTATCTCCATACTTTATTACCAATGCGGATAAAATGACTACAGAGTTAAATAATCCTTTGATTTTATTGTGTGATAAAAAATTATCCAACTTACAATCAATTGTTCCTTTATTAGAATCTGTAGTTCAAGCTTCTAGACCTTTGTTGATTATTGCTGAAGAAGTTGAGGGAGAAGCTCTTGCAACTTTAGTAGTTAATAAATTAAGAGGTGGTCTTAAGGTTTGTGCTGTTAAAGCGCCTGGATTTGGTGACCGTAGAAAATCAATGTTAGAAGACATTGCCATTCTTACAGGTGGACAAGTGATTTCGGAAGATCTTGGAATTAAACTTGAAAACGTAACTATCAAAGACCTTGGTTCTTGCAAATCTATCAAAGTAGATAAAGACAATACTACTATTGTAGATGGCTCTGGTAAAAAAGCTGACATTGAATCAAGATGTGCTTCTATCAAAAAGCAAATTGATGAGAGTACTTCTGACTATGATAAAGAAAAACTTCAAGAGAGACTTGCTAAATTGGCAGGCGGAGTTGCAGTTATTAAAGTTGGTGGTGCAACAGAAGTTGAAGTTAAAGAGAGAAAAGACAGAGTGGATGATGCATTAAATGCTACCAAAGCAGCAGTACAAGAAGGTGTTGTGACAGGTGGTGGGTGTGCATTACTTTATGCTCTGGATGCTCTGGATACCATTAAGGTTAAGGGCGATGATCAAAAAGCTGGTGTTGAGCTAATTAGAAAAGCTCTACAAGCTCCTATTAGACAAATTATTAACAATGCTGGTGTAGATGCATCAGTAGTTGTTGGTAAATTGTTAGAAGGTAAAAAAGGTAATTATGGTTACGATGCTCAAAATGAAGAGTACGTAGACATGATTACCAAAGGAATTATCGATCCTACTAAGGTGGTAAGAACTGCTTTACAAGATGCTGCATCTATTTCTGGATTGTTAATTACAACAGAAGCAATGATTGCAGATAAGCCTGACGATAAAGATGCTGGTCCAGCTGGTGGTGGAATGCCTCCAATGGGTGGTATGGGCGGAATGGGTGGAATGGGTGGAATGGGAATGTAATACGGTTCCCCGACCCAAAACACTCTAAATACAAAAATTAAACAAAT
>VTPO01000001.1 GCA_008638205.1 Pelagibacteraceae bacterium | reverse complement strand
TCGTGTTCTGTCTAAAATATTCCAGCAAGGTAGATTTTCCACATCCTGCTTTTCCGGTAATAAATAAATTAGATTTAGTATTTTCAATTGTATTAAAGATACTTTTAAACTCTTCGGTTAATACAAAGGAGCTAGGCAATTCTGTTCCGGTATCTAGTTCTATTTTATCAGCCATTTTTATTTTATTTTTTTAAATATGAACACACAACTATCAGACTTGTCTGGAGAATAGTAAAGATAACCAAATTACTGAGCTAAAATATAAAAAGCTTTTAAACATCTTAAGATTTTTAGCATTGTTCATTTTGGTCTAGATCTTTCTTAATCAAGACAACTTAATCTAACTTCATAATCTGAATAAATGAGGGTATTGGCGCCACTAAGCCGGTAAGTTTTTGTTTTTTTTAATTTATAACCTAATTTTCGGTAATTGCGGATGGTTTCAGCGGCTTTTCTTCGATATTTGACATTTTTCCACCAAGAAGTGTTTCCCGTCTCAATGACAAATTTACTTTTCATGCTCTAAAATAAACATTACATTTGTCTAAATATTATACAAATATAAATTAAAAATATTTTATGAAAATATTAGATCTTAGGAAATTAAAAGACAATAAAGAAAATTTTTATTTCTATCCCGACACACCTATTAGTGAAATTGCTTTAGCTTTAAAAGAGCGAAGTATTGGTGCAGTGCCGATTGTTGATTCTGCAAACAAGCTAGTGGGAATTGTCTCGGAGAGAGATATAGTAACTAAACTAGTGGTAGAGGCAAAGGATGCAGATTTAACTACTGCTAAAGAAATCATGACTAGTGAAATCATTGCCGCTAAATTAAATGACAGCATTGATTCCATTATTGCAATAATGAAAAATAAAAATATTCGTCATATGCCCGTGGTAGATGAAGATAATATTTTGACTGATTTCTTTTCCATACGAGATTTTTTAAGAGCAGAAATAGAAATGAGCACTGACATCAAACAAAAACACAAAAATATTGTGCGTTATCAAATTACTGTGTCTGCATTGTTAATAATACTAACGGTATTGGGTGCTTTTTTTGATTTCTTTGAAAAGAAAAACTTAATAATAATTTTTTCATCAGTTTTTTTAGTCATAGGTATTTCAGCCGTTATGACCATACGTAATAACAAAAATTACAATCCTGAGAATTACGACTCTAAACTTTAATAAAACAAAAGCTTAAATACAAATTTAGTTAAGCATCCAGAATATATAATTTATTGTTGAATAGGATTATCTAGATGACCTGTTTTGACGTAAATCAATGCCCCTTCTGACTTGGTAAATGGGGCGTGCTTACTATAACGAGGACTTCTTATCCATGTGCCGGTTGAGTAGCTATCATACTCATCATGAAATACTCCTTTGATTACAAAAATTTCTTCCCCGCCTGGATGAACGTGCGGATTAAAAATTGTATCAGGGGCCCACTTAACTAAAGCGGTACCAACGCCGTCAAATTCATGAAGTGGCATAACCGATAAACCGGGAACCGTTCCTGGATGCCAAGCAGCAGTGTTTGTATTAATGCGAACAGTTTCTAAATCCTCCGGGTGAAAGTGTCTTAATTTTACAAACAAAGTGCAGCCTTGTTTTGAAAAAGGAGTGTGCGAACTCTTTGGTGGATTTCTAAGATACGATCCTGCAGGATAATCACCAAATTCATCAGAGAATACTCCGTCTAAAACTAAAATTTCCTCCCCGCCACCATGAACATGGCTTGTAAAAGAAGAGTTAGCAGCATACTTAACAACCGTGCTTGCGATAGCAACTTCTTCACCAACACGATCTAAATATTTTCTCTCCACTCCAGGAATAGGGGATGGTTCCCAATTGATATCTTGGGTATTGATCACTGCCTTTAAGGCAAAATCAGCATTAACAATCATTACTATGTCCTCTAAATTTAATTTCTTTCATTATAGTTTTTTCTAATTTTTTTTCCAAGCTTTAGAGCTATGTCATTTTCTACAACAGTTTCTTTTTTGGTAATAGCAAAAATAGGGTTAAAATAAATTTTTTCATTTATGATCTTAACCTTACAACTACCTATAAATAAATGTTAGATGATATATTGAACTTAAAGCTTTATCTAGCTTCAGAATGTAGATAAAAAACAAAATATGAAATTTTTCTACATAATCAAAAATACCTACGCCAAGTATGCTACCTTTTCAGGCAGAGCGACCAGATCTGAATTTTGGTTCTTTGTACTGTTTTATTACACAACTATTTTTCTCTTAACTTTTTCTATGTTCTATTTTCAAATAAGTAACGTGTTGATGTGGATCATGTATGCCTTTTCTTTAGGAAGTTTACTTCCCTACCTTGGGGTGGCTATTCGAAGACTTCACGACTCTAATAAAAGTGCCTGGTATGTCTTACTACCCATTGTTCCTAGTATTGTATCACGATTAGAAGGTTTGGAGTGGTTTGGTATTGTATCTTTAGTGATTAGTATTTTATTATTTTCATTACCCAGTGATCTTAAAAAAAATAAGTATGGGCCTGTGATTACTGTTGAAAAGAAAAGCGTAAAGAAGAAAACTAAAGCTAACAATAAAAAAAAGAAGAAATAAATTTAAAAAAGTAAGAGGTTTATTTTAACTAGCGGAGTTTGAACCCCGCTAATTAAACTAAGTTTAAACTATTTTTGTTCGTCTGAACTTAATACACCATCCTTATTCATATCAAGACCATCAAAAGTGGATTCTGCTTTTACAGGATCTTGTCCTTCTGAAACAGCTTTCTCAATATACTGCTCTTTAGATACATCACCTTTAGAGTGAGCACCCGCATAAGCAGAGTTTAGTGATAATGTCATCATGATCACTAGAGTAGATAGCATTTTAAACATATTTTTTTCTTTTGTTAATTGTTAGTGTTCGCATCATTGAGATTTGAACCGACAGACATTAATAGATGAATCTAGGCAGAAATATGACGTCTTGATATCTTATCAACACGGTCAAAGTTTTTTCAGCTTCCAACCGTCCAGTATAAATTAGCCTAACTCGCTTTTATTAAGCTTGGAGTTTTTTTACCATCTCTTTGCCTACCGCTGCTGCAGAACCTGGGTTTTGACCAGAGATAAGCAAACCATCGACAATGACATGTTCCTGCCAAGGCTGAACTTTAGAAAACTTATGGGCCTTACCCATTAAACTTTCTTCTAGAAGATAAGGAATTTTATCAATTGTTCCAAAAGCAATCTCTTCTTCTCTGGTAAAAGAAGTAACAGACTTTCCTTCTAAGATGGATTTACCATTGGAAAGTTTGATAGGTAAAAATCCTGCTGGTCCATGACAAACAGCTGCAACCGGCTTTCCTGATTCATAAATATCTCTAGTGATTTCAGCAACCTCCTC
The DNA here is from genome assembly GCA_008638205.1 of Pelagibacteraceae bacterium. Lineage (GTDB taxonomy): Bacteria > Pseudomonadota > Alphaproteobacteria > Pelagibacterales > Pelagibacteraceae > IMCC9063. Next base: position 260,235 of record VTPO01000001.1, on the reverse strand, counting down.
GTTCACTGCAAGATCGGTTAGTAGCCCAAAGCCTCCTGGGTAATAAGCACCATCATAGTCACTGGCCTTAATGTCTGAAACTTTCATTGTATTGTTTAATCTAGAAGAGAACTCTTTGTTATCTAATAGTGTTCTAGAAATCTCATCCTCTTCCAATGCGTCTTCTCCATAAATGGGAGCTTTACCACCATTGATAGAAACGAAATCATAATCAAATCCAGCTTTAATCATTTCATCAAGAGCGTGTGTTAGCTCAGAGATGTAAGTTCCGTTTTTTTCATTAGTCTCTCCTAAAGTTGCGTGGTTCGTTAAAAAAATTACGACTTTCTTATTCATTTTTATATCCTTTGATTGATTGCCAAGAGAATACATTTTAAAAAAACCCCTCGAAAGGTGCAAAAGAGCACTATTTAATAAATTTAATAGATAAAACTAAAAGCAAAATAAAAGAGAAAGAAATAGGTAAAGAAGAATAAGCATGTATACATGCCCTCAAATAAACTAACTAATATAAAGGAAACTTACTCATGGGATTTTTTACTGACCTTTTCACTAGCGATAAGCCTGAAATTGCAAAAAAAACTGTAAAGAAAAAAACTAAAGTTAAAGCTAAAACTAAAGTTAAAGCTAAAACAAAAAAAAAGAGCAAAAAAACTATTAAGAAAAGAAAAAAATAGTTTTAGTTAATTTTTCCTTTTACTGGAGAAGATGGAGAGGCAATATTAATTTTGTCCATTCTACCTGATAGGTAAGATTGTCTTCCAGCAATCACTGCATTCTTCATAGAGGTTGCCATCAGAATAGGATTGTTAGCTTTGGCTATTGCAGAGTTAACTAACACTCCATCACAACCTAGTTCCATAGCAATTGCAGCATCAGATGCAGTACCAATTCCAGCATCGACAATAACGGGAACCTTAGATTGTTTTTTAATAATTTCTATATTTAATTTATTAGGAATTCCTTGTCCGGATCCAATTAAAGAACCCAAAGGCATAATGGCTGCCACACCAATGTCTTCTAATTGTTTGCATGCAATAGGATCATCCGAGCAATAGACCATAACTTCAAAACCTTCTTTTACTAATACTTCAGCGGCTACTAACGTTTCTCTCATATTGGGATATAAAGTTTTTTCATCTCCCAAAACTTCTAGTTTCACTAAATTCCATCCTCCACTTTCTTTGGCCAATCTCAAAGTTCTCAAAGCATCTTCAGAATTAAAACATCCTGCCGTATTAGGAAGGTAGGTAATTTTTTTAGGATCAATAAAATCCATTAACAAAGGTTCTTTCGTGTCAGTGATGTTAACTCTTCTTACCGCAACTGTTACAATGTCAGCGCCCGATGCTTCCACTGCATCTGCAGTTTCTTGTAAATCTTTATATTTTCCCGTTCCCACAATTAAACGGGAATGAAAAGTTCGTTCACCAATTTTAAAAATATCTGACATTTACCCGCCTCCAATAAAGGTTACTATTTCTACAACATCCTTATTTGCTAATTTAGTCACGGAGTATTTGTCTTTAGGAACCACACTTTTGTTCAGTTCAATTGCAACTTTCGTCTTATCAATAGAAAGCTTAGTCAAGAAATCATCAATATTACATTCTTTGTCTAATGGATATGCTTTTCCATTTAATTGTATTTCCATAGTTTTTATTATAATTAATCTTCAAGCTATATGACCTTAAAAATACAAATTATCAACGGTCCAAATCTAAATTTATTAGGCAAAAGAGAGCCTGATATTTATGGACATTTGACTTTGGATGAAATTAAAAAAGAAGTGGATAACCACTGTCAGCCCAAAAAAATAGCTGCTGACTTTTATCAATCGAATATTGAAGGAGAGTTGGTTGGAAAAATTCAAGAAATATCAGAAACTGCTGATGGCTTAATAATTAATGCTGCTGCGTTTACTCACACTTCCGTTGCTATATTGGATGCCCTAAACACGTTGAATATTCCTAAAATTGAAGTTCACATCTCTAATGTGTTTGCCAGAGAAGAATTTCGCCACAAATCTATGATTAGTAAATCGGTGAATGGAATTATTTGCGGATTTGGATTGAATAGTTATATTTTAGCCGTTGATGCAATAGAAAGAATTATTAAAGATGAAAATAAATAAAGATTTAATTAAAACCCTATCCGAGTACTTGGAAGAATTTAAACTAACAAGTCTTAGTTATAAAGATGGAGACATTTCTATTAAAGTTGGCAAAGAAGCAAAAGCAACGGCTGTAGCCTCCGCACCATTAGTGGCTGCTCCTAAAGTGACCGTTACATCCAACGAACCAATAGAAGATTCTTCTCTTCACTTAATCAAAAGTCCTATGGTTGGAACTGCTTACCTTGCAGCTGAACCTGGTGCAAAACCATTCGTTACAGTGGGAAGTAAGATTAAAAAAGGAACGACTATATTAATTATTGAAGCTATGAAAACCATGAACCATATTCAAGCAACTGCAGATGGTGAGTTAAAAGAAGTATGTGTCAAAGATGGTGAAGCAATAGAATTTGATCAAATTCTAGCAAAAGTAAAATAACTCATGATTAAAAAAATTTTAATCGCCAATCGTGGTGAGATAGCAGTTAGAATTATTCGTGCGTGTAAAGAATTGGGAATTAAGTCCGTTGCCATTCATTCCAATGTCGATAGTGAATCGATGCATGTCCAAATGGCGGATGAAAGTATTTGTATAGGTCCTCATAAAGCACAAGACAGTTATCTTAACGTACAAGCTCTTATCTCTGCTTTTGAATTGTCTGGGGCTGATGCCATTCACCCTGGTTATGGATTTTTATCAGAAAATTATAATTTTGTTAAAATTTTAGAAGATCATAAGATTAAATTTATTGGACCCAGCTCTGCATTAATCAATAAGATGGGTGATAAAATTCAAGCTAAAAAAATTGCTAAAGAATTAGGACTACCCGTCATTAAAGGTTCTGAAAAAGGAGTTTCCGAAATTAATGAAGCCAAAGAAATTGCAAGCAAAATTGGTTACCCGGTTCTGATTAAAGCTGCTGGTGGTGGTGGTGGAAAAGGAATGAAGATTGTAGAAAAAGATTCTGAATTACTAGAGAATTTACAAATTGCTAAAAATGAAGCCAAAAAGTTTTTTAATAATGACGAGGTGTTTATTGAAAAATATTTCAAAAACCCAAGACACATTGAAGTTCAAATACTTTCGGATGGAAAGGATAATACTGTTCATTTAGGCGAGCGCGACTGCACTATTCAAAGAAGACACCAAAAAGTAATCGAAGAGTCGCCTAGTCCTGTCATTACAGCCAAACAAAGAGAAGATTTATTAAATACCTGTGTTCAAAGTATTTCCAAACTTGGTTATGAGGGTGCGGGTACTTTAGAATTTATTTATGAAGATGGGGAGTTTTTTTTCTTAGAAATGAACACTAGATTACAAGTAGAACATCCTGTTACCGAAGCAGTAACGGGTATAGATATTGTAAAAAGACAAATCGAAATTGCCTCCACCGGAAAACTAAGTTTAAAACAAGAGGATATTACATTTTCAGGTCATGCTATCGAATGCAGGATTAATGCAGAAGATTATCAAAAAAACTTTCAACCTAGTGCGGGTACGGTTACCACCTATCATCAACCCTCTGGTCTAGGCACAAGAGTAGATGGATGTATTTTTCAAGGTGGGAAAGTTCAACCCTATTACGATAGCTTAATTGCAAAATTAATCTGTCATGGGCGTGACCGAGAAGAATCAATAGCTATTTCTAAAAGAGCTTTAGATGAATTTGTGATAGCGGGAATAGAAAGTACCATCGGCCTTCATAAAAAAATCCTACAGCATGATGATTTTGTGAATTCTAAATTTGATACAAACTGGTTAGCAAAATCAGATATTCTTAATTAAACACAACTCTCAATCCAAACATCATAATTGACATGTTCCATGGGATTGATCGATGGGAATCCAGAAAACATCCATCCATTATAAATATAGACTTGGTCTTTATTTTTTTTATTTGAATCTTGGATTTGCACAAAGGCAGAAGTTTTTAAAGAACCATCACTATTGTCCAAGACGCATCTTTTGACTAACACTTCTAAAGAATAAAACTTATATTTTTTATTGATTTGAATGGTGTGGGTATTTTTTTTGGAAGTAATTTTATCCAGAATGACAATATTGGCTGTGTTAGCATTGCTATCTAATATTGTTACATCTTTTAGTCCCTGACCAAGTACATAGATAGGAGATAGAAAAATACAAAGAAAGAAGTAGGCTAAGATTCTGGTTGCCATTTTTTATAAGAATCTTTTTTTTCTTTTTTGGATTTAGATGGGCTATAGGCTAATTTTGAGCCAGTGTAATTAGGGTGATGCTCTTTCATCCAATCATGATTCTCGAATTTAATTTTATCAGGAGTGGATAGTGAAGTTTTGTGAATCCACAAATGCCACTCGGGAGGTATCCTGGACGAATCAACATCGCCATTATAAATAACCCATCGTTTAGAATCATCTTTGTTTTGGTGATACCTATTCCCAAACTGATCTACTCCGACCAACTTTCCAGAAAAAAGTGTAAACAAAAATGTTCCAACGGTTTGGGTATTCCACCAAGTGAAAATTGATTTAAAAAAATTTATTAACATATACAAGCTTAAGTTGTTTTAATTTAAATAGACTTACCACACAATCTAAAATACAAACATTGTAAATTCAAATTGATTCTAATTTATAAAATATGAGCAAATACTTAGCAGAGAGTTTCTACACTTGTTTATTTAAAATTACCCACCAACTAGAGGAAGTAACCAACCAAAGCTTAAAAGATCTAGAGAATAGAAAAGATGGGAAGTTTGATTTAATTGATATTAAATTTAATAAAAGAAAAACCAAAGCTTTAAGCGATATTAAAAAGGGATTGTCTTCGGAATCTTCTACCCCTACTGAAAAACAAGAGATTATTAAAGATTTAATACATTCGGCAGCTCAATCAGATTCTGCCGCTGTTAAAGGCAATACAGCTGTAAAAGATGCTAAATCTTTCAATGGTAGAAAGAAAATGCCTGACCGAAGAAAAGGATACATTCAGAAAGCTGAAATTGGTGGTCATAAAGTCTATTTACATATTGGAGAATATGATGATGGAAAAGTAGGAGAGATTTTTATTGATACCAATAAAGAAGGTGAATTAGTGAAAGCACTAATGAACAACTTTGCCATAGCTATATCATTGGGCTTGCAATACGGAGTTCCTCTAGAGGAATATGTAGATGCATTTATCGATACAAAATTTGAACCTTCTGGAAAAATTTCTGGAAACGACAGAATATTAAGTGCGACTTCTATTTTAGATTATATCTTTAGAGAATTGGCGATCTCCTATCTAAACAGAGAGGATCTAGCACATACACCGTCTATTAAAAAAGCAGATGTGGGTACGGAAGAAGAAAATGCAGAACAGAATAAGTTTTTAGATGTCTTAAAAAATATCACTAGTAAGGGCTTTGTCAGAAACCAATATAAAGAGAAGCTAGTAGATCTAAGTAACGTTAGACTTAATATTAAAAGTAAAAACGCTATTTAATCTTTTTTAAATTTAACTCTTTTAATTGCTGATCAGTTACGTCACTAGGAGCATTCATCATCAAGTCTTGAGCTCCTTGGTTCATAGGAAACATAGTTACCTCTCTAATATTTTTCTCATCTGCAAGTAGCATAACAATTCTATCTAATCCTGGCGCGATTCCTCCATGAGGTGGAGCACCATACGATAAAGCGTTAATCATACCGCTAAATTTATCATCTACTTGGTCTTTTGAATATCCAGCAATACCAAACAATTTGTACATCAGTTCTGGTTTGTGATTTCGAATTGCACCAGAGGATAACTCGATACCATTACAAACAATGTCATATTGATACGCTTTGATATTTAAAGGATTATCAAAATCAATATTTTCCGTCTTTCCTTGTGGTATAGAAAAAGGATTGTGACTAAAATCAATTTTGTTAGTAACTGGATCTTGTTCAAACATCGGGTAATCCACAATCCAACAAAAGGCAAAAGTATTTTCATCTATCAACTTTAATTCATTGGCAATTTTATCTCTTGCGATTGCTGATAATTTTTCTACCTCTGATTTTTTTCCACAAGCAAAAAAGATACTGTCTCCTACTTCTGCTTCACAAAGTTTCATCAATTCTTTAATAGCTGCTTCAGAAAACAATTTTCCGATAGGTCCTTTACCAGAAAGAACATTGTTATTATTTTCAATAGTAAGATAAGCCAAACCCGATGCCCCCTGCTCTTTCGCCCACTTATCAATTCCATCAAAAAAACTTCTTGGTTGTTCAGATGTTTTAGTCGTTTTGATTGCTCTGACTAAAGAGCCTTGTTTGATTAGCTTTTTAAAGATTTCAAATTTAACTTCCTCGCTAAGAAATAGATCGGTGGTGTCATAAATTATTAATGGATTTCTAAGATCTGGCTTATCGGTTCCGTACTTTAACAATGCATCGTCATAGCTAATTCTAGGAAACACTTTGGAGATAATTTTTTTCTTTGAAAATTGCGAAAACACGTCGTTCATGAGTTTTTCTAAAATAGTAAAGATATCTTCCTGCTCCACAAAAGACATTTCAATATCTAATTGGTAAAATTCGCCTGGACTTCTGTCTGCTCTAGCATCCTCATCTCTAAAGCAGGGAGCTATTTGAAAATATTTATCAAATCCTGCTACCATGATTAATTGCTTAAATTGTTGTGGTGCTTGCGGTAAGGCGTAAAATTTACCTGGGTTTAATCTGCTAGGAACTAAAAAATCTCTGGCTCCTTCTGGACTAGAAGCTGTTAAAATCGGTGTTTGAAATTCTAAAAATCCAAGCTGACTCATTTTATCTCTAATGAAAGAGATCACTTTAGATCTAAGAATAATATTTTGATGTATTTTTTTTCTTCTAAGATCTAAAAAGCGATATTTTAATCTTATATCCTCTGAATATTCTTGATCACTAAACACAGGCATCGGAAGTTCACCACAAGTTCCTAACACCTCCATAGAATCAACAACTACTTCCATCTCACCAGTATCTAGTTCTGCATTAATCGCATCTGCTGCTCTTTTAATACAAGAGCCAGTGATCTTAATAACGGTTTCTAATTTTAATTTTTCTATCTCTTCAAAATGAGAGCTGTCCTTTTGAACTACACATTGAGTCATGCCATAATTGTCTCTAAGGTCTATGAATACTAGATTTCCATGATCTCGTTTTTTATGAATCCAGCCTGATAAGGTAACTTTTTCGTCACTATTCGACGCTCTTACTTCATTACAATTGTGTGTTCTATAAATATTCACTATGTATCTCCAAAAAATAAATACATTTAATAATTAAAAAAAACAATCAATTAAAAACTAATGATCATTCAATCCAACCAAGATCTTGAAAAATTTTGCAAACTAGCATCTAGGAAGAAAGTTTTGTTTATAGATACCGAGTTTGACAGGCGTAATACCTACTATTCAGAATTGTCATTTATAAGTGTCTATGATGGAACTAAGTTTTGGTTAATCGACTGCCTCACTGGCATCAAAGTAGAGGCTTTATCAAAAGTGTTAAGTAATAAAAAAATTACCAAGGTATTGCATGGGTCCCAGCAAGATTTAGAAATTTTTAAACACCTCCAACTACCTCTCAACTCTTTATTTGACACACAAACAGCAGCCCAATTTTGTGGGTTTGAGCAGCCTATTTCTTACGCCAATGCCGTATTAAAAATTTGTAAAGTAAGCTTGGATAAGCAACTACAAAATAGTGATTGGTTAAAAAGACCGGTCAATAAAAAAACTATCGAATATTTAAAAAATGATGTGAAATATTTAAAGCCACTGTACGCTTTCTTTTTAAAAGAATTAAAAAAAAATAAAAACTTTTCCTATTTTAAGGAAGAAATGTCTATCATCGATCAATCAAGTGACACCATTACTAGCAGTCTAATAAGAAAAAAAATGAACAGTAACACAATCAACAATAAAAGCTTTCAAAGCTTGCTGCATACCAGAGAGCAGTTAGCACAGAAAAAAAATCTACCTAAAAATTGGATTTTCCCGGACTCAGGCATTTTAACGATCATAAAAAACAAAGAGTACAAAGACATTAAAGAGAATAAGAATTTAACTTTTCAAGAAAAGAAAATGTTCATAAGCAAATTTAAAAAAATTAAGGTACAGAAAAATAATAATAAAATTACTAATGACAATATTATCAAGCTGATTAATATAATCCGTTCAGAAGTTTCCAAGAATAAAAATATCTCAGAACAATTAATATCTAATAAAAATGACACCATTGCTTACCTGGAAGATGGTCTTAAAAAAAATAGCAAATGGAGAGAAAAAATATTTTACAAAATTACTGATCAGCTAGTTAAAAAAAATCTAAAAATTAAAATTAAGAAAAATACGATAGCTTTTTAAATTTTAGATAAAACTAAATTAATTAATTTTAGGTCAATTTTTTTTTTGTTCTTTAAACTTTCCTCATCAATCATAGCAGCAAATTTATTTACAGAATCATACGATCGTTCTATTCTTTTGATGGTATGCGTAATCAGTTCTTTCTTGATGGTAATTTGTTTTTCTGAAAGTTGTTTCATTAACACAGAGCAAAGAAGCGTATCTGAAGGATTGGAAATTTCTAAATTTAATATTGATTTAAAACGAGAGGATAGATCCTGTAATTGAAAAGAAATGCGAGAGGTGTCTTGGGTGGAGGAAAATATTAAATATTTGTTGTTATTTTTAAATTCATTAAACAACAAAAAAAGAAGCTCTTCATCTATATTCTCTTCGACGTCTTCAATAATTAGACGCTCTTGAGATAAGGCAGAAGATATGGTTTCTTTATTTAATGTGTTTGCTGAAATTCTAAGAAAAGAATTTTTTCTCTCAAATACAGTTAATAAAAAAGTTTTTCCTGATTTTTTAGGTCCAAAAATATTGACAATATTGTCATCCCAATTGGGCCATTTTCTAAGAAAATTACAAACATCTTGATTGCTTTGTGAAATGCAAAAATCTTCTTCAAAAAAATATTCCTCCGTACTTAGATTAAAAATTTGTTGCTCACTCATTGTAACTAATGACCCATGAGTTAAAATTTTCTTTTAAAAAAATACTTTGGTCTTCCAGTCCCTCTTGGAGATTCTTAAGGCTACCTGTGTAGTATATTCTTCCTTTCAGCACTTTGGATGAGATTTCTAAGGTCTTAATTTTTTTAATAGATGCATTGGCTAACAATTCGTTTCTTAGCTTGTTTAATTGCTTTAAGTTTTTAAGTGGAGCGGTAAACTCTAGTGACAGTTCGCTATCTGAAAAAGCGGTATTTTTATTTTTCCATAAATTTTCTACCGAATATTTGATTTCATCTATTAATTCTAAAAACTGAGATTCTTTATTTTCATCATTTTTAAACTCTTTGTTAATCTTTTTGGAATAAGAAACCCCAGACAAATTAAGCTCATATTGTACGTTATTTTTTTTGGTATCTAGGTCTATTAGCACTATCAGTGAATTGCTTAAGTTGTATTTTTGAAGTATCTGTTTTTCATCGATATCTCTAATGTTATCCGTATTTAATATTAGATTTTTTTGATCAAAAATATCCCCTTCTGGAACTAAAAAAGAAACAAAGTAATTAGAATACTTGGATTTATCCCAATTTGCTGAAAAAAAATTATTCTCCCAAATAGTGATCGTGTCATTCTCTTTAATAATGGGAAATAACATAATGGGCTGACTAACCGTTTCCGTATAAGCAATATTTCTTGAATTAAAAAAATTCTTAACTTTGTTTTGATCATAAACAACTGATAAATTAATTTCATAATTATTATCTATTTTTCGTTCTCCTTGCAGGCTAACTGTTCTGGTCATTTCTTTGGCTAATTTTGAGTCGATATTCTTGATTTTCCAAAATTGAGATTCTAATAAAATTCTTTTGGAGAGGATTTGAAAGGAACTAATAATTCCCTTATTTATTAAATTTTGTCTAAAATTTTTTGTATTTTGAAAGCTTTCTTGAATAATTACATTTTCAACTCTATAAGCATCGCTATAACTGTAAGTTGCAGTGAATAGAAAAGATAACAATAACAAAATAATTTTGATGCTTTTACCGAAGCTTTTAATAAAATAAAGTTTAGTCATATTTATTATGTCAAAAAAAAAATTTACTTACAAAACAAGTGGTGTTGATATCAGCACTACTAGTAGACTTGTAAAATATATTTCAAATTTATCAAACAAAACAAAGATCAAAGGTAGCACTATTAAATCATTTAAAAATATAGGTGGTTTTGGCTCTTTATTTGATCTTTCCCAGTACAAAATAAAAAACCCCGTATTAGTATCGGCTACTGATGGTGTTGGAACAAAATTAGAATTGGCTAATATCACGAAAAAATATGACACAATTGGAATTGACCTGGTGGCTATGTGTGTCAATGACCTGATCGTTCAAGGAGCCAAACCTTTATTTTTTCTAGACTATATCGCTATTGGTAAAGTGGTTCCCTCTAAATATAAATCGATTTTAAAAGGCATTGCTAAGGGATGTGAAATTTCTAAATGCTACTTAGCAGGTGGTGAGACTGCAGAAATGCCTGGGATCTATTCTAAAGATGGTTTTGATTTAGCTGGATTTTCTGTGGGTGTCACAGATAAAAAAAGAATTTTAAACAGCCAACAAATTAAAAAGGGAGACACTATTCTTGCCATCCCTTCTTCTGGTGTCCACTCGAATGGATTTTCATTGGTTAGAAAAATTTTAAAAGAAAAAAAAATACTTTACTCTGTAAAAAATAAAAAACTATATCACGATCTTCTAACCCCTACTAAAATTTATACTAAAGAAATTCAAAAACTATTTGAGCAAAATTTAATTCATGGAGCTTGCAATATTACCGGTGGTGGATTAACAGAAAATATTCCTAGAGTATTACCAAAAAATGTTTCAGCTAAAATAGATCTTGCCAAAGTTAAAGTGAAAAAGATATTTTCTTGGATTAGCAAGCAAGGAGTAGATCAAGGTGAGATGTTGAAGACTTTTAATTGCGGTGTTGGATTCGTCGTATTTGCCAAAACTAACAATATAGCAAAAATTACCAAAGTATTTAAATCTCCTTATAAGCCTTATGTAATTGGAACTGTCACTGGTCCCTCTTCCTCCAACATTATCTTTGATGGCAATCTCAAATTTTAAAAAGAAAATTGCTGTTTTTTTATCAGGCAGAGGTTCTAATTTAAAAAATCTTTACAAATTTTCAAAAACTAAACCATCTAAATTTACGATCCATTTAGTTATTTCAAATAAAAAAAATACCAAGGGCATTTTGTTTTCTAAGTCTAAAAAAATTAAGTCTCATTCCATTGATAAAACAATGAGTGAATTTGAACAAAAGAGCTTATCCTTAATTAGTAGAGAAAATATTGATGTTATATGCTTGGCTGGCTTTATGAGAATTTTATCTAAAACATTTGTGCAAAAATGTAAAATACCGATTATTAATATACACCCTTCACTTTTACCCAAATATAAAGGCTTAAACACTCATGCTAGAGCTATAGAAAATAAAGATGTATATGCAGGATGCACAGTTCACCATGTAACGTCTAAACTAGATGCTGGAACAATTATTTTACAAAAAAAAGTTAAGATACTTAAGAAAGATACGGTGACAACACTTTCTAAAAAAGTATTAAAAGTGGAGCATCAAATTTACCCCATTGCCCTTAATAAGATTTGCTAATTACTGTTTGAAAAAAAGATCTATTTCTCTTTTAGAACTCTCTGAAGAGTCAGATCCGTGTACAGAATTTTTATCAATTGATATTGCAAACATTTTTCTGATAGTTCCTTCTTGAGCTTCACTTGGGTTGGTAGCTCCCATCAAGTCTCTATTTTTTTGAATAGCATTATCTCCCTCTAAAACCATAGCCACTAAAGGTCCTGAACTAATGTAGCTACACAAGTCTTTAAAGAAAGGTCTGTCTGAATGCATTTCATAAAATTTTTGAGCAAATTCTAGAGTTACATGAATTTTTTTTATTTCTTTAATAGTTAAATTGTTTTCTTCAAAAACAGTTACAATTTTTCCAATTAAATTTCTTTCTACTGCGTCTGGCTTAATGAGTGATAACGTTTGTTCCATATTATTTTTCGTAATGCTCCTTGATTAGTCTGTTTAGTAATTTTACTCCATAACCTGTTGCGCCTTCTGGGGTAATTTCTGTGTCTTTTTTAGTCCATGCCATGCCCGCAATATCTAAATGAGCCCATGGTGTCTTATGTCGGATAAACCTTTGTAAAAATTGAGCTGCTGTTATAGATCCAGCGCCTCCTGAATAATTAATATTTTGTAGATCTGCAATTTTAGAATCCATCAAACGATCAAAATTTTCATGAAGTGGAAATCTCCACGCTTTTTCATTGTCTTTCATTCCTGTGTCATGAATTTGTTGAGCTAGCTTGTCGTTATTTGAGAATAGTCCAGCATATTCATTTCCTAAAGCTACGACTATAGCTCCTGTCAAAGTTGCAAGATTGATAATAAATTTTGGTTTAAATCTGTCTTCTGTATAAGCGATAGCATCTGCCAAAACTAACCGGCCTTCCGCGTCTGTGTTTAAGACTTCTATAGATTGTCCTGCATAACTGATTACTACATCGCCTGGTCTCTGTGCGTTTCCATCTACCATGTTCTCAACTAACCCTACTACACCAACCACATTAACTTTGGCTTTTCTAAGCGCTAACGTTTTCATTAAACCCGTAACTGTTCCAGCTCCACCCATATCATACTTCATGTCCTCCATGAATCTTGCAGGCTTTAAAGAAATTCCACCCGTGTCAAAACAAACACCTTTTCCAACAAATGCAACTGGCTTTTCTTTCGACGATTTATCTCCATTCCATCTCATGATTGCTAAATAAGAACTATTAGTACTACCTTGACCAACTCCCAAAAGGGCATTCATTCCTAAAGACTTCATTTTTTTTTCATCTAGAATCTCAACAGATAAACCCGTTTTTTTTAGTTTATTAATTTCATCTACAAATTTTTTAGGATTTAAAATATTTGCTGGCAAGGTTACTAGATTTCTAGTTTCTTCAATACCGTCGTATACACTTTTTGCATACTTAATAGATTTTATGATTTGATCTTTTTTCTTGGTAACTACTGAAAGCGATTTTAATAATTTTTTTTCACTATCTTTTTTTAATTTGTAATTTTTAAATGAGTAGCTTTTAGAATAAAAACCTAAAAAGAAGTTAGAAGAAAAAAAACTTAATTGTTTTTCTACAAGTGAACATCCTTCAAAAAATACGTTCGCCTCTTTAAAGTTTGTTAAAGCCGAATATGCTAAACCACCAATTTTTTGAGCATCATAATCATTTGTTTTATCTTTGATTTTAAATATGATAATTTTTTGTTTTTTACCTTTTTCCCAAAGATCACCTGTGACATGACTGTCTTTTACAAAAGATTCTTTTAATTGAAGAATTTGATCTAATTGATTTTTACTAAAATAGTTCAAATAATTAGAAAATTTAAGATTTTTATCTGCAAAAATTACAGAAGCTGGGGCCTTTTTATTTAAATTGTATGAGATATTAAACATATGTAATAGTTAAAAAAGAATTACTAATTACATATTTTATGTTTAAAAACAAGCTGAACAACTATTTTATTGCTGAAATTTTAAGGTCGTATGCTTTTGTTTTGGCAACTTTGTCTTTCTTAATTTGGATCACTCAATCAGCTAGGTTTTTATATCTTATTACAGACATGGGACTATCTATGAGCGTGTACGTGCCATACATTCTTTATCAACTTCCTAAGATTGTTTCTCAAATGATGCTGATAAGCTTTTTAATTAGTCTTTTTATATCCATCATTAAATTTCAAAATAATAAAGAAATGGAAATTTATTGGCTTTCTGGAATAAGCAAAAAAACAATAATTTGGATTATTCTCAAGATTTCTTTATTACCAATGCTTTTAGCTTTCATTTTATATATTTATTTAGCCCCAATGACTGGGTTAATTTCAAGAAATATACTTGCAAATTCGGAGTTTACATTTGTTAATGCGCTAGTAAAAAAAAATAACTTCAATTCTCCTTTAAAGAGCCTCACTGTATATGTCGGTCAGAATGACAACCGCGGAAACTTAAAAAAAGTTTATTTATTTGAAAACAATAAAACAATTATAGCCAAAGAAGGAAAGGTTCTAAACCAAGATAATAAAAATTATTTACAATTAATAGATGGTTTTGTTCATGAAAAAGATGAAGATAACAAAATTCAGATAATTAAATTTCAAAAAACTTTGTATGATTTTACTAAATACAAAACTGATCTAACTACATACCCAAAACTGCGGGAGAGAGATTTTTTGTGGCTACTAAGCAAATACAAAACAACTACGGATAGAAAAAAAGACACCTTAATTGAAATTCATAAAAGAATATTCAAACCTTTGTTTATTCCAATTATTGCGTTGCTATGCTGTTTTATTCTTTATGGAAATAATGAAAAATTTAATTTAATTAAGTTAAGATTTTTTATGTTTTCTTTAATTATTTTTTTTATCATTTTTTTAGAAATGCTACTCACCTTAAGTGCTTCCAGTGTTTTTTTTCGTTATTTTTTATATTTGTTTCCTATCTGTGGATCAGTTGTAATATATTTTGTCTTATATAGATTCATTCAAAATGAACCTTTACCTAAATGAAAATTCTATACCCATCAATGCTGGCTAAGTATTTATCTAAAGAATTTATGTCTTCTTTATTTGTAGTTTTTTTAGTTTTTTTCTCCCTGGTGCTTATGATCAACTTAATTGGGGAGCTGATATATTTAAAAGATATAAAATTAGAAAATTTTATTTCGTTAGCAGTCATTCTTACTTTTGCAAAAACAACAACTACAATAATTGAACTTTCTATATTTATTTTTTTATTTTCTGGAATACTTTTTTTTGTGAAGATACGAAAAAACAATGAAATAAATACAATACTATTATCAGGAGTTTCTAAGATACTACCTATCGCTGTACCTGCCATAATTTCATTTATATTTGGTATGTTTATTATTTTTTTTCTAACTCCTTTTTCATCAGCTACTCTCAATTTCTACGAAAAAGAGAAGCGTACATACTCATCTAATGACAATCTAATTATGATGAATGATATGGGTCTTTGGTTTATGGAAAGCAAAGCTGATGGCTTTAACATTATTCGAGCTGACAAAATTGCAGATAATAATTTTTCGAAATTAAAAAATGTCACAATTTATAATCTAGACCAAAAATTTAACTTTATTAAACGATATGACAGCGATGAAGTTTTGATTAACCAAAAAAAATGGTTATTGCCGAAAGCTCAAATCACACAAGATGCAGAATCACTTTCTTCAGAAGATAAAAAAAATGAAACTATTGTGCAAAATCTAAGCTTTAGCTCCTCTATTGATATTAATAAATTAAAAAATTATTTTACTGATGTTAATACGGTTTCTTTTTGGAAAATATTAAATACTATAAAAACACTGAATACTAGGGGTTATTCTGCTGAAGAATTGAGGGTGAAGTTTCATAAATATCTTTCATTGCCTTTTTATTTGTTTGGAATGATTCTCGTATCTACCACATTTACAATGGGTCCTAATAAGCAGTATAACACATTCATGTATTTGTTTTTTGGCACAATTCTAGGTGTAACTGTTTATTTCTTAAATGACCTTTCCATATCGTTAGGTTTGAGCAATAAATTACCCTTGGCTGCTTCTGTTTGGTCTCCTGTGTTTTTGATAATCTTTCTTAGCGCAATTAATTTAATTAGGATCAATGAACGCTAAATCAATTTCATTCATTTTTGTAATTTTTTTTTCATTTTTGTTAAATGTGCTTCCAGCCAATGGAGAAGATTCTATTTATGAAATTCAAGGCAAATCAATCTCTTATGAAGATGACCAAAATTTAATATTTGCTAGTGGTAATGCTTATGCAAAAGACCAACTAGGAAAAGAAATTTATTCCGATAAAATTATTTATGATAAAAAAAAATTTACTATTACGACTTCCAATAAATCTATTTACCTTGATGGCAAAGGAAATAAGCTAGAGGCGAATGAATTTTTTTATGATTTAAAATTAAAAAAAATAAAAGCTAGTGGTAATGTTAATTATTTTAGCAAAGAAGGTGATCATTTTAAATTTTCTTTTTTTGAATATTATGAAAGCTTACAAAAAGGCTCTGGAGAAAATTTTGTAGGCAAAATGGCTGATGAAAGCTTACTAGAGGGCGCTTCTGCTGAAATCAACGGCAACAAAGGAACTGTAATTGTCAGTGAAAATAAAACAAAATCAAAAAGAAATGCTTACACACCTTGCGTAAACGAAAAAGGCTTGGAGGCTTCTATAAAAGAAAAATGTCCTGACTGGAGCGTTACCTCATCCAGAACGACCCATGATAGAAATAAAAAAATGCTTTACCATAAAGATGTCTTTGTTAACATTAGGAATGTACCAGTGTTTTATACTCCCTACTTCTCACATCCAGACCCAAGCGTTAAAAGAAAAAGTGGTTTTTTACCACCCTCAATTAAAAATTATACAAATTTAGGAAGATCCTTCAATGCACCTTACTTCTTGGAGATTGCTAGTAATAAAGATTTTACCATCACGCCAATTTATTACGTTGAAGAAAATCCTCTTTTCCTCGGAGAGTATAGACAAAAAAATAAAAATAGTGAGTATTATATAGATACGAGTTATAGCCAAGGCTATAAAAAATTAAGTAAAAAAGATGCTGACGGAAACGAGATTCAAAGAACAGGCGGTTCTAGAAATCATTTTTTCTTTAAATTTCTGGGTAGTTATGATGATTTGCTTTTTTCTACTAACGACCTAGAAATGAATATTCAGAAAGTTTCTCAAAAAAACTATTTAAAAGTACATCAGATAAACACCAAAAACATCAAGCAGGATATTTCGGCACTACAAAATGATATAGTTTTACGTTCCTATGAGAACAGTAAACAATTAACTCTAGAGGGATATGTTTATGAAAGTTTAAACGAAGAAAACCATAGCAAAAAGTATCAATACACACTCCCTACAATAACATTCAATAATTTTTTAAGAAAATTTAATCAAGCCATTAGCTTTAATAATAGCGTTTCTGCAAAAAATTTAGGAGAAAATATTAATCAAACACATCAAATTAATCAGATTAATACCGCTAGTGAATTAAAAAAAATTAATGCAATTCAAGGATTGGGTACTGTATTCAAAACGTCCATTAACAACTTTAATACATATAACCAAAATGTTGAAGGTGCGAAAGAAAATATGAATAATGATATTTACCTAACTTTAGCTATCGAAAACAGCTATCCACTAATAAAATACAACGGCAAAACAGAACAATCTATCAGCCCTATTCTATTCTCAAAATATACCACCGGCTCAATGGAAGATGCGAGCTCACAAAGCAAAATTCTAAATTACCAAGATATTTTTTCAATGGATAGAACTAATAATTTAACAACCATTGAAACAGGTGCCAGCGTTGGTTATGGAATCGAATACAATATAAACAAAAGAGATTTAAATAATAATGCCTATTTAGACGCTGGATTTTCAATTGGGCAAATTGTAAAAGAAAAAAAATTAAAAGAAATGCCTGAAAGTTCTTCCCTTCAAGAAAAAAAATCAGACTATGTGGGGAATAGCTCGTTTAAAATAAAGACTGAAAAATTCAACAACAGCGCTTTTAATATTGATTATAATTATATAGTGAATAACAATTTCAATGCATTGATAAAAAACGAGATTAGTACGTCATTTACAAATAATCATAACACGTTAGGATTAACTTTTTACGAGGAAAATAAAATAGGTGATAAACATTATCTAGAAGCAAATTATAAAAGAAAATTTAATAATAGTCTAAATTTTTCAATGGGTATAAGAAAAAACCTTCAAGAAGATTTTACAGAAAGAAATTTTATTGAAACAAATTATGAAAGTGATTGCTTAAAAATTGGTCTAAATTTGTCCAAGAAATTTTATCAAGATGAAGAGCTCCAGCCCAGTAACAATTTAACATTTTCTATTGTGTTGAAACCATTTGGCTCACCTGTTGCACCTGACTTATCTAAATTCTTAAATTAAACTCCAAAAAATGAAAAAAATATTAATCATTTTTATTATTTTTTACTCTAGCTTAGCTAATTCTAATGAGAAAATCACAACTCTAGCTACTGTAAATAATATTTCCATTAACAATATAGACCTCAATGATGAAGTATTAATTATTCAATCTTTAAATGATTTAAAAGAAATTAATAAAAATACACTACAGCAAAAAGCTTTAGAAAACTTAATAGACCAAGCTGTTAAGGAAATTGAAATAACATCTAATAAAATTGAAATAAATGAAGAATCTAACAACGAAACCTACTTAAATATAAAAAAAAAACTAAACAATAGCGGAATTGTATCTACAAGAATTCACAGTAAAATTAAAAAAAAAATTCAAACTGACTATGCTTGGAATGCATTAATCTCCAGGAAATATGGTTGGAAACTTAACATAAATATAAATGAAATCGATCAAAGATTAATTGCATTGGGCTATATAGACACTAACAATCCCGAAACCATTAATAAAAAAAACGATCTAATTAATCAAGAAAAAAATAAAAAATTTAATTTTTACTCTAGAAACCATCTTGACCTAACTAAAAAAAAACTACTAATCAAAATTATGAAATGAAAAAAAAAATTCTTATTCTAGCTTCAGATCCATTTAGTATTAACTACGAAATTATTAAAAAATCCCAAAACTTTTTAAAAAGAAAATTAAAAAATAAATACTTGGTTATTGGTGATCAAGAAGAAATAAGCACTTATATTGGAAAAAATAACAAATCAATAAATTATATAAATGTAAAAAGAAAAAAAAATACAAAGCTATATTTGAAGGAATGTTTTGATCTTGCTTTTGACTTGGTAAAAAAGAAAAAAGCACATGGAATTATTAACTTACCATTAAACAAGCGTTTTTTACCTGGAAGCTATCCTGGATTTACAGAATATGCTGCCGATGCTTTTAATAAAAGAGGCAAAGAAACAATGCTTTTGTATAATCAGAATTTTTCTGTATGTCCTAATACAACGCACATTATGATTAAAGATGTGTCTAGAAGTTTAACCAAAAAAAAAATTATCACCAACATTAATAACATAAGTAACTTTTATAAAAATATAATTGGCATCAAAAAACCAACTATTGGAGTAATGGGGTTCAATCCTCATAATGGTATGGATTTTAAAAAAAGAATAGAAGAAAAAGATAAAATTAACCCTGCTATAAAAAAATTAATTAAAGACAAGATAAAGGTAATTGGACCTTTGGTTCCAGACGTAGCATTTAATGAAATTAATAAAAAAAATATTAATTGCTTAGTGGGTCATTACCATGATCAAATTCTTCCTACGTTTAAATACATTCATAAATATGATGCAATAAACATAACTTTAGGACTTCCTTTCTTAAGAATTTCACCTGACCATGGAACTGCTAGTAACTTGAAAAATAAAAACCTAGCTAACCCTGAAAGTTTTATTGCTGCTTTAAAGTTTTTTGAAAAGCACTATAAAAAAATATGAAAAAAAAATTTGGTCAAAATTTTTTAAATAACCAAACTATTATTGATCAAATTATAACATCCGCAAACATCACTACCAACTCTCTAGTCTATGAGGTTGGTCCTGGCGATGGAGCTTTAAGTAGAGAAATTGTTAAAATTAACCCAAAAAAATATCTAGCAGTTGAAATTGATAAGGGCTTAATTCAAAAATTGGATGATGTTTTTGTTAAAAAAGAGCATTCTATAATGAATGAAGATGCATTGCAATTTGATGAAACATCTGTGTTTTCAAAAAATGCCACTATCATTTCCAACCTTCCCTACAATATTTCTTTAAAACTACTTCTTAAATGGATTAATCAATACATATCTAACCCATGGTTTGATCAAATGATTTTAATGTTTCAAAAGGAAGTTGGAGAAAGAATTCTTTCTGAAGAAAATTCAAAAAAATATGGAAGAATATCTCTGATTGTATCTGCCTTTTTTCAGTGTTCAAAAATTTTAGACATAAATAAAAATGATTTTTTTCCTGTTCCAAAAGTCGATTCCGTCATGATTAAATTTGTGCCTTTAAAAAAAACTATTATTAATGATAAAAATATTCATAAACTTGAGCTTTTATCTAAAACCTTGTTTGCCAATAGAAGAAAAAAACTAAAAAATAAGATCAAGCAATTATTTGATGAAAGAGTTATTGAGGTAAATAAGCTAGATCAGTATTTTGACCTGAGAGCAGAAAATATAAGTAAAGAAAATTTTTACCGATTGGCAAAACTGTTAAAAGATTAAAATTTTAAAATAGTTTTTGTGGATGATTTATACTTTTGTATTTCTAAAATTTTTTTAATTTCTTTTAAGCATTTTTGTAAATCTTTATTAACCACTGCATAATCATACTCATTCCAATGAGCTATTTCTTTTTTAGCTTTACTCATTCTATTATTAACAAATGCTAAGCTAGATTCTCTTTTCATTAATCTTTGTTTTAAAACCTTTAAGGATGGGGGTAGAATAAATATACTAACGGTGTCAGTTGGCATTTTTTTTCTGACCTGCCTTGCACCCTGCCAATCAATATCTAATAGGATATTTTTGCCTTTACTTAATTGATTAGTAATTGCTTTTTGAGATGTTCCGTAAAAATTATCAAACACTTTTGCATATTCTAGAAAGTATTTTTGCTTAATCTTTGTTTGAAAGAATTTCTTGGGTACAAAATGATAGTCTACTTTATCAATTTCATTGGATCTTGGTTTTCTGGTGGTTAGAGATACGGAAAGTTCGATGTTGAGTTTTTTAGAAACTAACTTTTTGGCTATAGTGGTTTTGCCCGCACCCGAAGGGGAGGAAATAACAATCAGAACTCCCCTTTTTTTTTCTTTTAACAAAAAACTTATTTAGATGTGCTATTCTCAACAAATTTTATAGCATCACCAACTGTTAGAATTTTTTCTGCTTCACTGTCTGAAATTTCAGCTCCAAATTCCTCTTCAAATGCCATAACTAATTCTACTGTATCTAAACTGTCAGCACCAAGATCGTCGATAAAGCTAGCCTCATCAGTAACTTTCTCAGCATCAACACCTAAATGATCAACAATTATCTTTTTAATTTTATCTCCAACTTCGCTCATTATGTTCCTTCTATTTTTGTTATATGGTTATTTTTTCTTTAGATTAATAAATGAAATTAATCAAGCCATATACATGCCCCCATTTACATGTATTGTCTCCCCTGTAATGTAACCAGATAGGTTGGACGCTAAAAACATTGCTATATTTGCAATATCTTCTCCGGTACCCATTTTTGCCATAGGAATGTTCTTTAATAGCATTTCTTTTTGATCATCTTTTAAAATTGAGGTCATGTCTGATTCGATAAACCCTGGGGATATACAGTTTACTCTAACATTTTTTTTAGCATATTCTCTAGCCAATGACTTGGACATGGCAATAAGAGCAGCTTTGGAACTAGCATAGTTAACCTGCCCTGCGTTTCCCAAGTGAGCAACAACCGAACTGATATTTATTATAGACCCAGATTTGTTTTTGATAAGAACTTTGATGGCCTCTTGAGCCATTAAAAAGCTAGAAGTAAGGTTTACATCAATGACTTTTGTCCACTCTTCTTTTTTCATTCTAATAGCCAAATTATCTTTTGTGATTCCAGCATTATTTATCAATACATCAAGACCTCCTAGCTGCTCAATACACTTTTTAAATAAATCAGGTATTTCATCATGATTTCCTAAATCAAACGCTTCTGTGAGAATGTTTGGGTATTTTGCTTTTGTTTTTTCTAAGTTTTCTTTATTAGATCCAATAATTAAAACCTTAGATCCTATCGCATAAAACTTATCTAACATTGAAAGACCGATACCTCTAGATCCTCCTGTTAAAATTATTTTTTTATCTTTT
Organism: Pelagibacteraceae bacterium; assembly: GCA_008638205.1. Taxonomy (GTDB): domain Bacteria; phylum Pseudomonadota; class Alphaproteobacteria; order Pelagibacterales; family Pelagibacteraceae; genus IMCC9063. The sequence continues at coordinate 238,095 of VTPO01000001.1, read as the reverse complement.
AAGTCTGAAAATGTCATAGTTCAAGATCCTCTCTATTGTTGTAGTTTTTAATTTCAATTTCTTTTTTAAATCTTTTAAGCATGCCACTAAGTGCTTTGCCAGGTCCTATTTCTAAGAAACTGTCATTAGAATTTTTAAACATATATTCAATGATCTCTCTCCATCGTACTCTTTTATAAATTTGCTGTATCAATAGTTGCTTAACTTCATCAGCCTGGGTAACAGCTTCGGCAGTTACATTGGAAACTATGGGGATGAGAGGATTCTTCATACTTAAATTCATAATCAAGTCTTTAATTTCTTCCGCTGCAGGTTTCATTAGTTGGCAATGAAAAGGGGCAGACACAGGAAGTGAGATGCTTTTTTTGGAAAGCTTTTGCTTAATACCAATTAAACATTCATCAACTTCTGATTTTTTTCCACTTATTACTATTTGGCCTGGACAATTATCGTTAGAAATTTCTACTGTTGAATAATTAGATTCTTTAATCAATTGTTCTATATCCTTAATCTCTGAACCAAGAACAGCCGCCATACTACCCTCCCCTGGTTTGACTGCACTTTGCATTGCTTGACCTCTAGCTCTTAATATTTTTGCAGCATCAGCTAAACTTAAAGATTCTGCACAAACAAGAGCTGTATATTCGCCTAAAGAATGGCCAGCGCAAAAAGAAAAGTCTGTTATTTTAAGGTTATTCTTTTTTTGTAATACCCTAAATATAGCAACACCTGTTGCCATAATTGCAGGCTGAGTATTTGCTGTTAGGTTCAGATCCGAAGCCTCGCCTCTAAAGATAATGTTGCTCAAATTGGTTTGCAAAACGTCATCTACTTCCTGGTATACCTCTTTGGCTTCGTCAAAAGCTTCATAAACATCAAGACCCATACCGACATATTGGGACCCTTGGCCTGGAAATAATATTGATTTTTTCAATGTAATAAGTTCTTTATATAGCTTGATATGACGAAGATAATATTATATTCAACTGTTTTTTTAAACACTTATAATTATTAAATGAACTACTACGAACATACATATATTACGGTCCCAGAACTAAATGAAGAGGGATCTAACTCTATAAAAGAAAAAATTGAAGAAATTTTAAAGAAAAATGACAGCAAAATTGTCAAAGAAGAAAATTGGGGAATAAGATCTTTAGCCTATTCTATTAAAAAAAATTACAGAGGAAAATATAGTAACCTTTACATCGAAGGAAACAGCAAAGTTATCAAGGAATTAGAAAAATTTGAAAGATATGATGAAAGAATAATAAAATTTCTTTCTATGAAAATAAAAAAAATACCAGAAGAAGAATCTGGTTTAACGGTAACTTCATAATGGTTAAAAGAAAAGAAAAAGGTAAAAAAAAATTCAATAAAGGTGGAAATGCACTTTTTAACAAATCTACGACCAAACCAAATAAGTCTTGTCCGTTAAGTGGCAAAGGTGCTCCTGAAATCAATTACAAAAATATCAAATTATTAAAAAAATACGTATCAGATACTGCGAAAATTCTGCCTAGTAGAATAACCAATGTATCTTTTGGAAAACAAAGAGCACTTTCTAAAGAAATTAAAAAAGCAAGAGTTTTGGCTTTAATGCCATACGTTGGTAATTAACATGCAAGTAATTCTACTAGAAAATATAAAAAAACTTGGAGCAATCGGTGAAAAGGTAACGGTCAAAGATGGTTATGCAAGAAATTTTTTATTAAAAAATAAAAAAGCTCTAGTGGCAAATAAAAAAAACACTGAATATTTTGAGCAGCAAAAAAGTGAAATCAATAAGAAAAATGAAATTGAAAAAAATAAAGCCAATGAGGTATTTCAGGTATTAAATAATGCGGAATTAGAAATTTATAAAGAGGCTATGGAAAACGGCCAGCTTTATGGATCTATTAACATTAAAGAAATTGTAACTTTGATCAAAGAGCAAAAAAATCTAGATATATCTGCAGAAAAAGTTGAAACAAAAGGTCAATTGAAAAACACAGGTATTTCAAAAGTCTTAATTAATTTACACGCTGAAGTAATTGCTACTATCAATTTAAATGTAAAACCAAAAGTTGAATAGTCAAAATATTTAACTAACTTCTCCACACACCGATTTAAAACATTGTTGTTGAACCTTTGCTATTAGATAATACTATAAAGTTCATGAGTTCTCTTAAAAATGTCGAAATATTATCTGGATTAGACACATCACCGCAAAATCTTGAAGCTGAACAAACGGTGTTAGGAACCATATTGCTTTCCAATGAAATATTTGATGAAATTTCAGATATCAATGAAGAATTTTTTTTCAATCCTATCAATAAAAAAATTTATAAAATCATTAGCGACTTAATGGCTAAGGGTTTGTTAGCAAACCCTATTACTTTAAAGAACTTTTTTTCAAACGAAGACGAGTTAAATGAAATAGGAGGTAGCGAGTATTTAGTTAAGCTTACTAAGTTTTCAACTTCTAAACTTCAAATAAAATATTATGCTAATTTACTTCACGATTTAAAGATAAGAAGAAATTTAATCGACATATCTAAAGAAACGCTAGAAGAATCTCAAAATAAAAACTCTGAAATTAATGCTGAACAGATCATAGAATCTGCTGAAAAAAAATTATTTGATATAGCTGAGCGTGGTAAATTCAATAAGTCTTACGTTGAATTTAAAGAAGCTCTAGCTGAAACTATCGCTGTTGCATCTTCTGCTTATAAAAATGAAGGTGGAATTGTCGGGGTACCTACTGGATTGAGGGATTTAGACGATAGATTGGGAGGTTTACATAAATCCGATTTGTTAATTATTGCTGGAAGACCATCCATGGGAAAAACAGCCTTAGCTACGAATATAGCCTTTCATGCGGCAAGACAAATACAAGAAAATAATAAAAAATCTACTGTCACCTTCTTTTCTTTAGAGATGTCATCTGAACAGCTGTCTACAAGAATTCTATCTGAGCAATCTAGAGTAAAATCAAATGACATACGAAAAGGAAATATTAATCAAGATGAGTTTGAGAAGTTCCTTGAAAGCTCTAAGAATTTGGAGAACTTGCCACTCTTTATAGATGACACTCCTGCTATTACCATTTCAACTTTAAGCAATAGAGCAAGAAGAATTAAAAGACTTCATGGACTTGATTTGATTATAGTTGATTACATTCAGCTAATGAAATCTGGAAGCTATAGAAATGAAGGTCGTGTTCAAGAAGTAGCAGAAATTACGCAAGGCTTAAAAGCATTGGCAAAGGAATTAGATGTTCCTGTTTTAGCATTGTCTCAGCTATCTAGGGCTGTAGAGCAGCGTGATGATAAAAAACCACAACTGTCTGATTTGAGAGAATCTGGATCTATTGAACAAGATGCAGATGTAGTGATGTTTGTTTATAGAGAAGAATACTATGAAGAAAAAAAGGAACCAAGAGTTGGTACGGCTGAGCACGTAGAATGGCAAGAAAAAATGAGTCTAATTCATGGTCAAGCAGAGCTAATAATTGGAAAACAAAGGCACGGTCCTACTGGTATTATAAGACTTGAGTTTGAAAGCGCGTATACTAAATTTAAAGACGCACAGTCATAAATTCTTGGTTACAGAAATAAAGAAATCCTTTATATAAATAGCTTTTAAAGCTATGAAACATTCTTCAGGACAAGTATCGATCAACTTAACATCCATTAAAAATAACTACTTATTTTTAAAAAAATTCTGCAAGCCATCTGTAGTTTCGGCTACCGTTAAAGCCTCTAGTTATGGATTGGGCGAGGCTAATAAAATCGTAGCGTCTTTAGTTAAGCTAAAGTGCAAAAATTTTTTCGTGGCCAATGTGAAAGAAGCTTTAAAGATTAGAAAAAAATTTAAATTAATTAATATTTTTGTATTAAATGGACTTGGTATAAAGGAGGAATCTGTTTTTTTTAAAAATAAATTAATCCCTGTATTAAATACCTATTCGCAATTTGAAAAGTGGACTAAATATCTTAAAAAAAATTACCAACGAAATATTATGATACATGTAGACACAGGTATGAACCGACTTGGTTTTCAAGATAAGGACGTTGATAAATTAAAAAAAAATAAAAAAAAATTATATTTATTTAAAGACATAACTTTTATGAGTCATTTGGCTTGTGCGGATGAAAAAAATAATAAATATAATAATATTCAAAAGACTAGATTTGAAAAGATCAAAAAAGAATTTCCCAATTGTAAATATAGCTTAGCGGCATCGGGTGGCATATTTTTAGGTAAACAATATCATTATGACATGGTTAGACCTGGTATTAGTCTTTACGGTGGTAAAAGAACATTTCACAAGGGTATCAAACATGCAGTTTCTCTCAAGGTTCCGGTTACTCAAATTAATCAAATTAAGAGAGGAGAATCTATTGGTTACTCTAGAACTTTTTATACCAAGAAAAATACCACCACTGCCACTATACCTATTGGATATGCGGATGGACTAAATATTCGTTTAAGCAATAAAGGTTTTTTTCTATTTAAAGGAAAAAAAGTTTCTATTATAGGAAGAGTATCTATGGATTTGATTATTTTAGATGTAACCAAGTTTAAAAATAAAATTAAAGTTGGAGATATGATTGATATATACAACTCTGATTATACAATTGATGATTTTGCAAAACAGACAGGGACTATCCCCTACAGAATTATTACTTGTATGTCTCAAAGATATGATAAAAAGTACATCTAGAAAGCTGTTTCTTCATGTATAAAAAATTACTTAATTTTCCTAAACTAATTCTATTGGGGCTGATTGTCATACTTCTGGGTTCATTATATTTTTCTAAAAATTTTAAATTAGATGCTTCCGCCGATACTCTCTTGTTAGAAAATGATCCAGACTTAAAGTATCTTAGAGAGGTCAACGAAAGATATGGATCAGAAGAATTTTTTATCTTAACCTACGAGCCTAAAGCTACCATAAACAAAAATTCTATTTTAGAGTTGGAAAAATTTGTTACTAAAATCAACGAATTGAAATGGGTAAGCAAAACTATCAGTATTATTAATGCTCCCTTGCTGCAGAGTTCTGATGAACCTTTGATGGAGAGGATCCAAAATCTAAAATACATCACGAGTCCAAATATAGAGTTTGAAACTGCTATTAAAGAACTTACCAACAGTCCTATCTATAAAAATCTTATTATAAGTGAAGACTCAAAAACATTTGGCATTGTTGTTTATCTAAAAGAAAACAAAAAATATTTAGATCTTATTTCCAAAAAATCGAGATTGTTGGAGGATAACAATCCTGACGAAAGCGTACTTGTTAATTTAAAAAACACTAATGAAAATCTAGATATGGAAAAAAAGATACAAGGCGATTTGATATCAAGTTACAACCAGGAAATTAAAAATTTAATTGCTGAGCAGAATCAATCTGCCACTATTAGACTTAGCGGAATTCCAATGATTGCGGATGACATGATTACTTTTATTAAAAATGATATTGTCATTTTTGGATTTGGAGTTTTCGCATTCATTATATTTATTTTATGGATGGTGTTTAGAAATTTGAAATGGGTAGCTTTTCCATTGATCAATTGTTTTTCTTCCATATTAATAATGGTGGGTTTTTTAGGAGCTTTGCAATGGAAAGTTACTGTTATCTCTTCCAATTTTATCGCGCTAATGCTGATCTTAACTATTTCCATGAATATTCATTATCTAGTTCGATATATTCAGATAAAAAATGAAAATGAAAATACCACACCTATTGATCTGGTTGTCAAAACATCTTCCAATATTTTTTACCCAATTTTTTATGCGGTTCTAACTACCATTTGTGCATTTATGTCTTTGGTGTTTAGTGACATTAAACCTGTGATGGACTTTGGATGGATGATGACTTATGGCTTGCTAGTATCATTCGCATTATCCTTTTTGCTACTGCCTTCATTAATTCTTGTGTTTAATCCAAAGGTATCTGTTCAAATAAAAGAGAAGAAATCTAAATTTGCCGAACTGCTTGCTTATATTTCCACTCAATTTCCAAAACTTATTTATTCCTTGTCTGTATTCTTAATTGTTTTTTCGATCTATGGAATTAGCAAACTAAAAGTGGAAAATAGTTTTATTAATTATTTTAGTAGTAAGACCGAAATTTACAAAGGTATGAAAAATATAGATGAAAAGCTAGGAGGAACAACTCCGTTAGAAATAATTTTAAAATTTAAAAAAACAAGTGCTGTAAATAAAGAGGACGATTTTTTAGGATCTACTGTAAAAAAAGATGACTACTTAGGTGAAGATAAACAACAAGCTTTTGATGAGAAGTACAAATATTGGTTTACCAGAGACAAAATAGACAAAATTATATCAGTTCATAAATATCTAGAACAAAATCAGAATATTGGAAAAGTTTTATCTTTTTCTTCCATTTTGGATATTGCTGAAAGCTTAAACAATGGGAAAAAACTTGGATCCCTTGAAATGGGTGTTTTGTATAATAAACTACCAGAAGACATTAAGAAAAATATCATAAATCCATATATCTCTGTACAAAATGATGAGGCTAGAATTACGATGAGAATTCTAGATTCCAAACCAGACCTTAGAAGAAAGGATTTAATAGAAAAAATCCAATCTGATTTGCAAACAAAGTTTATGTTCAAACAAGATGAATTTAAGATTACCGGCGTGCTAGTGATATTTAACAATTTACTTCAGAGTCTGTTCGATTCTCAAATTAAAACTCTAGGAATTGTTATGCTGGGAATTTTTCTGATGTTTTTAATCTTATTTAGATCTTTAACCTACTCTCTCATAGGAACTATACCAAATTTTATTGCTGCTTTTTTTGTACTAGGTTTTATTGGAGCTTTAAATATACCGCTAGATATGATGACCATCACGATCGCTGCAATTACCATAGGAATAGCGGTCGATAATAGTATTCACTACATTTACAGATTTAGACAAGAAATTAAAGAACGTAAAAATAAGAATGATGCTGTTTATATTTGCCATCACACAGTAGGAAAAGCAATTATAAGCACCTCGGTAACAATTGTTTTTGGTTTTTCTATATTAGGTTTTTCAAATTTCATACCTACTATTTATTTTGGTCTTTTTACTGGTTTAGCAATGATCACTGCTTTAATTTTGGTTTTAACTCTACTGCCAAGACTTCTTATTCAATTTGCTCCGGAAACTAATGGATAATTTTTTAGATTTTATTGAAGTCTTTTCAACAATTGATTTTATTTTTATTTTTTTCTTAATTTTAAATTCTTTTTTATCACTAAAGAATGGATTTGTACTTAGCCTTTTATCTTTTTTGAAATGGATATTATCTATCATTGCAGTTAAAATTTTTTTACCTATTGCAACTCCGTATACCGAAAATATCATTGAGTCAGAATTTACTCACGATATGGTATTTGGTGGTATAATTTTTATTATTTTTTTATTTCTAACTATTCTGGTTTCAAAGGGAATGAAAAAAACTATGTCCTGGACAGGCCTTGGAGGGGTGGATAAATTTTTTGGTTTTGTTTTTGGATTTGTAAAAGGTTATGTATATTTTGTGTCTATCTTTACTTTTTTGCATTTTGTTCATCCCTTTCCCAAATGGAGTTCGAATCTAAATGAAGGAAAATTTTTTACATTCATTGTATGGGGTCAAGAATTCTTAACTGAAAATCTACCCAAAAGGTATGAATACATAGAAAAAAGTAAAGAAAATGTAGATAAAATTACTAAATGACTCTTTATGTCATTTAATGTAATGGATTGCCTGTGCTAGACGATAGATTAAGAGAAGAGTGTGGTGTCTTTGGTGTTTATAACCACAAGGATGCAGCATCTCTTACGGCGTTAGGTTTACATGCATTACAACACAGAGGGCAAGAGGCCTGTGGTATCAACACCTTTGATGGTAAAAATTTTCATTCAGTTAAAAGACGAGGCCTTGTAGGTGACAACTTTACAAGTAAAAAAATAATCGATCAACTTCCTGGAAATGCAGCTATTGGGCATAATCGCTATTCAACAACAGGACTTCCTATTGTTAGAAACATCCAGCCTTTCTTTGCAGATTTATATTTAGGTGGTATCAGCATTGCACATAATGGAAACCTTACCAATGCCATACATATTAGGGAAAAAATGGTCAAAGAAGGAGCAATATTTCAAACAACCTCTGATACGGAAACAGTTGTTCAGTTAATAGCAAAATCACGAAGGACTAAAATCATCGACAAAATTATCGATTCTATTTTCCAGATTCAGGGTGGCTACGCAATGGTTATGCTAACTAATAAAAAGCTTGTTGGTATTAGAGATCCTTATGGTATCAGACCTTTGGTATTGGGAAAGCTTGGTGATTCTTATATTTTTGCATCTGAAACTTGTGCCTTAGATATAATTGGAGCGGAATTTATAAGAGAGGTTGAAAACGGTGAAATAGTAATTATCAACAAAGACGGTATTGAAAGCATCAAGCCATTTCCTAAACAAAATCCCAGACCATGTATTTTTGAGTATATTTATTTTTCAAGACCAGACAGCATTGTTGGAGGCAAAGGGGTTTATGAGTATAGAAAAAACCTAGGCAAACAACTAGCTAAAGAATTTTCTACAGAAGCTGACTTGATATCTGCAGTGCCAGATTCTGGCAATCCTGCTGCCATTGGATATTCTGAAGAGTCTAAAATACAATTTGATATGGGAATAATAAGAAATCATTATGTGGGAAGAACGTTTATTGAACCAACTCAACAAATTAGACAATTGGGTGTTAAACTTAAACACAATCCAAATAGAGCATTAATCAAAAATAAAAGAATTATTTTAGTGGACGATTCTATTGTTAGAGGAACTACTTCTAAAAAAATTGTCTCGATGTTGTATGAGGTGGGAGCAAAAGAGGTACACATGAAAATTTCAAGTCCTCCAATTAAATTTCCTGATTATTATGGAATTGATACGCCGAATGTATCCGAATTGTTAGCTGCGAATAACAGTATAGAAGAAATGAGAAAAATTATTGGTGTTAAGACGTTATCTTTTTTAAGTATAGATGGAGTTTATAACGCCCTAGGGCATGAAAAAAGAGATAATAAAAATCCACAATTCACAGATCATTGTTTTACCGGAGACTATCCAGTAATTCCTCAGGATTTTAAGAACCAAACTGAAAAAAACAATCAATTATCTTTACTCAGTAACTTTACAGGATAACTCTAGCTAAAGGGATTTTCGTTATTTACAAACTTAATAATTACTACTTTATTGTAAATGCTAAAATGACTTAGAAATTGTTTTAAAAAATAATTTTTATAGTCCTTATTGACCCCTTTTAATCTAGTTCCAAATGCTTTTAAAATAATAGGCCTAGAGTTGACTTGTTTTAAGAATTTAATTTTGGGTCTAAAATTTCCTTTTTGTGGAGCTCTATGAGAATTATTAGTTTTTTCTAAAAAAGTATTTAATTTATTGTTACTAATCATAATTTTAGTAGATTGATCAAGGCTACAAATCTTTCTAAGAAACACATCAGGGCTTTTTTCCATGATGGAAGAGAAAAAATGAGGCTTGATCAAAATGTCTGAAAATAAATTTTCAAAGTAATAGTTAAAGTATTTTGTTCTGGTTTTGATTTCATCTTTAATTAAATCAGCTTTGTTAATAATAACAATTAATGTTTTAAATTTATTTAAAATCATTCTGCAAATTTGCTTGTCATTTTTAGTAAACTTGTCGTTTGCATCCATCATAAAAATAACGATAGAAGAATTATTAATAGCAGTTAAGCATTCCTTAGTAATATAGGATTGATTTTCATCTTTAGACTTAGCTTTTTTTTTTAGTCCTCCAGTATCGTGAAATACCAATTCTTCATTACCAAACAAAAAAGACTCAGAAATCACATCCTTGGTTGTTCCAGGCTCATCAGCAACTTTTGATATATTTTTAGAAAAAATCTTGTTAAAAAAAGTCGACTTTCCTACATTGGGCTTTCCTACGATTGAAATATTAATAGTCATTAATTTTTATAAATTTTATTGCTCGATATAAAATAAGCAGATCCATCAGAAAACACGAGATTAGATTGAGGACTTTTAGAAACTTTTAAATAAACAATGGATTCTAAATTGAGACTATTAATTTGAAAAATAAACTTATTATCTGTAAAAACATAAATGACACCAGATGCAGAAAATAAATTACTAACTTTTGTTTGTTTTAATTTAATATTATTAGATTTTAAAATTTCAAATAAATTTTTTTGGAAGACCATTTTTCCACTTTCTTTATTAAAAACATTAAAAACACCTCCTTGGTTAACAAGTATAATATGGCTTTTTGTTATCAGTGGTCGAATGTTGGAGTTTCCACTGTTAGACCAAATAATTTTTCCTGACTCAATATCAATCTTAAGAACTGAGCCAAAACTAGATGATAGAAAAAGGTTATTTTTTTCTATAACCAAATTAGATAGCTCTAAAAAAGATACATCACTATAATCGCTTTTACGTTCCAGGGTAATTCTCCACGATAAATTTTGTTTTTTAAGATCTATGCAATAAATATTGGCAAAATCGTTAGAAAATAAAAGTTTATCGTTAGCGACAACTAATTGGTATGCTTTATGAGAGCTTGTTCCAGAGGAGCCTGTTTCATAGCTCCAGTTAACTTTACCATCTATAGAATTCAGAGAGAAAATTTTTCCATTTGAGTTGGTAATAAAAAGATTTTCTTTATAGAGTACCATGTTGGATAACAAAGGAACTCCCAGCTCTATTCTCCAGGCCAATTTAAAATTAACAATATCGTATGCTAATACTCCTCCTAAATTATCTGCTACAAAAACAAAATTATCATTGGATGCTATAGAGAACTTTAAAGAATAATTTTTAAATAGTTTTTTTTTATAAATTTGAAATTTATTTATCAAATTTAGATCCTGATCTAAAATGTGTAAATTACTATAATCATCAACATAAACAATCTTGCTATTAGCTTTAATAATATTTTTTAAGTAAATGTTTTTTTTTACTTTTTTGAATTTATAAGTTTTCTTAATGTTAGAAAAATTTCCTTCAAACTTTGGATGTGGGACTAGGTTTTGAAAATTAAAATTAGGATGTCTCCAATTCTGGAAATTGCTAGGATTGTTTAAATTAATTTTAGATATTAATGTACTTTCTTCATTCAATTTTTCTGAATTGTTTATTTTTTTTAAAACAGTTACTCCGTCATTTTTAAGCTGTTCTATATCTATTCCCAGCTCAACTTCTTTAGAACAATTTAATAAAAAGAAACAAAAAAATAAAATGACACTAGTTCTCATCAATTAACCTCTTGAGGTCATTGGCTTTTAAGTTTTGTTTTTTGCTAATATAAAAATCGTACATAATTTCAAAAGACATTTTTCTAAAGGCAGAATCTTTGCTCTTTAAGTCTATTAAATTTAACATTTCCACCTCAGTAGCGGTATCAAATACCAATAAAGATTTTTTAATTTTTAAATATTTTGTATTTTTCTTAGAAAATTTATTGGTATTTAACAACTGGTCAATAAATGAAATTGATTTTTGTTTTGAATCTTTGTTAATTTCAAGTAATTGGTTAAGGGCTAACAATGAGACAGTTTCGTTAGTAGATTGTAATAATTTTTCAAGCTCAACTTCTTGTTTTTTTTTATCTGTTGTAAGAATTATTTCACTATATTTTTCTAGTTCTTTTGAATTATTCTTTTTATCTATAGATAAAAAAATTTGAAAGGTAATAGGTATTAAAACTACAACAATAGCCAAACCTATAATATAATATTTTCTCTTTTGATAAAAATTGAAGATTTTATCATTAAAGACGCTTTCTGATACTTGATTATCTAATTCTTTTGACATTTAATAAATATTTTTTTTTGATGGAAATTTTCTTTTAATTACATCAGATTTAAATTTTTTAACAGCTTTGCTGATATAGCTATTTATATCTGCATACTTTTTAACAAATTTAGCATTTTTACTAAAAAAACCTAACAGATCTTCCGTTACTAAAATCTGCCCATCACATTTCTTACTCGCACCAATTCCTATAGTTTTAATTTTTGAAAGTTTGGTTAATTTATTAGCCAATTTTTCAGTAACAGCTTCGATTACTACAGAAAAGGCTCCAGCTTTTTCTACTGCCTTCAAGTCACTTATAATTAATTCCTGTTCTTCTAAAAACCTACCTTTTACCCTGTAGTCTTTTGGATGCTTTACTTGTTGGGGCATAAGTCCAATATGAGCCATAACGGGTATTTTATTTTTAACTAGCAATTTAATGCAGTGTGAAATTTTAACCCCTCCCTCTAATTTTACTCCGTCACAACCAGTTTCCTTTAAAATTTTTTTTGCATTTTTAAGAGCTAGTTTTTCTGAAGCTTCATAGGTTCCTTTGGGCATATCTACAATAACGATACTTTTGGAGCATCCTCTTGCAACAGATTTTCCATGCCGAATCATAGTTTGTAAGGAGATATTATTAGTGTTGGTTTCTCCATAAAGTACCATGGCCAATGAATCCCCAACTAATACTAAATCGCAAAAAGGATCCACAATAGTAGCCATATGCTTGTTGTAAGCAGTGAGACAAACTAAGGGTCGCTTTTGCTTACAAAAAATTTTAATTTTATTATTTTTTATTCCCATTCTATAGTTCCAGGTGGCTTAGAGGTCACGTCATAAACAACCCTATTGATACCGCTAACTTCATTTACAATTTTGTTACTAATATCAGATATATCCTTGTAATTAAAATTATAAAAATCAGCTGTCATGCCATCAGTAGAGGTAACAGCTCTTAAGGCGCATACAAAATCATACGTTCTACCATCCCCCATTACACCAACTGATTTCACAGGTAGCAATGCTGCAAATGCTTGCCAAATATCTTTATATAAACCTTTTTTTTTCAATTCTCTTATGAAAATATCATCCGCATTTTGTAAAATTTTAATTTTATGATCACTAATAGAGCCCAAAATTCTAATAGCCAAGCCTGGTCCTGGAAAAGGATGTCTGTCAAGAATAGTACTTTCAATATTCATTTTTTTTCCAAGCTTTCTAACTTCATCTTTGAACATTTCTCGAAATGGTTCGATTAATTTAAAGTTCATTTTTTTAGGGAGACCACCAACATTGTGATGTGATTTGATTTTAGAACTAGGGCTTCCAGAAAAACTTTGGCTTTCTATTATATCTGGATAAAGAGTTCCTTGAGCTAAAAAATCAATCCCTTTGCTTTGTTTAGAAAACTTTTCAAATACTTTGATAAAAGTTTTTCCTATTATCTTTCTTTTTTTCTCGGGGTCAGAAACTTTATGTAAATTTTTTAGAAACAGTCGTCCTTCATTTAAATAAATAAAATTTTTTTTAAATTTTTTTCTATAAATAGAAACGATTTCCTTACTCTCATTTTTCCTCATCAACCCTGTATCTATGTAAACACAATAGACCCTATTACTTAATGCTTTTTTTAATATGTGAGCTAATACACTACTATCCACGCCTCCTGATAAAGCACACAAAACCTTTTTCTTTCCTACGGTTTTTTTAATTTCAAAAATTATTTTTTCTAACTTAGATTCATCTGTCCAATTTTTTTGACATTTACAAACATTAAAAATAAAATTTTTAAAAATAATTTTTCCTTGATTAGTGTGAACTACTTCAGGATGAAACTGAACTGTATAAATTTTTTGTTTAATATTTTGAGTGATAGCATACTTTGCATTTTTAGTTGCAGCTACAACCGAAAAACCATTTCCCATTTTAATCACCTGATCTGAATGACTCATCCAAACGGTATTTTTTTTGCTTTTAAAAAAACCTTTAGTAAGCAATGAATTAGATTTTTCATAAATTTCAGCTCTTCCAAATTCTTTTTTATTTGTAAACTTAACTTTACCTCCAAATTTTTTAGCTATTAGTTGATGGCCATAACAAATGGCTAAGATTGGAATGTTTTTTAACAATTCATAGTTCTTAATTCTTGGAGATTTTGCTTCAGATGTTGAGGATGGTCCACCTGATAAAATAACTCCCTTGGTATTTTCGATAGATTTAAGCTTATTGAAATTTTGAAAACTAATAATTTCACAATAAACAGACTGCTCTCTAACTCTTCTTGCAATTAGTTGAGTTACTTGAGAACCAAAGTCTACAATCAAGACTTTTTGGCCAGATACTGCCTTGCTCATGATTTGTTAAATTTTTTAATTGATTTGTTTAAATGGTCTAGCTGATCACAAAATTTAGAACAGTTAAGTTTTAAAATAGCATAGTTTATTTCTAAAGATTTGTAGTCCCCTTCTTTAATATTAAGCAAAGACATTAAATAAAGAGCTTCTTCATTTTTAGAATCAAGCAATAAAGCAGTGTTTAAATTTTTTTTTTCCTCATCTTGTTTTTTTGTTTCTGAAAAAATTTTAGATAAAAAAATATAACTATTAACGTGCTTGGGGTCGGAGACTATACTTCTTTCAAACTCTATTTTTGATTCTGTAATTTTTTTTTGATCAAATAAAGTTTTGCCTTTAGTAAAAAAATTATTCTCTGCAGAGTATGAAACGGAACTATATAAACAAAATATAACTATAATAAAAAACTTCATTTAGCTTTCAGTTGGATAATTGGGTGACTGCTTTGTTATCTGAACATCATGAACATGACCTTCTTTAATTCCAGAATTGGTAATTTCAACAAAGGTAGCTTTTTTCTTTAACTCTGCAATCGTTTTGGCTCCCACATAGCCCATGGATGATTTTAATCCTCCTACTAACTGATTGATAATATTTCTTACAGGACCTCTATAAGGCACCCTTCCTTCAATTCCTTCTGGAACTAATTTTAAAGCATCTGAAACATCTTGTTGAAAATATCTATCGGCAGAACCTTTGGCCATTGCGGCTAGAGAACCCATACCTCGGTAAGACTTATAGCTTCTACCTTGGTAATAAAAAATTTCACCAGGTGCCTCATCAGTTCCAGCAAATAAAGATCCAACCATCACTGTGTCAGCTCCAGCACCTATCGCTTTTGCTATATCTCCAGAGTATCTTATTCCTCCGTCTGCTATAATTTTAGTTTTGTAATTTTTTAATCCATTAGCAACATTCTGGATCGCTGTAAATTGGGGAACCCCCACTCCTGCAACAACCCTAGTCGTACATATTGAGCCTGGGCCAATTCCTACTTTAATTGCATCAGCTCCTAAATCAGCAAGTTCTTTTGCAGCATCAGCTGTTGCTACATTTCCCACAATAATATTTTTAAATTTAAATTTCTTTTTAATATCTTTTAGTGCGGTTAGAACAGAAGAAGAATGTCCATGAGCCGTGTCTAAAATTAAAGCGTCTACACCACTGTTAATTAAATGTTCTGCTCTAATCAGTCCTTCTTCACCAACACCTATTGCACCTGCTACTCTTAGGGATTGCTTAATATCCTTAGAGGCGTCTGGGTACAATTGTGATTTTTCCAAATCTTTCACCGTAATTAAGCCAACACATTGAAATTTTTTATTAACTACGACTAGTTTTTCTATTCTATGTTCATGTAATAATTTTTTGGCATTTTCTAACTTTACGCCCTGAACAACAGTTATAACTTTTTTAGTCATTAAAGACTTAACTTTTGCTTTCGTGTCTTTAACAAATCTTAAATCACGGTTCGTTATGATACCTACCAGTGTTTTGTTATTATCTACAACAGGTATTCCAGAAATCTTATTCGATGACATTAATTTCATAGCATCAGAGATATCGCTTTCTGGTCCTATAGTGATTGGATTAATCACCATTCCAGATTCAAACTTTTTTACATTTTTAATCTGCAGTGATTGCTCTTCCACAGACATATTCTTGTGAATGCATGCCATTCCACCAAGTTGAGCAATCGCGATTGCTAACTGATAGTTGGAAACCGTATCCATAGCGGCGGATATAATTGGGATACTCAATTCAATGTTATTGGTTAAAAATGTTTTAGTAATTGAGTGTGAGGGTAGATGAGATGATTTTTTTGGTACTAGTAGTACATCATCAAAAGTAAGGCCTTTATTTAGTTCCATAAACCTATTTATTTTGCCTACAGACAAATGTCAATAAATTATAAAATACAGTACAAATAGAGCTCTTTTGAATCCTTTCTGCTTGATTTTGGCTTAATAAAGATATGTTTTGAGAAGTTCTTCTTTGCCATATCCACAACTTCCTCATTACCTACTCCTGAAAATGTCTTAATTAAAATCTTACCATTTTTTTTTAAGTGCTTTAGAGAAAATTTCATCACTTCCAGTGTAATGATATTGCTTCTCATAGAATCTAGGGACCTGTTCCCAGTAGAGTTTTCTGCAATATCTGACAAAACTATATCAAATTTCTTTCCTTCTACTAAATTGACTAATTTGTTTTGCACTTCATCAGAAGTAAAGTCTCCTTTGATAATTTTACAATTATTAATAGGTTTTGTATCCAATAGATCTAGTGCAATATTAACTCCGTCTTTGTTAATTTTACTTGTGTGTTGAGACCAGCTTCCAGGAGCAGCCCCAAGATCAATTATATTTAAATTGTTTTTCAAAAATTGATGCTTCTCATTAATTTCTAAAAACTTAAATATAGCTCTAGATCGATAGTTTTGTTTTTTAGCCTCAGCTACTAAAGGATCATTTAATTGTCTAGTTAACCAAAGTTTGGAACTATGACTTAAATTTTTTTTTTGAAATTTTTTCAAAATAATACTGAAAGTAAAATTGTATTACAAAACATCTTCTGAAATTAAACTTTCACCAGAATCTGTTTTTAAATTATGTTTATTTTTAAGATACCTTAAGTGAAAAAAACTTACAGGTATTGATAGCAAGTACATGACCCCTATTACAAAAAGAGTATTAAAAGTATAGGTAATCAAGAAACCAAACAATAAAACTGAAAACAACATAATTAACAAAACATAAGCTTTGGTAATTTTTATTTTTTTAAAGGCATAGGTTGGAATTTTACTGATCATTAAAAAAGAGGAGATAATAATAATAATAACTGGAAAATACTGTGCTTCATCTAAAAGGTACGAAAAATCTCCTAAACTAATAATAATAGGAAGAAGTACAATGCCTGCTCCAGCTGGTGATGGAACCCCTGTAAAAAAATTATCTAAGACTGGATTTGTGACAGTGTTAGATGTGAGATTAAATCTTGCTAATCTTAAACAACAGCAAATAATATAAATTAATGTAACCACCCATCCTAAATTTCCGTAAACATTTAAATCCCAAACATAAAGCATCAAAGCTGGAGCAACACCAAAATTTACAAAGTCAGCCAAAGAGTCTAATTCAGCGCCAAACTTTGAGGTTCCTTTTATTAATCTTGCTATCCTACCATCAGCCGCATCTAGAATTGCAGCTAATACAATGCATATGATAGCATTGTGAAAATTTTGAACTAAGGCAAATTTAATTGCTGTTAAACCCAAACTCAAAGCCAGTACGGTAATAATATTTGGTATAACTGATCTTATACTAATTGCTTTTTTCATAGCACGTATATTTTATATACTTATTTTTTTTTAGCCAATAAGGATTCGCCAGCAACAACTGTTTGGCCGGTTTTTGCAAAAAGTTCATAACTATTGTCAAAATATAAATCAACCCTGCTTCCAAAGCGAATAATTCCAAATCTATCGCCTTGACTCAATTCTTTTCCAACATCGGTTTCACAAACAATTCTTCTAGCAACTAAACCTGCAATTTGAACAATTGCAAATTCATCTCCATTTTTTCCTTTTACTTTTAAAATGTTTCTCTCATTGTGTTCGCTAGCCTTATCTAGGGAGGCATTGATGAATTTTCCAGGCTTGTAAAAAATCTCTTCTATATCGCACTTAGTGGGAACTCTATTCACATGACAATCAAATACATTCATAAAAACACTTACCCTAACAAATGTTTTTTCTTCCATTCCTATTTCTTTGGGACCATTGCATTCTGTAATCATGCTAATCTTTCCATCAGCTGGACTAACAAGGTAATTGTCATCACCTATGGAAACTCTATCGGGGTCTCTAAAAAAGTAATAAACCCAAATATTAAGAATAATTAATAACAATCCTAATGTCTCAGATATAAAAAATACGAAAAAATTGATGGAAAGAGTAATTGTTAATATCTTTTTACCTTCTTTATGTATTTTTGGAAAAATTATTTCTAACATTAAATTATAATTGATTAAATTTTTTGATTTGTATATAACACATTTTCTTAAATTAACTAATAACATGGCAAAAATAAAAGTTAAAAATCCAGTGGTAGAGCTTGACGGTGATGAGATGACCAGGATTATCTGGGAATTTATTAAGAAAAAACTTATCCTTCCTTACCTTGATGTTGATTTAAAGTACTTTGATTTAGGAATGGAAAGTCGTGATAAAACTGATGACCAAATCACTATAGATAGCGCTAATGAAATAAAAAAATATGGCGTAGGTGTTAAATGTGCGACCATAACTCCTGATGAAGCTAGAGTTGAAGAATTTAAATTAAAAAAAATGTGGAAGTCTCCTAATGGGACTATTAGAAATATTTTAGGTGGAACTATCTTTAGAGAGCCAATAATTATGAAAAATGTTCCAAGATTAGTTCCGGGCTGGACAGATCCAATTGTTATTGGAAGACATGCCTATGGAGATCAATATAGAGCAACAGATTTTAAAGTTCCCAGCAAAGGAAAGCTTACGGTTAAATGGACATCAGAAGACGGTAAAGATACAGTTGAACATGACGTGTTTGACTTTCCTGGATCAGGAATAGCCATGACAATGTACAACCTAGATGAATCCATTAAAGATTTTGCTAGATCTTGTATGAACTATGGCTTGTTAAGAAAATGGCCGGTGTATTTATCTACTAAAAATACTATTTTAAAAACTTACGACGGAAGGTTTAAGGACCTGTTTCAAGAAATTTTTGACAAAGAGTTTAAAGATGAGTTTGCAAAACATAAACTTACATACGAGCATAGACTTATCGATGATATGGTGGCCTGTGCAATGAAATGGAGTGGTGGTTATGTTTGGGCTTGCAAAAATTATGATGGTGATGTTCAGTGTGATACTGTTGCGCAAGGGTATGGCTCTTTAGGATTGATGACTAGCGTCTTAATGACTCCAGATGGAAAAACTGTTGAATCAGAAGCAGCACACGGAACAGTGACTAGACACTACAGAGAACATCAAAAAGGCAATGAAACCTCAACCAATCCTGTTGCTTCAATATTTGCATGGACGAGAGGTTTGGCACATAGGGGTAAGTTAGATGGTAATCAGGAATTAATAGATTTTGCTCATGCACTTGAACAAACTTGTGTAGAAACTGTTGAAAAAGGTGAAATGACGAAAGACCTGGCTGTTTTAGTTGGTGGAGAACAAAAATTTTTAACGACCAGTCAATTTTTAGAAGCAATCAACAAAAACCTACAAAGCAAATTAAATTAAATTTGCAACATCCAATAAAAAATATTTTAATCATTAATACAGGTGGTGGAATTGGAGATGCCATTCAATTTGTAAAAATATTTCATTTAATTAATCAAGAATTTAAAAATCCGAATATTGATTACTATGCCTGTGATATAGATAATTTTTGGTTTGAAAATAAATTAAACTCTCTAAAGGTAAAAAATGTTCAAACAATCAAACATTTTCCTATTCATTTCGGTTTTAGATCAAAACATTTTTTTGATAAAAAAATAAAGAATGAAAAATCTTATGATTTAATTATTGATAATCAGTCAAAGTTTAGAAATACGCTAATATACAAAAGAATACCTCACAAATTTTTTTTAAGCTTTTCTTTAAGAGGAATGTTAAGCAAGCCCATAAAATTTTTTCAAAAAAAACAACAACATGTTCAATTAAGAGTGATTAATGCTTTAGAAAAATTTTTAAAGAAAAAAATTGATATAAATAATATTCAAGTTGAAGTTTCTAGAGAATACCATCAAGAAGCTGAAAAATTACTTGATGATAATAAAAAATACATTGGTTTTTCCATTAAAGCAGGTCACAAAACTAGAATCAAAGAATTTGAACTAATGGAAATTGTTAAGACTGCTCAACACTTTGTAGAAAAAAATTTCATACCTGTATTTTTCATAGAACCAAAATACGAAAAAGAAATTAACATAATAAAAAAAAATATTATAAATGCCTATTTTCCAGAACACTTAGCTAGTTCAGAATTAAAAAACCCATCTCTTGTAATTGCAATTGCAAATAAAATGAGTTTTAATATTAGTATTGATAATGGTGTGATGCATATGCTTACCCTGGCAAGTCCAAAATTAATTGTATTTTTTAACAAAAGTTCAGAAAAATTTAAACCGATAAAAAACAATTCTTTTGTATATGATTGTGAAAAAAATAAAGAAACTATTGACAGTTTAGACTCACAAAAAATTATAGAGTTTATTGAAAAAAATATTTAATTAATTTTTTTTTCTACTAACTCTAGAACAAAATCATGAACAATTTTCAGATTGGATGGGGGCTCTCCTCCTGCTTGAGCAAAATCTTTTCTTCCCCCTCCTCCCTTGCCATTTAGAAATTTAGATATTTCTTTTGCGAAAAAAGAGGCATCTAAATTGTTGGTAAGTTCGTTCGTAATACCAACTGCTATATTTAATTTATTATCAAGCTCGCTAAAAGTAAAAACAGCAGAACTACCAATTTCTTTTTTATGATCATCTACTATGGTTCTCAAATCTTTTCCGGAAAGACCATAAATGTACTGAATTCGAACTGTCATGTCTTTGAGTGGATAATCTTTAATAATATTTTTTTTAGGATCTTGAATAATCGTTTTTTTATATAAAGATTCATACAAAGACTTTAGCTTAACTATTTTTACTTCTGGTGAAAAATCTTTAAAATCTTCTAGATTACCATTTAGTTTTTTAATATTACTCTCCAAATCCTTAATCTGTAAATTCAGACTAGTTTCTTTCTCTTTAGCCAATTTATTTAAAGATTGTTTGTAGGCAGAGAGCTCGTCGCCTCTCAATGCTTCTATTCTTCTCACGCCAGAAGCAATGGAAGACTCGTTAATGATTTCAAAATTACCAATAGTGGACAGTTCTGTGACATGAGTTCCTCCACAAAGCTCTATTGAAAAAGTCTTGTTATTAAAGTTACCCATTGTAACTACTCGAACTTCATCTCCATATTTTTCTCCAAAAAGCGCCATGGCTCCTTGTTCAATAGCTTTTTTGGGAGTCATAAGGGTAGTTTTGACCTCACCACCATTGATTACCACAGCATTTACATTCTTATTTAACTCCACAATTTCCTGCTGACTAATTGGTTTTGAGTGACTAAAATCAAATCTCAATCTATCAGGTCCAACATATGAGCCTTTTTGAGATACGTGCTTTCCAAGCTTTTCTCTTAGTGCAGCATGCAACAAATGAGTTGCTGAGTGATTACATTTAATCTTGTCTCTTCTTTTTTTATCAATTTTTAAAATAAAATTATCTCCTGGTTTAAGCGTTCCTTTTTTAACCACACCTGAATGCACATAAAAAGTTCCAAAAATCTTTTGAGTATCACTGACTTCAAATAAAACTCCATTAGATTCAATTGTACCAGTATCTGATATCTGTCCGCCAGATTCTGCATAAAATACTGTTTGATTAAAAATTAAACTTGCAAAGTCTCCTTCCTTAATTTCAGGAGAAGATTTATTTTCTTTTACTATAGACAATAACTTAGATTCAATTTGATCAGATCCATATCCAAAAAATTCTGTATCAGGTAATTTTTCTTTCTTTTGACCAGATACAATTTCAAACCAAATTTTATCTATTCCCACTGAGCCTGTGCCCTTCCAGCTAGCTCTAGCCTCTACTTTGCTTTGTTCTCTTAATTTTTTGAACTCGTCATGATCAATCTTGATATTTTTTTCTTTTAAAACATCTTGGGTTAAATCCACTGGAAAACCGTATGTGTCATAAAGCTTAAATGCAACCGAACCTCGCAAGGTTTCATCTTTTATTTTCTTCACTTCATCATTTAAAATTTTTAATCCATTTTTTAGTAATGAAGAGAATCTCTCTTCTTCTGTAACAACGGTTTCTTTTATCAAATCTTTAGCATTTTCTAATTGGGGGTACTCTTCTTTCATTAATTCAATAATAGTTGTTAACACTTTGTATAAAATTGGATCTGTTTTTCCCAAAACATTACTATGCCTCATCGCTCTTCGCATGATTCTTCTTAATACGTAACCACGACCTTCATTAGATGGCAGTACGCCATCTGAAATTAGAAAAGCAGAAGCCCTAAGATGATCTGCTATCACACGATAACTTGCAGTATTTTTTTCAGATAACTTTTGTTCAAACAAACTTTCCGTATCTAAAATAATTTTTTTAAACAAATCAATTTGGTAATTGTCATGGGTTCCTTGTAAAACAGCAGCCATTCGTTCCAGTCCCATTCCTGTATCAACAGAAGGTTTGGGTAAGTTAATTCTTTTATCTTTTGATAACTGTTCGTATTGCATAAATACTAAATTCCAAATTTCAATAAATCTGTCCCCGTCTTGATCTTTTGTTCCTGGCAATCCACCAAACAAATGGTCTCCGTGATCATAAAATATTTCCGAACAAGGCCCACATGGTCCCGTGTCTCCCATTGACCAAAAATTGTCTGAGGTTGGTATTTTTATTATTCTATCTTCATTAAAACCCGTTATTTTGTGCCATAAATCATAAGCTTCTTGGTCTTCTGAAAAAACAGTCACATACAATTTATCTTTAGGTAAGGAGTATTCCTTAGTAATTAATTGCCAAGCATAATTAATTGCCTCTTCTTTAAAATAATCTCCAAATGAAAAATTTCCCAACATCTCAAAAAAAGTATGGTGCCTAGGAGTGAATCCTACATTTTCTAAGTCGTTGTGCTTTCCTCCTGCACGAACACATTTTTGCGCGGTCGTAGCTCTCTTGTAATCTCTTTGCTCTAGACCAGTAAAAACATTTTTAAACTGAACCATTCCAGAATTTGCAAACATTAACGTAGGATCGTTTTGTGGTACTAGCGGGCTGGAATCAACTATCTGGTGATCGTTCGCTTTAAAAAAATTTTTAAAAGTCTTTCTTACATCCTGAAGTGTTTTGTTACTCATATTTTAATAAATACAGTTTTTAAAATAGAAGTCCATACAAGACAAAAGCACCCTACAAGGGTGCTCTTATCTAGCTTTAAGATGGCTAATAATAAAGTTTTTTTTACTTATCTAGTTCCTTGGTACCTTTTGTATTTTTAGAATCCTCTTCCGTTTCTATTTTTTCTTTTGGAGAAGGATTTCCCATCATTTTATCAGATATTAATCCAGCATTGGCTCTAATAGCCATTTCAATTTCTGCTGATATTTTAGGATTGTTTATTAGATACTCTTTAGAGTTTTCTTTACCCTGACCTATTTTTTCTCCTTTATAAGAATACCAAGCTCCTGCTTTTTCAACAATGTCAGCTTTGGCACCAAGATCAATTAATTCTCCTAATTTACTTATGCCTTTTCCGTACATAATATCAAATTCAACTACTTTAAATGGAGGTGCCACTTTGTTTTTTACCACCTTCACTCTAGTTTGATTTCCTACAATTTCATCTCCATCTTTAATTGCACCAATCCTTCTGATGTCCAATCTAACGGATGAATAAAATTTCAAAGCATTTCCTCCCGCAGTTGTTTCTGGACTTCCAAACATTACTCCAATTTTCATTCTTATCTGATTAATAAAAATAACCATTGTGTTAGATTTTGAAATGCTTCCAGTTAATTTTCTCAAGGCCTGACTCATTAAACGAGCTTGTAGTCCCATATGATGATCACCCATTTCTCCTTCAAGCTCAGCTCTAGGAGTTAGAGCAGCAACAGAATCAACTACTAATACTGAAATTGCACCAGATCTAACTAGTGTATCTGTTATTTCTAAAGCTTGCTCTCCAGTATCTGGTTGAGAGATTAATAAATCTGTAGTGTTTACACCTAGTTTTTTTGCATAACTTGGATCTAAAGCATGTTCAGCGTCGATAAACGCACATGTTCCACCACTTTTCTGTGCTTCTGCAATAACTTGTAATGCTAAAGTTGTTTTTCCTGAGGATTCAGGTCCATAAATTTCAACAATTCTACTCTTTGGCAATCCACCTATCCCTAAGGCTATATCTAGACTCAACGAACCTGTTGAAATTGACTCAATATCCATTACTTGTCTTTGGCCAAGCTTCATTACAGAACCTTTTCCAAAGTTTGAATCTATTTGACTAATTGCTGCATCTAAAGATTTTTGTCTTTCTTTGTCATCAGTGTGAGCCTCATTTACTACCTTTAAGTTACCTTCTTTTTTTGCCATTTTTTCTTCCTTTTTTTTATATTTTGATTAAACGAATCTATAAAACAAATGTACACATTTTGTTCTTATTTTCAAACTATTAAATAAACAGCTGATTTGTTGAGTTTTTTTACTAAAAAATGTGTCTAATCCAACTTTTCTTATATACTTCTTTTGGGTCATAGATCTTGGCTTCTAAATCAAGAT
Source organism: Pelagibacteraceae bacterium (assembly GCA_008638205.1). Lineage (GTDB taxonomy): Bacteria > Pseudomonadota > Alphaproteobacteria > Pelagibacterales > Pelagibacteraceae > IMCC9063. The sequence continues at coordinate 213,479 of VTPO01000001.1, read as the reverse complement.
AACTTGCAGTTAGATTTCCAGTTACTCTGAGCAAGTTGAAAATTGCAAGAATCTGTTCTCTTTCTGAATTAATTAAATTTAATCTTGCTGCTAACAATAGGCCTCTAGAGTTTAAAACGTCTAAAGTAGTTCTTTGTCCAGATTCATACTCTTGAATAATACCTTCGTAAGCTATTTCTGATGCTTTTAATTGTGCCTTAGCTAATTCTAATTTGCTTTCAGAAAGTTTGAAATTAGACCAGGATGATGAAGCAACTTTTACTGAATTGTTTTTGGCGTCTTCATAGTCAAGTTCCGCACTAATCTTCAATGCCTGCTTTTCTTTAACTAAAGAATATCCCTTACCTCCTGAATAAACTGGAATGGAAACCTTTGCGGAAGCTTCTGTTTTAGTTCTTTTGTCATAAGAAGAACTAAACTCATCATATTCTGAAACTTTAAAAGATACTGATGCCTTGGGAGCAAACGCATCTTCAATATTACTATTATAATCATACTTTGCTTTCTTTACTTTTAGCTCAGAAATTAGCAGATCAACATTTTGCTTTTGAGATTCAGAAATAGTGTCGTTTAATGATTGTGGAATTTTTATATTTTTTAAATTTGGATTCTTAAGGTCTTTAGGTTCGTAGCCAATAATATTTTTAAAATTATTTTTACTTATTGCTAAGTCATTCTTTGAACTTAGGAGCTTTGCTTTTGCTGATGCCAATGAAGCTTCAGACTGAGCTAAGTCTGACAATTTTAACAACCCCTTATTATATCTTGCCTTATCTAACTCTACTTGTTTATCGGAAAGATTTAGGTTGTCATTATTAATCAATACTTGTTTTTCAAATAATAAAACCTCTGTAAAAGATTCTACTGTTTTAAAAAGAACTTCTTGTTCTATATTTTTGAGTTCATATCTAGAAATATCAACAGCTTTACTATATTTTTTTGCATTAGATATTCCTTGAAATAATTTTTGAGTTACGATTATAGAATTTGTTTGTGTCTGTGAGTTTGAATCTGAAACGGCAGAGCCATTATAATTAGTTGTATTTTTATTTATTGAATCTACGATCTCTGCAGATCCCTCTATAGATGGTTTGAAATTACTATAAGCCTGAATGAGAGTTTCATCTACTGCTTTTGTTTTTTCTCTTTGTGAATTCAGCTGAGGATTGTTTAAATAAGAAGAAGCAAGAGATTTGAATAAATTCTCTTCCGCATATGCATGCGTTACAAAAATACAAAAACATAAAAAATTTACTACAAATCGCATTTACTTTTGAAGAGATTTAATCTTGTCTTCTAAAAAATCAAGTCTATCTTGACCCCAAAAAAGCTCATTATCTATAATAAATGAAGGGGCTCCAAACACACCTTTGCTAATAGCGTCCTTAGAATTTGATAAATAGACGCTCTTAATGTCCTCATTGTCTGCATTTTTTTTAAGATCATCAAAAGACAGCCCTAGCTCTTTACAAATTGTTTCTAACGTTGAATCGGAAGATATGTCCTGCTCCTCTGACCAAAGTTTAGTTAATACTGATTTTCCAAAATCAAGGCTTGAGCCATTTTTGATTGCAGCAATAGCAAACAGGGCGGCTTTATGCGGGTCTGCGGGAGGGAAAAATTTAGGCTGTTTATTAATATTAATATTTAATTTTTTTCCGTATCTCTCTATCTCTAATAATCTATAGGCCTGTCTTGACGGGTCTCTTTTTGGAACCGGCACTCCTCCTGTTGCTGGAAATACTATTCCCACTAAATCAAAAGGTTTTTCATCTACTTTCAATGAATATTTTTTTACAAATTCTTGAAATTTATTAACACCTAAATAGGCAAAAGGAGATGCTACGCTATAGTAATATTCTATTTTCATTTTGATATTTATACCTTTAATTAAAGTTAATTAAATATATATTAAGAAAATGATTGAGCTTTTAACCGCAAATACACCCAATGGTCAAAAAATTTCAATTATGCTTGAGGAAATTGGGCTTGAATACAAGGTTACAAAAATAAACATCAACAAAGACGATCAGTTTAATCCGGAATTTAGAAAAATTAGTCCTTTTAGTAAAATTCCAGTTATTAAAGATGGGGAAATTTCAGTTTTTGAGTCAGGAGCAATCCTTATATACTTAGGTGAAAAAAGTGAAAAGTTTTATGATAAAAGCGAAAGACTAACTATTAACCAATGGTTAATGGGTCAGATGGCTTACGTTGGTCCTATGCTAGGTCAGCATCATCAATTTCATCATTACAATTCTGGTAAAAGTAAATTTGGGGAAGAAAGATATTTTAAAATTGCTAAAAGAATTTATGAAGACCTAGATGAACGACTTGGTCAATCAAAATACTTGGCAGGAGAAAATTATACGATTGCAGATATTGCGACTTTTCCCTGGATTGCGCGACATGAAATCCACGACATTGGTCTTAAAAATTTTAAAAACTTAAGTAGATGGTATTTAGATATTTCTAAAAGAGAAGCAGTTATTAAGGGGTATGACCTCTTAAAAAGAGGCGAGGCAGTTCCCGGAATTTAATTATCCGCAAAAATCTTTTCTTGCTTCTCGTGTTTTTCTTGAGCTTCTACCGTTAAACTAGCTATAGGTCTTGCCACAAGTCGTTTTAAACCTATTTCTTCACCTGTTTCTTCACAATACCCGTAAGTTCCTTCTTCAATTTTTTTAATAGCCGAATCTATTTTGGTAACAAGTTTTTTGTTTCTGTTAACTGTTCTCATTTCTACTGTTTTCCCAGATACTGAAGTAGCTTGGTCAACAATGTCAGCAGAAGCTGAATTGTCATCCATGTCATTAAACATAATTCTATTATTTTGCTCTATCAGTTCTTTTTTCCAGGTAAATAACAGCTGCTTAAAATAAGCTTTGTGTTTGGCACACATATACTTCTCTTTGGAAGTGGGTTTGTAATTTTTAGGTAATTTTGTTGGCATTTGTAAAGCGCTGAATAATAGGGTTCTAATTTTAAGTGTCAATTAATAATAAAGCATATAAAAGCAAATAAATGACGATAAATAAAAAATTATTTATTTTTTTATCAACACACTTGATAATTTGGACCTTAGTCCCTTCTATTACCAACAACAATTTACCTTTAGATACCATTGAGGCCTTGGCCTGGGGAAGCAATTTAGAATGGGGATTTAATAAGCACCCTCCCATGAGCGCTTTTGCTGTTGAGCTATTTTATCAAATATTTAAAAATCAAGATTGGTCTTACTATTTACTGAGCCAAATTTTTGTTATTACATCTTTTTATATTGTTTACAAATTTGCTGAAGAATTTTTAGAAAAAAAAAGTCATGCATTTTTTTCTATTTTACTTTTAGAAGGTGTTTATTTTTACAACTTCACTACACCTGAATTTAATGTAAATGTTTGCCAGCTACCTTTTTGGTCATTAACTGTTTTGTATACATGGAAATGTATTAAATATGACAAATTAAAAGACTATTTGTTATTAGGGCTATTTATTGCTTGTGGTCTTTTGTCAAAATATCTTTTTGCATATTTAGTCTTGAGTGTTGGACTTCTATTTATTTATCTGATTGTTAAGGAAAAAAAGATTAGGACAAAATCTCTTGTTATTGTACCCACTTTTCTACTCTTACTATTGCCTCATCTAATGTGGTTAGTAGACAGCAATTACATTACAGTTACTTATGGTCTGAATAGAACTGGTGGTGAAGCTAATCTACTAAGTCACTTAACCCAACCCATTATATTTTTGGGCAAACAACTTGGAATATTAATTCCTTTTGCTTTAATGTCTTTTTTTATTATCCCCAAACTTAAAACTAATATTCGTTTTGCGGATCGTAAATTTGTTTTTTTACTATTCGTCAACTTGACCCCATTGGCCCTGGTTTTCTTAACATCCATGGCTATGGGCATTAAAATCAGAACTATGTGGATGACTCCTTTTTATCTATTCTTTGGAGTTTTCGTAATTTATATATTTCAGAGCAAGATAAGCATCAACAATCTAAAAAAATTTTATTACACGTTTATTTTTTTATTTTTCTTATCCCCTTTCACCTATGGTTACATTTCTTTAACTAAAGATAATAAGCGTACTGATTACAAGGGTCAGGAAAAAGCCATATTGGTTAAAAAAAAATTAACTGACCTGGGTTATGAAAATATTTCTTCTATCCAGGGTAATGAGTGGTTAGCAGGAAATTTATGCTACAATTTAAAACCTAGACCCAAATGCACTGTGCAAAATAAAAATGATTTCATATTAATGGCAGAAAATAAAAAAAAGAAAGCTTTTTTTGTTTACAGTCAAACTTTGTGGCTCAAGCAAATAATGAATAAATGAAAAAATATATAATTATCATTCCTGTCTACAATGACTGGCAGTCAGTTTTAAAGTTGATAGATAATATTGATTTACAAATTAATAACCAAAATGTTGATATTATCATTATTAACGATGCTTCAACTGAGGCTATTGATGACATCAAAAGAACCTACTCAAAAATTAATTCTGTTAAAGTATTAAACTTAATTAACAATATTGGTCATTGCCAAGGAATTGCTACAACTCTTCAATACTGTAATACAAATTTAGAATTCGACTACATTATACCCATGGATGGTGACGGAGAAGACAGGCCTGAAGAATTAAATAGTTTTTTTAGTCTAGCGGATTCTTCATCTCCTGAAATTATCACAGCAAATAGAATAAAAAGAAGTGAAGGGAATTTGTTTAAAGCCTGCTACGCAGTTCATAAGTTTCTTACCTATCTAATGATAGGAAAAATGGTTAAATTTGGAAACTATTCATGCTTGTCTAAAAAAGCTGTAGGAAAAATGCTTTCAAGTGGGTCTGTTTGGCTTAGCTACTCTGGCTCAATTATTAAAAATTTTTCTTCGATAGAATCTGTAAGCTCTACTAGAGGTACTAGGTATTTTGGTCCTTCTAAGATGAATTTTTCGAAACTGGTAATCCATTCCTTAAATATTTCAGCTAGTTTTAGAGAGACTATTTTTATCAGATCTACTCTTTTAGTTATGTTTTTTAGCTATGCAGCCCATGAAACTGCTAATTCTTATTTTTTGATTCCAGCTATGCTCTCTTGGGTTTTTATGCTGTTTATGTTTTACCTCTCACGAAAAGACGATCTTAAAAAACTAGATGCCAGCTACTTAAATATTAAAGATCTAACCACTTTTTACAGTAGGTAAGAAATCAAAGTGAGAAGTGTCTATTTTAGATGAATGATCCCTTCTCATTTTCCAACAATGCCCGACCCCACTATCTGCCAGCGTTAAGGAATTTCTTCCAAATTTTACATTCATGCTATCTATAGCTTTCATTAAGCTGTTTGATTTTTGACTATTCTTATCTACAAATAAATTTTGGCCGTACTCATTATTATTAACTAAGCCTAAAAAAACTACTCCTGCTTTTTGATACCTATAACCTTTTGCAAAAATTTTTTTTAAAGCATCTACACAAGCTCTAGATAAGATCATACTATCATCTGTCGATATAGCTAAATCAATTTTTTCAGATCTAGATAGAAAAAGATGTTTATCAAAAGGGCTGGTTCTTATAAAAACAATAACAGACTTAACTAGTTGCTCATCTTCTCTAATTTTTTCTGCTGCGTTTAAGCAGTGAGTAACAACTGCTTCTTTAAGCTCCTCAAAAGACTCTACTTTGTTTCCAAAGGACTTGGAGACACAGCAGCTTTTTCTTTTTTTTTTCTCAGAAGTCTCGAGCGTAATACAACTTGCTCCATTAAGCTCCATGACTGTTTTCAAGCCAAAGACATTTGTATTTTTTTTAATCCAGGACGAGCTAGAATACTTAAGCTCATACGCATTATTTATTTTATTTTTTTTATACAGATTGGAAAGTTGACGCCCTACTCCCCACACATCCTCAATGTCAATATTCTTAAGAATGTTATTTATCTCTTCTTGGGTTAGTTTTGTTAAATCAACAACTCCCTCTATATTTTTTTTTGCCAAGTGATTAGCTATTTTGGAAAGTGTTTTGTTACTTCCAACTCCTATGCTAACTGGTATTCCTGTATTTTGATAAATAGTTTTTTTAATATCAATGATAAAATTATTCATATTTTTTATAGACATATTACTTAGATCTAAAAAAGCCTCGTCTATTGAATAATACTCAATGATTGGAAAAAGATTTTTTAAAATTGTCATTATTCTTCTAGATATATCTCCATACAACGCATAGTTTGAAGAAAATACCTGAACATTATTAATTGTTACTATATTTTTTATTTTAAAATAAGGCTCACCCATTTTAATTCCAATTTTTTTTGCTTCTGCGGATCTTGCAATGACACATCCATCATTATTAGACAAAACAACTACTGGAGATTGGGAAATCTTAGGATTAAACAGTCTTTCGCAAGAAACATAAAAAGAATTGCAATCTACTAATGCTATAATTTTTTTCTTGGTATTATAGTTTGTGAATAACATAAGTTACCACTCCCCATAGCTCAGTATTCAAATTGGTATTAATTTCTATTTCTTTTGTAGAGTTGTTTTTTTTAGAAAGTAGAAAATATTTTTCTTTTTTTTTTACAATTTTTTTTACTACCAGCTCTCCTTCAAAATTGAGAACTGCAACAGAGTTTGTTTTTAATGCCAAACTACGGTCTACTATCAAAACATCTCCCTCTGTGATTTTGTGATCAATCATAGAGTTGCCCTGAACTCTAATTAAAAATGTTGAAGATGGTTTTTTAATAAGCTCTTTGTTTAGGTCTATTTGCTCTTCGATGTAGTCTGTTGCTGGAGATGGAAATCCAGCGCTTACTTTTTGTAAAATTATAGGTAAAGTTTCTTTCATTTTTGTTCTTATTTTGTTCCTTGTCTAAGAAACCTATACACCTATTCAGGTTGTATTTTGAGTCCAAAATAGATTCATTCATGAATCAAAGGGTGAACATTTGAACTAGATATTGTGTCTGTGTGGATAACTAAATCTATAAAAGTCTAAACTACTTAAGACCCAGTCTTTTGTGAATATCACTAGAAGATGTTGTAAACCTAAAGACATATTTTTCATCAGGTTTGGCTCTTTTAAAACACTCTTGAGCTGCTAGTGCAGCCTCATGAAACCCGCACAAAATGAGCTTTAGCTTTCCTGGGTAAGAACAAATATCTCCCACTGCAAAAATTCCTTTTTCGTTCGTTTCAAAATTATGAGTATTAACAACAATCGTTTTCTTATCCAAATTCAAACCCCAATTCACTATAGGTCCAAGCTCCATTTTCAGACCAAAGAAAGCCAAGACAGAATCTACCTTAATCTCTTTTGTTTCTTTTTGGTTATCTTCTATGATAATTTTTTCTATAGAAGAGCTTCCAATAAAATCTTTCGGCTGACAATTTGTATAAAGATCAATTTTTCCTGATTCTTTTAACTTCATCATTTGATCAACTGTGTGTTGAGCTGCTCTAAACTCATCTCGTCTATGAACTAGTATTATTTTTTTTGCAATTTTTGAAAGCTCGACTGCCCAATCTAAAGCAGAATCTCCCCCTCCAAATATGCAAACCTCTTGGCCTGAAAATTGATTTTTATTTTTTACAGAATAAAACAAATTTTTATCTTCAAATCTTTCAATGCCTTCAATAGGAGGTTTCCTAGGCTCAAAAGAACCTACTCCACCTGCAATAATAACATTAGGAGTTTCAAAAATTAAATGATCGCTAGTTTCTACAATCCAGTTTTTATTATTTTTTTTAATAGTATTCACTCTTTGGTTTAAATGAAATTCATTTTTAAATGGCTTAATTTGTTCTAATAAATTGTTTGTTAAACTTTCTCCTGTGCAAACTGGAAGGGCTGGAATATCATAAATGGGCTTGTCGGGATAAAGCTCAATACATTGTCCACCTGCTTTATCTAAGTTGTCAATTACATGAGAATTCAAACCTAGAATACCTAATTCAAAAACAGTGAACAAGCCAACCGGTCCTGCACCAATTATAACTGCATCTGTTTTGATCATTTATCCTTGTTTTTCTGGTAATGAAACAGCAATGCCATCTAACTCTTCGTCTAAAAATATTTGACAACTTAGTCTGCTAGTGCCTTTGGTTTCAAATGCAAAGTCTAGCATATCTTTTTCTGCATCCGACTGTTCGGGTAATTTATCTAACCAATCATCATCGACATAAACATGGCAAGTAGCACAAGCGCAAGATCCACCACAATCCGCGTCAATTCCAGGAATATTGTTTTGTACGGCACCTTCCATAATAGTAAGGCCTTTTTCAACATTCACTACGTGCTCTGTTCCGTTAAATTCAATATAGGTTACTTTTGGCATAATCTCCTTTATATTTATCCAATAGCTAATGACAATAAAGAATTTCAGTAAAATAAAATTAAATTTTAAAATAAAGACATTTAAACTTAAGGATGAGTTTAAAATATCAAGAGTGTCTAAGAAAATTGTTAAAGTCATAGATATTTCACTAAAAGACGGTGTCAATTCAGCTATAGCAGAGTGTGTTCCCTATCAAAGGTATAACGAAAAATTAGATGATATTTTAAAATATCTAAGAATGAACAAGGATAAATTGGAAAAAATAATTATAGACAATAAACTTGAAGCAATACCCTTCCTTTCTCTTCAAAATACTCTTTCCACCTCTATTCTATCTCTGAAGCAAAAGAAAAGAAAAGTAAATTTTTTTACATCAAATAAAATAAAAAAAAAAATTGTTACTTCTATAACGATTCCTATTTTTGATTTAAAAAAAACCAAAAAAATTCTAAAAAAATTTACCAAAACCAAGATTATAAAAATAAAATTAAATCAAAAAGAAGTTATAGATAAGCTTATTCTCATTAAAGAAATTTGTCCAAAATCTAAAATTATCATTGATGCAAACGAATCTTGGAGCAAACCTTTTCTTCAAACTAACATTAAAAAATTAGAACAATTCAATATTCTCTTTATTGAGCAGCCATTTCCGCAGGGAAAAGATCATTACTTAAGAAATATTAAATCTAAAATAAATTTTTGTGCTGATGAATCTTTTCATATAAAAAATAAAAACTTAATTAAAAATATACAACACTATAATTATGTAAATTTAAAATTAGATAAGTTTGGAACACACGAAAATATTCTCAAATACATAGCTATAGCAAAAAAATTAAAGAAAAAAATTATGCTAGGATGTATGGTGAGCTCTTCTCTTTCTATCTACCCTGCCTTGAGATATTTTAATAACTGTAACTATTACGACTTAGACGGAGCTTATTTTTTAAAAAAAGATCGCCTGCGCGGAATAACTTACCGAGATGGTTTGGCAAAAATAAATTTTAAGTTTTACTAGCCCAAAAAAAAGGCCCCTTAAAAAGGGGCCTCTTTTTTTAATTTTAAAAATTAATTTAAAATATATTACTTTTGACTAGCTGGTGTAAGTGACTTCGCTGTTTGATAGATCACTAGACCAAATAAAATCTTGTTGATAAAATCAGCCAAGTTATAAATTTGGTTAAGAGCCGCTTCATCAGTTCCGCCAATCATATATCCAAATAGATAACCTAAAGGATAAACAGACCAACCTAATGTAACAATCCATTTACAGAAGTTAAAACAATCAGCTGCAGGACCTCTTAATTTTGCTGCTTCTCTTCCTGCCTCTCCTGAGAATACTTCATATAGAATGTAGATCCATCCTGCCATTCCTATTACAAAACCAGCAGTGATGTTCATATAACCAGCTTCACCTAAGTATCCACCGATTAACATAACTAATGTTCCAATTAATAATCTCCAAAAAATTCCTGAAGATACTTTTTTAACAGCCGATAAGATGAAATAAAATTCAATCATCAATAAAGGAACTGTTAATAACCAATCGATATATCTAAATACAGTTGGAGAAGTTCCTGTAGTGATCCATACTTCTCTCATGTACATATAATGGAAGAACGCAATACCAGTCACAAGACCAGATAATGTCATTGATGTTCTCCACGAAGCTTTAACGGAATTTCTCTCTATAAAGAAAAAAACAGTTGAAGCTAGTAGTGCCATAGAAATCAACCAGAACGAAATTCCAGTGAAATCATTTGATGCTAACATAGCAGTTTTCATAATTTACTCCCTTTTTTTTGTTTAAACAAAAAATGCGCCTTCTAATTTCTTAGATTCCGCATTATTTTTACAAACACTACTAAAATTTGCTCTATATACAAATAAAAAATGACTTATAAACAAGGAAAATAACCCAAAATTGTTCAAAATTTACTTTTTTTTTGTGCATTTTTCATGCTTTAATCTATTTTTTCAAATTATGACTAAGCATATAATTTATGGATAAATATACATCAGCTTTTAAAGATTCGATTCAGAATAAAGAAGAATTTTGGGAGAAAGCAGCACAAGATGTTAGGTGGATTAAAAAATACGATCAGGTTTTAGATTCAAGCAACCCCCCATTCTATAAATGGTTTAAAGGAGGAAAAATAAATACATGCTTTAACGCACTCGACCGACATGTTGAAGAAGGTAATGGAGAAAGAGTAGCTCTTATTTATGACAGTGCGATGTCAAATATTAAAAAAAAATATACTTATCAAGAATTAACTAATGAGGTTTCTATTTTGGCTGGCGCCTTGCAAAGACAAGGAATCGTTAAAGGAGATAGAATTATTATTTATATGCCTATGATACCAGAGGCTATCATGGCAATGCTAGCCTGTGCCAGAATTGGCGCTGTTCATTCTGTAGTCTTTGGTGGATTTGCCTCTAAAGAATTAGCAAGCAGGATTGATGATTCAGGCGCAAAATTAATTTTATCTGCCTCTTGTGGTTTAGAGCCAGGAAGAACCGTAGAATACAAACCATTACTGGTAGAAGCAATAAAACTTGCAAAGCATAAACCTGAAAAAACAATTATTTTTCAAAGAGAGGAACATAAAGCAGTATTGGAAACTAATTACATCGATTGGAAAGATTTTATTAAGGGAGCTTCTAAAGCCCCTTGTGTTGAATGTGATGCAAATGATCCTGCCTATATTTTGTATACCTCCGGAACCACTGGAGTTCCAAAGGGAATTTTAAGAGATGTTGGAGGACACATAGTTGCTTTGAAGTGGACAATGAAAAATGTCTATGACATTAACCCTGGTGATGTTTGGTGGTCTGCTAGTGACATAGGTTGGATTGTTGGTCACTCTTATATTGTCTACGCTCCTTTATTCCATGGATGTACCACTGTAATTTTTGAAGGAAAGCCTGTGGGAACTCCTGATGCAGGTGCCTTCTGGAGAATAATTTCTGAATATAAAATCAAAACAATGTTTACTGCACCAACTGCATTCAGAGCTATTAAAAAAGAAGACTCGAAAGGAGAGTTTTTTAAAAAGTACGATTTGTCAAAATTTAAAGCCCTATTTTTAGCGGGAGAAAGAGCAGACCCTGATACGATTCATTGGGCGGAAGATTTGTTAAAAAAACCAGTGATCGATCATTGGTGGCAGACAGAAACTAGCTGGTCTATTACGTCCAATTTTAAAGGTCTAGGCCTTTTTCCAACTAGGTACGGTTCTGCGGGAAAACCAGCCCCTGGATATGATGTTAAAGTATTAAAAAGTGACGGTTCTGAGGCTAAATCTGGTGAAATGGGAGATATTGTGGTCAAACTTCCGCTTCCTCCAGGCACTTTTCCAACCCTATGGAATGCAGACAAAAGATATAAAGAAAATTACATGGATACCTATCCTGGTTTTTATCAAACCTATGACGCAGGTCATATTGATAAAGACGGGTATGTTTGGATTATGTCAAGAACAGATGATGTTATCAATGTTGCTGGCCACAGACTCTCCACAGGAGCTATCGAAGAAGTTTTGTCTGACAATAAAGATGTTGCTGAATGTGCAGTAGTTGGTATCGCAGATAAATTAAAGGGTCAGCTTCCTATTGGGCTGGTGGTTCTTAAAACAGGAATCAACAAGAAGCATGAAGACGTTTCTAAGGAATGCATTCAAATGGTCAGGAATAAAATAGGACCGGTGGCAGCATTTAAAACAACCTTGGTAATTAAAAGATTACCTAAAACAAGATCTGGAAAAATATTAAGAGGAACTATTAGAAAGATTGCTGACAAAGTATCTTACACAGCACCTGCTACTATTGATGATCCAAAAATTTTAGATGAGATTAAAGATTCTCTCAAGTTAGCTGGTATAATTTAAAAAATAAATAATAAAAAAATATCTTGAAATTTTACCTATACTTACAAGAAATAAAAATTTTACAAAATTAACTTTTGCAGTTCCAGCAACAAAAGTTAAAGGATCTCCAACAAAGGGTATCCAGGCAAATAATAAAGACCAATATCCATACTTTTGAAACCAAAAAGAAGTTTTTTCAATTTTTTTCTTCGAAAAGGGAAACCATCTCTTGTACTTAAATTGAATGAAATGAACACCAAGATACCAATTAACGCAAGACCCCAAAATATTTCCAAAACTAGCAAATAACAAAAGAAAAAAAGTGGAGTAAGAACCTAACATCAACATTCCAAACAAGGTAAGCTCGGAAGAAACAGGCAATACAGTAGCTGCGAAAAAACTAATAAAAAAAAGAGTTAGGTATTCCATAAATCTAAAACTATAGACTTGTGTTTAGTAAATACCTAAATTTAAATTTTTTACTGATCAATAAAATTTCGCTCAATGCACATAGCAATACCCATGCCGCCGCCTATGCACAAGGTTGCCAAGCCCCTTTTTGCTTTTCTTTTTTGCATTTCATGAATGAGGCTAACAAGAATTCGAGCTCCGGAAGCCCCAATAGGATGTCCTAAAGCTATTGCTCCTCCATTTACATTTACTTTATCAGGGGTAAAACCCATTTCTTTATTTACTGCCATTGCTTGTGCAGCAAATGCTTCATTGGCTTCAATTAAATCTAACTGATCTTCTCCCCAACCTGCTTTTTCTAAAGCAAGCTTAGATGCAGGAATGGGTCCTGTTCCCATTATAGAAGGATCAACTCCACATTGAGCCCAAGAAACTATTTTAGCTAAGGGTTTTAAATCTTTTTTCTTAGCAGTTTCTGCTGTCATCAATACTACTGCTGCTGCCCCATCATTCAAACCAGACGCATTTCCAGCTGTTACTGTCCCATCTTTTTTAAAAGCAGGTTTTAATCCAGCTAATTTTTCAACTGTGGATCCAGCTTTTGGATATTCATCTTGATCAAAAATAACCTCTTGTTTTTTTACTTTAATTAAAATTGGAACAATTTCATCTTTAAATCTTTTAGCCTGTATAGCTTCCGTTGCTTTTCTTTGTGAAGCGGCGGCAAAATCATCCTGCTGCTCTCTTGTAATTTGAAATTTTTCAGCAACGTTTTCTGCTGTTATTCCCATGTGATATTGGTTGTAGCTATCCCATAAGCCATCCACAATCATGGAATCTTGCATTTTACCATCGCCCATTTTAATTCCATCACGCATATGAATGTAATGAGGAGAATTCGACATACTTTCTTGCCCCCCTGCAATAATGATGTGTCCATCCTCACATTTAATAGAATTAAAAGCTAAAGCAACAGAAGCTAATCCAGAACCACACACTTGATTTATAGTAGTTGCTGTTTTTTCTTTTGAAATCCCAGCATGAATTGCAGCTTGTCTTGCAGGGTTTTGTCCTGAGCCAGTTGTAAGAACTTGACCCATATAAATCATATCAACATCATCCGCTTTTAACTCAGAATGCTCTATACATTTTTTAATTACTTCCGCTCCTAATTGAGGTGCTGTTTGCTTTGAAAGAGATCCCCCAAAAGATCCAATGGGAGTTCTAAAGGCACTAGTAATAACTATATCTTCGTTTTTCATAAATAATTTTCCTTTCTTTTTTTTATTGTTTAATAGATTACTGGGTTTAGTAAATTACTGCATGTACTGTCCGCCATTGATAGAAAATGTGGTACCAGTAATAAAGCCAGCGTTATCACTGGATAAATAACTTGCTAAGGCTGCAATTTCACTTGGCTCTGCCAATCTACCAACAGGTATTTGAGATACAATTCCTTTTAAAATAGTTGGATCAATTTTTTTTACCATGTCAGTTCCTACATACCCTGGGGCAATAACGTTAACTGTAATTCCTTTGTTGGCATTTTCTAAAGCGATTGCTTTTGAAAATCCAATAATACCAGCTTTGGCTGCAGAATAGTTTGCCTGTCCAATTTGTCCTTTAAGTCCATTTATAGAACTAATGGAAATAATTCGACCAAACTTTTTTTGTCTCATATTTTCAATTACATTTCTTGTAATATTAAAACATGAATTTAAGTTTGTATTGATTACTGCATTCCACTCGTCTGGTGACATTTTATGTAAAAATCGATCTTTTGTGATACCAGCATTGTTAACTACAACATCAATACTGCTTCCAAATTCTTTTTCTATTTTTTCAATTGCTTCTTTGCAACTCTCAAAATAAGCTACGTCAAATTTATATGCTTTAATTCCCGTTTCTTCTGTGAGGGCGTTAGCATCATCTGGTCTTCCTATATAAGTAGTGACTACTTCAAAACCATCTTTTTGTAATTTTCTTGCTATTGCAGCTCCAATACCTCGAGTACCGCCGGTTACTAAAGCAAGTTTTTTCATAATGATTAATTATATATTTTAATAAAAAAATCTCAAGATCATCTCACTAAAAGGGGGGGTGAGACTGATCTTTGAGATTAAAATACTTACTTTTAGTTTTTTACTGAAGCAGATGCAGTTGCTGATTTCTTTTCAGCTACTACATTCTTAATTTCAGTCAAACCATCTAAAACTCTAGCATTCAAAATTTCAAATGCTTCTTTAGAGGTTTTTTCATTTATTTTAGCAAGCTCTGCTACATTCGCTTGAGCTTCAACAATAGCATTTTTGATCAGGTCAACTGACTTTGCTACTGATTCTTGTGGATTTCCTTTGGCAATTTCAGAAGTTGCATCTTTTGCGCTTGAAATAGCTGCATTTAAGATTTCAACTTGTTTTTTTGAAAATGCGTTAACACCTTCAAAAGTTGCTTTAGAAGCTCCTGCAAATGCTTCCATAGTTTTTTTCTGAGAGTTAATTAAAGCTTCAGAATTTACGTCTAAAGAAGGCATTTTAGCTGCTGTTAAAATTTTTTGAAAATCAAAAATTTCAAAAAAATTTGTGTTTGCATTGAACATATTTACTCCTATTTGTTAAAGTTGGGCAATATATATGTTGCGTTGCAATATATTGCAATACCTTATTTTAATTAAATTAATAACATATTGATTTTAATGATTTATTTTTTATTGCATAGCAACAAATAAATATTGCTCTGCAATACTAAATAATGCATAAAATCATTAAAAACCATCAAATATCTTTTAAAAATGAACAAAACCAATAAAACCAACAACAGTGAAAGTAAGCCATCAGGCACTTTTGATTTCAATGAAATATTTCAAAACAATATTAAAATTTATAATAATTTAGTTAACGCTAGCATGGAAGGCTTTAATACTACTGCCAATAAAACTGAAGACAATAAAGATAAAAAAAATTTATTTAAAATTGAAGATTTATTAAAATCAATCAATCCAACTACAAATAAAATTTCTGAGAGTATTGAAAAGTTTACTGCAGAAATAGGAAAAAACCCGCAGATCTATCATGACAATATTGGAAAATGGATAACACAAATAACTAGTTTAAATTTTTATTTTGTCTCCAAATTATCAAATCAAACAGCGGTACCCGCCATTCAAGAAGAAAAAACAGATAAAAGATTTTCAACTGAAGAATGGCAAAAAAATTTGTTTTTTGATTTTGTTAAACAGTTTTATTTAATTACAGCTGAAATGTTAAACAGCTTAGTGGACTCTGTTCAATTTCCAGATCCTAAGCAAAAAGCTTTAATGCAATTTTATATTAAGCAATTAAATATGGCTATGTCTCCAAGTAATTTTTTATTTACTAATCCAGATGTTATGATGGCAACAATGAAGGAAAATGGAGATAATTTAGTTAGAGGTTTTAATAATTTTAGAGAAGATTACATAAAACATCCTAATAAAATGTTTATTTCTCAAACAACGTCTGATTTTAAAGTTGGAGAAAATCTTGCTACAACATCTGGTAAAGTTATTTTTAAAAATGAAGTCTTTGAACTTATTCATTATAAGCCAGAAACTGATTCTCAATACGAAAGACCTTTGCTAGTTATTCCACCATTTATTAATAAATTTTATATTATGGATTTAAATGAAAAAAAATCGATGATGAAATATTTAGTAGAAAATAAAGTTAATACTTTTTTAGTCTCTTGGAAGAACCCACAAATAGAAAGTAAAGATTTTGGGTTTGAGGAGTATGTCGAAAAAGGAGTAATTAAAGCAATTGAAATAGCTTGTGAGCAAACTAGATCGAAAGAAATAAACTTAGCATCTTATTGTGTGGGAGGAACTTTAGTTTCGATGGTATTAGCATATTTAGAACAAAAGCCTACGCCTTACAAAATTCAATCTGCAACTTTTTTTGCAAGTCTAATTGATTTTACCGAACCTGGTGATTTAGGTATTTTTATTACCGACGAACAAATTAAAGCTATAGAAGAACAAATGAATAAAATAGGATATTTCGATGGAAAAAATATGGCTGCTGCTTTTAATTTTTTACGTCCAGGGGATCTGTATTGGAACTATGTTGTAAATAATTACTTATTAGGAAATCAACCGTCTGCCTTCGATATGCTCTACTGGAATAGTGATTCCACTAGATTGCCAGCCAAACTGCATAGTGATTACTTACGATCTATGTACTTGAATAATAAAATCATAAAAAAAGAGTACATATTAAAAGACACTCTTTTAGATTTGCAAAAAATAACAACACCCATGTTTCATGTTGCAACTTCAGAAGACCACATTGCTCCTTGGAAATCTGTCTTTTCTGGATTAAAAAATTATAACAACGAATGCAAATTCATTCTAGCAAACTCTGGTCATATTGCAGGAATTATTCAAGGAAAAGGTGCCAAGCCAGGTAAACAACATTATTATAGTAATGGCAAAGTTAATGTTCAATCTGATGCTTCTGCATGGTTAGATTCTGCTGAAAAAATAGAAGGTTCTTGGTGGCCTCATTGGATTGATTGGCTAAAACAGTTTTCTGGTACAGAAAAAAAATCTAAAGAAATAAATACAAATAAACATAAAGAAATTTACCCAGCTCCAGGGCAATATGTTGTTGAGAAATAAAAAATGATAGCAATTAAAAAATATTCTAACCGACGTCTATACAATACGGACTCTAGCTCTTATATCACTCAGGATGACATTGTAGATTTAATCAAAAAAAAAATTTCTTTTCAAATTACAGATGTGGATAGTAAAAAAGACATCACTTCTTCTATTTTAATGCAAATCCTTCTTGAAAAACAAACTACTGGAACAAACCTCGTTCCTGAGGAATTTTTAAAACAAATTATTCTTTTTAATGAAAACAACCAATCTGCTGATATGTTTAGTTTTTTAAGTAACGTACTAAACTTTGCTAACTCAAATAATATTTTTACTAAAGGATTTGATGGTATGATGAAGTCAAATCCTTTTGATTTCCAAAAATTTTTTACGTATCCCTTTTCAAACGAAAGCTATAAGGAAGAAAAAAAAGAACCTGTTTCTGCTGGATCATCGGATATAGATACTTTATCAAAACAACTTAATGAGCTAAAATCTCAATTGGAGGGAATGAAAAAGAAAAGTTCTGAATCCTCCAAATAGTTTTTTTGGATATTAGAATTACTGATCTTTAGTTAATTTAGCCAAAACAAAACAACCGTAAGTAATAGCAAAATACCCATCAAATAATTAAATATAGAAATCCTTAATCGATTTTTAAGCAACAGTTTTAAATATTTACCAAAAATAGTCCACGTACAAATAGAAAGAAATGCTGATATTAAGGTAAAAGACAACACAATAAATGTTTCTTTTAAAAAATTTTCATCAGAATCAATAAATTGAGAAACAACTATCATAGCTGTTACTACTCCTTTTGGGTTTATAAATTGAAAAAAATAAGAGGTTAAAAATGTCATTGGTTTATCCACTTCATTTTCCTCTATTGATTTTACCTTAATCAGTGTGTACGCAAGATAAATAAGAAATAATGACCCTAGAACTTCAAGAATTTTTTGGACGATTGGAAATTTTATAAAAATAATTACTAAACCAAAATTAACAGCTAAAATTAAAGACGGCCAACCAAAGGTGACACCCAAAATATGAGGAATCGTTTTCTTAAAACCAAAATGAAATCCAGAGTAAGAAGCAATAATATTATTAGGTCCTGGGGTAAAATTACCTACAAACAACAAAAGAATTAAAGGAATATAGAGCGGGTACAAAGTAATATTAAAGCTGAAGGTATTCATAGAAAGAACGGATAGCAATAATTAAAAGAAACACACCAAATATTTTGCTAAGCAATGTTTTTTCAATTCGATGTGCTAATCTTGCTCCAATTGGAGCCATAAACATAGTCACAGGAACAAATACTAAAAAACCTGGTAAATTTACATAACCTAAACTTAGTGGAGTACTCACTACATCAAAAAAAAATCCACTAAAAGACATGCTGGCAGCTCCAAAAATAGAAATTAAAAATCCTATTGCCGCTGACGTTCCTATGGCAATTTTAATAGGGTAGCCAAATAACCTCATTGCTGGAACACCTAGTGAGCCGCCTCCAATACCAAGAGGAACAGCGAAAAAGCCTAAACCCATTCCAATTACAGCTTTAAACGTTTGTGACATTGGTCTCGGATTTGCTCCCACTTTTTCTCGAAAAAAAATAAAAAAAATTCCTACTAAAAAAGCAAAGAAAGAAAAGAAAAGTATTAAAGGAGGTGTTTTTAAATTAGAAGCCAACACTGTTCCAAGAATTACTCCTAGAACAATAAAAACTCCAAAAGATTTTATTAATTTAAAATCGACTGCATTAAATTTCATATGGGTCTTGGCAGACATGATTGAAGTAGGAATAATAATAGCAAGTGACGTTCCAAGAGATAAGTGCATTCTAGTTGCAATATCAAAGTCCATAACTGTGAAAGCATAATACAATGCTGGGACCATTATAATGCCTCCTCCTACTCCTAACAAACCAGCAATAAATCCTGAGACAGATGCCGCCACTGCCAAGACAATTATTAATGAGGTTAGTTCGGATGCGCTTAAAACAGTAAACATTTTTTATAGATTGTCATTACTATGAATTTAAAATTTTAATATAAGGATATTAAACGACTTTAACAGCTAAATTACTTAGTTTACTAATTGAACCTTCCAAATAGTCTCCTTTTTGAACTGGTCCAACCCCAGCAGGAGTTCCTGTCATAATTAAATCTCCAGCTTGTAATGTGTAATATTTAGATAAATGTGAAATCATTTCAGGTATTTTCCAAATCATCATATTAAGATCACCCTGCTGTTTAATGGCACCATTCACTTTTAAAACAATAGATCCACTTTCCATAGTTCCCGATTTTTCTATAAGATTTAATTCTCCCATTGGAGCAGAATGTTCGAATGCCTTTCCAATTTCCCAGGGTCTTCCAGTTTTTTTTGCTTGTCCTTGCAAATCTCGTCTGGTCATATCCAGACCAACTCCAAATCCCAATACATGCTTATAGGATTCTGATAAAGAAATATTAGATCCACCACTCTTAAGCGCAACCACCAATTCTATCTCATGATGTACATCAGAAGTTTGTGGAGGGTATGGAAAATTACCTGATATGTCTATGTTGTCTGTATTTTTTTGAAAAAAAAAGGGATCTTCTTTATTCGGATCAAAGCCCATTTCAATTGCATGATCTGCATAATTTCTTCCGATACAATAAATTCTTCTAACAGGAAATTGTTGAGAAGAATCTTTAATAGGAATTAAAGTTAATTTTGGTTCAGGTATAATTAGACTATTCATGAAACTGCCATTTTTTCTTTTTCATTATTTTGAACAATCTCTAATATATGATTCACCTTTTGAAAATCAGAATCTCTTGCCATCATATTGTTAGATAAATATCGTTTCCATTCCGTAGATCCTTTTTGACCATGATACAAGCCAACTGTGTGCCTCATTATTTGATTAACTCTTGTTCCTTTTTGTACCTCATCAGAAACATACTTTACTATTTCTTCTACAATTTGAGCTCTCGTTAAAATATCAGAATTGTTAAAAATTTCTCTCTCTACATCAGCCAAAAAATAGGGAGATTGATAAATTTTCCTTCCAATCATAACCCCATCCACATTAGATAAATGTTCTTTTATTTCAGAACACTTTGTGATCCCACCATTGATGATAATTTCTAAATTAGGATTTTCTTGCTTAATCTGATTTACCATTGGGTAATTTAATTTTGGAATATTCAAGTTTTCTTTAGGGGACAGTCCTTTTAAAATTGCCCTTCGTGCATGCAAAATAATAGTCTTACATCCAGCATTGGACATTTTGTTTATAAAAGCGTTTAAATAATCGAACTCCTCCACATCATCGTAACCAATTCTTGTTTTTGCTGTTACAGGAATCTTGCAAGCATTCACCATGGAATCAATGCATTCTGCAACTAGATCGGGCTCTTTAATTAAACAAGCTCCAAATTGATTTTTTTGTACTTTTTTACTTGGGCAGCCAAGATTAATATTAATTTCATCATAACCCATATCTTCAGCAATCTTAGCTACTTCTGCTAAATCATTTTTATTTGATCCGCCTACTTGCAAAGCCAAAGGTTTTTCAAAATTATTAAAACCCAATACTTTTTCACGATCTCCATTTAAAGCAGCGCCGGTTGATACCATTTCCGTATAAAGAAGAACGTTTTTGCTAATCAGCCTTAAAAAATAACGATCATGCCTATCCGTGCAATCCATCATCGGAGCGACCGAAACAGTTCTATTAATTTTAGACATATTTTTTAATTTTATCTGAGTAGGAAATTTTATTATAATTAGTGTAATCCTCGTGAATTTTTTCTAACCTATCTAGGTGATAAATGTAATTTACCATAATTCCAAACGATTCTTTGTAACCATAGTCAGAAATATTAGCATTGATAGTAATGTTTTCAATGCTCGCACCATTACCTAAATGAAATCTTGTGACTGAATTAACTGGAAGATTATTTTCTTTTTCTTTTAAGAGATAATGTACTACTAATTTTTTTAATATCTTCTGGTGCTCAATAATTCTTGGATCTCCTACTTTTGCTTCACTTTTGTGTAAAAATTTAATTTTAGAAAAATCTTCGCTTCCAACAGTGTCTATAATTTGCTTTTCATTTAAATAATTAAACCAATCTACAAATCCTGGCAAAGGAGAGAGAGTACCAAAGTTTTTAATTTTAGGATCCTCTTGTTGAATTTCATATACTACTCTTTTAATTAAAAAATTACCTAGTGTAACGCTCGTTAATCCTTGTTGGCAATTGCTGATAGAATAAAAAGTAGCTGTATCAGCTTTTAACTTATCATCAGTTTTTGGTTTAATAATATCTTGAATAGATGTGGCTAAACCCTGGGTAAATGCAACTTGCACAAATATTAAAGGCTCGTCATTTAAAACCGGATGAAAATAAGCAAAGAATCTTCTGTCTTCTTCTAATCTTCTTTTCAAATCATCCATATTTTTAATTTTATGAACTTTTTCATATTTAATAATTCTCTCCAGAATAGCAGCTTTAGTATCCCATGTTATTTTTTCTAGTTTTAAAAAACCAGGATTAAACCAAGATCTAAACAAATGCTTAAAGTCCTCGTCTAGATCTTTGAGGGTGGAATCTTCCAAAACAATTTTTAACAGATCTTCTCGCATTGAAACTAAAAAAGCGGTTCCATTCGGAGCCATGTTCATTCTTCGAATAAACTCCTGTCTATTTCCCTCAGCTAGCGATGCAAGTTCTTTTAGGGTTTCTTTGTTTTTATTTTTTGCAAATTCGATAGATTTTTGCTCAATCAAATCCATATTCGGTTTTAATTTTTTATCAATTTCTTGAAAAAATTTCTTTTTATCCTCTACTGATAATGTTTTGTAAGTTTCTGAAATTTCTCTTGCAATGGCAATGCCTGAGGCAACTCCCTTGTAAGAAATTAAATCTTCTGAAAGCTCCAATAAGGTTGATAAATTTCTTTGGCCAGTAAAAGCCTTTGTAAGGAGATCTTTGCCAGCATCAGCAATCGAATTGATTATTTTTTTTAAGAACATTTATTTGCTAAATACTTATAACACCTATTTACTAAATAAGTATTGTGGCAACCAGGTAGCAATTTCTGGGAAAATACAAAGTATCACAATTCCTAAAACCATACATAGCATGAACGGGAAAGATCCCCTTAGTATTTCAGGTAAAGTTATGTCCGGTGAAATTCCCTTGATTACATATAAATTTAAACCAACGGGTGGTGTAATTAAACCAATTTCCATATTGATAGTTAAGATAACTGCAAACCAAACGGGGTCAAACCCTGCCGCTTCTATAATCGGCAACAATATTGGAGCGGTCATAACAATAATAGCGACGGGTGGTAAAAAGAAACCAGCAACAAGAAGAAAGATATTAATCATAAACATTAATACCCATCTATTTACTTCCAAAGAAGTCATTAACTCTGCAACACTTTGTGTGATGTATAAATTAGAAAGGGTAAAGCTAAACAAATAAGAAGCTGCAATGATCATTAAAATCATCGTGCTTTCTTTCATTGATTCTTTTATGATTTTCCAAATTTTGACTGGGTTATAAATTTTATAAATAACCGCAACTAAAACTAAGCAGAAAAAAGCACCCACACCCGATGCTTCAGATGGCGTTGCGATTCCTCCATACAGAACATATAGCACTCCAGCAACTACCAATAAAAAAGGAGCTATTCTTGGTAAAATTTCAAATCGTTCTTTCCAAGTAAAATTTTTAAACTCAACTGTACTAAGGTTTTTATCTTTGTTAGTCATCCAAGTCTTAAAGATAGCCCAAACTATAAACAAACCTGTCAACATCAAGCCAGGAAAAATTCCTGCCATAAATAATTGACCGATAGAAGTTTCTGTTGAAATTCCATACACAATCATAGTGATACTAGGAGGAATTAAAATTCCCAAAGTTCCCCCGGCAGCAATAGTCCCGGCACTAATTTCTTTAGGGTAACCTCTTGCACGCATTTCTGGAATTCCCATTTTTCCAATAGCTGCACAAGTTGCTGGAGATGAACCACTAAGCGCAGCAAATAAAGCGCAAGCACCCAAATTGGAAACAACGAGTCCTCCCGGAACTCTATTTAACCAACGATCTAATGCAGAATATAAATCTTTTCCTGCTGGAGAAGAAGCAACCGCGATACCCATCACAATGAACATGGGAATTGAAACAATGGTAAATTCTTCTAACCCAGCAAAGAATGTGTCCGCAACAACTCTGCTCATACCAATGCCTTCAAAGATAAATAAAAAAACAAGGGCAATGACTCCCAAACCAAAAGCAACAGGAATACCAATGGAAAATACCAGTAAAGTAGCTGTAACTAATAATATTCCTATTTGTAAGGGTTCCATTAAGAAATATTTTCCTCCAGGACCGCTTCTGGAAAGGGCATCTCTCTTTTAGTAATAAGAGAAAGAATGTCCGCAATGTATTGCAAAATCATAATGAACATTCCAAGTGGTAATGAAAAATGCAACTTCCAAAGATAAGCATTCCAAATTGTTCCTGTAGTATGATTGTTGGCATAAGCATCATACCACCAATGAACAGACAAATAAAAAATAGTACTACAAAAAAGCAGAGATAAAAAAGAAGACATTAAAGCCAAAACTAACTTTCCATTATAACCAAGATAGTGAGGTAAAAGCTCAACATTGACGTGCCCTTTTTTTAACAAAACGTAAGGACAACCGATAAAAGTACCTCCAGCTAAAGAATAAATAACAAATTCAGTTTGCCAAGAAGTAGATAAATTAAAAACGTAACGCTCAATGACCATATCCATAATAACTAGAATGGCCAAGCACAGTAAAATAGTGGCAACTGTACCGCACAATAAAGAAATTCGATGAACTGACTTTATATAAAAATCCATAAACTAAAAAAACAAACCCCAGAAGGAATCTGGGGTTTGTTTGTTTTTTTTAACTTATTACTTAACTGCTAAAGCTTGCTTTAACAGTTTAGCTCCAGCTGGAACTTTTGCAGAGAAATCTTTGAAAGAAGTTTCCTTTGCGATTGCCAACCAAGCTTTGTAGTCGCTTTCAGTCATGTAAGATAATTTAACGCCTGCAGCTTTAAATTTGTCTTCCATTTTTTTATCTAAATTAGCAACCTGTCCAAGCATCCACTCTTCAGCTTTTTTACCAGCTTTGTTAAGAGCAGATTTTTGCTTAGAGTTTAATGCGTTATAAGATTTTTTAGACATTAGAATTGGCTCGTACATAAACCATAGTCCATATTTTCCTGGAGGTGTTAAACACTTAATTTGCTCATACAATTTGTAAGAAACAAAACTTCCTGAGCTTGTGTTTGCGCCAGTTAATACACCTGTTTGTAATCCAGTGTAGATTTCTGAACTAGGCATAGAAGCAATTGAAGAACCTGCACCTTCCAACATTTTATTAAACATTGGTCCTGCAGCTCTCATTACTTGTCCTTTTGCAGAAGCTGGGTTGGTAATACAAGTTTTTTTAGAAGCAAATGCTCCACCTAACCATGCATCCGATACAACCATAACACCTGCGTCATCCATAATTTTTCTAATACTTTTCATGAATGCAGACTTGTTAATTCTTTTTGAGTGATCGTGGTTTTTCACAATACCCGGCATTAGAGTAATACTAAATTCCGGATGGAATTTATTAGCATAATCTAATGGAAAAGCTGTCATGTCCAAATCACCAGTAGTTAAAGGTTTCCACTGCTCTTTTGGCTTGTACAAAGATTTTCCTGGGTAAACTTGAATTTTAAAGTCCACGTTTGCCTTAGCAACTTCTTTAGCAATAATTTGAACCATTTCATCTCTAGGATCACCTTTTCCGCCTGGCCACTGATGTGACGCTTTCCAAGTAACGGCAAAAGATGAGGTAGTTATAAATGATAATGTAACTAATGATAAAATTAGTTTGTTAAATATTTTCATGTTATTCCCCTGTTAGTTAAATTTAAGTTCCGCTAACGTAACTGAATATTCAATTTATTAAAACCCTTATTTGACTATAAATTTCAATCATTTGTGTATAAAAGACAAAAATATGATCGATGGACCTCTAAAAGGATTGTTAGTTTTGGATTTGACCAGAGTACTGGTGGGTCCTTATTGTACAATGGTTTTATCAGATCTAGGAGCAAGGGTGATTAAAGTAGAAGCCCCTGAAATTGGAGACGACTCAAGAAAATTTGGTCCTTTTATAGAAGAACAATCAGCATACTTTATGTCTTTAAATAGAGGAAAGGAAAGTATTGCTCTAAATTTAAAGAACGAGGAGGATAAAAAAATTTTTGAAAAAATTTTAGCCAAAGCTGACATTCTTGTTGAAAACTTTAAACCTGGAACCTTGGAAAAATGGGGATACGGTTGGAGTGATTTAAAAGACAAATACCCAAAACTTATTTATGCATCTGCATCTGGATTCGGTCAAACAGGTCCAATGAAGGAACTTCCTGCATACGATATGGTGGTTCAAGGGATGGGTGGTCTCATGAGTGTTACAGGTCAGCCAAATAGCGAACCAACTAGAGTTGGAACTTCCATTGGAGATATTACTGCTGGTTTGTTTACTGCCATTGGTGTGAACGCTGCATTGTTTGATCGAACAAAAACTGGGAAAGGAAGTCACATAGATGTCTCTATGCTAGATTGTCAAATTGCTATATTGGAAAATGCAATCGCAAGATATCTATCGAAGGGAGAAATTCCTCAGCCAATGGGATCGCGTCATCCTTCCATTGCTCCTTTTGAAGCATTCAAAACAAAAGATAGCTACATCATTATTGCAGCTGGCAATGAAAAATTATTTCAAGGAATGTGTGAAGTGTTAAATTGTGATTGTTATAAGCAAGATAACTTTAAGGATAACCAATCTAGAAATAAAAATATCGATGAGTTGAAAGTAATCATAGAATCCAAATTAAAAGACAAAACAACAGAAGAATGGGTTGCGCTATTTATTGAAAAGAAAATTCCATGTGGACCTATTTACAATATTAAAGAGGCAGTAGAAAATCCTCAAATTGAATTTAGGAATATGATTGTAAGTGCCAATCACAATAAAATTGGAAAATTTAAAATGGCAGGTAATCCAATTAAAATGTCTAATTATGAAGACAAATCAACTCGAGGCGAAATACCTGACCTTGATCAGCACCGCGATAAAATTTTAAAAGAATTTGAGTAGTAGATTATTCTGAAGGTTTATCTTCAGTAGGACTTGCTTCCGTAGTTTGATCTACGATATCTTCTGATACATCGTCATCACTATCATCCGCATCATCAACTGCAGCTGCTGAAGCTACAGGAACTTTTCTTGATCTTTTAGATGGCAAAATTGCCTGTCCAGATTTAGACACTTCACCCTTATAAATTGCTTCAAACTCGTCTCCTTCTGGAGCATCAAAATCTTCTTGTACTGTTGCGTCTTCTGGATGATCTCTAGCACGATCAATCGTTGCATTATTTAAGTTTTTAATATCGATTTTTTTATCGCCAATTTCTCTCAGTGAAATTACAGTTTTTTTATCATTGTCTTCATCTACCAAAGGTTTGTCCCCTGCACCAATTTGCAAAGTTCTTTCTTTAGCTAGGATGATCAAATCATACTGATTATCAACTTGCTCTAAACAATCTTCTACTGTTACACGTGCCATAAAGTTGAGGTCTTCTAATGACTTTAGACTTGAAAATCAAGCAATTTTTACAGGTTGGTAGTCTTTTAATTTGAATAAAAACAAAGCATTGGCCAAAATTAAATAGCCCAGCATCATTGAAAATATTTGATTAATAGTGAATTGCTGATCAATCAAATATCCAAACAATACAGGGGCAATAGCGGTAGAAAAAACAAAGAAAGAAACAGTAATAGATCTAATTCCACCCAAATACTTAGTACCATAAATCTCTGACCAGGTAGAAGTAAGCAAAACACTAGAAGTACCGTTGGTCATAGCAATCAAAATCATCATAACAATAGGAGTAAAGGCCCAGCTACTAGTAATTACCAAAGTATAGGCGGCCATAGTTGGTAACAAATAAAAAGGTAGAACTTTAATGGCAGAAAAGCGATCTATTAAAAAACCAGAAACAGCTAAAGTAATTACACTCACAATTGCATACAAAGTAAAGCCCTGTGCTAACATCAGCATTGACCATTGTTTACTCTCAAAAATATATATTTGATTAATAAAAATTCCTGTTGATAAAAAAGCAGGTCCCAATACAGCGGGTAGTAAAAAATAAAACTTTGAATCACGTATTACCTCTGATCTTGTCCAGTTTTTAATTGTGTGATTAACTTCTTGTTTCTTTGTATCGGAAATTTCTGTAGATCCATCCTGGTAAAATCTTAAAATAAAAAATACGGAAGGAACTACTAAACTTAAAATAAAAATAGAAATTCCTAACCAAACTATTTTCCAAGAATAAAATTTCATAAGAAAAATAATTAAATAAGGCAAAAAACCTTCTCCTAAGGATAAGCCTAACCAAGAAATGCTAAGAGCTTTTCCACGATTTAAGTCAAAGAATTTTGCCATAGAGGTACTAGCTGTATGTGTCATTAATCCCTGTCCTGACAATCTAAGAAAATATATTGCAAAAAATAAAAGAATAATATTGCTAACCAAAGTTAGGAAAAAACTAGAAAAAGCTAAAAATAAACAGACCGCAATGGCAAAATAAATGATTTTAAAGTCATCAATTTTTTTTCCTATCCAAATTAAGGAAAAGCTACTTAAAAGAGTAGCCAACGAATAAATTAAACCAAATTCAGAGTGACTTAAGCTTAAATCTTCTCTTATATAAGGATTAAAGATGCCAATAAAAAAAGTTTGACCAAAGCTAGAACAAAATGTCAAAATGAATCCAAATAAAAGAAATCTATAATTATTTTTAACGAATTGATAATTAAACATTTAAAAAATAGGAGAAACGAATGTCAAAAAAAGTAACGTTCATAGGTTTAGGAGTCATGGGATATCCAATGGCAGGATTTATAGCAAAAGCTGGTCACGATGTAACCGTTTATAATCGAACGACTGCGAAAGCAGAAAAATGGGTTGGTGAATATGGTGGAAAACATGCTTCTACACCCAAAGAAGCTGCAAAAGATTCTGATTTTGTTTTTACCTGTGTAGGTAATGATAATGATTTAAAAGAAGTAACTATCGGTGAGCATGGTGCATTTCACAATGTTAAAGAAAGAGCTATCTTTATAGATAACACTACTGCTTCTGCAAAGATTGCAAGAGAGCTAAACGAAGAAGCAAAAAAAAGAAAGTTTGGTTTTCTTGATGCACCAGTTTCGGGTGGACAAGCCGGAGCTGAAAATGGTGCGCTAACAGTAATGATTGGTGGAGAACAAAATCATTTTGAACAAGCAGAATCCATTATCGATTGTTATTCTAAAAAAATGAAATTGTTAGGAAACTCTGGAAGCGGTCAACTTGCGAAAATGGTTAATCAGATTTGTATTGCTGGATTAGTTCAGGGTTTGTCAGAAGCTATTCGATTTGGTCAGAATGCAGGATTGAATATGGAAGATGTAATCGAAGTTATTTCCAAAGGAGCTGCACAGTCATGGCAAATGGAAAATCGCTACAAAACAATGATCACAGATAAGTTTGATTATGGTTTTGCTGTCGATTGGATGAGAAAAGATTTATCCATTGCTATGGAAGAGGCAAAGAGCAATGGCTCTATACTTCCTATTACCGAAGTTATAGATAAATATTATGCAGAAGTACAAAAAAAAGGTGGAAACCGTTTTGATACTTCTAGCTTAATCACTTTATTACCAAAAAAAAAATAACATGAACAAAGAAGATCCTGAATTTTACAATAACAAGGATTTAATTCTTGATGAAATATGGAATCTGCTTTCTAAAGGTGTAACAGACAGAAATGAAGACTTTAGACTTCCTGTTGTTGTTCTCAATTCAAAACAAGGTCCCGACGCTAGGATTGTAGTATTACGTGGAGCTTTTCAGGATAGAAACATATTGAGATTTCATACCGATATTAGGTCGGACAAAATAAAATTTATTAAAAATAACAATCAAATCTATTTCCTTTTTTACAATAAGGAGAGAAAAATTCAGGTCAGAGCCGCAGGTATTGCTAATATTCATTATAAAGATGATCTGACCAAAGAGGTTTGGGAGAGAACTCAAGTAATTAGTAGAAAATGCTATTTGGCAACTAATGCCCCAGGAACAAAAAGTGAAGATCCAACTTCTGGAATTCCAGAGCAATATGTTGGAAAAAATGTTCCAAAAGAAGAAAGTGAATCTGGTTATGAAAACTTTTCTATAATAGAAAGTAAAATCGATTCTTTTGAATGGCTGTATTTAGCATCGAAAGGTCATAGAAGAGCCAAGATTGAATTGAGTGACAACGACTCCAAAGCTCATTGGGTAACCCCTTAAAACCACACTAATATTTCACTTTCTTCTTCAAAAAAAAGGTATTTTCTAATGATTTTTATCTCTTGCGAAAAAGATTAAATATAAGTAACATATTTGTAACGTTCATCTTTTTTTTAAAAGACGGAAGTAGCGAAAGCGAAGGAACGCACCTAACTTAAAATGAGGAGGGTGTAATGACTGACAAAAGACACACAAAACTAATCGAAACGTACGGAAAAGAAAAAGCTTCTAAAGAAAAAGCAAATGCTTTGTTTAGAGCTAGAAAAGAAGTTTCCATAAATGGAAATGGCACTTCAGGGTACGTGGTAAAAAATGGTCCCCACAAAGGTAAAGTGCTTGGACATTTTTCACAAAAATACAATAATAATTTGGAAGAAACAAAATAGTTAAAAGAAAAAATTATTATTAAAAACTAGCGGAGAAACTATGACAGCAACATATACGTGCCAAAAATGTAACATGGCGGTTAATGCAACATGCGCTAACTGCAGTAATGAGCCACTTGTTAATGACAGTTTAGATAATAATGGAACAAAAATTCAAATATCTAAATGCCCCAAATGCCAAGGAAAAATTAAATCTCCTATGTGTTGTGGCCAAGATATGAACGCTGCCTAAAATATTTATTTCTTTTCTTCTTCGTCGGATGACTCTGGTGATTGAGAATCAGACTTAACTTCTTCTGTAGTTGTTGGTTCTGCTGAGGGTTCAGGTTTAAATTCTTCTGTAGTTATTGGTTCTACTGAAGGCTCAGGTTTAAATTCTTCTTTGTTCAGAATTTCCCTTAGAGTTATTTTTTTTCGTGTTCTAAAATAGACATAAGCTATAGCAGCTAGGATAAGACCAATTAAATAATATTGAGAAAAGAAATTCACTGCTTTTTCAAACAAGCTAGTTGATTTTGCAGTTTCTTGAATAATCTTTTCTTGCTTGACTGGTTCTGATTTAACTTCTTTTTGAACCACTACTTGCTTGGGAGGTTCTGGTTTAACTTCTTTTTGAACTACTGCTTGTTTAGGAGGTTCTGGTTTAACTTCTTTTTGAACTACTACTTGTTTAGGAGGTTCTGGTTTGACAGCTTTTTCAATTGTTTTCTTTTCAGGAGTAGCGCTAGCTACAATTGGCTTTGCTACTTCAGTTTTATTACTTACCTTAGATTGGTCGGGTAATTGATTAACCGCAAACACAGCTACGATTAAAATAACGAAAAAATTCATAAAAAAAAAAATGTATAAAAAAAAGACTGTAACTAAAATAACTTAATAGTTGAATATATAGCTTTTAAAAGAAAAGAGATAGCAAATAAGAGAGTTTTGGTAGCGGGAGGCAGACTTGAACTGCCGACCTCAGCGTTATGAGTGCTGCGCTCTAACCACCTGAGCTACCCCGCCAAAAAGTATCGTAGGTATATAATATATTATTAAGAATTTAAAGTGAGACTAAAATTTTTTTTTGAAAGGTTTTTTGCCACCGGGTTTAAATCCACTCTTTTTGCGAGAACCGAAGGATTTTCCACCCTTTGATTTTCTATCAAAAGGACCTTTTTTTTCTCCTGCAAATTTACCTTCTGATTTTTCAAAGCTAGCTTTCTTTCTATCGTGAAAACCACTGCCTTTTTTTCGTTTCTCAGAAAAGTCTGACTTACCTTTTTCTGCAAAACCCTTGTTACTATTCGATCTGGAAAAAGAAGGGGCTCTATCTTCTCTATTGCCAAAGCTATTTCCTCTTTTAGATCTATCGCTAAAAGGTGTTTTTCTTCCATACCCTGCATTTTTTGGTTTTGATTTTTTTCCTTCAGACCTAAATTCAGCTGGTTTTTTGCTTGAGAAATCTCTTTTATCACTTTTTTTAAAGCTAGTTTCTTTTTTATCATCTCTTCTAAAGCTAGTTTTTTTCTTATCGCGAAAACTAGATTTTCCACCTTTATCAGAACGAAACCCGTCTCTAGGCCCACCTCGTTTAAAAGGTCTCTTCTTACTATAATCATCTCTACGTCCACCTGATCGTTTTGAGTCGGATGAGCTTTTTAATCCAGGATTTAAAATTTTTTCAATTTCGTGCCACTTTCTTTTGTCACTTGGTGTTACAAAACTCCAAGCAGTACCACTGGCACCTGCTCTTCCTGTTCTTCCCATACGATGAATAAAGTCTTCTGCTTGTTGAGGCAAATCAAAATTTACTACATGCTCAATATGAGGAATGTCTAATCCTCTTGCAGCAATATCTGTTGCTACTAAGACATGGATTTTATTTGCTCTAAATTTAGCAATAACTTGGTTTCTTTTATTTTGTCTTAAATTTCCATGTAAAGAATCTGATTCAAATCCTTCTTTTTCTAAATTTTTTGCTAATTTTTTTGCATTATGTTTGGTCTTCACAAACACTAGCGTAGATCCGTGTTTTGTTTTTACTTGCTCAACTAAAGTATTATATTTATCTTCCTGTCTTAAGTTAATGACCTCTTGCTTTATAGTAATCAATGTAGCATTGGCTGCAGCAACACTTACTCGCTCTGCATTGTTTAAATATTTTTTAGATAGTCTCTCTATAGAAGGGGCAATCGTTGCTGAAAACATTAAAGTTTGTTTTTGTTTTGGCAGAAATTTAATAATCTCATCAATTTGGATACTAAAACCCATATCTAACATTCGGTCCATCTCATCTAAAATTAAAAGATCCACCTTGTTTAATAGTAAGGATTTTCTTTTTAAATGGTCATTCACTCTACCTGGAGTTCCCACTACGATTTGTGGTTTAGTTTTTAATCTTTTTAATTGTTTGTTCATGGGTTCTCCGCCTACTAAACAAACACTTTTAATAACACTCTGTTGAAATAATAATTTTTCGATAACATCATTAACTTGCTTGGCAAGCTCTCGAGTAGGAACTAAGATAATTGCTCTATTGATTTTTTTGGTAGCAATCATCTCGATCATGGGAATGCAAAATGCTGCTGTTTTACCAGTACCCGTTTGTGCAGATGCTAAGATATCTTTTTGCTCTAAAATAATTGGAATCGATTTTATTTGAATGGGTGTGGGCGTATCAAACTTCATTTTAACTAAAGAAGCATTAAGGTTCTTATTTAAATTCAGTTCTTGAAAATTTTGCATAGGGATTTTTTATAAAATACTATTAATGGCTGTTAGATATAGTGAACAAAGGGTAAGTCAATCAATTAAAGATAACGATTCGTTTATTAAGCTAATTAGATCAAAATCATGACACCTGTAGCTAATAATAAAAGGGCCATGATGATTTCAATGATTTGCTTTACTTTTGGGTTGGACACAAAAGATCGAATACCACTTCCAAACAATGCCCATATACTAATGGAGGGCAAACAAACAATGGGAGCAATGGATGCAAGATAAAAGATACCTGTAATAAAATTTTCGTCTTTTGGAAAAAAAACACTAACCGCTGTAATTGCTACTACCCAAGCTTTAGGATTAAGAATTTGAAATAGAGAGGCTTCATAGAACTTTAATGGTCTTCCCGTTTCTTTTATATTTTTTTTGCTATTTAAAGACCCAAACATTTTATAAGCTAAAAAAAATAGATAAAGACAGCCTGCTATTTTTAAAGTTTGCTGAATAAGAGGGTAAGTTTGAAACAAAGTTCCCAGCCCTAAAGAAACTAAAAAAATTTGAAAAAAATGTCCTAATGGAATTCCTAGAATATGTGGAATAGTTTTTTTAAATCCATATTTAATTCCAGAAGTAGTGAGCATTATATTGTTGGGTCCTGGAGTAACAAACATTACAAAATAAAATGTAACTAATGCCACAGTCAATTCAATGCTGATCATGGAAGATTAATTTAATATAAAGAATAAAATAATACTAC
Organism: Pelagibacteraceae bacterium; assembly: GCA_008638205.1. Lineage (GTDB taxonomy): Bacteria > Pseudomonadota > Alphaproteobacteria > Pelagibacterales > Pelagibacteraceae > IMCC9063. Next base: position 179,912 of record VTPO01000001.1, on the reverse strand, counting down.
GGAAGCTGTAGCGCCAGCAAAAATACTTAAATATTTTAGGCTAGATTTGTTTTTATTTTTTTTCTCTAGGTTGGCTTCCGCCATTAGTTCAAAAATATTAGCTTTTTTAAAAATTGTCTTTGAGGGACATAAAGAGCGTGTGTTATTATATAGTTTTTCCTGATTTTTAGAATGAAAGTGCTCTTTAATTGACGACATTGATCCCCTTTGTAATTCTTAATTTAACTACAAAAATTCTTTCAATACAACCCCTGATACTAATAATTTTTAGTGACAATATTGTTTTTTAATCTAAAAGGGTTGCATTATATGGGATATCCAAAAAAACATAGAGGCCGAAGAAAAGTGGGCTCCAAAAGAAGAAGAGCAAAAAGAAAAGCTAAGAAAAAGTAGTTTTTTTTCTTTTCAGTATTCTTTGTTTAAGAGGTGGAGACAATCCATCCGCCGCCATACACCCTCATTCCCTTATCGTCTTTTTTATAAAATACACATGCTTGACCTGGAGAAACCCCAGACTCTCCTGCGTACAAAGTCACTGATGTTGCGCTGTCGCTCACTTGGCATGGCAACAATCTTCCAGTAGATCTTACTTTAATAAAAAAATCTCCCTCAAGCTCTTTAGGATCGCAGAGAAAATTTATTTCTTTTACCTCGATCTTTGTAATATTTAAATCCTGTCTAGAGCCTACTATCACTTCTTTAGTTTCAGGATTAATTTTAATAACAAAGATTGCCTCTTCTTGTCCGCCTACTTTAATTCCTTTTCTTTGCCCAATAGTAAAATTAATAATTCCATTATGCTTTCCTAAAACTTTTCCTTTTAAGTCAACTATGTTGCCAGGATCATACGATTCGGGTCTTAACTTTTCAATTACAGATTTGTAATTGCCATTAGGAACAAAACAAATATCTTGGCTATCTGGTTTATCGGCAATTGATAAATTCATTTTTTTGGCAAGATTTCGTGTTTCTTGCTTAGGAAGATCTGCCAAAGGAAAGCGTAAATAATCTAATTGTTCTTGAGTAGTAGAAAATAAAAAATAACTCTGGTCTCTATTGATATCTACAGGTTGGTACATTTTAGATTGGCTTAAATTGCCAAGACGTTTTACATAATGACCTGTTACTAAAGCGTCTGCTCCCAATTCTTTTGCTGATTTAAATAAATCTCTAAACTTTACGGTTTGATTGCAACTAACACAGGGAATGGGAGTTTCTCCTTTCAGATAGCTATCTGCAAATTTCTCAATAACCTCTTCTTTAAATAAACTTTCATAATTAAATACATGATGCTCAATATTCAATTGTTCACTGACTCTTTTGGCATCATAAATATCTTTTCCAGCACAACATGTTCCAGAAGTTTTTCCAATTTTTCCATAATCATACAATTGCAAAGTAATACCAATGACGTGATAGTTTTGTTCTTTTAACAAACCAGCAACCGTAGAGGAGTCTACTCCTCCTGACATTGCTACTACTACCTTCGTCTCTTCAGGTGCTTTTGCAAATCCCAAGGAATTAATTGAATTTATGTTTGTGTGAGTTGCTAAAGACATAAATGATATATATCACTTAATTAATATAAATTAACAATATTTAGAAAATGTTTTTTGATTTTGATCCAGGCGATTATGTAGTTAACCCAAATAATAGTGACTGGGGTATAGGTCAAGTTCAGTCTATTATTAACAATATTGTGACTGTGAATTTTACTAATGCTGGTAAAAAAACCATCAATGCCAATGAAATTGTGCTAGAAAAATATAATGAAAAAGCTGAGTAAAAAGAACTACCCCTCTATCGTAAAAAAACTATTACCTTTCTTTATCAAAGCGGGAAAAAAATCCATTGAACTATCTGGAAAAAAATTAAAAATTTTTACCAAATCGGATCAAACTCCTGTTTCCAATGGAGATCTTGCAGTAGACAAAATTTTACAGGATGCCATTAGATCTATTACTCCGGATATTGAAATTGTCTCTGAAGAGACCATTGGAACTAACAAGGTAGGTTCACGAACGACTTTTTGGCTAATTGATCCTATTGATGGAACGAGCTCTTACATAAAAAATAAAGATGAATATACTTTAAATGCAGCGTTAATCGTAAATAAGAAACCAGCTATAGGAATTGTATTTGCACCTAAAAAGAAAAGATTATTTTATTCCTATGGCAAAGGGCATGCTTATGAAATTAAAAATAAAAAAAAGATTAAACTCCAATGCAATATAATAAAAAAGAACTCTGTATCTGCTTTGGTGAACTCCTCAAACCCTTCTAAGATAATCAAAAAAATATTAACAAAGCATAAAGCCACTTCTTTTTTAGATGTTCGCAGTTCTTACAAATTTTGTTTAATTGCTTCTGGAGAATTTGATATTTACGCTGCTAGACCTCGAGCTAAAGAGTGGGATATAGCAGCAGGTCATGCGTTGGCAGAACATGCCGGTGCAGTTGTTTCAACTCATCAGCACAAAACCATTGTTTATGGGAAACCTCGTTTTTATAACCCCTCTTTACTTGTTAGGAGAAGTAAAAATATTTAACTATGTTACAAAAAGTTCTTATCATTATCGTATCTGTATCTATCTTTGGAATTTTGCTTTTTAGCTTTGTTCGTCAAAAATTAAAGAGATATGTGGATTATTTAGTAGAAGAAGAAAAGAAAAATAAAAAAAATAAAAAACTATAATTTTTTTTCTAAAATTTTTAATTCTTTTTTATCTATATTTAAAACTTCCATTGAAGTCTCATAAGAAAAACCAGCTCGAGCCAGGACGCCAATGTCTTTTTTCAAAAACATTTCTTTATTTGCATCTGGACGATAAGGCCCTATCCTTCTTCTTTTGCATATTTTAATTGCGGAATAAAAATCAGGATCCTCATTATCATTTTTAATATTCTCAATAGTCCTTTTTAACAACTCACTATCAATTCCCTTTTGAGATAAGGTCATTTTTATTTTATTAAGGGAATATCCCCTCTTTAAGAAGTTTTTAGATTTCATTTCTGAATAAAGATCATCATTTATGAGACCCAAATGTTCTAAATTATTAATAACTTTATCAATTTGTTCTAAAATAATGGATTTATTAGCGCTACCCTGATCATCTGAAAGAACTTTTCTAAACAAATATAATCGCAAGTCTTTTTTGGAAGGTTGGTATTTGTCTAAATAATTCAGTGCAAGCTCTTTAATTTCTTCATCTGTTTCATAACTTTTCTTGCTAGATTTGTAATAATTCATATATAATATTTACCTATCATAACATGGAAACTATCAAAGATTTTTTTACCTTAGAAACAATTTATCTTGTGTCTAATTATGCAGTTATCCCTTTATGGGTTATGTTGTTAGTCGCTCCCAATTCTAAATTTACTAATATTATAATTAACACTATCGCGCTTCCATCTATTCTTGCCTGTACGTATGGGTACCTTTTGTATCAACAGTTTTATAATGGTGGAATATTTGCTGAAGAAGCAGCAAGTATTGCTCTCAATAATTTTTCTTTATATCTTGGAATAGATCAACTCTCTTCCTTGCTAGACAACAAACTGTTTTTGTTAACTTTTTGGATCCATTTTTTAACTATTAGTATTTTTGTAGGAACATGGATTGCAAAAGATGCATTAAGAAATGGGATTCACAAGTACGTAATTGCCTTACCTTTGATTTTAACTTACTTTACTGGTCCGTTAGGCTTATTTTTGTATTTGTTTGTTAGGCTCATCATCATTCAAAAAATTAGGATTCATGATTAATGGCTAATAAAAAAATTGATTTTTACTTTGATATTAGCAGTCCCTACTCCTATCTGGCTCACACCCAAATAAGAAAATATGAAAAAGAAACTGGAGAGAAGATAAACTACATGCCTATTTTTCTAGGAGGTTTGCATAGGCTTGCGGATATCACAGCTCCAGGTCTTAATCCCTTAAGAGGAAAGTATTTGATCAAAGATTTAAAATTATTTGCAGATAAGTATAAAATTAAATACCAATTTAATAGATATTTCCCTATCAAAACTATTCAAATTATGCGTGGCGCTATTGTAGCTGGCCAAAATGATTATTTTCAAAATTATATTGATAAATTCTTTATTGCAGCGTGGGTAGATTCCTTAAACCTAAATGATGACAAGATTTTTGAAAAATTTTTAAAAAATATGGATATTAATTATAGTGATTTTGCACAAAAATTATCAGATCCAACAATTAAAGATGAATTAAAAGACAGAACGGATGCTGCTTTTAAAAAGGGTATTTTTGGAGCTCCCACGTTTATTGTGAATGGAAAAATGTTTTGGGGTCAGGATAGACTAGAGTTTGTTTTTAAAGAAGCAAAAAAGTAATTATTTTTTAACTTCGCAAATTTCAGATCTGGTTAAAAATCTTTTTCCAGTTCCGTTATCTAGCGAAAACATACCACCCATGCCTTTAATACAATCAATAATTAGATCTGTATTTTTCCACGCCTCATGTTGGGTTTCGCTGATATAAAATGGAATCCCACCAATCTCTCCTAACAAAACATCCTGATCTCCTACCAAAAATTCTTTGGAAGGGTAACACATTGGGGCGCTACCATCACAGCAACCACCTGATTGATGAAATAAAAGATCATTCCCATGATTTTTTTTTAATTCTTGAATTAGCTGAAGTGCAGAGCTGGTAGCAGAAACTTTCATTTTTTAATGGCTTATATTTAACTATAGACCATTGTAATAAATTGTTTAAAAGAATCCTAATTTTTTTTCACTATAAGACACGTGCAAATTCTTGACTTGCCTATAATGATTTAACATCATTTTATGAGTTTCTCTTCCAATACCAGACTGCTTATAACCTCCAAAAGCTGCGTGGGCTGGGTAAGCATGATAACAGTTGGTCCATACTCTTCCGGCCTGAATACCCCTTCCCATTCTATATGCGATATTTCCATTTCGAGTCCAAACTCCAGCACCTAAACCATAAAGAGTATCATTTGCTATACTTAATGCTTCCGCCTCATCTTTAAATGTGGTGACTGATACAACAGGACCAAAAATTTCTTCCTGAAATATTCTCATTGAGTTATTGCCTTCAAAAATAGTGGGCTGGATATAATTACCTTTTTCCAAACCACTGTTTAAATTAGCAACTTCGCCTCCACATAGAACTTTGGCTCCCTCTTTCTTACCTAAATCTAAGTAAGATTTTATTTTTTCCATTTGCTCTAGCGATACTTGAGCACCGATCATGGTTTCCATTTTTAAAGGGTTATCTTGCGTAACAGCTTTTGTTCTTTCTATGGCTCTCTTTATAAATTTATCATAGATAGATTCTTGAACTAGTACTCTACTAGGGCAAGTACAAACCTCGCCCTGATTAAGAGCAAACATTGTAAAGCCTTCTAAGCATTTATCAAAAAAATCATCGTCTTTATCCATAACATCCTCAAAGAATACGTTAGGAGACTTTCCACCCAACTCTAAAGTGATTGGAATTAAATTTTGCGATGCGTACTGCATAATTAATCGACCAGTTGTTGTTTCTCCTGTAAAAGCAATTTTTTTAATTCTTTTCGATGACGCCAAGGGTTTTCCTGCCTCAAGTCCAAAACCACTAACCACATTAAGAACTCCAGGAGGAAGCAAATCTCCAATAAGTTCCATTAAAACTAATATTGATGCAGGAGTTTGTTCGGCTGGTTTAATTACAACACAGTTTCCAGCTGCTAATGCTGGTGCAAGTTTCCAAGTAGCCATTAGCAAAGGGAAATTCCAAGGAATGATTTGACCAACAACACCCAGCGGTTCAGGAATGTGATAAGAATATTCACTATTACTTATTTCAGAAACAGAACCCTCTTCAGCTCTAATAACCCCAGCAAAATATCTCCAATGATCCACAACTAAAGGCAAGTCAGCAGCCATACATTCTCTAATAGGCTTTCCGTTGTCTAAACATTCTGCAACAGCCAATACATTTAAATTTTTTTCAATTACGTCCGCAATTTTAAGTAAAATATTAGATCTTTCTGTAATTGAGGTAACCCCCCAAGAAGGAAACGCAGCGTGAGCAGCATCCAAAGCAAAATCAACATCTTCTTGATTAGATCTTGGAATTTTACATATTACTTCATTGGTAATGGGAGATGTATTATCAAAATACTTTCCAGATTTTGGATTTTCAAATTTTCCATTAATAAAATTTCCATATTTTTCTTTAAATGGAAAACTTACCTTTAAGTGAGAAGTGTCTAGTGTTTTTGAAATACTTACAGTTGATTGATTGCTCATGTTATTTCCCCCGAAGTTTTTAATTTTTTATTAGTGGATAATAAAAAACATTTACTGTCAAATTAAAAAATAAAAAATTTAGCTTTTGTTTACGAGAGTAAGTTAAAGTGAAGAAATTATTTACAATTAAAGGTTGTAGCTGCTCTCACCATGACTTCCAAAGTCAAGTCCTTCTCCTATTTCTTCATCCTCTGGAACTCTTAATCCAGTTGTCAGTTTAATAATTTTTACAATTATGACAGTTCCAACAAATGATAAAAGAGCTACGGATAATATTCCAATTGCTTGTATCATAGTTTGTTCTGCAGCAGATTTGTCCAAACCTAATCCTCCAAAAAAATCTGTAGCTAAAATTCCTGCTAGCAATGTTCCTAATATTCCACCCACACCGTGAACTGCAAACACATCTAAAGAGTCATCAATTTGAAGTTTGAATTTAACAAACCCAACACAATAATAACAAATACTACCGGCTAAAATTCCTAAAATAATTGCTCCCATGGGTCCAACAAATCCAGAAGCTGGTGTAATAGTTGCAAGTCCCGCAATCATTCCGGTAATCATTCCTACTAACCCTGGTTTTCCATTTTTTATCCAATCAATAAACATCCAAGTTATAGTAGCTGTAGCTGCAGAAATATGTGTCACTAGCATTGCCATCCCAGCGCTTTCATTGGCAGATAAAGCAGATCCTGCATTAAATCCAAACCAACCAACCCAAAGCATACAAGCTCCGATCATAGCTAATACAGGGCTGTGAGGAGGATTGAAATTTTTGGGAAAATCTTTTCGAGACCCTAAGGAATACGCAATAACTAATGCGGATATTCCAGCAGTAGTATGGACTACTAGCCCACCTGCAAAATCAAACACACCCATTTTTGCTAACCATCCACCACCCCAAACCCAGTGAGTTGCAGGTGCGTATACCAATATTAGCCAAAGAACCGTAAATAAAACAACTGCGGAAAATTTCATTCTTTCGACAAACGCTCCAACAATTAAAGCTGGGGTAATTATTGCAAAAGTCATTTGAAACATCACAAAAACTGTTTCTGGAATATCACCAGACAAGCTTTTTAAATTAACTGTTTTTAAAAAAATTTTATCTAAATTTCCAATGTAAGAACCATCTCCACTAAAGGATAGCGAATAGCCAACCACAAACCAAACAACTGACGCTAAGACCGCTATTACTAAACACTGTGCTAGCACTGAAATAGTATTTTTAGATCTAACCAGACCTGCATAAAACAAAGCAAGACCTGGTAAAGTCATAAACAGCACTAAGGCTGTTGATGTTAGTATCCATGCTGTATTTGCATTACTCATTGAAGGTAAAATAGAATGTTGGAGGAAGAGTAGTTATGTTAAATGTGCATATCTTTTATGCACTCGACTTATAGGTGCTATTTGGTTCTACTTTTTGAACTGAAAAACCAGCATCTACTAGTGCTTGGAACCCACCTTTGATATGCGTAACATTATTAAATCCCATCTCCATTAATGTTTTTGTGGCCAATGCGCTTCTCCAATTAGATCCACAAAAAAGTATTTTATTCATAGTTATCGGCATATCTTTTTTGAAATAAGGGCTTTGGGGGTCTAGCCAAAATTCCAACATACCTCTAGGCATGTGCCTTGACCCTTCAATAGTTCCTGTTTTTTGCAACTCCCTCACATCTCTAATATCGATTAAAATGCTTGTGTCTAAATTTCTAAGCATTTCCTTAGCTTCAAAAGGCGTTATAGTTTTTGCAATTTTCAAAGCCTCTTCAACCAATAACTTTGTAGACTTAATTTCCATTATTAGATTATATCATAGATAATTCACAATGAGAAAAAAATTATTACATAAAGAACAATACAGTTTTTTTAAAAAATTATTTATAAAAATATCAAGAAAAATAGGATTTGAAGTTATCGACCAAAGTAGATTTTTTGTTCCAAGCAGTAATTTGAAATTAAATGAAAACCTCAGTGTATTTAACCAAAAAAATATAACTTTTCCTTTGGGAGAATTAAAAGTTACTAGAAAAATTAATAGTTTCTTAGTGATATTTAGATCTTTTACCAATGAAAATAAGTTGCTAAGTCAAAATAAAAAAAGAATTTTTGAAAAAGAAAAAAAAGAATACACATATAAATCATTGCAATCTCTTTGCAATTCAATGCATGATTGTCAAAAAAAAATTCCGAATATTAAATTTTTTTTAAAAGTTATTGATGATAACTCCTCCTCTGCAGTTGTAAATAATCTAAAAAAAATAATAAAAAAATACAAAATAAAAAATGAAATATCCTCTTTAGACATTGCAAAGTACGAGAGTAAAATGAAATTTAAAAACAATAAAAGAATGGTCGCTCACAATGCACACATATTTGATTCAAAATTGTACGCAAAAAATTCAAATTATGACTTAATATTTTTTGTAGAAGATGATTATCTCCACCAAAACAATTCTATTATTGAAATGATTTACTCATATCAAAAACTGTCTACTATTTTAAATGATGAAATAATCTTGTGTCCTGCTGACTATCCTTATTTATATAATAACTTAGAAAATACTGTAATATTTGCTGGGCAAGGTAGGCACTGGAGAAAAGTTAAGGAAAGTCTTTGCACTTATTTGATATCTAAAAAATTACTATTAAAAAATTGGAAAGAATATGAAAGCATGATGACAAACAATTTTAATCCTTATGAGAAACCACTTCATAAAATATATAAAAAATTCAATTGCTTCTCTCCTATGCCGTCTCTTTCTACACATATGACAAATGTAAATTCTATATATGGAATATCTCCATTTACGAATGTCTTAAAAATATGGAAATCAACAAAATAGAAAATTAGATTAGTAAAAACAGCTAAGGTCTAAAGAATTAGTTTAAATCAAATTCATTCTTTGATATTCCTAAATAATACAAAAGTGTTGTAAGATCGTTAAATAATATTTGATTTTCTACACTGTCTTTTACAATTTGGTGGGCATGATAACCGACCCCAAGACCAGAATTAACTAACATACCTAGATCATTGGCCCCATCTCCAATCGCAACTACCTGAGATTTAGAAATATTTTTTTCTTCAGTTAATTTGTTTAAATAATCTAATTTTGAGTTTTTTCCTGCGGTGATTGGGGCATACTTTCCAGTGAAACAATCGTCTTTAAATTCAAATTCATTACTAATAACATTTTGAAATCCTAAACGATCTCCAACAAAAGTGGAGATGGGAGCAAAACCTCCTGTCACTAAGCTGGTAATAAATCCTTTTTGATTAAGGGTTTTGACCAACACTTTAGAGCCTGGGTGAAATTTAATTCTTGCTAATACTTGATCAATTAATGTTTTGGATTTTCCTTTTAAATAATTCAGCCTCGTATTTAATGTTGTCTTAATATCAATTTTGCCTTCCATGGCTAATTTACTGGTCTCATCAATATTGGTTTTTATGCCACCAAGTTTCACTAGATCGTCTAATGTTTCGTTTTCAATAATAGTGGCATCCATATCTGAGAGTAATATTTTTTTTTCTCTACTGGTTAAGAACTGAATGCAAATATCTATCTTTTCTAGATAACATTTTTTTCTTAACTCTTGATTTTGCTCTGGGGTTATAGATTCTAAATAAAAATCATACGCACAATCGGAGAGCTTAATTTCTTTATTAATTTTAAGAGAAAGAGTGTTTTGAAAATACTTAGATAAATCTTCTTTAGCAAGCGAATGGGAATGTACGATTGTAACGACTTGGTCTTTATTGTTCATCAAAACTTAAATATTTAGCCTGAATAACCAATGGAATTTTTTTAATACTTTCTATTACTGCTTCTTCAATTTTGCTATCTGTTGAAATAAGCGCTACAGCCTCTCCACCGGAGTTCTTCCTTCCTAGATTGAAAGTTCCAATATTAATTTTGTTATCTGCTAACACTTTAGATAAATCACGAATAAAACCAGGTTTGTCTTCATTGCTAATATATAAGTTGTGGGCTGAAAGTCCTGCGTCAATCTCTATTCCTTTTATTTCTACAATTCTAGGTTTGCCAGCAAACAAAGTTCCTGAAACAGACCTGCTTTGCTTGTCAGTAGTTACTGTTAGCTTAATACATGTTTGATATTCAGATTGTTTTTGATGTTTCACTTCTGAAATTTCAATGGATTTACTTTTTGCAACTAAAATAGAATTTATAACATTAACATTATCCATTGTCGGTTTCAGTAACGCATAAATAATAGTCTGCAAAAGTGGTTGAGTGTTAATTTCAGATGCCTGCCCTTCAAATTCTACTTGAATAGACTTAACAGCATTCTCTGTTAACTGTCCTGCAAACCCTCCTAGTTGTGAACATAGAGACAAATAAGGCTTTACGGAGGTGTATTCTTTTGCAGTTAAAGAGAAAGTGTTTACGGCATTCATAATAGCGCCTGTTTTTAAATAATCACTTATTTGTTCTGCAATTTGTAAGGCAACTTTTTCTTGGGCTTCTGTAGTGGAGGCTCCTAAATGAGGTGTTAAAATAAGATTTTTAGTTCCAAGTAAAGAGCTATCTTTAGGGGGCTCATTTACAAATACATCTAAAGCAGCACTAGCAACATGGCCAGATTCTAAATTTTCCTTCAAAGCATCTTCATCTACCAACCCCCCTCTTGCACAATTGACAATTCGTACACCTTTTTTCATTTTAGAAAAAGATTCTTTGCCAATAATATTTTTTGTTTTTTCTGTAAGAGGAGTGTGCAAAGTAATAAAATCCGATCGTTTAAACAAATCATCTAGGGATACTTTTTCTACTCCCAACTCTTCTGCTTTCTTATCTTGTAAAAAAGGGTCAAATGCTAATACTTTAAACTGCAAACCTAAAGCACGTTGAGCAACAATAGATCCTATGTTTCCACATCCAATTACTCCCAAATATTTTCCTGTAACTTCAATTCCTTTGATAGAAGATTTTTCCCATTTTCCTTCATGGGTTGTTTGACTAGCAAAAGGAATTTGCCTAGCAGTAGACAAAAGCAAAGTAATAGCGTGTTCCGCAGTAGTAATAGAATTACCAAATGGTGTGTTCATGACTACTTTACCATTGTTAGTGGCAGCTTCTAAATCAATATTATCAACTCCAATACCTGCTCTACCAATTACTTTTAATTTTTTACAAGACTCAATTACTTTTTTGGTAGCTTTCGTGGCTGAACGAACTACCAATCCATCATAATCTTGTAACTCTTCAATGAGAGCAGCTTCATCTAGGCCATTTTTAACAATGGCTTCGATACCGTTGTCAGTAAAAATTCTGACTGCTTCCTCACTCAATTTATCTGCTATTAAAACTTTAAACATTTATTCTTTTATACTTTGGTAACCCCATTCAATCCATGGCAATAACGTCTCAATATCTGAAGATTCTACCGTAGCACCTCCCCATATTCTAAATCCAGGTGGCGCTGTTCGATATGCATTAATATCAAAAGCAACTTGCTCTTTATCCAAAAGACTATTTATTTCTTTTATTTTTAATTGTTGTTGATCTACTGACAATTCCAAGAACCAAGGATCTGTAATTTTTAAACAAATACTTGTTGAAGAAAGAGTTGAAGAATCTTTTGCTAAAAAATCAATCCAGTCCTTTGTTTCAACCCATGTTTTAACTACTTGCAAATTTGATTGTGACTTATCAATAGAGCCTTTGCTTCCTCCAATAGATTGAATCCAATTTAAAGCATCAATCGCATCTTCTACACAAAGCATCGAAGGAGTATTGATTGTTTCTCCTTTAAAAATGCCTTCAATTACTTTTTTATTGTTTGCTAACCTAAATATTTTAGGAATAGGCCAAGTAGGTTGATACTCAGATAATCGCTCTAGGGATTTTGGAGATAAAGCTATCATTCCATGAGCAGCCTCTCCGCCCAAAACCTTTTGCCAAGACCAAGTTGTTACATCTAATTTATGCCAATCCATTTCCATGGCAAAGACCGCAGATGTAGCATCACAAATAGTTAAACCTTTTCTATTATCAATTATCCAATCTGCGTTTGGCAAACAAACTCCAGAAGTAGTTCCATTCCAATTAAAAACAATATCATTATCAAAATTAATTTTTTGAAAGTCTGGTAAATCTCCGTAGTCCGACTGGTGAATGGTTAGATTTTTAATTTTAAGCTGTTCTTTAATGTCCTTTACCCAATCACTTCCAAAACTCTCCCATGCCAAGACCTCCACTCCTGTTTTTCCAAGTAAGGACCACATAGCAGCTTCAATTGCTCCTGTATCAGAACCAGCTATAATTCCCACTTTATAATCGGCAGGTATTTTTAAAAGTTGTTTGCTAAGATTAATAACTTCTACCAATCTTTGCTTCGGAAGTTTTGCTCTATGTGATCTTCCCAAAGAATCTGTTTTTAAATTTTGAATATTCCACCCTGGACGCTTTGCACAAGGTCCTGAAGAGAAGTTTGGGTTCTTTGGTTTTGTTGTTGGTTTCTTAATCATGCTTGTAATAAAAAATCGGTGCAACTATATTTAGTTACACCGATTTATAAATGTAAAATTTTTTAAGCGGCTACTTTTAAAGGGATCCCATGTTTAATAGAAACACCTGATAAAAAGTTCCACATAAATTTAGCGGTAGTCAAAGCAGCATTCTCAGCTTTTTTTTGTTCTGCTTCAGTTAATTCGTTAAGAAGTTTTTCACACTCTTCTCTATGAACTACGTCAGCACCTTTATGAACTTCAAAAAACATCAAACCTTCCTCAGTAGTAACTCCGTAATGTTTTTTTAATCCTTGGATTTTTGTTTCTGCAATTTCAGGAACTTGTCTTTCGTAAGTAAAAAAAGAACCTAAACCTTCTGCATAACTAGATCTTGCTTGTTTGAAAAAATTTTCAATCATTTCAGAAGTGAATTTTTCTTGTGGTTTAGTTTCAATCTCTTTTGAATCGGCACCCATTGCTAATGCAAAATTTTTCCACAATTTAGGATGATCGTTTTCTCTATCTTCCTCTTCGTTTAAATTTTCTAACAAAACTTTTCTTTGTTCAATATCTTCGCATAGAGAATGCGTAGCACTGATATATCGAGGGAATGCTTTTACATGCTGATAATATTGCTCAGCATAGTCCTTGATAATTTCTCTAGTTAATTTCCCTTCATTCCATGCTTGATAGAATGGGTGTTTTAATAAGTGGTACTCATCTAATTTCTCGTTTAGTGCTTTTGAAAACATTTGTATTCTCCTGTGTTTATTCGGTTATTAAATTTATAGAATTTTCGTCCATATAATCAATACATTTAAAAGGGATACTAACAGGCAAAAAAAAACAGCCCTAAAAAATTAATTTAGAGCTGTTTTTAGTAAAAACTATTTACTTTAGACTATTTATTGAACATCTCTTTTAAAGCTTTTGCAGGCAAAAACTTAACTTTTTGAGATGCTGAAATTTGGATAGTTTCACCTGTTCTAGGGTTTCTACCTTGTCTAGCTTTTCTTTTTGCTACTTTATAAGTACCAAAACCAGCTATTTTAACATTATCGTCATTTTTTAATGCATCTAAAATAATGTTTGTTATCCCATCAAATGTTCTTTCTGCATCGGCCTTGCTAAGATTCATACTTGCTGAAATTTTAGCTATCAGTTGTTTTTTGTTCATTTTATTGACCTTTCGATTCGTTATATTTTTAATATGGTTAAAAAACCCTTAAAATCAATGAAAATATAGTGGTTGAAATATAAATAAACACAACCTATGGTGATAACTTAAAAAAAATGGCTTTTTATATAGGTTTTTTAAAAAAGTCCTAGTCCTTTTAAATCGTTAAAAGTGGCAAAAAACATTAGTGTAAACAACAAAAAGAAACCGAATCTATAAAAGTATTCCTGTATTTTTTCACTAAGAGGCTTTCCTCTTGCAAACTCAATCAAGTAAAAAAACAAATGTCCACCGTCTAATAAAGGTATCGGGAACAAATTAATCAGCCCAAGACTTATAGAAATATATGCCATAATCGATAAAAAAGGAAAAAAACCATAGTCTGCGACTTGTCCTGTAATTTGAGCTATTTTTATAGGTCCACCTAATTGATCTGGACTTGCAGAACCTCCAATAACATTTGCCAAATAACCTAGCGTTAACGATATAGTTTTATAGGTTTCTTTAAAAGCATAATAAATGGCCTTAGTAGGACCGAGTTGCTGTCTGTCCATTTTATTATTTAATGGTGCAATTTTAATACCAATCATTTTTCTTTGAGATTTATTTCCCAATGAATCAGCTCCTGATTTAACAATCGGTATAATCTCAAATTTTAATAATTTAGAATTTCTTGTAATTTCAAATTGAATTACATCATCAGCACCTGGCATATTAATCAATGCTGACACCTCATTAATACTTTCTATTTTTGTACCATTGATAAAAGAAATTTGATCACCAGCTTTTAGACCTGCTGATGCAGCTGGACTGTCTTTTTGTACCTCTTGGATGATTGGAATGGAGTTATCCTTTCCCTTGATCATAAAAATTAAGGAAAAAATAAAAATTGCCAATATAAAATTAGCAATTGGTCCTGCAGCCACGATAATGGCTCTTTGATAGAGAGGCTTGTTTGCTAATAGTTTGTGATGGTCCTTAGAATTAACTTCGCTTGGTTTTGAGGGTTTGCTTGCAGCATTACTATCGCCAAAAAATTTTACGTATCCCCCAAGTGGAATGAGGCAAACTTTCCATCTAGTTCCATCTTTATCAAACCAGCCAAACAATTCTTTTCCAAACCCAATAGAGAAATCGGTTACTGTAACTTTGTATTTCTTTGCAAAATAATAATGCCCATACTCATGGATAAAAACTACCACTGATATTAGTAAGATAAAATAAAAAGCGCTTTGTAAGAATGAAATCATTTATAGTTAGATAGATATAATTAAATAAAGACCAATGCAAAGTATTATTAGTCCAGAGATTATATTAATTCTTCTAACGAACAAATTGCTTAAATATTTTTTAAAACTTAAGCTAATATTTACTAAAATAACCCACCACAACATGGACCCTGAAAAAATACCCAGAACTAATATGCTTGAATGAAAAAAATTAATTTCTTGAAATAAGTAATTAATATTAGAGAGAGCTGCTACAAAGGCAATCATTGTTATGGGATTGCTGAGGGTGATTAAAAAAGTAGAAATAAAGTCTTTTATATTAGTCTCATGTGTTACTACAACAGTCTCAGAGGAAGATTTTTTTCCTATCATCATTCTAGCTCCAATAAATATAATACAAAGGCCCCCTGCCAATCTTAGCACTGGTTGATTAACCAAGGCCTGACCTGAAATAGCAGTTAAGCTATAAATCGCAATAAGCCCATAGATTAGATCCGCTGTAGCAGCTCCTAAACCAGAAAAATATCCTGATATTTTTCCGTATTCCAAAGTTCGGTTAATACATATTATGGCTATTGCCCCGACAGGCAGTGCCACTAAAAATCCTACTAGCAAACCCGATAAGTAAGTAATCAAATTTTCTCCTCTAATCGAAGCTTACTGTATTTTAATAATTTTTTGAATTTTTTTTAGATCTAGATAGCGGAAGGGCCTGTTTCACCTGTTCGAATTCTAATAACTTTAGATAAATCAGTCACGAAAATCTTACCGTCTCCTATTTGATCTGTTTTTGCAGCCTGCTCTATTACTTTAATAACAGTTTCTAATTCTTCATCTTTAACTGCAATTTCCAATTTTGACTTAGGCAAAAAAGAGACCTCAATTTCTGTACCACGATAAACCTCCTTATGACCTTTTTGACGCCCAAAACCCTTTACCTCAGTAAGAGTGATTCCTGAAATCCCAACTTTAGAAAGTTCGCTTTTAACACTCTCTACTTTGTTTGGTTTGATGATGGCAGTAATTAGTTTCATAATTTTAATTATATTAAATGATTTTTAATATTCATGCAATCGGTGAATATCTAAAATTCCCATTGTTTAATTTTGCTAAAAATAAAATCTCTAAAAGCTTTTACTCTAGCAACATTTTTTAAGGACTGTGGATAAACAAAATGAGCTTCATACTTAGGACCTGTTATTTCTGGTAGTACTTTCACTAATCCTGGCTTTCCTACTGCCATATAATTTGGTAATGCTGCAAGACCAACACCACTTTCTACAGCTAATAATAATGAATAAATATTATTCACTTTCATAACAGCTTTTCTTTTAAACTTAGTTCCTACTTTTAAAATCCATTCTTTTTGGGAAAGAGGCGAAGGGGTTCCTCGTCCGTAAGTAATTAATTTATGTTTATCTAATTCTTTTCCTGTTCTGGGCACTCCATGTTTTTCTAAATATTTTGAAGAACCGTAAATATGGTAATTAATATCTATTACTTTTTTTTGAATATAATTAAGTTGCTTTGGTTGTCTCATCCAAATGGCAACATCTGCTTCTCTTGTGCTTAAATCTAGTTCTTGATCAGTCACAATCAACTCCACTTCAATATCAGGATTTTTTTCCATAAACTCTTGAATTCTAGGTGTAAGCCAGATTCCACCAAAGCCAACTACTGTTGTAACTACAATCTTCCCTGATGGTTTGTGTTTTTCATCCATCAAATCAGATTCCACATCTTTAATTTTAGATATTACTTCATTGGCAGTTTTATAAAGAAGCTCACCATTGTCTGTTAAGGACAATCCTCTTGCATGCCTTTCAAACAGAGTACATTTAAGCTCATGTTCTAAAGATTGTATTTGTCTGCTAATTGCTGATTGACTTAAATGAAGAACCTCCGCAGCTTTTGTAAAGCTGGTTGCTTGTGTTACCGCATGAAATATTTTTAATTTATCCCAATCCATTGTTATTGATTTACATCCACTACAACTCTTCCAGATATTTCTCCTTTAAGAATCTTAGAAGATGATTGAAGAAGGTCTTCCAATGACCACACTTCTGTTACTTCCTGTAATTTTTTAAAATCAATAAGATCTTTTGCTTGAGACCAAACAAATTCTCTTCTTTTGGAAGAGCACATAACTGAATCAATACCCCATAATTTTACGCCTCTAATAATAAAAGGCATGACTGTAGTGTCCAATTTATAATTGCTTGCTAAACCGCAAGCTGCAACGATTCCATTGGGTCTAGTTTGAGAAAGCGCTCTAGATAAAATTTTTCCTCCTGCAGTATCCACCACCCCATCCCACAAAGCCGATTCTAATGGTTTAGATTCTTGATCCATTTCAGATCGATCTATCACCTCACTTGCACCCAACTCCTTTAAAAAATCAGCCTTATCTTTTTTGCCAGTAACACCCGTCACATTATAACCCATCTTAGCTAAAGCCATCACGGCAACACTACCTACTCCGCCTGTTGCTCCGGTAACTAGCACATCTTTAATGGGATCTCCCAATAAAATAGATTCTCTTGCTTGAATTGCAAAAGCACAAAGAAGTGCTGTAAAGCCAGCTGTTCCTAAAGCCATGGCATCTTTGTTTGAAATTCCCTCGGGTGTCTTTACTAAAAATTTACTTTTTACTTTCGCGTATTGGGAATAGCCACCATAATAAATTTCACCTACCCTCCAGCCAGTAAGGATAACTTTATCTCCAGCTTTAAATTTTGGATCAGAGCTCTGTTCTACTGTTCCTGCAAAATCAATACCCGGAATATGAGGATAGTCCTTAACCAGTCTACCACCATTTTTTAAAATCATTCCATCTTTATAATTAAGACTAGAATAATCTACTTTTACAGTTACCTCGTCTTCTTTTAAAAAAGAAAGATCAATTTCTTGCAAATTTCTTGTGAAGTTTTCCCCTTCTTGATTCACTATAATAGCTTTAAATTTACTCATAGACATTCTCTTTTAATTTCTTATTTTCTTTTTCATTAAACACAAATAATCGTTCCGTATCTAAATCAGCACCTTCTGCTAGTACAAAACAAATATTACTGTAACCACAGATGACATAGCCTACTTCAGGCTTAATCGTATAGTATACACGTGGATGATCAAGCTCGGTTACAACATGAGTAGTATCAACAAATATTTTTTTTAGATGACTAAACTTATCTGGTACAGCAATCATAACAATCAATCTTTTATGTAAGATAAAAATCTTTTTTGAAGATTTTGACTATCACGAAACACACCTGTGAAATAATTAGTGATGGTTGTTGCTCCTTCTTTTCTAACTCCTCGTGTGGTCATGCATTGATGCTCCGCATCTATACTCACGGCAGATCCATGAGATTTCAAACCTTTGTAAATCGAGTTGGCAATTTGCATGGTTAAACGCTCTTGAGTTTGCAACCTTCTAGCATACGCATCTACTACTCTTGCAAGTTTGCTTAAGCCTACTACTTTTTCAGCAGGAACATAGGCGACATGTACAGTTCCAATAATGGGAGCCATATGATGCTCGCAATGACTATGAATAGTAATATTTTTTTGTATCACCATGTCATCATAGCCCTCCACATCTCCAAAAGTTTTTTCTAGATAATCGTCAGGATTGATTAGATAGCCTCCAAAATACTCCTGAAATGCTTTAATTACTCTTTTTGGAGTCTCTACCAAACCTTCTCTATCAGGGTTCTCTCCAACAAATTTTAATATAGTTTTAATAGCTTTTTCAGCCTCTTCTTTAGAAATCTTTTCTAAAATTTTATCTTTTATGTCTGTTACGTTTTTCATTATTTTGTAAAATCAACTTATAATATATATGTATTTTTGAAAATGGTTATATTGTCTTAAAAATGTTTAAAGAAAGAAAATCCGTAGAAGAGGTTGAGGAAGGTAAGTTTTTATCACCCAAGTTTGACGAGAAAGGCTTAATTCCCGTTATTACCACTGATGTCAAAACTAAAGAAATTTTAATGCACGGCTACATGAATAAAGAAGCTTTAAAAAAAACTATTCAAACAAAAGAAGCTCACTACTGGAGTAGATCTAGACAAAGCATTTGGCACAAGGGAAAAACTAGTGGCTTTGTTCAAAAGGTTCAATCCATCAGAATAGATGATGATCAAGATGCAGTATGGATATCTGTTGATATAGGTGATGGTGCAAGTTGCCACGTGGGATACAACTCCTGTTTTTATAGATCGATACCTTTAAACGAGAGCAAAGATCCTATTGAAATGAAATTTGAAGAAACGGAAAAAAAATTTGATCCAGAAGTTGTTTATAAAGGACAGCCAAATCCAACCAAATTATGAGTTTAAAAATATTAAGTCCTTTTGGACCTAAGATGGCAAAGCTATCATTGCCAAAACCATTAGTGGCTAAAATTAATCAAGAAGTAGATAAAATTATAACAAGCAATACCTTATCTAAAAAGTATAATTATTCTAAACAATTGGCTGGTGAGGTAGAGCAGGAAATAGAACTGCCTAATCTATTTGTAAATAAATTTCTTAAAAAATTTTTTGAGACTAATATTAAATCTTTTGTAAAAGATGTGACTGGTAAAACTGCCAAACAGGTTAAATTAAAAAATTTTTGGGTGGTTCGTCAGTTCGCTAATGATTACAACCCTATTCACTTTCATGATGGAGATATTTCAGGAGTTGGATATTTAAAGCTTCCTAAAAACTTTAGCAAAAGTAAGAAAAAATATTCTACAAATGGCTCTATTGATTTTGTACATGGTAGCCGAATGTTTTTAAATAAGAGTATCCTCAATCACAAGCCTAAGGTGGGAGATCTTTTGTTTTTTCCAAACTACTTAATGCATACGGCTTATCCTTTTTCAGTAGAGGGTGAGAGGCGCTCTTTTTCTTTTAATGCAGAAATAGACAAATCTATATCAAAAATTTTTCATGGATAATTCTAATAAACAAAAAAATGTACTAGGTGAAGACTTAGAATCCTGTTCTATGGATCCGGTAACGGGTTGGTATCGTGATGGATGTTGCAACACAGATGAAAATGACAATGGAACCCACACTGTCTGTGCAAAAGTTACTAATGATTTTTTGCAGTGGTTAAAAGAGAATGGTAATGATTTAATTACACCTAGACCTGAATACAACTTTGATGGTTTGAAAGAAGGAGATAACTGGTGTGTTTGTGCAGACTGGTATGTAAGAGCAGTAAAGGCAGGTCATCCCTGCAAAGTGTACATTAAAAGCACCAACATCAAAACTTTGCAGCATATTGATCTTGATACGTTAAAAAAGAATGCAATCGACTTAGCGTAAAACCATGACAATCCAAAAAGTTATTTTCGATGTTGGACAGGTGTTGGTTAAATTTAATCCACGAAATTTATTTATTAAAATTCTTAAAGATGAGGAAAAAGTAGACTTTTTTTTAAAAAATATTTGTACTTGGGAGTGGCATATTCAACAAGATTTAATTTACGATACCTCCAAAGCAGCTAAGCCTGTAATAAAAAAACATCCCGAATACAAAGAAGCAATAGAAGCTTTTTATGGAAGATTTCTAGAAATGATAGATAGCGTTCACCAAGAAAACGTGGATTTAGCTTTAAAACTTAAGCAAAAAGGCTATCCAATCTACTTGCTTAGCAATTTTCCAGGAGATCAGTTTGAAAAATATAGATTGCAAAATAGTTTTCTAGATGAATTTGATGATAGAATTATCTCAGGTGATGTTGGCTTAGCCAAGCCAGATATAAAAATTTATCAGCTTGCGATAAAAAAATTTAATCTTAACCCTGAAGAATCTTTATTTATTGATGATAAAATTGAAAACACTAAAGGGGCTGAACAGGTAGGGATAAAAACTATTCAACTACAAAAACCAGAAGATTTAGACAAAGAAATAAGAAAATTTATTGATTTGTAATAAAAAAATGATCTTTTTTAAAAGATACGCACAATCTATTTTTTTGTTGTAAATTGCCTATGAAATTAGTTATAAAGGCTTAATGATTGAATTTTTAAATATGGGTGGACATGCTATCTTTGTATGGAGCTCTTACGCTATAGCATTAGGCTTAACATCTATTCTTTTTTACAAAACTACCAAAGAATATTCTAAACTTGCAACTAGTCTCGAAAAGAAAACTAGTAGACAAACAGAAGTTCAGTCTTTACCTCAAGAAATTTAAATTTTTTTCAACCTAGCAATGTGCTTAGGTGTAATCTCACAACATCCACCTAATATAGTCGCTCCTGCTTCATGTATTTTTTTTGATATAGAATAAAAGGTAGCAGGAGTTAAATCTTTTCTTTTTCCAAGTTTTACATTGGGGTTGTTTGAGTCTGGCTTCCATCCAGCAGGAATATGCTGAAAAGCATTGATCTTAAAACCAAAAGGTACTTTCATTTTTGAAATTTTTTTTATTAGGGGCTCCAAATGCTCTACAGATACACAGGCCACTACAACGCCCAATGGATTTAATTTTGAAAGTTTTTTAACTACAGAAAGAAAATCCTCTCCTGAAGGTAATTTTTCTTCCTTTCGAATATGAATTCCTACCAAGAAATCTTTCTTTAATGGCGCGATGGCTGTGATTGCTATTTCGCACTCCTTAAAGCTACTCATTACATCTAGGTAAAAAAAATCAACATAAGGGTTGAGAATTTTTGCTTGATCATAAAAATATTTTTTAATTAACTTCAAATCAGTTCCCATATCTGAAAAGTAAGTAAAATGTTGTGGTGGTAAGCTTCCAGCTATCAAAACTTTTTTTTTCGATTTTAGCACTGCTTTTTTTGCTAAAATTCCTGCCATTTTATTTGCAGACTTAAATTTGGAAAGCACTCCATTCTCTATCATTCTTCTTTTTCTGCTTCCAAAACTGTTGGTTATAATAACTTCCGCTCCTGCTTTAATAAAATCTAGATGGGTATCAACTATTATTTTGTGATACTTTTTGTGAAGTAATGCTGTTGCTCCCCATAGAGTTCCTTCTGGCTTTACTCCCCTGTTCAATAATTCCTGGCCCATTCCTCCATCAAGAATTCTAGTGGTGCTAAAAAAATTTTTATCCAAAATAGTCTGTTGTTAAAATTAATACAAATTTAAAAATTATTAATACCGTTGCTAAGAATGGTTAATATATTTTTTAATTTAAAAATCTATCCTAAATTATTGATAGGTTAATTTTTTTATATTCTTGAAAATTATTTAATTAAGACTATATCTTTAGATATTATGAATATATTACATTTAGACTCGAGTGCTCGAAAAGAAAATTCTGTTTCACGTAAGCTTGCAAAAGAATTGGTTCAAAAATTGCAAGGAGATGTAAAATATAGAGACATTTCTCAAAACATACCCTTTGTAGATGGAATTAAAGGTGCAGGCTTTATTATCCCGGAAGAAGAACGGACAGAAGAAGACCGTAAGTTGTTTAAATTTTCTGATGAATTGGTAGATGAGTTGCTAGAATCGAATGTGGTTGTTATTTCGGTTCCTATTTACAATTTTGGTCCTCCAGCATCTGTAAAAGCTTGGTTTGATTTGATTGCTAGAGCAGGCAGAACATTTCAATACGAGGCAAGCGGACCCGTAGGATTGATTAAGGATAATAAGAAAGTTTATTTAGTTGTTACTTCTGGTGGAGTGCCAGTAGGAAGTCCTGTTGATTTTTGTACTCCTTGGTTCAAACAAGCATTAAATTTTCTAGGCATTAAAAATATTGAGATAATTGCAGCAGACCAGCTTGCTATTAATGATGATAATCTCAAAAAAGCAAAAGAAATAATTAGTAAAATATGATTAATCTAATTCCTTATGAAAAATTAGGTGGTGCAGACCACGGATGGCTAAAAGCAAAACATCACTTTAGCTTTGCAAGCTATCAAGACCCTAACAGAATGAACTTTGGTCCAATGCGTGTTATTAATGATGATATTGTAGCCGCACAAAAAGGCTTTGCTCCACATCCTCACGACAATATGGAAATTATAACTTACGTGAGAAAAGGTGCTATTACTCATAAGGATAATATGGGTAATGAAGGAAGAACTGCGGCAGGAGATGTTCAAGTAATGTCTGCAGGAACAGGAGTTACTCATTCGGAATACAATTTGGAAGATGAGGAAACCAGTCTTTATCAAATTTGGATGTTTCCTAATAAAAAAAATGTGAAGCCAAGATGGGATGCTAAAGAATTTCCTAAAGAGCCAGTTACTGATCAATTAAAACCGTTAGTAACAGGTTTTAACGACCCCGATTCAAATAGCTTAAAAATATATCAAGATGCTACTATTTTTGCTGGAAGACTAAATCAAGGAACAGTGATTCAACAAGCTATCAAGGAACAGGCATATCTTTTGTGCTCCTATGGCTCTGTCAAAATAAATGATGTAGAGCTTAAAAAGGGAGATGGAGCTGAAATTACAAAATTAAATGAAGTTTCTATTCAAGCAAACCAAGATAGCGAAGTTCTGTTAATTGATCTGCCCCAATCTTAGTGCAGCATAAATATTAATCTTAAGTTAAATAATTAAAAAAAACTGATAATTATATCAAACTTGTATAAAGTCATAATTTTATGGAATTTGATCCTATATATTTAGCATGCACCATACCTGCAATTATGCTTTATGGAATTGCTAAGTCTGGATTGGGAGGGTCTATGGCCCTAATTTCGATTCCCTTAATGACAGTGGTCATGCCACTGAGTCAGGCATTGGCGATTATACTACCTATTCTTATTTTATCTGACCTAGTAGCTTTTTATAAATTTAGAAAATATTACGATTCTAAAACTATTAAACTTTTAATGATAGGTGGGGCTGCTGGTGTGGTAATAGCCTCATTCACCTACACTTACTTTAGTGAAGAGCTTTTGAAGGCGCTTATTGGTGTTATGGGATTTGGATTCACTGCGCATTATTTTATATTCAAGAGAAAAAAGATAGTCCCACTAAAAAGATCCATCATCAAAGGAGGCATTTCTTCTGCGGTTGCTGGATTTGCAAGCTTTTGTGTTCATGCAGGTGGAACTCCTACAAGTATATATCTTCTTCCTTTAAGACTTAAAAAAGAAATTTATGTAGGTACTAGGGTTATTTTTTTCACATTTTTAAATTTAGTTAAACTTCCCTTTTATACAAACTTGTCTTTCTTAAGTGCTGATACTTTAAAACAATCTTTATTATTTTTTCCTGCTTCAATATTGGGAATATTAGTTGGATATCAAATTTTAAAAAGGGTTGAGGAAGCTATGTTTTATAACGTAGTTTATTCCCTTATATTAATTTCAAGTACAAGGTTAATTGTTGACTATGCGCTTAAATGGTAAGGGCACGATAAATCATCACAGTTGCGCCTAAGATTATACAAATCTCAATCACTAAAGTGTGTAACTTAACCCCAAGCTTATCTACTATTTTTCTCGCTATATAAGAGCCTAAAATAGCAACAACTCCTATGGAACTACCAATCAATAAGGCATCGTTATTTAATAAGCCCAGATTTCGAAAAGAAACTAACCTTATGATTACATTGATGCAGGTAATTAATGAATCTGTTCCAATGATAGCTGAACCTACCATTCCATTAGAGGCCAACGCTGTTAGCAGCACTGCTCCAGGGCCTAATATGACACCACTGATCGTTCCGTAAAAGACTGCCATAACTGCCAAACCAAACCAACCAATAGTTAAATTAATTTTTTTAAAAACTCTTCTCACAATGATTACAAAAGCAAGACCAAAACCAAGACAAAAATACAAAACTTTATCTGAAACGCCTGCGTAAAAATTTGTTCCTAAAATTATAAAAGGAGTGCCTATTAGAGCAAAATACAAACCTTTTTTCCAAAAAATACTGTCTCGATAATAATACATCCTTGATACATTAGAGCAGAAAACGAAAACAGACATTAAAGGAACTAATAACTTAATAGGAATAAATGGAGATACAAGAATACCCAAAGTCATTCCTCCTCCATACCCCGAAATTCCTGAAATAATAGAAGCAAGCAATGCAACAAATAGAAGAATTCCTATGTGAAGATAACTAAGATTGGAAGTGAAAGCATAAAGATCAAAGCTTTCCATGTAATTTAAAATAAATTAATTTTTGAAAAGTCAGTATTAACAAAGATAGAATTCGTGAATTCCTCAAGTTGCTTAGACTGATCGTCATTTAGTTTTGCATATTTTAAATTTTTATTAAACTTGCTGTCAAAATCTTCTTTAGTTAATGGTTGTTTTTTTCCACCTCTAAAACAAGGCTGTTTTGCTTCAATTGTTTTTCCATCTACCGTCTCTACAATTAAAGTTCCAGTATAGTTTTTTGGATATTCATCATTAGGGTCAATTTCATAAGTCATTAAATTAGCTATTTTTAAAATCTCTGGATTTTTAATATTAATTTCGGTGAATTCTTCTAAACCAGCCCCGCCTTTAACAAGTGCTACTCCTACGCAATAAGGAACAGAAAATTTTGCAGAGTATGGAGTGGATGGATTATTTTTTTCGGCTCTTGGTTCCCATAGTCGGTGAACCGTTCCCTCACCTACTTTTGCTTTGATAGATTTAATTTGAGACAAATCACTTATCTGTTTTTTTAATTGTATTGCGCAGTCTACGAACGGTTGTGCCATAGTTCCACAAGCATAAGGCTTAAAGGCTAAATTTTTACATTCCCACCTAGTACCCAAACCTTCTATTAAATGAGAAAAATCTTTTTCAATTTCTTTAATGGTAAAAGCTTTAAAAAAACCATGTGCTCCCTCAAATACAGTTCTTGGTCCCAAAAAATCAGACCTTCCTAATAAAGCTGCGTGAATTCCAGAGCTTGCAGCCCAACCAGGGTGTATTCTTTTTGTCCATGTTCCTTCTGCTAAGTATTCAATAATTCCAGATGACATGCTGCCCGCAACACCCAGGGCAGAAGATAATTGTTTTTGATTCAATCCAAGTACCGCTCCCAATCCAGCGGTTGCTCCAAATACACTACAAATAGATGTGGGGTGAAAACCTTGTTTGTGCATTGCTGTAGGAGATACCAATGCCATTCTGCATATTAACTCAGCACCAATAGCTATTCCTTTTAAAATTTGTTCTCCGTTGAGTTTAAAAAATTGCCCAGCAGATAAAAAAGTAGAAACCATAGTTGCTCCAACATGCATAGGGTTTCCTTCAAACGTATCGTCAAAATCTTCTCCGTGTGCTGCAGTTCCACAAATAATAGATGAGGAAAAAACATCAAAAACATTTTTGTGCCCTAGTGCAATTATATTTCCTGTATTGCTATAGGTCTTAATTAAACTTTGAATATAGTCTTCATTTCTTGCGGCAACAATTACTCCCGAAATGTCTTTAACTAAAAAACTTAATACTTCTTGAATATCAGATGGGATATCTTGAGTTTCTAATTTAGTTGCCCAGCCTGAAAATTCCTCTGCATAAATGGTCATGGTGTGTAAGTTCCCCCATTTACATGAAGCACCTGTCCATTAATGTAATTAGCTTCTTCTTTGCATAAATTAGAAATTACTTCGGCAACATCATCTGGATTTCCATATCTACCAGATGCAAGATTTGGTGTTTGGGGATGTTTTAACCAATGACCACGTAAGGTATTTTCATCTGAATTGAAATCTTCAATAAAACCTGGCACTACGCAGTTACAAGTAACTCCACGTTCAATAAATTCCATACTGATGGCTTTGGTCAGCCCAACTAAAGCTGCTTTGGAAGTAACCACATGTGCTCTTTCCCTTGCTCCAATATGAGCAGACATTCCTCCAATATTGACTACTCTTCCCCATTTGTGATCTGTCATAGAGCCAATTAATGCCTGAGCGCATAGAAATGCAGCATCCACATTAACTGTCATAATTTTTTTCCAGTCTTCGTAAATAATTTTTTCAAAAATTTCATGAATACGCATTCCTGCATTATTAATTAAGATCAAAGGATTGCCCATTTCGTAAGCTTTATTTTTGATAGATTCGATGGTTTTTAAATCAGTAAGATCGCCTGTAACTATCTCACATTTTTTAGATAAATCAGAAATCATTTCAGAAGTTTTTTTAGCTTCTTCTAAACTTTTGCCTCCAGTGTGTATTAAAATATCAAAGTCTTGTTTTGCAAGTTTTACGGCGGTCGCACGACCTATCATTCTTGCTCCGCCGGTTATAACAGCTACTTTGTTAGATATTTTTGAGCTCAATTGCTTACTTTTTTTTCTTAAATATCTTTGGCCAAAAAGGACTACTTAAGCTTATGACGGTCAAAGCCATAAAGACAAGAAAGACACCACTTTCAAAGAACTGAAAGAAGCTACTGTCATGAATAACCATCGCTTGAGTAAACGTTTCTTCTACCAAAGGTCCTAAAATAAGACCCATTACTAATGGAGCTGGAGAAAAACCGTGTCTCATCATAAAGAAGCCAACGATACCTGAGATTAACATAACCCACACATCGAAAAAAGCTGAGCTGTAAGCATAAGATCCTATTAGAGAAAAAATGAAAACAGAAGGCCATAAAAATCTTTTTGGTATAAAGGTAACCAAAGAGAAAAATCTTGCTCCTGCAAGTCCAATTCCCAAAAAGGCAAAGTTTGCAATAAGCATAGCTCCGAAGATAGCATAAACTAGTTCTGGTGTTTCTGTAATTAAGTAAGGACCAGGTCTAAATCCATGCATCACTAAAGCTGCTAAAATTAATGCAGTAGTTCCGCTTCCAGGAATACCCAAGGCAAGAGTTGGAACCATTGCTCCACCTGCCGCTGCATTGTTTGCAGCTTCCGGACCCACAATACCCTCATCATGTCCTGTACCAAATTTTTCTGGAGTTTTAGACCATCTTTTAGCTTCATTGTAACCCATCATGGCAGCTACGGTTGAACCCTCTGCTGGTAAAATTCCTATAAAAGTTCCTAAACCCGAAGACCTTAAAATCAGATTTTTTAATTTTTTTAACTCTGCAAAAGTTGGTAGCTTCAATGACTTTGCTGACATTACTCTAACCGCATCTTGTAATGTTGAAGATTGAGTTAACAATTCTGACATTGCAAACAGCCCAATTAATACAGGTACAAAATGAATACCTTCTGTTAATTCAGAAACACCAAAATCAAAACGTTCTACACCAGTTGCTAAATGGACACCCACTGTTGAGATCAATACTCCAATACATCCTGCTATTAGGTTTCTAATAGAGGATTTTCCACTCATAGAAGCCAACATAGACAATGCAAAAATAGACAAGCCAAAATATTCTACTGGGCCAAAACTTAAAGCAATTTCTGCTAATAAAGGAGTTGCAGCTATAAAAATAATTAAACTAAAAATACCACCAAAAACGCTAGCAACTGCAGCAAGTCCTAATGCCCTTCCAGGTTCTCCGTTTCTTGCCATCGGATATCCGTCAAATGCAGTCGCAACTGCAGGTGGAGCACCGGGTGCATTAATTAATATGGCTGTAATAGATCCGCCAAATGTTCCAGCACAGTAAAGAGCTGCCATCATAGCAATAGAAGCTACCGGATCTAAACTAATAGTAAAAGGCATAAGAAGAGCAATGGCCATTGGAGAACTTAAGCCAGGTAACGCACCCACCAAAACCCCAATAAACACTCCTCCGAAAATTAATAAAATATTTTGCCACTCCAGTAATAGTCCTAGTCCTTTTAAAATTGCTTCCATAATTTAATTTATATTTTGTTAGTTAGTTAGTTAATTAGTTGGTTGGTTTGACTAAATATTGTAATACGCCTGGATCAAAAAATAGACCAAGCAATTTGTTGAACACGAAATACACAAATAGCGGGAACGCAACTGAATAAATTGCTATTCGAACATAATTTTTTTCTCCCCACACTAAAGGGAAACAAGCCGCGGTAACAAACATTGTAACCATCGGACCTAAAAATTCTGCAACCGAAACTAAAGTTATAAGTAAAACGATCGTTTTCCAGGTAATTGGCTCTAAGCTTACAGATCTATCCTTGTCAATTTTTGCAATTTTTTCTGGCATAAATCTTATTTCAAAAGGAATAATGCATGCCAAGATAATCATAAGAACAATTAACATCTTAGGAAATATATCTGCGTTTAATGTATCACCTAAAATATTTGGAGCAGCAGGAAAAAGAGTTGCTTCATAATACATGAAGGCTCCACCAATAATAAGAATGCTTGCTACTATTAAATCAATTTTGTGAACCAACCCCGCAACTAAATTAGTTGCGGGATTTAATTTTTGTTTTTGTTTAGACATTTATAAATATCAATTCTAGATTATTTAATTAGTCCTAAACCTTTTAATGCATCTTGAGCATTTGCAAAGTTTTCTTTAAGTTGCTTATCCCAAACTTCTGTACCAGCAGGACTAGTAACAGGGTCTAAAGAAGCACCTTTTAGATAGTTAGCGAATATTTCGTGTTTCATCGCTTTAACCATTGCTTTAGAGATCTCATTTATGATTGGCTGTGGAGTTCCTTTAAGAACAGCATAACCTCTAGTAGTTGAAACTTTTACTTTCCAACCTAGTTCATAAGATGAAGGTACTTTTTTATAGTCTGGCATTCTTTTTTCAGCCAATAAAAGTACAGCTTTCACTTTTTTGTCTTGGATTAATCCTGCAGCTTCACTTGGATTAAGCAATGCAACATCGATTTTTCCAGAAGCAAGTGCAGCTAAACTTTGTGCGCCTGAACCAAAAGAAACTGCTTTAAACGGTACGCCAGCAGCTTTTGAAAATTGGTACATACCAATGTGTTCAGTTCCACCGATAGATGCAATACCTGCAGTAATTGGTTTCTTATTAGCTTCTTTAACTAGTTTTTTAATTGTGCTTAGTTTTTTATTTTTAGCATTTACAACGATGAAAGTTGGCTCTTCCATTGCTCTAGCAACTCCAACAAGATCATCGATCTTCATGTTAGATTTTCCTCTAGCCATTGTGTATAAATGAGACTCCGTAAGAGCCATAATAGTACAACCATCTTTTGGTCTAGTTAAAACATAGTTCTGTGCTTTTGCTCCAGATCCACCTCTTTTACCAACTACTTGAATATCAGCTTTTAAATTTCTTCTAGTTCTAACTGACATCATTCTTGCAGTAGTATCTGTACCACCACCGTATGAAGCATGGATCACGACTTGAATTGGATCACATTTTTTTGTTGCGTAACTTCCACTCTTCTTTTTAGCATGAGAAGCAGCATCTGCTGTTCCCGTTAAAGAAGTAAGAATTAAAGCGGCAACTGAAAAAAAACCAAAAAGTTTTTTAAAGTTATTTGTCATTATTTCCCCCATTGTTTATTTTATGAAATAAAAGTATCACAAAAAAAATTTATATCAATATACAAAACATAGTTTCATAATGTGAAATATGATTTTGCAACATCAAACTAATAGTGAAATAAACTAGCAATACAAAGGAATTAAAATTAAATTAAATAAAAATGATTTCCAATAAAATAATTATCCCCAGCCCAGGAAAAAGAATTGAAAAAAAAAATCAACTTGCGTGGCTGTTAGCATCAATGGCAGCGCAACCATGGGACTCGAATGAATCAATTAATGAGATGGTTGGAAATCGTTTAATTGACAATGCAGGTGTTGCAATCGCAGCCATCAATAGAGCTCCTGTTTGTGTTGCAAGATCACAAGCCATGTTTCATAAAAATAAAAATGGATCTACTCTGTTTGGATTAAGCAGTCATGAAAAATTTAATTGTGAATGGGCAGCTTGGGCCAATGCAGTGGCGGTTAGAGAATTAGATTTTCATGATAACATTATGGCTAAAGAAACTTGTCATCCAGGTGATTGTATTCCAACTATTTTGGCAGTTGCTCAACAAAAAAAATTAAATGGAAAAGATCTTATCCGAGGAATTGCAACCAGTTACGAAATTCAATTACGATTGTCGATGTCTATTGCTTTAAACCCAAATAAAATTGATCACGTAGGTCATTTAGGCCCAGCAATTACAGGAGGCATAGGCGCAATGTTAAATCTTGATGATGAAACTATTTATCAAGCCATACAATACAGTGCACACACTTCTATTTTTACGAGACAAGGAAGAAAAGGAGATCTTTCCAGTTGGAAAGCATTTGCACCAGGGTTGGTTGGAAGAAATGCGATTGATGCAATTGACCGTGCGATTCGAGGAGAAAAAGGACCTAGCCCAGTTTGGGAAGGAGATTACGGAATCGTTCCTATCTTGCTTCATAAAGAAAATAAAAATATTGAAATTAATCTTCCAGAAAAAAATGCTCCACGAGCAGGAATTCTTTCCACTTTTACTAAAGAGCATTCAGCTGGCTATCATGGTAACTCTATTATTGATGTGGCATTTCTTCTAAGAGAAAAAATTAAAGACTTAAAAGAGATTAAAAAAATAAATATTTATTCTAAAAAGTATACTCATATTGTTATGGGTTCTGGAAGTAACGATCCTGAAAAATATAGCCCAGAAGCTTCCAGAGAAACACTGGATCACTCAGCAATGTATATTTTTGCTGTGGCTCTAGAGGATGGATTTTGGCATCATGAGACTAGCTATAGTAATGAGAGAAAGCAAAATCCAGAGACCGTTAAATTGTGGAAAAAAGTTGAAACATTTGAGGATCCAGAATTTAATCGAAAATATTATGATGAAAAAGATCCTTTAAAAAAAGTGCAGGGTGCTAAAATTGAAGTGATAATGAATGATGGGACTAAAATCACAGAACAATTAGACTTTGCGAATGCTCATCCTAGTGGAAAAACACCTTTTGGAAGAAATGAATATATAAAGAAGATGCAACCTCTTATAAATGGGTTCGTTTCGCAACAAGAAGAATTAAGGTTTATTAGCCTTATAGATAACCTTGAAAACCTAGATTCAAACGAAATCCAAAATCTAAATCTTACTTGTGATCAAAATACAGTCGATTTAAGCAAAAATAAAATAGAAGGGATATTTAATTAATGGACATTCAACAAGAACTTACAAAATACATTGCTTCAGCAATTCACAATGAATTGCCGGAGGTAACTCAAAAAAATACTCGCTTTCATTTACTAGATACCTTGGTTGCAATTCTCACCGGAAGATTATTACCGCCAGGAAAAAAAGCTTTTGAATTTGCAAAATCCCAAGGTGGAAATCCAGAATCTACTTTAATTGGAAATGATATAAAAGTTAGCGCAATCCATGCAGGCTTATCAAATGGGATGGCAGCTCATGCCGATGAAACCGATGATACTCATACTAATGGAAGATTTCATCCTGGTTGTGCCATTGTGCCAGCTGCATTAGCTATAGCTGAAAAAGAAAATTCTTCTCACTCCGATTTGTTAAAAGCGATAGCTCTTGGTTATGATGTGGGAGTTAGAATTAATATGAGCATGGGTTACAAAACACCCAAGACAACTATTTTTGCAACCCACAGCATCGGTACGATTTTTGGAGCTGCTGTGGCTGCAGGTTCTTTATTAAAGCTAAATCAAGAACAGTGTAATTATTTATTATCCTATACCATTCAACAAACTTCCGGACTTGCCTGTTGGAATAGAGACAAAGAACACATTGAAAAAGCATTTGTATTTTCAGGAATGACTACAAGAAATGGGATTTATTCTGCTTTGTTAGCAAAAGAAAACTTTACGTCCGTTGAAGATCCTCTTTTAGGACACAGAGGTTTACTAGAAGCATTTGCACACAATCCAAAACCTGAAATTATTATTAAAGATCTTGGAGCTGTTTTTGAAATTGATAACACTTCGATAAAAAAATGGTGTGTGGGATCTCCCATTCAAGCAATCTTGGATGCCATTGAAGCTATTTTAAAACAAAAACAATTTGATCATAAGGAAATAAAAGAAATTAAAATTGACATTCCTTCCGACAGGTTTGATATTGTTAGCGATAGAAGTATTCCTAATATTTGCGCTCAACACCTAGCTGCCCTTTATATTGTTAAAAAAACTATTGGATATAATGAAGTGCATGATGAAAAATTATTTACTGACAAAGAAGTTCTAGAAGTAAGAAAAAAGATAATAGCAGTGCCTAGTGAAGAATTGGCTATTGCAAGACCAGAAAGACAAGCAAAAGTAAAAATTGTTTTTAACGATAATTCAGAACTATCTCATCATGCGAAAGCTGTACGTGGAACTCCTGATAATCCTATGAATGAGGAAGAAATTTCTAATAAAGCAAAAGAGTTATTAAAATCTCACCCAAAAGACCAAGTAGATCGATTGATTCAGCTGGTTCTACATGAAGACTTTAAAATAAAAGATTTAATGGCAGTATTAAATTTTAAAATTTAATTTAAAATTAACTATTGTAATTACATACCCTATCTAATAGTTTTTTTTTATGG
Organism: Pelagibacteraceae bacterium; assembly: GCA_008638205.1. Lineage (GTDB taxonomy): Bacteria > Pseudomonadota > Alphaproteobacteria > Pelagibacterales > Pelagibacteraceae > IMCC9063. Next base: position 146,353 of record VTPO01000001.1, on the reverse strand, counting down.
AAATTGTAAAAAGTAATCGTTCTCTTGGTGCTGAAATTAGAAACATTAATCTTGAAAAAGACCTAACCAAAGAAGAATTGGATTTTATTAATCAAGCCTGGTCTGAAAATTTAGTTTTAGTATTTAAAAAACAGAACTTATCAGATGAGCGCTTAATTCATTATAGTAAGAATTTTGGGGATCTGGATTTACCTGCACCCAATCCTTATGGAATTAATTTTTCACCAAATCATCCTGAAATTAACGTTATATCCAATGTTAAAAATTTAGGAAAACCAATTGGAAATTTAGGGGATGGTGAGGCTGTTTGGCATGCCGACATGACTTACAATGAAATACCCCCTAAGGCAGGAATTTTATATTCTTTGGAAGTGCCTGAAAATCAAGGCCATACTCATTTTGCAAATATGATTGAAGCTTATAATGAGCTTCCTAGTGTTTTAAAGTTGCAAATAGAAGGAAAACTATTAATTCATGACAGTGCACACAATAGTGCTGGAATGCTTCGAAAAGGATATGAAGAGGTTAGTGATCCATCCAAAACTCCAGGTGCAAAGCATCCAATTATTGCAAGAGACCCCGTAACAAATAAAAAATTATTATTTCTAGGTAGAAGGCCTCATGCATATATAGTCGGCTTACCGTTAGAGCAAAGTGAAAAAATTCTTGATGAATTATGGGCACATGCAACGCAAGATAAATATACCTGGACCCAAAAATGGGATGTGGGAGATCTTTTAATGTGGAAAAATCTTTATGTACTTCACAAAAGGGATGCTTTTGATCCAAATACAAGAAGAGTTATGCATAGAACTCAAATTACTGGCGACACAAGAATAGCTGTTTAAATTAAACTAAAACTTTACCAATCATAAGTGGCCTAAACGTTCTGTACATCACAGCAGATACTGCTTCTACGGTTTCATTATCTTGTTTAATGACAGAGCCTGCAACAATAATTCCAGAAGGGTTTCCTACTCTTAGTTCCAAATCATTAGCCCCTTCTCTCTTAACTTGGAAGGGTATGGTTCCTTTAATGGCAGCTGCTACTCCAATATTCACGCACGCAGTTCCCATAATTGCTTTGTGAGTTTTGCCCATAGAAAACATACGAGTGCAAATATCATGGTCTCCAGCTGAGACTTTGGATTTGTCTAAACTAGTATAATCTTTTGGCTTTGAAACAATTCCTATTCTTGGAGTGTTCATGGGAGCCTCTTTTTCAGATTTGCTCAAGCCAATCATAAAGGCACATTTTCTTCTAATTTTTTGAATTAGTTCCATCTCTTTAGATTTTGAATCTAATTCGTCAGGGGACTCTACACAGGTAAGTCCCAAATCTTCCGCCAGAATATAAACCAAAGGTGTTGCAGCATCTATTATACTAACCTTAATTTTTTTATGACCTTCAATATCAATTTCATCTACCACATTTCCTGTTGGCAATAATTTTCCCGTTCCAGATCCTCCCGGAGATAAATAATCTAATCTTACTTTAGATCCTGTTCCAGCAACTCCTGCTATAGAATAGTCTCCTTCAACTGAAGCAATTCCATCTTTTACATCAAAAGTAGCGTGTATAATTTTATCTGTATTCACCTGATAAATTCTTACTTTATTTTCCCCTTCTTTAGATTTTACTATTCTAGTATTTACAGCGTAAGGTCCTACTGCTCCTGATAAATTTCCACAGTTATTATTCCATTCTGCAACCGGTTCCTCGACTGCCAATTGAATAAAATTATAATCAACATCTGCATCATCTCTTTTAGAAGGACTAATAATTACAGACTTAGAAACAGAAGAAACTCCTCCGCCCATTCCATTTAATTGCCTTCCATTAGGATCAGGACTTCCAATAATTTTTAAAAAAATTTTACTTAACTCTTCTTGATTATCTGTGGGTAAGTCTTTAGCTTGAAAAAAAACACCTTTGCTTGTTCCTCCACGATAGTATGCTGCAGTGATCCAATTTTGTTTCATAAAATTAAATAACTTATTTTAAGATTCTTTCCAAGCAGTTTGTAGGATACCACCATTTTTCCAAAAAATAACTTCATCTGGATTATCTAACCTTGCTTTTAATTTTACTTTAACTACATCTCCACTCTCTTTGTGGATTAATAAATCTACTTCCTTATGTTCATTGCTGACTTGATCTAAGCCAACTACGGAAAATTGATCCGTAGTAACAATTCCAAGTTCTGAAATTCCGTTACCTGGCAAAAACTCCAAAGGAAGCAATCCCATTCCCACTAAATTGGATCTGTGAATTCGTTCAAATCCTTTAGCTATGATTACTCTTACTCCTAATAATAATGGGGCTTTCGCAGCAACATCTCTGGATGATCCACATCCATAATTTTCTCCTGCAATTACTACTAATTCAGTTTTTGTTTTTTCATATTCGATAGCAGCTTCAAATATCCTCATTGTTTTATTTTCTGGATACTTAACGGTAAAACTACCCTCTTTGTCAGGCGTCATAAGATTTCTTAGACGTAGACTTGCAAATCCAGACCTTTTTACAATTTCATGATTAGCTCTTCTAGTTAAAAAATTATTAAAGTCTTCAGGTTTAATTTTTTGAGATATTAAATAATCCCAGGCAGCAGTAGTCTTGGTAATATCACTAGAGGGAGAAATATGATCAGTGGTCACAGAATCTCCCAGCAATACTAAAGGTCTTGCTAAGTTTACATCTTTAATAGCAAGCGTTTCTTGCGTTACATTTTCTAGGTAGGGTGGTTTTTTTATATAAGTGCTTTTGTCAGACCATTCATAATTGCTAGATTCTGATACATCTAAATTTTCCCAAAGTTCTCCACCCTCGTCTACTGCCTTATATTTAGAGACAAATGTTTCTGGCTTGTAAAAACTTTCTACTATTTTGTTAATTTCTTTATTTTCAGGCCAAATATCTTTTAAATAAATTTCATTCCCGTCCTTATCTTGACCTAGCGATTCCTTAGTTAAGTCTTTTTTCACAGAACCAAGCAAAGAAAACAAAACAACTAAAGCTGGGGATGCTAAATAAGAGGCTCTTATATTAGGATGAATCCTTCCTTGAAAATTTCTATTTCCAGACAAGACGGCCGTAGAAAAAATTTTATTGTTTTCAATGGTATCTGCTATGTCTTTGTGAAGAGGGCCAGAGCTACCATTGCAAGTAGTACAGCCAAAACCAACCACATTAAAACCCAATACATCTAAATAATACTGCAGTCCACTTTCTTCTAAAATCTCCGCTGTTACTTTACTTCCTGGCGCAAAAGAAGTTTTTACCTTTTCGTTTCTTTTAAATCCCAACTCTACTAATTTTTTAGCAACCATTGCTGCTGCAATTACATTTCTAGGATTAGCTGTATTGGTGCAACTAGTGACAGCTGCTATCATTATATCTCCATCTTTAATGTCAAAATTTAAATTAGGTACTAAAAATTTTTCATCTCTTAAATCGTTTTTGTATAACATTTGAGAATGAGAATTCACTTTAGATGAAAATTGATCTAAGTTAATTTTGTCTTCAGGATTTTTGGGTCCTGAAACACAAGGAGCAATATAAGAAAGATCTAATTCTAATGATCTTGTATACTTCGGAAGGTCAGTAGGATTTCTCCATAACTTTTGTTTTTTTGAATACTCTTTAATAATTGCTATCTGCGCCTCTGTACGACCAGTCATTTTTAAATAATCAAGTGTAGAGTCATCAACCGGAAAAAGAACTGCCGTTGCTCCATACTCTGGTGCCATGTTAGAAATGGTTGCCCTATCTCCTACACTTAACGTTTCCACCCCTTCTCCAAAAAATTCTATAAATGAACCAACCACTTTATTTTTTCTTAGCAGTTCTGTTATATTTAAAACTAAATCAGTAGAGGTAATTCCTTCTTTAAGTTTATTGGTCAAATTAACTCCAACCACTTCAGGTAGCGTAATCGGCAATGGCTTTCCAAGCATAGAAATCTCAGCTTCTACTCCTCCCACTCCCCAACCCAAAACTCCTATAGCATTCATCATGGGTGTATGACTATCGGTACCAATGCAAGTATCTGGATGTAAAAGTAATTTATTATTTAAATTTTCAGTCCAAACTACTTTGGACAAATATTCAATATTAACTTGGTGACAAATTCCAACTCCCGGAGGAATGACTCTAACATTTTTTAAATTTTCAGAGCACCAGCGAAGGAATGAAAATCTTTCAGAATTTCTTGCATACTCTTTTTTTAGATTTTCTATTTTGGCATTTTCTGATCCAAAAAAATCAACCTGCAAAGAATGGTCTATAACTACATCTACAGGAACTTTAGGTTGAATGTCTTTTGGATCAATCCCTTTTTTTTGAAGAGCCTCTCGATAAGCAAGGAAATCAACCAGCATTACTTTTCCAAGAATATCGTGACTTAAAATTCTATTAGGCATAAAGCTTATGGCTGCACCAAGCTTATAATTTAAGATATCTTCTATTTGCTTGTCAGCATCAATGTCATCGCCATTTATTTTTTGTCTTAAAATATTTTCTATGAGTATTCTGTAAGAAAAAGGTATTTGCTCAATATTTGCAATGGAAGAAATATCTGCGAACTCGAAGTCTTGGTTATGAATTGTTAATTTGGAAAATTGTTTCTGCATATGTCTTTTTTACAGACTATAGCATACTCCTAAGAACGTACTGCAATATTCCACCGTTTTTGTAGTACTCAATTTCACTTGCTGTATCAATTCTACATAAAGCTTCTATTGTCTTGATAGTTCCGTCTGCATATTTGATCTCTACTTTGACTTTTTCTAAAGGATTAACGCCTTTTTCAATGTCTTTAACTGTTATTAGTTCCGAACCTTTAAAATTTAATGTTTCACGATTCATCCCATCAATAAATTGAAGAGGTAAAATTCCCATTCCAACTAGGTTAGATCTGTGAATTCTTTCAAAACTTTCTGCTATAACAACTTTAATTCCTAGCAATTGAGAGCCTTTAGCAGCCCAGTCTCTTGAAGACCCTGTTCCGTATAATTTTCCACCAATAACTACCAGAGGTGTGCCTCTTTTTTTATATTCCATGACAGCATCAAAAACTGTTGATTCTTTTCCTTCTGGATAAATTTTTGTGAATCCACCTTCAGTTCCAGGTGCCATTTCATTTTTAACTCTGATATTTCCAAAAGTTCCTCTCATCATCACTTCATGATTTCCTCTCCTAGCTCCGTAAGAGTTAAAGTCTTTCGGAACAATTTGATACTTCATAAAATAATCGCCTGTTGGACTGTCTTTAGGAATAGCTCCTGCTGGTGAAATGTGATCTGTGGTAATCATATCCCCAAGTATAACTAATGGCCTTGCATCTTTAATTTCTTTAAATCCTTCTGGCTGATCTGTCATGTCATCAAAAAATGGAGGTCTTTTTACATAAGACGAACCTTCATCCCATTCATAAATACTAGTAGAGTCTGTTTTAATTTCTTGCCACTCTTTTGGACCTTGCTCTACATTTCCGTATCGGCTTTTAAACATTTCTGCATTTAGAGAAACTAAAAGAGTATCTTCAATCTCTTTATTAGTTGGCCAAATATCTTTTAAGTAAACTTCTTTTCCTTCTTTGTCTTTTCCAAGAGAATCTTTGTACATGTCAAAGTTCATATTTCCAGCAATGGCATACGCTACTACTAATGGGGGTGATGCCAAATAATTAGCTTTTACTACTGGACTAATTCTTCCTTCAAAGTTTCTATTTCCAGACAAAACAGAAGTAACCAATAAGTCATTGTCTAAAATAGCGTTATTAATATTGTCCGGCAAAGGTCCTGAATTACCGATGCAAGTGGTACAGCCATACCCAACTAAGTTAAATCCTAGTTTGTCTAAATAAACATTTAATCCTGCTTTTTCTAAATAATCAGTCACTACTTGAGAGCCAGGTGCTAAAGATGTTTTAACCCAAGGTTTTACATCCAGACCTAATTCAACTGCTCTTTTTGCTAAAAGACCAGCTCCAATCAAAACATTTGGATTAGAAGTGTTGGTACAAGAAGTGATTGCTGCAATTACTATATCTCCATCAGATAATGAATGATCAGCACCTTTTACCTCTACTGTTTTTGGTTCATCTCTTTTAATAATTTCTTTTGAAACTTTTTTAAAATCTGTAGAAGCTTCTGTTAATAACACTTTGTCTTGTGGTCTTTTGGGTCCTGAAATAGTTGGAACTACCGTAGACATGTCTAATGAAACTGTATCCGTGAACACAACATCATCGCTTGCCCAAAGTCCTTGAGCTTTTGCATAATCTTCTACTAGCTTAACAGTCTCTTCATCTCTTCCTGAAAATCTTAAATATTTTAATGTTTCTTCGTCCACAGGAAAAAAGCCACAAGTAGCTCCGTACTCAGGCGCCATGTTACCGATGGTAGCTCTGTCTGCTAATGTTAGATTTTTTAACCCTTCTCCATAAAACTCTACAAATTTTCCAACTACGCCCTTGTCTCTTAATTGCTTAACTACGGTTAACACCAAGTCTGTAGCTGTAGTTCCTTCTGGCATTTTATTAGTCACTTCAAATCCGATAACTTCTGGTATCAACATGGATACAGGCTCACCTAACATTCCAGCTTCGGCTTCAATTCCACCCACACCCCAAGCTAAAACGGAAAGACCATTAACCATCGTTGTGTGACTGTCTGTTCCAACGCATGTATCCGGATAAACATACTCTTCTCCATCATGTTTTTTAGTCCATGCTACTTTGGATAAATATTCTAAATTTACTTGGTGACAGATTCCTGTTCCTGGTGGAATAATTCTAAAATTATCAAAGGCTTGAGCGCCCCATTTTAAAAATTCATATCTTTCACCATTTCGTTCAAATTCTCTTTTAACATTTTTATCTAAAGAATCTTTCGTTGCATTTGTATCTACTTGAACAGAATGATCGATTACCAAATCAACTGCAGACAAAGGATTAACCTTATTAGGATCTTTGTTTTTTTTCTTAACTAATTCTCTCATTGCTGCAAGATCTGCGACAGCCGGAATTCCTGTAAAATCTTGTAGCAAAACTCGTGCTGGTCTGTATGCAATTTCCGTATTAGAAGTTTTGGTGTTTAGCCACTCTTTCATAGCTAGAATTTGATTTTTAGTAACCGAAGCATCATCTTCATATCGAAGAAGATTTTCTAATAAAACTTTTAAAGATTTTGGAAGCCTGCTAATTCCTTCAAGACCATTTTTTTCGGCCTCGGGTAAACTATAATAATTGTATTCTTTATTTCCAACATTTAGTTTTGATAAAGATTTGAAACTATTTTTGCTTTTCATGTTCGAGGATAATTAATGATAAAACCTAAATATTGCAACTACTAATGTGCAAATTTCTTCATACCGCCGTCTACATGTAGTAATTCACCAGTTATATATCTCGCTAGAGGCGAACATAAAAAAACTACTAAATTTGCAAGATCTTCCGGTTCCCCAAAGTACCCTGCGGGAATATTTTCTTTAATAAACTGTTTTCTCTCTTTTAAATTAGGGTGTCTTCTCTTTAAAATCTGCTCTGTTTTTAATCTTCCTGGAGATATATTGTTTATAGTAATTTTATCTTTTGCAACAATTCTTGAAAGTCCTTTGGACCAGGCATGAACGGCAGACTTTGCTGCATTAGCTACATTCACTTCTCTAGGCTCAACAGATCCAGTAATATTAATGACACGACCCCACTTGTTCTTCTTCATGATAGGAATAATTTTTGTCGTTAATTTTCTTAAAGCAGTAAAATTTAAATTCATGCCCTCTTCCCAAAATGACTCGGGAGCATCCCATGTGGTAGGACGTGAACCACCAGCTGAGTTAATCAAAATATCAATAGTTCCAAGTTGATTTAAAGCAAAATCTTTAATTTTTATATCTGCGTTATTAGAGGTAACATCAATAGATAAAGTAGAAACCTTACAGTTATATTTTTTTTGGATAAGTTTTTTTACTTCTTCTAGTGGTTTTTTTCTTCGAGCTACTAATACTAAATCACATTGCTCAGCTGCTAAAAGCATTGCAATAGCTCTTCCAAGGCCCTGACTGGCACCTGTAACAATACACTTTTTATTATGAAGCAATAATTGCATCACTCAACTAAACTTTTTTGAATATGAACTTCACCCGACATGATTAATCTTGCGTGTCTTGTAGTACTTGCAACTAAATCAATAATATCATCAGCCTCGTATTTTATTTCTAATTTTACTTTTGAAACACCTGTAGGATGTTCAATTACAAAATCTCCATGATTGCTGTAATCATTATAAAATTCTGCACAAATAGTTCCTTTTGATTTCGCTGCTGCTGATAAAGCGATAGAACCTGTGATGGCATAACCATTATGACAACTCCACGGCATAAAGTATCTTGATTTGATACTACCCTGATCAGCTTTAGAAACTAAAGCAACTTTTGGAATTACTGATTTGCTTACATCACCAAAACCAATTCTTTTTCCAAGTTCAATTCTAATTTTTCCCATATCATCAATTAGTTTTTGATTCTGATTTAACTCTAAATGACTCTCATTTCCAGAAACTCCAAGGTCTTTTGCTCTAAAAAAAACAACAGGCATAGCAGCATCAACTAAAGTGCATTCTATTCCGTTAATTACATCAATTTTGTTTCCTGTAGGAAATAGTCTTTTAGTTTTAGATCCGATAGAACCTATAAATCTAATTTCAACTGGTGTTCCAGCATTTGGAACTCCATCAATTTTAAAATTACCATCGTAGGAAACTTGTTTATTAGGAGTTTGAACTACTTCTTCAATCTTCATACCAGTGTTCATATCTCTGATAACAACCTTGGTTTCTTTATCTTGTGCTTGAACTAGATTTCTTTCAATGGAAAAGGGGCCAACACCAATAAGCATATTTCCACAGGATGGCTTGGTATCTACAATAGGCTCGTCAATTTTTACTTGCGCAAAATAATAATTTACATCTACTCCTGGCTCTTCCGATTTAGATACAATTGCAACCTTGCTTTTAACTGGATCTGCGCCACCTAAACCATCAATTTGTCTTACATCAGGTGATCCCATTGCGGCTAAAAGTATTTTATCTCTTTTTTTAATATCATCAGGTAAATCTGACTTTAAAAAATAAGGTCCTCTCGAGGTCCCACCTCTCATAAATAAACAAGGTATTTTAATTTGATCGCTCATAATTATTTTAAAGGCCAGGGTAATTGAGCATATTCTTGCAATAAACCACTTGGAAAATCTAATACCATGAAATGTGAAAGAAGCAACATCAAAGCTACTCCACCAGTAGTAATTGTTAAAATTTTAATTAATGGCATCTCGGTTTTGTTTTTCATAACAGCAAAGAATAAAATAACGATGCCTATGATAAATCCAAATAATGATACTAAAACCACCAAAAATATTATCCAAGAAAAAGCATAGAACATGTCTTTTGTATCTTCTAAACTATAAGATGAATTCAATGCTTTGGATAACCATTTTTGATTAAAAAACAAAGTATAGGTCATCACTATAAACATAATCAAAGAAATAGCTCCTGGAAAAACTCCTCCTAAAAAGTTATGTTTGAAAGAATCGTATACCGTCATCCCAAAGAAGATATAAATAATTCCTAAAAACACTGTTTCTAAATTTAATTTAAACAAATCAGAAACCTTTACTGAATGAGTAACTGTTTTTTCTTTTTTAGTTCTCATTCCTAAAAAGACAGAAATAAGAATTATGACAAAAATTGTTATAACGCTTGTTCTAGTTAAAAAATTCCAATCATAAATTTGTACAGCTTGATATAAATAAGTTTCTAAAGTATCAGACAATACAAAACCAATTAATAGAGCTGGTCTTGGCCAGTTATAACTTTTCATCAAAGTACAAAATGCACCCAAAACAATCAAAATATATAAATCATAAATACTTCTCGTAACCTGAAATGCAGCAAAGCAAATGATCATAATCATAAAAGGTGCTAGGACTCCGTAAGGAATGGTGGTAATTTTTGCCACCTTGCTTGAAATTGCAAAACACATACCTGCACCAATGACATTGGCAAGAGCTAGTGACCAAACCATCACATAAGTAAACTGCAAATCTTCTTCGATAAGCGCTGGTCCTGGTTCGATACCTAACAAAGTTAAGCCACCTAAAAAAACAGCCATACTTCCACTACCTGGAATTCCAAATAAAATAGTAGGAACTAATCCTCCGCCTTCTTTTGCATTATTGGCAGACTCAGGAGCAATCACACCCCTAATATCCCCTTTTCCAAAATTACTTTTATCTTTTGATGTTTGGACAACGTGGCCATATGCGATCCAATCAACGACACTACCACCTAGGCCAGGTAAAATTCCAACTAAAGTTCCTATTCCTGCACAACGAATAACAATCCATTTTTCTCTTAGGGTATCCATTAGTCCTTTCAACCAACCTTTGCCTATTGGTTCGTCCTTAGTAGCAATTGTTTTGTTTTTTCTCAAAAGATCACAAATTTCTGGAATTGCGAATGCAGCTAATCCAATAGTAACAACTTTCAAACCATCAAATAAATAGTAGCTACCAAAAGTTAATCTCCACTCACCTGTTGCAGGAGCGCTACCCATGGTTCCCAATAACAAACCAATTCCACATGCTAAAAAACCTTTTACAAAACTATCTCCAGACAAAACTCCAACCATACTTATTCCAAGAATACCAAGCATGAACAATTCACTAGACCCAAAAAATAAAATTATTGGTTTTGCGATGACGACAATTAATGTCAAAACACAAGCTCCAAATAAACCGCCAAACAAAGATGCAGAAAATGCTGCACTTAAGGCTCTTGCGGCTTGTCCCTGCTTTGCTAAAGCAAAACCATCTAAAACTGTTGCTTGTGAAGCACTTGATCCAGGTATACCCATAAGAACAGAGGCGAATGTATCAGAGGTAGGAATTACAGCAATTAGTCCAATCAACATCGCAAGTGCTGAAACTGGATCCATGCCATAAATAAATGGCATTAAAATTGAAAATCCCACAATACCACCCATACCTGGCAATATTCCAATGAATATTCCCATTACCACTCCAAATAAGAGAAATAAAAAATGCTCTCCTGAAAAAATTAAAGTAAATGCGCTTATTAAAGAGTCTAGCATCTAATAGCCTTATGATAAAAAGGCCACTGTTTTACGAGTGGCCTTTTTTAAATTTTATTTGTTTAACTAAAATTTAACTCCGTAATTTTTAGTTAAATGATTTTTAATCCATGCTTTAGATTCAGCATCAATTGTGAATGCTGCTTTTTGAGCAGCTACAGCAGCTTTACCTGTTGCTTGAGGATATTTTCCAAGTCTCTTTGAGCTTGTTTTCTTAAATTCATCTGAAGCAACAACTTTTGCAAAAGCGTCTGCATATGTCTTTACAATATCAGCTGACGTTCCTTCTGGAAGGTATACCATTTTTTGTCCATTAAAGCCGGAAGCAAAAAAAGTTTTCCATGTTGACCAAGCTGGTCCTTTTGGTTTTTTTCCATGAACGCTTTCATAGTATTCAACAAAAGAAGGTAAATTTGGAAAAGTTGGATCTCTAACAATGTTTCCACTTTCATCTAAAATTCCCCATGCAAATAAAGGAACTGCCTTACCATCTTTTACTAGGGTTTGGATAACTTTAAAGTAAGCAGAAGATGTTTGATAATCTATTGTCATTTCTCCTCTTTCAAAAGCGACCCTAGCTGGACCTCTTCCTTTGTAACCCATTACTGCATCTACTTGCAATCCAAGCATATCAAATGCTAGCAATGCAATTAAATCCAGAGAAGTTGCACCTTGAGAACCATATTTTAACTTTTTACCTTGTAGTTTTTTAAAATCAGCAGAAGTTTTATAACCAGTTTTAGAAGTTACGTAAGCGCCTCCCCCGGTTGCTGATGATAATACTACGGGCCATTTAGTTGGATTGTATTGAACTCGTTTATCATCTAATAAGAATGGAAACTTAGATGAACCAGAGTCTCCAAAAATAGTTAATCCATCTCCACCTTTAATTTGTGCAAATTGGTTAGAACACTTTGTTCCACTTCCACCCGGACAGTTTTGAACAACTACTGTTGGATTTCCTGGTAACGCTTTAGATAGCATAGGAGCATAATATCTTGCCCACTTATCCGATCCTCCACCAGCTCCGAAAGGTATTAACCAGGTAACAGTCTTACCTGAGAAGTCTACTGCAAATGAGCTTGTCATTGACATCATCAATGCAGCAACAATTGCTAGAAATTTTTTAAACATTATTTTCTCCCCTATTGGTTTAAATTTTTAATAGTATGATAATAAACATTAAAAAACTTTTGATGTAAAACAAATTTTGGTCTTATTTTTCAACTTTATCAACAATTTTGATTAAATTTTGTCTTTAATCCAACTTAAAATAAATTCTGCAACTATATGATTATTTTTTTCAAGCATCATCATATGTCCGTTACCTTTGATTCCATGATCTTCCAGCCTTAAAAAATCATGTTGAACACCAGCTTGCTTAAGAAAATTACTAGTTCCATGATCATAAGGAGAATGATATGAGGCTTCAGCTGATAAAATTAAGATAGATACTTTTTGTAAATTAGTTAATTTCCTAACTGGTTCTTTTTGAAGATAACATTGCACTAAATTTTCTTTTGTAGGCTGAGTATCTAATTCAGCAATCAATTGTTCATCTTTACCTAAAGGAGGATCAAAAGTTAAAGGGAAATAAGTTATACCGCCTGGTCTGTCAGATTTTGAACTCGTTACATACCAATCTTTATCACCAAGTCTTTTAGTGTCTGCTTTTGCATTTTTTAAATGTGAATGAACATGACCTCCATAAGCTACATTAAAAAAAGGAGGACCATTTGGCTCTACTGCTATTAATCCTAATACTTTCTCTGGCCTTACATCTCCTGCTAACCAACAAAAAGGTCCACCTTGACTGTGGCCTAAAACAAAAGCCGGTCCAATACGATCTAATAAATCTGCAAGTGCTACTCTGGACATTTTTTCAATTTCAATTCTATCTTCCATGGTATTTACCTGGGATGCCATATACTGATCAAAAACATCATTCCCTCTTTTTCCATTTTCGGGCCATTGGGAATGAAGTTTTGCTTGAGACCAGTTTCCCAAATCTTTCATGGAAGTAAATCGTCTCTCACAATCATCGATATCTAATTCTCTATCAATATATTCTCCGTATAACGTAGATGAATATCCAGATCTTCCTCTACCTGGTTGATCTACAACAAACACTTCAAAGCCTGCTAATAAAAAATCGTGTGCCCACCCTCTTCTTCCGTCGGGTGTGCTTAAAAAACCAACACCAGTCTGGCCTCCACCATGAATTAAAACTATTTTATGATTTGGCTTACTATCAACTGGCACAAATTGCTCAACATACATAGAGCCTTTGACAACTTCCTTGTCTTTGATGGTCGTTTTGACTCCCCCTACAAAAAAACACTTGTGATCTTTGAGATGAATTTCTTTGGTATCAGTGGGGTGTGAATTAGACAGTGTATTAATGTATTCGCTTTGTGACACCACCACGTTCTCCAGTGTTTAATTGATTTGCAAACTCTGGCGCCATGGGTCTTGGTTGAGGTGCGTTTAACCACACTCTGTATAATAATCTTTTTTTTACAGGATCTTCATCATCTACTACTTTTGATCTAGTATGATAGGTGACTCTATTATTAAGTACCTGAATGTCCCCATCCTCTAACATCATTTTTAAATGAAAATCGTCCTGCTCTGTTAGATGCTGAACATAATTAATAGCTTCTTGACTGATTGGATCCAGTCCTCCCGAATGTCTTTCTGCTCCCAGTTCAATTTGACCTTTGTTAAACCGAGAACAAACTTTTCCACCAAAATAACTAAATACTGGGATAGGATGAGAACTTAATTCTTTTTCTGTTTTACCTTTGCCAACTAAATCAATATAAAAACCTTTGCACAAAGGTTCTAAATACTCAGGTTTGTTTTTTAAAATTTCATTATAAATAGAAAGAGCGCTCACTACACCACTCTCTCCACCTTCCTTTGCTTTTCTTACACATAATAAAGCAACATGATCACAACTATCTGTATGAGCATCAATTTTTGCGGTTGTTCTGTGTAATCTAATCCCCTCTCTATATGGATTGTCACTTTTAATTTTATCACCATAATCCTTAACACCGCTCATTAATTCTCCCACAGAATTTTGAGGAATGCCGGTGCCTAAATAACTGCAAATGCCCCAATAAATTGTTTGGATTGTAAGATCGTCGTATTTTTTTGGATTTAACCCTCTTAAACGAATAAAACCTCTACCGTTCTGTAATATATCTAATTGCTGATTTAAAACTTCAGTTAAGGAATCTAAAACAAAATCTTTTTTAGAAAAAGATGTGGGTGCTAATTTTTGTTCAATTATTTGTTTTGCTGCGCTTTCTAATTCAATTAAATGCTTATCTGTGAAAGTAAACGTCCATTCATTTTCATCTTTAAAATCGGAAACTTTCCAAACACAATTTTCTATAATTTTATTTTTTAATATCTCCATAAACTAAAAATAATGATTAATTATAAATTTTCAATTAATTTTTTTGTAAATTCAGTGGTGGATAATTTACCGCCAATATCAGTCGTTCTTGTATCTGGATTTATAATTGTTTTATCAATTGCATCTTCTATCATTTGCGATATTTTTTTTAGTTGATCATTATTATTTTTTTTTCCAAGCCAATCTAATAACATTGCCACCGATCCTATCATTGAAACTGGGTTTGCAATATTTTTTCCAGCAATATCTGGTGCAGACCCATGTTGAGCTTGGGCAATGCAAAAATTATCCCCTGCATTAATTGATTCTGCAAGACCAAGTCCTCCTGCAATTTCGGATGCAGCATCAGACAGATTATCTCCAAATAAATTGGTAGTTAAAATCACATCAAATACCGAGGGATCCCTTATTATTAATGCAGACATAGAATCTACAATTTGTTCTTTATATTCCACTTCTGGATATTTCTTGGACACTTCTCTCGCACACTCTAAAAAGAGACCATCGGAATATCTTAAAACATTTGCTTTATGAATGGCGACTAGTTTTTTTCTTCTTTCTTGTGCATATTGAAATCCAGTTTCTGCAATACGCATGGACCCTTTTCTAGTAATATTTCTTATGGATATGGCAACATCTTTAGTTGGCATAAGCTCTCCCACTCCAAGATACATATTACGATCTGAATAAAAGCCTTCTGTATTCTCTCTCATCACAATGCAATCTATTCCCATAGGAAATCTAGTGGACTTTCCTAGTCTATTTCTAGCTGGTCGGACATTGGCATAAAGCTCAAAATATTTTCTAATAACGCCTGAAGGATTTAGCCCCCCTTCGTTAGTTGGAGGGTAATCATTATGTGAACACGTCCCCAGTATAATGCCATCACACTTTTCTGCAATTTGTAAAATTTCATTTCTAAAAGTGGTTTTGTGTTTTTTAAAAGAGGCAAAACCAATATCTTCATAAATTAGGTCTACTTTCAAATCAAAAATAGCTAATGCTGCTTTTAAAACATCAATTGATGATTTGGTTATTTCTGGTCCTATACCATCACCTTCTAATACTAAAAATTTAAGATTCTTCATTTTTAAATATATTATATATAACAATTGAAATTAATTTAAAGCAAATGCTAAATAATAAACCAGTTATATTTAAAGAAAAAAAAATCAAATCGATAAAAAGATTTGGGACAGTAGTTACTAAAATTTTTGTTAATAAAAATTCTGGATCTAAGTCTATGATTAGCGGAACAACACTTATTCCTAAAAATAAATCAATTAATTTACACTACCACAACTGTGAAGAGGCTGTGTTCGTTCTTAAAGGAACTGCGTTAGCTGAAATAAATAAAAAAAAATATACTCTTAAAGAAGGTGAAGTTTGTTGGATCCCGGCAAAGGTTCCTCATCGATTTATAAATAATAAAAAAAATAATTTAAAAATATATTGGACATATGCCAATGTTAATGCAACACGTACAGATGTGTTAACCAAAAAAACATACAAAATACTCGATGAGCATAAAAAAAAATTATAAAATAAAACCTGATAAGTTAGAAAAGTTTATTTCTACTGTTTATGAAAAATGTAAACTTTCCAAAAAACACGCGTCAATAGTAGCAAAGGGGTTAGTCCGAGCAGATGTGCGAGGTGTCTGGTCACATGGTGTAGTGAGGGCTCCCATTTATTGCGAAAGAATTTTGAAAAAAGTTGCCAATCCTAAACCAAAAATTAAAATTAAAAAAATTCAAAGAAATATTCTACATGTGGATGGGAATAATGGATTGGGCTTTATAACTTCAAGTATTGCAATGAATGAATGTGTAAAAGTAGCAAAGAAATATGGTGTAGGAATTGCTGGAATTTATAATAGTAATCACTTCGGAATGGCTGCAAACTATTTAGAAATTGCAACTAAAAATAATTGTATAGCTTGGGTATTTACCGCATCCTCTCCTGCATTACCTCCACATGGTGCAATGGCTGCTCATTTTGGTACCGCTCCATTTGCATTTGGCAGTCCAACTGGAAATAAAAATAAACCTTTTATATTAGATATGGCATGTTCAGCAGTTGCTAGAGGAAAATTAAAATTTGCTGCTAAAAGTGGAAAAAAAATACCTTTCGGATTAGCCCTTGATAAGTTTGGAAAACCTACCAATGATGGTGCAAAAGCCTTTGAAGGAATAATGTTACCTTTTGGTGGAATGAAAGGTGCAGGTATATCCTGGATGATGGATATCATAGGAGGAATTTTTACGGGAGCAAATCACAGTGGAAATGTAAAAAATCAATTTGGAAATAATTTTTCAGGACCAGCTAATGTTGGACATTTTATGATTTGTTTAAAAGCAGATCTTTTCCAAAATAAAAATCAATTTTTAAAAAAAATGGAATATGGAATAAAGAAAGTAAAAAAATTAAAACTAGCTAAGAATTTTAAAGAAATCTTACATCCTGGAGAACCAGAGTATAGAAAAGAACAGATGATAAAAAAACAGGGAGTTATACTTTCGGAGGATATAGTAAAGGATCTTAATGAGTTGGGAGATTCGGTAGGAGTTAAGTCTCCCTTTTAGTGTTTCGCTGCAAATTTTCCAGCAAGTTTTCCAAATACTGCACCAGATGTTAGTCCGCTTCCGCCAGGATAATTAAAGTAAAATATTCCACCCACCATTTCACCAGCAGCATACAATCCTTTAATAGGCTTCATGACTTTATTTAAAACTTGTCCTTTATTATTAATTCTCAAACCACCAAAGGTGAATGTAATGCCGCATGTAACCCCATACGCGTAAAAAGGAGCTGTATCTATTTTGTTTGCCCAATTGGTTTTATTTATTTTTAAGCCAGTTGTACTTTTTCCATCTTTAATAGTTGGATTAAATTTTACATCATTGATAGAGTTGTTGTATTCTTTAATAGTGTCCAAGGCCTTCTGACTATTAACCCCTGTTAGTTTTTTTACTAATTCTTCAAGAGTGTTTGCCTTAACCATGGTCGCAGATTTTACATCATACTCACTGTACAGCATGGGTCTAACTTTTTTGTCAAAAATTTGCCAAGCTAATTGATTGGGTTGCTTGATTACTTCTTTTCCAAATTTTGCGTATGTGAAATTTCTAAAATCTTCCCCCTCATCAACAAATCGTTCTCCATCAGCATTGAGAACAATTCCCCATGGATAACTAATCTTACGATATTTATTACTAATTTTTAAATCACTATATTCTGGACCGTTCAAGTCATGAAAAACTGCGTGACAACCAGACCAATTACCGAAAGCTGAAGCACCCACTTTAAATGCCATGTTTAATCCATCTCCAGTATTGTGTTTAGTTCCTCTGACTTTTGCCATATCCCATCCTGGACCTAAATATCTTGTTCTCATTTCAGGATTAGATTCAAATCCCCCACATGCTAAAACAACGGACTTGGCATAAATTTTTTCAACTTTGTTTTTATTCATTACCTCCACTCCAGACACTGAGTTTTTTTCATAAACCAAATCGACTGCAGCAGTTTCGTACTGAATTTTGATTTTATGTTTTTCTACAATTTTTAATAATGAATCGACTAGTGTTTCTCCTTGCCCATCAACCTCTAATGTTAAGCCTCCCCAATATTTCATTTTACCATCTACTACAAAAGACTGTCTTCCTTCAATTGGAGTAAATTTTAAACCTTTTTTGCTAAGCCAATGAATTGTTTCAAAGCTATTGCCTGTTAAAATTTTAGATAAATTTTTGTCTGTTTTTCCATTCGTAACTTTCTGCATATCTTTCATGAAATCTGCTGTCGTATATTTTCCATAATCAATACTATTCGAATTTTTTAAAGTAGGTATAATTTTTTTTAAATCAGAGTAGCCCTTATAAGCAAAACGAAAAGCTCCATTCGTGTATCTGCTATTACCACCTCTTTCTTTTTTGGAAGCTTTCTCAATAACTAAAATTTTCTTAGCTCCATTGTCTGATGCTGATAAGGCAGCAGATAAAGCTGCATTTCCAGTTCCAACTACCACAACATCATAAAAATTTTTCATAAAATATATTCCAAGGTTTATAGCTCCGGCAAAAATTATTACAATATATAATGGATCATTTTACAATATGAAACTTTTTGGTGCTAGATTGGCTTAGTTTTTTTTAATTTTAAAAAAAGATTTCAGTTTTTCAAGGTTTCTTTTGTTCTGTTCTTTGCCTTCTTGATTCTTTTGTTTTTGAAATTCTTTAACTTGTTTGATCTCTTCTTTTGATGTTTCTTTGACTTTTTCTATAATAGCTTTTGATTTTTTTTTTATCAACTCAACGTTGTGAGATGTGGCATTGGAAAAAGTACAGAACAAAAAAAATAGTAAAAAATATTTAAACATAATTGATTAATTTTAATTAATATTACTGTATTATTAATCTATGAAAAAAACAAATAGTGAATGGGCCAAGACATTAGAACCAGAACAATTTTTAATTCTGAGAGAAGAAGGCACTGAAATGCCTGGAAGCAGCGATCTAAACGATGAAAAAAGAAAAGGTTCTTATCATTGTGTAGGTTGTGATCAAAAACTTTTTAGTTCAGAAATGAAATATGATAGCGGAAGTGGCTGGCCTTCCTTCTTTCAAAGTTTTGAGAATGTTTTTGAAACCAAAACTGATCACTTGCAAGGATATCCTAGAACAGAATACCATTGTATCAAATGTGGGGGTCATCATGGCCATATTTTTGATGATGGGCCAAAACCCACTGGCAAGAGATATTGCAATAACGGAAAAGTATTAACCTTCAAAGAAGAAAAATAAATATGTCAAAAGAATTTAGAAATATTAGCAAAGTAGGATTCATGCTTCATAACGGTGGACTAGAATTCAAAAAAATTTCGGAAGATGAATATGAATATAGAACTACTCTAAAGGATTTTCATATGAATGCAGCAGGAGTTACACATGGTGGCTATATCATGTCTGTATTAGATTCGGGAATGGGAACGGCTGCTCACCAATTGATCGATGGAGTTGCTGTAACAATAACTTTAGATATCAAGTTTATTTCTGGATCTAAAGCAGGTGAAGAAATTATTGGCTATGCAAAAGTTAAACGAAAAACAAGATCTCTTATTTTTATGCAGGGTGAGTTAAAATCAAATGGCAAAACTCTAGCAACATCTGAGGGAATTTGGAAAATTCTTTAATTAGATGAAAAGAAGTAATGCTACTGAAATTCTTTCTGAATTTTCTGCAAACTTAACCTTTGAGGACATACCCAAAAAAGTCTTAGAGCATATTAAGCTTCTTTTTTTAGATGGAGTAGGTTGCTGCATCCATGGAAATACATTGCCGTGGACTAAGACATTAATGGAAGTTGTGCTAAATAATACGGACATTCAAGAGTGTACAATCATAGGGACTAACACCAAAACCTCCCTATTAAATGCTACTTTAATCAATTCAACAGCGGGACACGGCTTTGAGTCTGATGATATTCATAGGGAATCTATTTTGCATCCTAATTCTATCATAGTACCTGTTTCTATTAATGTTTCTGAAAAAATTAAAAATGTAAGTGGTAAACATTTTTTAACTGCTGTTGTTGCTGGATATGAAGTAGCTACTCGCGTAGGCTCAGCGGCTGGTACTGAGCTTCTGTTAAGAGGATTTCATCCACAAGGAACCCATGGAACAATAGCTTCGGCTGTTACAGCGGCAAAATTAATGACTTTAAATAAAGAACAAACTTTACATGCAATGGGAATTGCAGGATCATTGGGTGCTGGTTTGATGGCAGCTCAAGAAGGTGCCATGGTAAAACGATTACATTCAGGAAGAGCAGCTGAGGCTGGAGTATTGGCAGCTGAACTTGCTGCAAAAAAATTTACAGGAATTTCTAATATTATTGAAGCTGACTATGGAGGTTATCTTTCAAGTTTTTCTGGGCAAAATAATTTTACAAGAGCTACAGATCAATTAGGAGAAGTTTGGGAATGTGCTAACACAGGGATTAAGCCCTACTCGTCTGTCACCAGTATTCATGCAGCTTTAGATAGTCTTAAAGCAATTATGAAAGATAATAAAATTTTATCAAATGATATTAAAGAAATTAAAGCAAAAATTAGCCATCCTACTTATGTCCATTGCGCCTGGGCTTACGAAAATCAAAATGTAACTTCTGCTCAAATGAACATTTATTACGGTTTGGCATTAATGGCTCTTGAAGGAGAATTGTTTGTGGATCAATTTAGTCCAGATAAAATATCAAATCCTAAAATTTTAGATTATATGAAAAAAATAAGTGCAGAAGTAGATCCAGAAATTGAAAAACTTGGTCATGAATTTAGACATATGGCATCTATAGAAGTGATCACCAATGATAATAAAAAATTTACACATACTGAAAAATTTAGAAAAGGATCCCCTGAAAACCCTGTGCCGAAAAATGAAATTTTAACAAAATTTAACAATTTGGCAAAATTTGCGTACGATCAAAAAGAAATAGATAATTTTAAAGAAAAAATAGAAAAAATAGAAAATTTAAATAGTGTAGAAAATTTTTTAAATTAAAATTTTATTTCAAAGTACTAGACCAGGAATGAACAGCTTGAATTACCTCGGGCATTTTATTTTCAAAACCATGATAGTGAAATGGTCCACAAACCTCTCCTGTAGTACCACCTCCTGTTATCGTTACTAGTTTGAAATTGTGTTTTTTGGCTAGACTCTTAGCGCTAGAATAGCGAGTTACATTACACCCGTCTTTTTCATGATGAACAACTAAAACAGGTACTTTGGGATTCTTCAGCATATATCTCATTGTTTTAGTATTGGGGGTTTTCTTTGAACCATTTGTATCTGTGATAGAGGCCAAAATAACAATACCATCAATTTTTTCTTTCCCAATTTTATTGGTAGCATGAGCAACAGAAATAGAGCCTCTACTATGACCCAATAAAACAATGGGTAAATTGTTTTGTTTTTTTATGTGATCTATTAAAATTGAAATTCTCTTTATATGATCTTTAGTTTTTCTATTATTTAATGCTTTTTTCTTTTTGGGGTTTGGAAAAATGTAATAGTTAGAACCAGCTTCTCTGAAATTTTTTCCAAACTTCGCTACAGGATTTCCAGATTTGGTTGGGTTTCCCTTCATCCCTCCTCCTCCAACAAAAGCTATATAATTAACTTTTGCTTGCTTACTATAATATACCCATATTTTATTATTTGAAACTTCTGAAATCTCAATTTTTTTTGCAAAAACGCCTTGGGAAATAAAGGATAAAAAAATTAATATTAATAAAAATTTTTTCATAAAATTTAAAAAACAATAAAAAAAAAGGGACATCCGGAGATATCCCTTTTATTTAATTTATATTAAGTAGTAATTAAAACTTCTTACCAATCGATAAGTTAATTGCAGTTAAATCTGCATCAGCTGTAAGTTTTTTACTGTTAGAGTTGGTATGACTAATAGAGTCGTAATCAGTATATGAAGCTTCCAATCTAATAAAATCAAAAGGTCCTGCAGATACAGATTTTTCAACACCTAAACCAACCGTTATTCCATCTAAATCTTTAGATGTATTTCCGTCAGTAGAAGCTGTACCAGCAGTAGTTGCTTGTCTTGTAATATCTGTAATGTCCACTGACATTCTAGAAT
Source organism: Pelagibacteraceae bacterium (assembly GCA_008638205.1). Lineage (GTDB taxonomy): Bacteria > Pseudomonadota > Alphaproteobacteria > Pelagibacterales > Pelagibacteraceae > IMCC9063. The sequence goes on along the minus strand of VTPO01000001.1, from coordinate 124,118 downwards.
ATCCAAGTTTTCCAAATACTTTTAATCCATTAGAAAGTTCTTTTGAAGGCTGTACATAAAGTGTGATTTGATTTCCAACTTCAACAGTTGCGTCGGTACCGTCTCCTCCACCTAATTTGTCAATCTCAGCAGTTAAAGGAATAAAATCTAATCCCAAAGCCACATTAAAATTTGTGAATTCTTTTTCTCTTTCCAAAAATATTGAAGCAAAAGGAAAATTTGCATCACCTGAACTTGTTAATTTAGGATCAGATGTTAAGTTTTGAGTTTCAGTACCTGAAGCATCAAAGTTACCATAGCTTAATTTAGCACCGATATTTGTTGAATCTGCAAAAGCACTTCCAGCAAGTAGCACTAAACCCGAAATGGCTAAAGTTATTTTTTTCATTATCTAAGCTTTCTAATTTATTTAATTTAAATATATATATCTAATTTTATTCTCCAAGTAAAATTGTAATAATGCATCAAATCAAGCCTATTTTAAAAAAACTGTTAAATACAAGGGTTATTATTGTTGTAATTTTACAACAATTATTTTTTATTTATAGTACTCTTATCGGCTGTCCGTCTATAAATGCTTGGAGATCTTCTGCCATTTGAGAATAAAACTTAATATAGTTTTCTTGGGTCACATAACCAATGTGTGGCGTTAGAAAAGCATTGGGTAAAAATCGTAATTTATGACTTTCGGGAAGAGGCTCATGCTCATAAACATCTATGCCAGCACCTGCAATTTTCTCTTCTTGAAGCGCTCGAACCAAGTCTTCTTCATTAATAATAGGACCTCTAGAAGTATTAATTAAAAAGGCAGTTGTTTTCATTTTACAAATATCCTCGTACTTCAGGAGATCTTTACTTCTTTCGCTAAGAACATAGTGAATAGAAACAAAGTCAGATTGCTCTAGCAATTCTTCCTTTGTAACTGCAAGAACTCCGTTTTCTGTGGCATGAGCAATTTTTAAATTTTCACTCCAAGCAATCACATTCATTTCAAATGCTTTTGCTATTTTTGCAATTTGGCATCCTAATTTTCCAAGTCCAATAATACCTAAGGTTTTTCCTTTTAGCTCTACTCCTACCGTTGTTTGCCAGTATCCCTGATACATGTTTTCAGATTCTTGCCTTAAATTTCTAGCTAGGTTTAAAAGAATTCCCCACGTTAGCTCTGCAGTAGGATTTTTATTTCCTTCTGTACCTGAAACTACAATTCCTTTACTTTTGGCGTGGTCAAAATTAATGGAAAGATTTCTCATTCCACTGGTAGCAATAAATTTTAAATTGGGACAGCCATCCATTAAACTTGCTGTGATTGGAGTTCGCTCTCTCATGATTAAAAGAGCTTCAAAATCTTTTAAGTTCTCAATTGCATGAGTCTCGTCATCAAATGGTTCACGAAATACTTTAATATCGCAACTTTGATTTAGCTTACTCCAATCAGCAAATTCTTGCGCAACACCTTGATAATCATCTAGTATTGCGACTTTCATACTTGCTTACTTAGTTAACAGTTTACTTAACTTAGAAAGGTCTTTTTGTTTTTCTAAATTCCTTACTGTTTCTACGATTGCTTTAGATTTAGCTAATGGCCATTTTGCAAATTCAGCACATCCCATAAACTTATCAGCTACTTCATCATAGCTCATAGGTATCATTGGGCTACCTTTTCCAAAATCACCTCTACCAGATATTTTTTTTCCATTTTTCAAATAAATATCAATGATAGTAGTCATTTTATCATATCCTGCTTTTTCAGCGATAGCATTTTTGTAAAAGTTAATTTTTCTTAACATGTTTTGCACGTCAGGTTTGTTAACTCTCTTATCTTGGTATTCAGGAATGTATGCTCTTCTTTGAACCAATAGAATTGCCATTGAATATTCCATGCTAAATTTAGCTTGAAATTCATTAGTTGGTCTATGGTGAATTAAAGCATTTTGCATATTATGATTAGTACCAACATCTACCTTGACTACGTCTTGAGGTTTAATGTCATGCTTTAAAATTAATTCTAACATTTTTGTCATTCCAGGGTGAGTCAAAGATCCACAAGGATGCGGCTTGATAGAAATACCTGGCTTATCGAAAGTCCAAGGTTTACCAAGTTTTCCTTTGATAGAACCTAAATCATATCCACCACCATGAGCTTGAAAAAATCCTCTAGGTGATTCTAAAATTTTATCTGCAGCAGACCAGCCAAAACCAACTAGGTCACAAGCAACGACGCCACTCTCAGCAGCACGTCCTGCATGCAATGGTTTTGTCATAGTTCCAAAATTTTCTCTTAAACCTGCGCTTAGTGATGCAGCTATTGATAAACTTTGTTGAATTTGAGGTACTTTATATCCTCTAATTTTTGCAGCAGCAGCAGCTGATGCTAAAGTTCCACAAGTTGCTGTAGAATGAAAACCATGCTGATAATGTCTAGGAGACATTGCTTCTGAAGCTTTACACTCAACGTCCACTCCGATTAGGTAAGCATTTAAAAAATCTTTACCATTAATTTTCTTTAGTTCGCCTTCTGCAAAAGCACTTGGTAAACAAGGTGCCGTTGGGTGAGTTAGCAAACCGTACACTCTATCTTTTAGAACTGCTAATTGAGTGTCATCATAATCATCAGAATGAATTCCAACTCCATTTGCCAAAGCTGCGAATCTTGATGTAACTTTCATTTTAGAGCCAATAACAGTAGCTCTTCCTTTGGCAGAGTTTTGACTGATATGTTTGAATAAATACACTCCAGTTCTAGCAACCGATCCTGCTAAAGCTAAACCAAAACCATCTAAAATATGCTTTTTCCCAAGCTCAACAACTTTCTTAGGAATAGAAGTAAATTTGTTTTTGTAAACAAATTCAGCTACGTACTTGGTTAATCCTTTGCCTTTGTCGGACTTGATATTTGGTGTGAATGCTTTTGCCATTGGTAGAACTCCCTTTTGTTAAATTAGTTTGTTTAATTTAGAAGATCTTGATTCATCAAAATAAATGTAGATTGTCAACAAATTTTATATTATAAAATTATGTTTCACATTGTAAAACTATGAGTTCTGAAATTAAAGTTATCGATAAAGCATTCCAAATTCTAAACTCTTTTAGTGAGGCTCAAAACAGTATGTCTCTAAAAGAAATTGCAAAGATTACTTCACAAAATAAGTCGACTATTATTAGGATTTGCAGGTCACTGATAAAACATAATTTTTTAATCAAGAATGAACTTACTGGCAATTACCAGTTAGGACCAGGTGCATGGAAAATGGGTCAAATTTATAATGCCAATTTTGATATTGCAAATGAAATTAGAGAAATATTAAAAGATATTTGTAAAGAAAGCGGTCAGTCAGCTGGTTACTGGATACGCTCGGGAAATAAAAAAGTTTGTTTATATAGGGCCAACAATACGGAGTCAGAGCTAACACACCATTTAACAGAAGGAACTAATTTTCCTTTAGTGAGCGCTACAGGTAAAATTTTATTAGCTTTTGGAGATAAAAATGAAAAAGAAATGAATGAAATTAACAAAAAAGGATTCACATTCACTTCCGAAGAAAGAGTGGGAAGTATTGCTAGTGTAGCTGTGCCTATATTTAATATAAAAAATGAATTTGAGGGAGCAATCAATGTTTCTGGCTGGAAACAGTTTTTTAATTCCAAAACATTACCCCAGTTTGCCAAAATTTTACAAAATAAGCAAAATTCTATAAAAAAATTATTATTACGATAAAGATAAAGATAGAAAATTATAATAATATACAATAATAAACTTGCTTGGACAAAATATCTAAAGACCATTATCTGAAATTTAAAAAAGCTTTAAGTAGTAAAAAACTCTTTTTAACGCCTGGTTGTCATGATCCATTGAGTGCGAAGTTAATAGAAAAAGAGAAGTTTAATTTTATTTTTATTGGTGGTTTTGCTTTATCTTCAGGACAGTATGGATATCCGGACGCTGGTATCATTACTTTGAGCGAACTAGTCAATTCCACAAGAAAAATTCAACGCTCAACAAGTCTTCCATGTATCGTGGATGCAGATACAGGATTTGGTGGAACTATCAACATACACCGAACGGTAAGAGATTTGGCTGATGTTGGAGTTGCAGCATTAATCATTGAGGATCAGCAGTTTCCAAAAAAGTGTGCATTAACTGAGAAAGTAAAAATACTTAATTTTCAAGAATCTTGTGAAAGAATTAAAGCCGCAGTGAAAGCTGCAAAAGAAAATAAAAAACAAGACATTGGTATCATTGCTAGAACAGACGCCTACCCAGTTTTAGGAATTAAAGAAACTGTTAAAAGAATTAAAGCATTTAAATCACTTGGAGCCGATGTAATTTTTGCAACAGGGATTGATACAAAAAAAGATTTGGAGATAATTAGCAAATATAAAAATTTAAACTTAATGCTAAATATTACTCAGAATGTAGAATTTACTATTCAAGATTTAAAAAAGTGTGGCATTAAATTTGCAATCTACTCTCAAAGTATTTTAAATGGATATATAGATACCACTAAAACTATTCTCAAAACCATTAAGCAAGAGTCAATTCCAAAATCAAAAAACTTATCAAACGATACATTGGGCATTTTAGATTTTCAAAAAGTGTTAAAAATAGAAAGAAATTAATGAAAGAATATTTAATTGCTTTTAAAAATAGCCACAGAAGTATTTTAATTGGAGTGGTGGGTGGATACCTTGCTTCCTTTACTAAATTACCGCTACCATGGTTATTGGGCGCCTTGCTTGCCAACTTAGTATTTTCTTTCACTCCTGTAAAAATAAAATTTGATAAAAAAATATTTCTTCCTGTCTTATTGATCATTGGAGTCATTATTGCAGGAACATTCAATATTACTCTTTTGCAAAAAGTGCATTTATGGATCTTTTCATCTATAGCCATGATTATTTGCACCATTATAGGAACTATCGTCACTGCTTTTTATTTACACAAAGTATGTAAATTTAAAAAAGTTGTATCAATTATTGCTGGTTTGCCTGGAGCATTTGTAGTTATTGCGGCAGCTCTTAATGAAATTACCACTAATAAAAAAGAGCAAGGACAAGTTATTATTCCCCAGGCAGCTAGAGTTTTGTTTATTGTTTTGTTTGTACCATTTGTATTTGTGGCGCATTCTGGGTACCAAGACATGAGTGGCAGCACCTTTAACCAAGAGTTTAATCTTAGATATTTTGCTGAATTGACGTTCTTGATTGCTATCTCTCACTTACTTTCTTTACTTTTAAAAAGATTCCAGATTCCCTCAGCTCCTATTTTAGCTGCAATGGTGGCAGCAGGATTTTTTTATACCTTGGAAATGACAACAGCAAAGTTTCCTCCAATTTTTATTAATTTAGCATTTGTCTTTCTTGGGTCTGCAATCGGTTGCAGGCTAAATGGAATAGCAATCAAAGATATTTTATTTTACAGCTTTCATGGTGCAATAATCTCAATCATGCTTTTAGCAATAGCGGCAGTATTCGCTTATGCTTTGCAACTTTGGTTTGGGTTTGAATTTATGGCTACTTTTTTGAGTTTTGCTCCAGGGGGATTGCATGAGATGGTTATTATCAGTGCAGCCTACAATATAGATCCTATCTTTGTTTCATATCACCACTTTTTAAGAGTGTTCTTTATTATCTTTACGATACCTTTTATTTTAAAGTTTTTTAGAAAACGAAAATAATTTTTAAGAATAAAAAATTCCTCTTTGTCTCAAGAGCTCTCGTGTCATATTAGGGCTAGGCTGAAAAGCTTTTCTTCCATGAAGTAAAAAATGATTATTAGAAAAAATAGAATACCCAGGAGGTAGTTTGAAAGCCATGTGTCTCTTGCTATTTTCCAAAGATTCAGAAAGGCGGTTTAAAAAAAGACCTTGCTCTAATGAGCTTGGTTCTGGGAATTGATCAATATACGAGATCGTAGGTTTGCCGTTCATATCTTTTGAAAAAACAGGATGTTCAATTTTGTAGTCTATATTTTTACTTTTGGGAGAGCCCCAAATAAAATTCTGTTTTGCAACAGGATCTTTTATAAAATCTTTCAAATCTTCCCAATCATCCAAGTGCAATAAAACACTTTCTCCACCATGGGCATTTTCCTCTTTCATTTTCATCATTAACAACCAGTCTGTTTTTTCCTTTACGTAAGTGCCATCTGTATGTAGATCTAATTTTTTATAAGCTTTTCTCAAATAAGAATCACTGTTGTCCGTATGTTTCACTTCAAAACGTGCATAATAATTTCCTGCCATAGAATCAAAATTAGGGGTTCCAATTAAATGAGTTAAGGCTGTAGATACTTTGACTAAAAAATCTGCATCATATTTTTTTGGATCCATTTTTTCTGGACCAATAATAAAAGCGCCTCTTTGACGATCTTGTATCGTTTCTTTAACAAAGTTTTGTATTTTGCTATCAAAAATTTTATTAAAAATATCCGTAATATGAAAACGAAGAAATGGTTTGTATTCAATATCCAACAAATCAAATACATCAAATTGATCTTTGATTTTATCTAGGTATTTATTTTCAATTTTAACATCATATAAACGATTGCTTGTAGGATGGTTTTCAATAAGGAGGCCTGGTATTTGCATATCTAAAAATAAAAGTTCATTAGTAAAAAGGTTGTGACGCCTGCAAAAATACCAAAGATAACATTCTTTTTAAACAGAAAATACGCTAGCAATGTTACAATTGTTGCAACAATTCTGCTCTCAGATTCAGTTTCGGAAAGAATTCCGGCTGGAAATAAAATAATTTTTGATATTACTGCAGAAATAATTCCAATAGAAACACATTTAATCCAATTAAAAACTGGGCTATTTGTATTTATGTTTTTTGCACTAAATACACCCATGGCTCTACATAAGTAGGTTGCACATGTTGCAAGAAAGATGGCTGTGTAAATAGTATTAGCTGTCATTATTTTCCTTTTTAAAAATAAAAAAACTTAAGGTTCCAGATGCAATACCCGCTATCAATACGGACCATTCAGGAGTGTATTGATATAAAATAAAACTAAAAACTGCTCCTAGGATAACAGATGTGGTAAGTTTTTTTTCATTCAAATTACTCACTGTCATAATTAAAAAATAAATCGGATTAATAAAGACTAGTCCTATTAAAAATTCATGAGAAACTAGATGAGAGATTGAAAATCCTAACATCGTACAGATCACAGCATTGAACCACAAAAAACCACCAAGGCCCAAGAAGTAATCAAACTTGTTTTGTTGTTGTAGCTGTTTGTGAACTGCGAACATATTAAACCATGATGTAACGGCAATAAAATGTGCTAGAAAATAATACTTCCACTTGGAATGAGAGGAATGTCTAATGATGGGAATTAAATTAACGGTCATTGGAAATAATCTTGCGTTAGTTAAAAGCACAGCTAAAAAAATATTTAAAAATGTTCCTCCCGCTAACATAGTTTCTGCCATTACAAATTGACCTGGGAGTGCGAAGGTAAAGAAGGAAGAGGCAAAGCTTTGAAACAAATCAAAACCAGAGCTTTTTAAATAAGCTCCAAATGCAAACATGCTTGAGCCCAACCCTAAAGCTGGAACGCCAAAAGCATGACTAACACCTTGTCTAAAAGAAATTAATGAAAACAAATTGTAGTAAACTATCCTCCGAGGAATAATCTACCAACATCTGGATTTTCTAGCAACTCATCGCCCTTACCAACGATAGCTGTTTGACCTGAAACCAAAACGTAACCATTATCTGCAAATTCCAAACCTTTTTTTGCATTTTGCTCAACTAAGATAATAGTTTTTTTCTCATTTTGCTGAAGGTCTCTCAATATTTCAAAAACCATATCAATATATCTAGGCTCTAAACCAATCGATGGTTCATCTACTAGCAAAACACTAGGTTTCATAACTAATGCCCTTGAGATTTCTAATAATCTTCTCTCTCCACCAGACAAAACTTTTGCAGGCTGATTTCTTCTATTTTTTAATCTTTCGTACTTATCTAAAACTCTTTGTGCTTCTTCATAAGATTCTTCCACTTTATCCTTTGCATAACCACCCATTAATAAATTTTCCTCTACGGTCATATCTGGAAAGACTGAGTTGTCTTGCAATATATAAGCAATTCCAACAGAGGTTAATTTTTCTGCTGGTGTTAGATTGGTAATGTCTTTTCCATCAATGCTAATTTTGCCAGAAAAAATATTAGTAAAACCGTAAATAGAATGAAGAATTGTAGATTTTCCTGCTCCGTTAGGTCCGATTAAGCAAAGAGATTGGGCCTTACTCACCATTAAATCAAAGTCATGTAAAATTTCCATTTTACCATACCCTGCGGTCAGTCCTTCAATTTGCACATGAACATTATCTGGAGAAAGTTTTTGCAAATCTTTTTTTGTGGGTGCGGATCCTAAAACTGAATATTGATCTGACATTATTGCGCTCCTAAATAAGCATCAACAACGCGCTTATCATTTTTAATTTCATCGGGTCCACCTTCGGCAAGAAGCTGTCCGTGAGCTACACAAAATATTTTTTGTGCAAGTTGCATAACTACTTTCATATTATGTTCAATTACAAACAATGTTATACCGTACTCTTTGTTAACTTGGATTAAACGAGTAATGATTCCATTAATTAAGGTAGGGTTAATTCCAGCGGTCGGCTCGTCTAATAAAAGCATTTTAGGCTCACTCATTAGTGCCATCGCAAGTTCTAACAATTTTTGCTGACCAAAAGACAGATCACCTGCTCTTAAATTTCTTTTTTGATACAGACCCACAAATTTTAAAATATCTTCTGCTTTTGAGGTCAGTTCTTTGGGTATACCCGCAAAAACAGTGAGCAAAGTTTCATTTCTAGGCTTATGACTAATAAGCATATTTTGCACACAGTTTAACTTTCCATAAATTCTTGTTTGCTGAAACGTTCTTAACAATCCTAACTTAGCAACTTCTGGAATAGGAAGATTTGATATCTCATTACCATCAAATGTAATGGAACCTTGGTCAATAGGATGAGTACCTACAATAGAATTGAACAAAGTTGTTTTGCCAGATCCGTTTGGTCCAATCAACCCAACGATAGACCCCTGCTCTACTTGCAATGAAATATCTACATTGGCCTTTACTCCACCAAAAGATTTTGAAACATTTCTAACTTCTAAAAGTGCCATTAATCTAAAGTAACCTGTGCCTTTCTATCTTCTTCGTCCATAACCTCACCAAACCATTCTGGTTTTTTTTCACGAAGAAAACCCATAATTCCTTCCGGAAGATAAACAACAATAACAATAATTAAAACTCCTAAGGCAACATACTGCCATCCTAAAAAGAAAGACCAAAAACTTTCTTTAAATATATGAAACACTGAGGCCCCAATAACCGGTCCCCATAAAGTCCCCTTGCCTCCCAAAATACACATGAGAACCATAAAGACTCCCATTTCTCTTCCATCAAATGCGACTTCCACTGGCTCAATGTAACCAACGATATTTCCTACAAGACCTCCAGCTAGTCCAACAAAAAATGCTGAGATAACCCATCCTGTAATTTTATATCGCATAGTCTCAATACCCATTGCTTCTGCTTTATCTTCATTATCTCTGATAGCATTAAGAACTAATCTAAACCTTGTTGAATATAACCATTTGATAAACACAAATGTCATAACAAAAAGAGCAAGTGTTAAATAATAGAAAAATTCATTTCTATATTCTGTTCCACCAATATCTTTGGGCCAAGGTGGTGCGGTCATTCCCTGACCTGCTCCAATAAGTTCTATCCCACCAGCAACTTCTCCTGATGCTATTCCAATACCTAATGTACAAATTGCAAAATAATGTCCGCGCAATCCTAAAACTCCATAACCAATAATTAACGCAATAATCGCAGGAATGATTGCAGCTGCAAGTAAGCCTACCCAGAGACCTTGAAAATATTGATCGGGTGTATGAACAAAAGTTTTTTCTCCACCACTAACAGTCCATTCAGCCAAATCAAAAAATAAGCCTATTTGAATACCAGAACAAACATACATTCCGACTCCAAAGAACATAATATTACCAAAGGTGTTGTATCCCATTTCACCTCCTTGAATATTCCAAGTAATCGCTAGAATGATAAGCACTAACCAAAACGTAAACTGAATTCTATAGTCTGGAAAAACATTTGGAGCTATCAATGCAAAAGCCAAAACTCCTAAATAAATAAAAAGATCTTTTTTCTTTATGTTGCTCAGCATTACTTCAAATACTCCCTGCTTCTTGCTAATTTAAATCGTCTGTACATTAAAATCAAAACTAACAATAAAAACACTGCAGCAATTCTAAATTCAGTTCCTAATAGATAGTCAGCAAATTCTTCAAAAACTCCTAATCCCATACCCGATAATGCGACACCTGGAAGATTTCCCAGTCCTGCAACAATAACGATCATGAAAGATCTAACTGTGTAAGGTAAGCCAACATAGGGGTGCAAAGTAAACGTGATAGCAATAAGTGCTCCTGCAACACCACAAAGAGCTGCATTAATCCCAAATGTAGATGCATAAACTTTTTCTGTATCCACTCCTAATATCTTTGCTGCTCTAGCGTTTTGGGCAGTAGCTCTGATAGCTCGACCTAATTTAGATTTTTTCATGTACAAGACCAAAACTATTGCAGCAAGCACACTGACCACTGAAGCAAAAATTTTAGAATTAGGAAGCGTTACTGAATTATCAAATAACATAGTTGTTCCAAAATTTGATTGAGCAACAACAACATCCGCACCAAAAACGAAGTTCATTAATTGCATCATTAAAATACTTATTCCAAATGTTGCTAAAATTGATGTAAATAAATCTTTATCAACGACTTTATTAATAACTAGCTTATAAATTCCGATACCCACAAAATACATAACGATTGGAGAAACAATCACTCCATAAGCAGGGTGTATTCCATACATATATAAAAAGTATGCAACATATCCTCCCATAATCACAAGTTCCCCTTGTGCAATGTTAATTATATTCATCACTCCCCATTGCAGTGCCATTCCATAAGCAATCAATGCAAATAATATTCCAAGCAACACTCCATCCATCAAAGCTTGAACGATTAAAATTGGGTGTTCAAATATTAAAAAATCCATTTTTTTTTCTTATAAAAAAAATGCCCCCTCGTAAAAGGGGGCATTTAGTTAATTGTATTTATCTTTTAGACCAACTTGGTACTGGGTGCACTAACTTAGCTGAAGCCCATTTTGTAGGAGCCACAACTTTGTTTTCACACTTATCGCCAGTACATCTAACTTGGAAAAGCACCATTGGCTTAGCAGTATTTTGACCACCAGAACCAAATTTTACATTTCCATAAAAAGTTTGCATATCAGTTTTTGCTAATGCATCTCTTACTTTCTTAGTATCGAAAGAGTTCGCTCTTTCAAATGCATCTTTATAAACTAATAGTGCTGCAGAAGATTCTGCTGCTTGATATGGAGGCGCATATCCGTAAGCAGCTGTAAAGTCTTTGTCATACTTTAAACCACTACCAAAATAATTATCTTTGTAAGATAAAGATTTGTGCCACTGAGAGGCACATAATGCGTACTCAGCTTTTTTTCCATGTTGTTTTGCTAATTTAGAAGCATCACAATGTGTCATCGCTAACATCTTAACATCCACTTTCATTTCTGAAATTTGTCTGATCGCAGTTAGTGCACCTTTTGAGTGCCCTGACACCACAAGAACATCTGGCTTCACAGCTTTAACTTTAGCTAAAGTTGCTGCCATATCGTTTAGTTCTTTTGGAAGTTTGTCATCAATTATGATTTTAGATTTAGTTCTTTTTGCTGCATCTAAAATTCCTAATCTAACATCTTGTGAAAAAGGATCTTGTTCAAATGCCATAGCAATTTTCACTGGCTTGCCACCATTTTTTTCAACAGCCAAATCAATTGCTACTTCAAGGTATTGGTTAGCAGGAGATAATACTGCAAACAAATATTTGTATCCTTTAGTAAACAAAGATCTAGAAGCACCATTTGCTTCAACCATAGGAATTTTGTTTTCCTCAGTTACTGGAGCCATTGCTTTTGTTAAACCAGAACTGTATGGGCCAAGCATATACTTAACGCCATCCTGCTTGATTAATCGTTCAGCTAATTGAGCAGCTCTCTTAGAGTTAGATTCATCATCATAATATTTGACAGCGAATTTGTAGCTTTTACCACCTACTTTAACTCCACCCATGTCATTGATTCTCTTAACAGCTAAATTGTAACCATTTTTGGTATGTTCGCCGTTAGTAGAATACTTTCCAGTTAAAGAAACTGCAGCACCCAAAGTGATGACATCGCCATCAACTCTAGCTTGAGCAGAACTGAACCCTAAAAGTAATGAAAAGATAGAGAAAATAGCAACTAGTCTATTTAATAGTTTTTTCATTTTAGTCTCCCCTTATGTTTGTTAATTAACAGTCGAAACCTACTTAGATAAATAACAATAAACAAGCTTTAAGAATCTGTTAAAAAAACAAGCATTTACAATTAATATATTGCTTCATAATATATATGATTTATCATGTATTCTACCATGAAGAGTACTAGCAATATAAGAGACTTTAAATACTTTCAAAACTCACTGGGTTTTAAAATCAATAAGCTTTCAAAAGAACTAAAGAGGTATTCGTCCAAGATTATTAAATCATACCCATCACTAGGTATTCCAGAGCTGTTTACGCTCAATGTGATTGGTGAAAATAAAAAAGAAGTAACCATTAAATATATTACTTCGGTGCATTGGGCCGACCAGGCAGAGATTAGTCGTGGTGTTCAAAAACTTATTAAACTTAGTCTGATTAATAAAGCAAGGAACCACGATGACCTTAGATATACTTTATTACAAGTGACTAGTGATGGTAAAAAACTTCATAGAGAATTATTAAAAAAACAAACGGATAGAAATAAAAAATTATTAAAAGACTTTAGTAATGAAGAGATTGTTCATATGCAAAAACTTTTGGACAAGCTTTTAATATCTAGTCAGAAATATTTAATATTGAATTAAACTTTAATCGCAATAACGATTGCAATAATAACTAGGGCTCCTGCCGAAATATAATTCACTAGACTTAAATTATTTTTTAACTTACTGGCAATAGCTCTGGCTATGCCCGAATAAATAGCGAGTGTTAAAAAATCTAAAGAAATATAAGTAAGCAACAAAATAAAAAAATGTTCATAATAATTGGATCCAGCAATTAAAAAAGTTGGAAACACTGTTGCAAAAAAAACAGTTGCCTTAGGACTCAAGAAGGCAATAAGAAATCCATCCATATATAAAGCACTGATAGATTTTTGTTTTACTTCGTTGGAAATATTAATGTTAGATTTTAATTTTACATAACCGTAGGCAATATAAAGAAGGTAAAGTATTCCACTCCATTTAAAATAAATAATAACATCAGGAAATAGTTTTATTAATGCAGCAAATCCAAAAAGCACCAAGATCATCTGCAGGCTATTGGCAGATATATCACCAAATGCAGTCCATAAACTTTTTCCAAATCCATAATTGAGAGATTGGGACATGATCAGAACTCTAGGCGCACCTGGTGTGACAAACATAAAAATAATAATTTGTAAAAAAATTAAATAATTTTCTGGAATCATTATGCGTAATCTAGTGGCAAAGAAGATGTTTGTTTAATTTCTTCCATAGAAAAACTACTACTCACATCGGTTAAGTCTACTTTGTCTGTTAGTTTTTTATAAAACTCATCGTACTTTTCAATACTTGGAACTAATACTTTTAATAAGTAATCTATAGAACCACTTAATCTGTAAAATTCTATTACCTCTGGCATATCACTAATTACTTTAACAAATTTTCTTGCCCACTCCATATTGTGATTGCTAGTTTTTACCTGAACAAAAGCGACTACATTTAAGTTTAGTTTTAACCGGTCTACTACTGCCACTTTCTTAGTGATAAATCCTTGCTTATAAAGCTTGTTAATTCGTGCCCAACAAGGAGTTGCGGATAAATTTACTTTTTTAGAAAGCTCTGAAATAGGAAGGTCTGCATTTTCCTGGAGAACAGATAGAATTCTCTTATCTATATCATTTAATACATTGTTTTTTTTCATTATTTTTACTTAAGTAGCATATTTTTCTATTAATTCTAGTTTTTTATCTAATTATTAACTTATTTATCTACTAAACTTGAATAAATTAGAAAAAAGTCTAGATCAACTTCCAGTAACTGGTCCTTAAGTTTGTCCCTTTTTAATTACCTAAGGACCAGGAATTAAGCAAAAAAACAGAAAGAAACAAATGACATTAAAAATAAATGATACCGCTCCAGATTTTGAAGCAGAAACAACTCAAGGAAAAATTAATTTATATGATTGGGCTAAAGATAGCTGGATAGTACTTTTTTCTCATCCAAAAAATTTTACTCCAGTTTGTACAACTGAACTTGGAGCTCTTCAAAGTCACAAAATCGAGTTTGATAAAAGAAATGTTAAAATTTTAGGATTAAGTATTGATCCAGTAGAAGATCATGAAAAATGGAGCGAAGACATCAAGGATGTTACTGGTTTCAAACCTGAGTATCCATTAATTGGAGATAAGGATCTAGCCGTTGCAAAAGCCTATGGAATGCTTCCAGCTAGCGCTGAAGGATCTTCTGATGGAAGAACTGCAGCTGATAATGCAACGGTTCGAAATGTATTCGTGATTGGTCCTGATAAAAAAATTAAACTTATTTTATCGTATCCAATGGCGACGGGTAGAAATTTTCCAGAAATTCTAAGAGTCATTGACTCACTTCAATTAACCGCAAAACATAAAGTTGCAACTCCTGCTAATTGGAAGCAAGGGGAAGATGTAATTATTGTTCCTGCAGTAAAAGAAGAAGAAGCGCAGACGCTGTTTCCAGATGGTTGGAATACCGTGAAGCCCTACCTTAGAATTGTTAAACAACCCAAAACTTTAAACTAGAAAAAGAAAAAATGAAAAAAATAATAACAGCAGTACTTTTTATTTTTATTTCAACATCTGTGTTCTCAGCAGAACCGTTAGTGGATGTGAAATGGTTAAATAAAAATTTAAACAACAAAAATGTATTTATATTAGACATTAGAAACAAAATTGATGGTGGATCTTACGAAACATTTAAACAAGCTCATATTCCAGGAGCAGTGCACTCTGATTATCTAAAAGATGGATGGAGAGCAAAAGTTAATGGTGTGATCGGACAATTTCCAGGAAAAAAGCCGCTGGAACAATTAGTAGGAAGTCTTGGAATTGATAATTCAAAACATATTATTGTTATTTATGCCGGAGTGAATTCTACTGATTTTGGAAGTGCTGCTAGGATTTATTGGACTTTTAAAACTTTAGGACATGAAAATGTTTCTATTTTAAATGGTGGTTTTAAGTCATGGAAAGATGCTGGCTATAAAGTGGTAGCTGGTGAAAACTCATTGTCTCCAAAAGTATTTAAAGCTTCAATCAACAAAAAGTACAGCGCTTCTTATAAAGAAGTGAGAAATGCTAAGAAAGAAACAAATGGTATTTGTTTAATTGATGCTAGACCTAACGATTTCTTTAAAGGAGTCAAAAAACATCCTGCTTTAAAAGTGGTTGGAAGAATACCTAATGCAGTTAATGTAGAGCAGCAAAAAACAGTTGGAAGTGATGGTTTTATCAAGTCTAAAGCGGAAATATTAAAGCTCTATGATGCGGCTCAAATCAAAGATTTCAAAGGATACATTACTTATTGTAACACTGGACACTGGGCTGCTACTGTTTGGTTTGCGCTAAGTGAAGTTGCAAATATTCCTCAAGTAAGAATGTATGATGGATCTTGGGCGCATTGGGAAAGCAATCCTAAAAACAAAGTTATTTCCGGATAATTTTAAAACTTTTATTATATGCGGGTACTAAGTTTACCCGCATATTTAACTAGAGTACAAGCCCCTCATGATTGTAATTAAAAAAATTGAAACGCCCATTGTTTTGTTTGGGGTTATTTTTACACTATTATTTTCTTACATTACCTATTCCACGATTGGTCTTCGTCATTTTCTAGTTTTTGCTATTGGTATTGGTTTGGGCTTCACTTTATATAAAGCTGCATTTGGTTTTACGGGTGGGTGGAGAAATTTTATTGAAAAAAGGGATAGTAGTGCACTTCGAGCTCAATTTTTAATGCTGGCTTTAGCAGCTATAGTTTTTTCTTTTGTCATTGGTTCTAAAAGTTTTGTATATGATGGCACTATCGTAGGGGCAATTGCTCCGGTTAGTTTGTCTGTGGTTATTGGATCTTTTATGTTTGGTCTTGCCATGCAATTGGGTGGAGGCTGTGGCTCTGGAACTTTATTTACTGCTGGAAGTGGTAATACCAAAATGGTTATTACTTTATTTTTTTTTATTATTGGCTCTGTAGCGGGAACATACCACTTTAATTTTTGGTCATCCCTTCCCTCTTTAGGAGGAATTTCTTTATTAGACAATTATACTCTGGTTGAAACTTTAACTTTTCAGTTAAGTCTTATTTTTACTCTTTATTTAACTGTTTTTATTCTAGACAAGAAAAGAAACAAAATAATAGATCATAATAACATTTTTAGATTTGACTCTTTTAGTCTTCTTAGGGGACCATGGCCTTTATTTTTAGGTTCTGTTATTTTGGTATTATTTAATTTTTTAATGCTGCATGCTGCAGGTCATCCATGGTCTGTCACATTTTCTTTTGGATTGTGGGGGGCAAAATTAGTAACCCTAATTGGTGTGGATGTTTCTTCTTGGGACTATTGGCAATTATCCTACCCTGCTGTTGCCCTAGAAAATAGTTTATTGGCAGATCCTACGACCGTTTCTAACTTAGGAATTATTTTGGGTGCTTTAATAGCTTCTGCTTTATCTGGTAACTTTTCTAATCAAATTAAAATTGATAAAAAGTTATTTTTAGCTGCCATGATTGGTGGTTTTTTTATGGGCTATGGAGCCAGACTTGCATTTGGTTGTAATATTGGAGCATTGTTTGGTGGTATAGCTTCAGGGAGTATGCACGGTTGGATATGGTTTTTGTTTGCATTTATGGGCTCTTACTTTGGGGTGAAAGCTAGAAAGTTTTTTTATCAATGAAAAATATTCTTTACCTTCTTATTTTAACTGCTTTTTTTGCAGTCATTATCTATGACCACAATTATAGTGGTGTGGCTTACAACCCTCTATTTCATAAAGAAGGCGAAACTTCTGGGTCCATCAATGCTATGCCTTGTGGTTTAGGTGGAGCTCAAAATCACAAGCACTAAAAGTTCTTCAATATTTGGCTTTTTACCCTTTACATTTTGTCTATTTATTATTACATACCACTTCAAGCGCTGATTTGTTCAAATTGCGGGCGCTATATAAAACCAGCTAAAGCGATTTAAACCACCGCTCTAGCCGGTGGTTTTTTTTTGGAAATCCCATCAGAAACTACCGAAAACTTGATCATAATAAATTATGAACAAGAATGATTTAAAATTAAGTTTTGAATTTTTTCCAGCAAAAGACTCCGCCGCTGAAGAAAAAACATGGGCGAGTTTAAAAAAATTAGAAAATTTTAATCCTCAATTTTTTTCAGTTACCTTTGGTGCTGGTGGTGGTGAGCGTTTAAAAAGCGATTCTTTTGTTAAAAAAATTAATAAAGATTCTTTAGTACCAGTGGCAGGTCATTTGACTTGCGTGGATATGTCCAAAGATGAAATTAACGATTTGGCTTTAGGTTGGTTTGAAAAGGGAGTGAATAAAATAGTTGCTTTACGAGGTGATGTTAGAGAAAAAAATAAACAATACGTTCCTCATCCCAATGGCTACCAAAATGCTGCTGATATGTGCTTGGGTTTAAAAAAATTAGCTAATTTTGAAATTGCAGTTGGTGGATATCCAGAAATACACCCTGACTCTAAAAATAAACAAGATGATACTGATCATTTAAAAAGAAAAGTGGATGCGGGTGCCGATAAAATTATTACTCAATATTTTTTTGATAAAGATGTATTTTTAAGATACCGGGATTCAGTAGTGGCTGCAGGGATTAACATTCCCATCATTCCAGGAATTATGCCTATTTCTAATTTTAAAAAAGTTAAAAATTTTAGCGCTATGTGTGGCGCATCTATTCCTGACTGGATAGCTAGTGAGTTTTCTGGCTTAGACGACACGCCAGAAGTGCAGCAATTAGTTGGTGCCAGTTTAGCAAGCGATCTAGTGAAAAAATTAAAAAAAGAAGAAGTTAATGAGTTTCATTTTTATACACTAAATAAATATGAATTAACCTTTGCAGTATGTTCACGATTACTATCACTGCAAAATAATTTAAATCAAAACAATCAAACCAAAGGAGAAGCAAGAGCATGATACAAGTAGCATCTATTGGATACCCAAGAATCGGTCCTAAAAGAGAACTAAAAAAAGCATTAGAACAATTTTGGAAAGGTGACATTCAAGAACAGGATTTGCATAATGTTGCAAAAAATTTAAGAAAGCAAAATTGGCAAACTCAAAAAGATTGTGGTGTAGACTTAATATCTTGTAATGACTTTTCATTTTACGATCAGGTGTTAGATGCAATTTGCTTATTAGGTGCAGTTCCGAAAAGATACAAATGGGATGGCAATGAAGTAAACCTAAAAACTTACTTTGCCATGGCGCGTGGATCCCAAACATCAGAGCTGGATGTGCCTGCATTGGAAATGACGAAATGGTTTGATACGAATTACCATTACTTAGTTCCTGAGCTATCCAAAGACCAATCATTTAAAATAAGTTCTAATAAACCTTTCGCAGAATATGAAGAGGCGAAACAGGCAGGTTTTAATACTAAGCCTGTTATTTTAGGTCCATTGTCTTTCTTGTTGTTAGGAAAGGGAATTGATGGCTTAAATACTATTGATCTATTAGACAAAATTATACCTGTTTACAAAGAGGTGGTTAAAAAATTTGCTGATCTAGGAGCAGAATGGATTCAAATTGATGAGCCTATATTAGTAAAAGATTTAGATTCTAATGTGGTGTCTAAAATCAAAAACACTCTGAACGAGCTTAAACAAGCTGCGGGTTCAAGTAAGATTTTACTTACCACTTACTTTGAAGACCTAAATGAAGACGTTAAGGAAGAAGTGTTTGCAAGTGATGTAGATGTAATTCATTTAGATTTAGTTCGCGGTACTAAAAATAAAGGTTATGTCAAAAACTCCAAGAAACAACTGTCATTAGGTTTAGTAGATGGAAGAAACGTATGGAAAACAAATTTACAAGAAAAAATTGATTTTGTTAAAGACAATGTTTCTGGCGATGTGATTATTGCTTCTTCTTGCCCCCTACTTCACTCTCCTTATGATTTGGAGCTTGAACAGAAAGTTCCAGATGAAATTAAAAGATGGTTATCGTTTGCAAAACAAAAATTGCAAGAGCTGAGTGTGATTAAGGGTTGCGTTAATGAAGGAAGTCATAAGGAGGAGTTAGAGAGCAATACTGCTGACGTTCAAGATAGAAAAACTTCCAAATTGATTCATGATGATGCTGTGAAAAATAGAATAAAAACAATCAATCAATCGATTGTAAACAGAAAATCATCCTATCCAGAAAGAGCGGTGGTTCAAAAGGAAATTTTTGCTTTACCAAAATACCCAACCACAACCATTGGATCTTTTCCTCAGACAACCGATGTAAGACAAGCAAGAGCTAAATTTAAACGTGGTGAGCTGGATGGACAAAGTTACGACAAGTTCTTAGAAGAAAAAACTATTGATACGATTAAAAAACAAGAAGAGATTGGTATCGATGTTATTGTTCATGGTGAATTTGAACGTAATGACATGGTGGAATATTTTGGTGAACAGCTAAAAGGATTTACCTTTACTTCTAGTGGCTTCGTACAAAGCTATGGTTCTCGTTGTGTGAAACCACCAATTATTTTTGGAAACGTGTCTAGACCAAAACCTATGACAGTACGTTGGTCTAAATTTGCACAAGAGCAAACAAAGCAAATTGTAAAAGGAATGCTTACAGGGCCGATCACTATTTTGCAGTGGTCTTTTGTGAGAGATGACCAACCAAGAAAATTTACAGCACAAGAAATTGGCTTTGCCATTCGCGATGAAGTGGAAGATCTTGAAAAAAATGGTATTCGAATGATTCAAATCGATGAGCCTGCTCTTAGAGAGGGGTTGCCTTTAAAGAAAAAGGACTGGAAAGAATACCTTACATGGTCTGTAGATTGTTTTAAGATATCTGCTGCAGTAGTGAAAGATGAAACTCAAATTCATACACATATGTGTTACGCAGAATTTGAAGACATCATCGATTCTATTGCCGCTTTAGACGCGGATGTTATTTCTATTGAAACATCTAGATCTAGAATGGAGCTCTTAACTACATTTGAAAAATTTAAATATCCAAATGAAGTAGGTCCTGGAGTTTACGATATTCACTCTCCTAGAGTTCCATCGAAAGATGAAATGAAAGAGCTGATTCAAAAAGCATCTAAATTAATTGATCCATCCAGAGTTTGGGTCAATCCTGACTGTGGCTTAAAGACTAGAGGATGGCCTGAAACTATTGATGCATTAACTAAAATGGTTGATGCTGCGAAAGAACTGAGGGCAGAATAATTGAAAAAAAAATTTAAGTTAGATACCAATCTAGTTAGGGGTGGCCTAACTAGATCTAACTTTAAAGAAACATCTGAAGCTATTTTTCTCAATTCGGGATTTGTCTATGATTCAGCTGAGCAAGCAGAAGCTATTTTTCTAGGAAAGAAAAAAGGATTTCAGTACTCTAGGTACGCCAATCCAACAGTAGAAATGTTTGAACAGAGGTTGGCTTTATTAGATGGTTCAGAAGCATGCTTTGCAACAGCAAGCGGAATGGCTGCTGTATTTGGCTCGATGATGTGTCAATTAAAAGCCGGGGATCATGTAGTTTCTGCTTCAGCATTATTTGGTTCCTGTAGATATATACTAAATGACATACTTCCTAAATTTGGGATTGAAGTATCTTTTATTAATGGAAAAAATATTAAAGAATGGAACAAAAGTATTCAAAAAAATACTAAGATTTTCTTCTTTGAATCTCCTTCTAACCCATGTTTGGAAATTATTGATATTAAGCAGGTTTGTAATCTTGCTAAAAAAAACAAAATAACAACCATTGTAGATAATATTTTTGCATCACCAGTGTTACAACAACCAGTCAAATTTGGTGCAGATGTTGTTGTTTATTCTGGTACCAAGCATATTGATGGACAGGGAAGAGCTATGGGTGGAGCTGTCTGTTCAACAAATAAATTTAAAGAAAATATTCTAAAACCCTTCTTGAGACATACCGGTCCTTGCATTAGTCCTTTTAATGCATGGGTACTTCTCAAAAGTTTAGAAACGATTAAAATACGTGTCCTTTCTCAATCGGATAATGCATTGCAAATTGCGAGCTTTTTAGAAAAACATAAAAAAATTGAAAAAGTATATTACCCCGGTCTTAAATCTTTTCCTCAATATGCTCTTGCCAAAAAACAACAAAGTGCTGGTGGAACTATGATTGCCTTTAAAGTTAAGGGCGGGAAGAAAGATGCTTTTAAAATTATCAACAAATTAAATGTTTTTGATATCTCTAATAATTTGGGAGACTCAAAGTCCCTTGTAACCCATCCAACTACCACAACACACAAAGTTCTAGAAGAAGAGGCAAGACTATCTCTTGGCATTACCCCTAACCTAATTAGGCTATCTATTGGACTGGAAGATATCAATGATCTTAAAGAAGATTTGTCCAATTCTTTAAAGTAGTCTTATATTAGTCACATTTTTAGTCTGAGTTTGCCTTAATTTAATATTAATTAAGTATCAAACAACAAGAGGAACAATATGAATCTAATACAACCAGCAAAAATCAACACAGTAGAAATTAAAAAAGAAAAATCTTTTTTTTCAAGAACCGTTTCATTTATAGTCACGGCTAACTTGCTAGTTTTGGGAATGATCTATTTTACAATCTACAATAGTTAGGATTTAGTTATAATTTTAACCACCCAAAAATAAATAGAACGTGGTAAAATTCTTAAGGATTTAAATAAAATCATCATGGGTAAAGGGAAGGTAATTTCATACTTTTCTTTTTGTAAGCCTTCATAAATAATATTAGCAGCTTTCTCGCTCGTCATTAAAAATGGCATATCAAAAGTATTTTTTTCAGTTAATCTAGACTGAACAAATCCAGGATTAATAATGCTAACTTTAATATTGTATTTATCACAATCAATTTTGATAGATTCTACATAATTCATCATGGCTGCTTTGCTTGGTCCGTAAGAAGAAGAGTTCGGTAGTCCACCAAAGCCCGCAAGAGAAGCAACAATTCCAAGCTGTCCATGATTTTGATTTTTTAAATGAGGAAGCAAAATTGAAAAAACGTTAATCATGCCCATAAAGTTTACATCCATAGTTTTTTGAAAAAGACTTACATCAATTTCAAAAGTGTCGTGTGGCTCATAATATCCCGAGCAGTAAATGACTTTATCTATTGTTGAATTGATTTTTATAATATTGGATAGCTTATTTTTGCAATCGTCCAAAATAGTCACGTCTAGACTTTCGGTAAAAACCTTGGCTTTTCCACTAGAAAATTCCTGTTTAATTTCTTCTAACTTGCTCTGCGTTCTTCCTAGTAAAATGAGATTATCGCAGGTATTAAGATATTTTTTGGCTAGTTCGTAGCCAATACCAAAAGTTGCTCCTATTATTAAAACATTCATAATATTTATTAAAAAGTAAGTAATATAGTGATATAAAATATCTCTTATGGCATCAAGAATTGAATCAGATAGTTTTGGAAAAATTAAAGTTCCTAGTGACAAATATTGGGGAGCTGGAACTCAAAGATCATTACAATTTTTTAAAATAGGTAAAGTCAACGTTCCAATTGAATTAATTCACTCTATTGCTATAGTTAAAAAAGCTGCAGCAATCGTTAACGCAAAATATAAAGACATTACCCCACAAGTTTCAAAAGCAATTATTAAAGCATCTGAAGAAGTCATTTCTGGAAAATTAGATGATAATTTTCCACTTAGGGTCTGGCAAACAGGTTCCGGAACACAAACCAACATGAATGTTAATGAGGTTATTGCCAACCGAGCAATAGAAATACTGGGTGGAAAAATGGGAAGTAAGAAACCAGTTCATCCTAATGATCATGTTAATAAAGCTCAATCTACTAACGATACTTTTCCTACTGCCATGCACATCGCGATTGCGATTCAAGCTAACAAAAAACTTATACCAGCTATTAGCTTATTGGAAAAAGCTTTGGCTAAAAAAACTAAAGAATTTAAAAATATAGTCAAAATAGGAAGGACGCATTTACAAGATGCTACTCCTTTAACACTGGGCCAAGAATTTTCTGGCTATCATATGCAAGTTTCAAAATCATTAACTAGAATTAAAAGAGCATTACTTGAGATTTATCCTCTGGCACAAGGAGGTACTGCTGTTGGAACTGGTATTAATTCAAGGAAAGGTTGGGACAAAACAATAGCTGCCGAAATTAAAAAAATAACCAAACTTCCTTTTCATACTGCCAAAAATAAATTTGAGGCATTGGCAGCACATGATTCAATTGTAAATTTTTCAGGAACTCTTAATACGACAGCTGTTGCATTAATGAAAATTGCAAATGACATACGGTTTTTAGGATCGGGCCCAAGAGCAGGATATGGAGAATTATCTCTTCCTGAAAATGAGCCGGGCTCTTCCATCATGCCAGGTAAAATTAATCCTACTCAATGTGAGGCAGTTACCATGGTTTGCGTAAAGGTGATTGGAAACCACAACGGAATTACTATGGCAGGATCACATGGTCATTTTGAATTAAATGTTTTTAAACCGTTGATTGCATACAACATTCTTCAGTCCATTGACCTCATATCCGATTCTGTTCAATGCTTTGTTAATTTTTGCGTCAAAGGAATTAAGCCAAATAAAAAAAGAATTGAGCAATTGTTAAATGAATCATTAATGCTAGTAACAGCTCTGGCCCCTAAAATTGGATACGACAACGCAAGTAAGATTGCCAAAACAGCTCATAAAAATGGAACTAATTTAAAAGAAGAAACTTTAAAAACAGGATTGATAAATGAAAAAGATTATATGAAGATTATGAATCCTAAAAAGATGACTCACCCAAAATAATTAATATAATTTAAAGTAATTTTTAAGATCAAACGTTTTTGCAAGATCACCAAAAAAAATAGTTTTCAATCTTTGGTTTAGATCCACAATTTGAGGTTGGCTATATTCCTTGTCAGAAAAAAAACTCTCCATAGTAAATTTAGAATTTTTTAAATTAAGGACTCCTTTAGCTTTCATGGAATAATTATTAGTTGTTGCTTTGGATTCGCATGCTTGAATGCACAATCTTTTAAACTGTTTGGTTTCAAAGGTACTATCAAAAAATAAAAGAAAATCTTTGTTTTCTTGAATAAATCTGCCGGACAGATCGAAAGAATTTTTGTCAGAACTAAATTGAACTCGATTCAAAACAATATCTCCTCCATTAAAAGAAATATCTAGGTCTATATTATCAAAATAATTCCGATCTAAAAACACATTTTGAAAATTAATTTTAAAATTACCATTCATTAATGATGCTATCTGAAATATTTCTTTATTAAAAAAAGAAACCCAATCTGATTTGGATATTCTTGAAAAATTAGATCTTCCAAATTTTAAATCCGCATTCACTAATGCTAAGTCATTATTTTTTTGCAAACTTACTTTTCCTACGCCATTATAAGTAGCAGATGATATTTTAGCATTATTCAATTCCAACTTATCATTAGCGAGTATTATATTTGACTTAATGTAAGTATTGCGAAAGCCGGGAAATAACAATTTCTCAGAAAACTTGATTTTAACAAAACCATTATTATTAATTAAATCTTGTCTTGTATGCTCCAGAGATAGCTTTATTTCCGGGAAGGAAATCTCCAATTTATTATTTTTATACTTCAAATTATATAGAAGATTGGAGAATGTACCTTGAAGTTTGGCAGTAACTAAATTTTGAGAATTAAATAAAAATACCCCATTATTACTATCGAATTCTATTTCTGAAAGCTTATTAACAATCCTAATGTCCATGTTTTCAAAGCTAATTTTTTCAAATTGTGATTTATTTTGAATATAGGATTTAAAAAAATCTTCAGATGTAGAAAGGGAACCATTTGCTATAGAAAATTTTTTAAATGAAAATTCTTTTTTGAATAATTGAAATGGATTGGCATTTAAGTAAAGATTTTCTATATTGCCATTTAAATCATTACCTTCTCCTGCATCAAAACTAATATTTTTAAGTATTAATTTGGGCCCTACATTATTAAATGTATATGCAATGTCGCCTTCAATTTTAACATTCGTATTAAGAGCTGTAGATAATTTATTCTCTAGTTCACTTTTGTAACTATTTATATTGAGGGCTAACGGAGCAGCAAAAATGACAATCAAAAATATAACAATTAGAGTTGCTACTTTTAAAAAAAATTTACTAGCTGAAAAATCTTTTTTCATTTTTTCTTGTTGTATTTAATTTTTAATAATTTAATTAATGAACATGAGTGCCACAGGTCCAAATTACTTAAATACTTTAAATAATCAACAAAAAGAGGCTGTTTTACATACTGATGGGCCTCTACTTATTCTTGCAGGTGCAGGCTCTGGTAAAACAAAAGTACTGACTACGAGAGTAACTCATTTAATTCAAAGTAAAAAATGTTTCAGCAATGAAATACTCTGCGTAACATTTACCAATAAAGCAGCAAACGAAATGAGGGAAAGAGTTCAGGGTTTGGTGGTGGGTAATGCTAATTCAGTACCATGGCTTGGAACTTTTCACTCTATTAGTAACAAAATTCTTAGAAAACATGCAGAAGCAGTAGGGTTAAAGCCAAGTTTTACTATTTTAGATACTCTGGACCAATTAAAACTAATTAAAAATATTTTAGCTGCAGAAAATATTGATATCAAAAAGAACCCTCCCAAACTCATTGCTCACATGATTGATCACTGGAAGAATAAAGCTCTTACTCCTTCTGAAATAAAAGCCAGTCCATCAGACTACTCTAAAATTAATGCTTTAAAAATTTACAGAATTTATCAAGAGCGTCTTAAGATGATGAACTGTGTTGATTTTGGAGATCTTATTCTACACTGCGTTACTATTTTTAAAAATTTTAAAGAAATACGTGAGTCCTTTAAAAGAAACTTTAAATACATTCTGGTTGATGAGTTTCAAGATACCAATTTTATACAGAACCTATGGCTTAATTATATAACTGGAGATACTAAAAATATTTGTGTGGTGGGAGATGATGATCAATCTATTTACAGCTGGAGGGGTGCGGAAGTTAAAAATATATTAGATTTTGAAAAAAACTATTCCAATACTAAAACAATTAAGCTTGAGCAGAACTATAGATCAACTAAAAATATTCTAAACACTGCCTCCTCTTTAATATCCAAAAATGATGATAGACTAGGAAAGAAAATTTGGTCTGATTTTAACGATGGTGAAAAAGTATGGATTAATTCCTATAGTGATGGTCGTGATGAGGCAAGTGGTACTTCTGATATAATTGAAAAAGAACTTACAAAACAATTTTCACTAAATAATATTTCTATTTTAGTCAGGGCATCTTTTCAAACTAGGGAATTTGAAGAAAGGTTTATTAGAATAGGACTTCCCTATCGTGTCATTGGTGGAGTAAAATTTTATGAAAGAGCGGAAATTAAAGATGCACTTTGCTATCTCAGACTCATTCATCAAAAAAATGATGATTTGGCTTTTGAGAGAATTGTAAATACACCGAAAAGATCCATTGGAGATACTACCTTAAAAAAAATTCATGAATTTTCTAGAAATTCTAATAAAAATCTTTTTGATACTTCAGTTTCTCTTTTGGATGGGGATGAGTTAAAGCCCAAGACTAAAGAAAGCCTAAAGCTATTAATAAACAAATTAAACCAGTGGACAAAACTTTCTGGAAAATTGGATCATGTAGAGTTGCTAGAAAGAGTTTTGGATGAATCTGGTTATACTAAAATGCTGATTGATGAAAAAAGCCCCGAGGCTGAAGCAAGATTAGAAAATTTAAAAGAATTAAGATCTTCTATGAAAAACTATTCTAATCTCATAGAATTTTTAGAAAATATTTCACTACAAACTGCTATCGATGAGGAGTGGGATGGAGAAAAAATAAACCTTATGACAATTCATGCTGCAAAAGGTTTGGAATTTGAATGTATTTTCTTGCCAGGCTGGGAGGAAGGTATGTTTCCACATCAAAAGTCTATTGAAGAAAAGGGAGATGTGGCAGTTCAAGAAGAAAGAAGGTTGGCATATGTTGCAATAACTAGGGCCAAGCAAAGATTGTTCATTTCCTTTGCCAATAATAGAAAATTTTTTGGTAACAAAAATGATAATAACGACTGGATGCCATCTATGCCCTCCAGATTCATTGATGAATTAGATAAAAAATATTTAAAAATAAATGAAGTTGCAGAAGATCCTCATCAAGATTTTGAATTTAGCCAAGATACTGATTTTTCAACAACACCCAAAAGCCCTGGCTGGGATCGGTATACAAAAGCTAAGGAGAAAACCAAAACTATTAACTATACTAATAATTTAACAGATTTTAAAATAGGACAAAGCGTTCATCACGAAACATTTGGAAATGGGAAAATTATTCATATAGATGGAAATAAATTATTAATAAACTTTAAAGACGCTGGGGAAAAAAAAGTAATTGATAAATACTTAAAAAAAATTGAAAATGAATAATCTGGATAACCTGAACAAGCTTAAAAAAGTATTAATCAAAAAAAATATTGATGCCTACCTAGTTCCTAAAAATGATTGTTTTTTTAATGAATTTATAAAAACTGGTAACGACAGATTAAGATATGTCAGCAATTTTACTGGATCTGCGGGAACCGCTCTTATTTTACACAAAAAAAATTATCTTTTTGTAGATGGGAGGTACACAATTCAAGCAAAGCGGGAGAGTGGTCATCTTTTCAGCATTATAGATATAAGCAAAATAAACATCTCAAGCTTTCTTAAAAAAAATTATACTAATATTAAAATAGGCTTCGATCCAAACCTTTTTAGATTTCAAGCAATTAAAAATATTTTAAAAGAAAAAATAAATTTAGTTTCCATTGAAAAAAATTTAATTGAACAAGTCTGGAAGGATAAAAAAAAAGAAGTTTATAAAAATGCTTTCATCCTTGAAAATCAATATTGTGGCATAAGCCACATAAAGAAAATCAAAAATCTTAGAGACCTGCTAGATATAAATAAAAAGAACTCTTTTTTTATTTCTTCTAATGAAAATGTGTGCTGGCTTTTAAATATTCGAGGTGAGGATTCTATTTACTCACCTCTTCTAAATGCATTTGCATTAATTCAGCAAAATAAAATTACAGTTTTCTGCAATTTAAAAAAAGTAGGTAATAAATTAATTAAGAGTTTTAAAAAAGACGTTCAATTTTCTGACATCAAATCATTGAAAGAAAAGTTAATAAGAACCAAAATTTTCTCAGTTAAGATTGACCCCGCTACAACTTCTTATGGATTAATCAAATTTTTACAATCCAGCAAGATTAAATGTAAATTTATTCAAGATCCTATTTTTCATCTCAAATCTAAAAAAAATAAAATTGAAATACAAAATTTAAAAATTGCACACATGTTTGATGGAGTGGCATTAGTAAAATTATTTTTTTGGATAAATCAATTTAAAAACAAAAAAAAAATAAATGAAATTAGTTGCCAAAAACAACTTGAAAATTTTAGAAAAGAAAATTCTTTTTATTTAGGACCAAGCTTTCCGCCAATTTCAGGTTTTAATAAAAATGGTGCAATTATTCATTACAATGCAACTAACAAAACAAACCAATTGTTAATAGGAAATGGAATTTATCTTCTTGATACTGGTGGACAATACCTATGGGGAACTACTGATGTGACAAGAACAATTTCGTTTGGAAAACCAAGCATATATAAAAAAAATATCTATACGAGAATACTAAAAGGACATTTAGAATTAAGAAATTTTCAATTAAAAAATAACACCACTGGGGCGCAGCTCGATCGAGCTGCTAGAAAATATTTAAAGCAGATAGGATTAGATTACCCTCACAGTACTGGTCATGGTGTTGGCTATTGTCTCAACGTACATGAAAGCCCCCCATCTATATCTAAAAAGAGTAAGGATAAATTTGCTGTGGGTCAAGTTGTATCTAATGAGCCAGGATACTATCTTGAAAGACAGTTCGGAATGAGGATTGAAAATTTAATTTATGTTAATAAAATAAAAAAAAAACTATTATTTGAAGATTTAACTTTAGTTCCATATGATAAAAATTTAATTAATAAAGATTTACTTTCTAGGCTAGAAATTAAATATTTAAATAATTATCACAAGGAAGTATTTGAAAAACTTAATTCTTTTTTAAACTTAAAAGAATTAAATTTTTTAAAAAAAATATGCTCACCTCTTTAGTAACTCATACCATTTTTTTTCGGTAATAATTTCTACTTGAAGATCTTTTGCTTTTTCCACTTTATTATTAGTAGGTTTGGAGTCTCCTACTACTAAATAATTTAGTTTTTTACTAATACTACTTAGTACCTTGCCGCCTTGAGATTCGGCTAAAGTCTTTGCCTCAGATCTACTCATTTTGGAAAAGCCACCTGTGAACATTAAAGTTTTATTTGTAAATATTCCCGAAGTTATATTTTCAAAATTACTTATTTGTAAACACTCGATTAAGTCATTAATTACTTTTATGTTTTTTTTATTAGAAAAAAAAATTTCAAGAGCTTTAATTTGTGTTTCTCCTATCCCATCAATCTCTATTAAATTGCTTAGCTCTACTTTTATTAAGCTTGGGTCAAATAGTTTTTTAAATTTCGTAATGCTTTTAAAGTAATTAGCTAAAATTTTAGCATTCTCTTGTCCTATATGTCGAATTCCAATTGCATATATAAATTTTGCTAAGCTTAATTTTTTGCTTTTTTCTATTGATTTATTCAAGTTGTTGCATGATAACTCACCCCAACCTTCCAATTCTTTAATAGCTTTAAAGTCTAGTTTAAAAATATCTGAGGGGACTTTAATTAATTTTAAATTCCAAAAATTATCTACTACCTTTTTTCCAAAACCATCAATATTGAGAGCATCTTTGGAAATAAGATGTTTTAGTTTTTCTTTGGCCATGTAAGGACACTCGTAGCCAATATCAGGACACCTTCTTACGGCATCTATTTTTTTGCTAATCTCGTTAAACTCTTTGATTGTATCGTTGCCGCATGGACATTTTGCAGGAAAATTATATACATTTGTTTTTTTTCCTCGCTTAGATAAATCAACATAGACTACCTGTGGAATAACATCGCCTGCTCTTTGGATGCAAACAGTGTCACCAATTCTTATATCTTTTCTAATAATTTCATCCTCATTATGTAAAGTCGCATTAGAAACCATAACGCCTCCCACATTAATAGGCTCTACTTTGGCCACAGGAGTCAAGGCTCCTGTCCTTCCAACTTGAATTTCAATATCATTAATTTTGGTAAAGGCCTTTTCTGCAGAAAATTTGTGAGCGATAGCCCATCTCGGACTATTAGATAAGTTTCCTAATCTTTTTTGTAACTCGAGGTCATTAATTTTGTAAACAATTCCATCAATATCATAATCTAGACCTGCCCTTAATTGCTCAAGATCATTGTAATTTTTTTCTAGCTCTTTAATATTTTTAATAATTTTAGATAAAGGGTTAGTTTTAAAATTAGAATGTTTTAAAAATTCTAAAAATTCGTATTGGGATTGAAAATGTGAGTAATTTGATTGAATTGTGGAATATGCAAAAAATTTTAAAGGAATGGCTGCAGTTTTTTTGAAATCTTTTTGCCTCAAGGATCCTCCGGCTGCATTTCTAGAATTGGCAAAATTATTTTCGATTTTTTTAAAATCCTTTTTTCCTATGTACACTTCTCCACGTATTTCCATTAGTTTGGGAAATTTTTTATAAGTAATTTTTTTTGGAATATCTGCAATGGTCATTAAATTTTCAGTTATTTCTTCACCATATTCACCATCACCTCTAGAAAGTCCCTGAACTAAAATACCATTTTGATACAATAAAGAGGCTGAAATTCCATCAATTTTGGGTTCGGCAACTAAAGTAATATCTTGTCCTGCTTCATAATTGAGATAATTTCTAATTTTTTTATAAAAGTCATTCATATCCTCTATGCTAAATGCATTTCCCAAAGAAAGCATTTTTTCTGCATGTTTAACTTTTGAAAATTTTTTTGATGGAGCAAACCCTACCTTGTTACTGACAAATTTATATTGAGGATTTTTTTTTTCAAACTCTAATAGTTTTTTTTTAATTTCATCATATTCTGCATCTGTTATCTTTGGAGAATCAGTTTCGTAATAATACTGATCATACTGATTTAATAATTTTAATTTTTTTTTGTAATCATCTACACTGCTAATCATAAAGTCTTACTGCAGTTTTATTATTTTTTTTAATTTTTCTTTTAAGCTTTTTTTTTGCTTTTCTTTTTCGATGGGAAGGTTTTTATTTTCAACAATATTGTAAGATTTTTTGTACCAATCACTATCATTATAATTGTATCCTAAAATCGAAGCATATTTTCTAGCAGCCGGAATATTTCCAAGCTTGTAATGAATTTCGACTAATCTATGTAGGGACTCCTCGATATAAATTGTAGTTTCGTATTCTTTTACAATTCTATTTAACCTTATTAATGCCGGACCCCATTTATTTCTTTTAATATAATATCTTGCTACATACATTTCTTTACCTGCTAACTGATCCCGGATTAGATCTAATTTAAATTTTGCATCTTCTGCATAGTTGGATGTTGGATAATTGAATATAATCTTTTTAAATTGTCTCTCTGCTAATAATGTATTTTCTTGGGAAAGGGGAATGATATTTATTTGTTCAAAAAGACACATGGCAATTAAATATTCAACATAATCCATATTTTTATTTCCTGCATAGCGCGTTTTAAATTTTTTTAATATTTCTAAAGACTCAATATATCTAGAGACTTCATAATAAATATATCCTCTCATTAATAATGATTTGGATGCCCATTCTGTATTGAATGAGTAATTTTTTTCAACTTCTTCAAAAAGCTCTACGGCATCTTGATATTTGTTATTTTTATAATTTAGAAGGGCTTCGGTATATAGTCGCTCTAATGGAATAGTAGTTTTAGGTTCTACGAAGACACTTTTATTTTTTGATGAACAACCATAAGAAAAAATTAAACTGAAAATTAAAAGGTATTTGTAAAAAAAATTTTGAAACATAATAAATCTAAGAATAGCCTATAATTTATATTAAATTCTAATACTAGACTACTACTTGAATTTCTTTTGAATTAAATGATTTTTCTCTAAAACTTGCTGATAAGTCTGAATTTTCAATTGTATAATTTTTTTTATCTTTAAATATTTTTTTTAACAAAAGACCTGTCAATTCATGGCCACCTTGATTACATGTTATTTTGCCATTAATAAACTGATTTGATAAATACAAATCTCCAAGACAGTCTAAGGTTTTATGTTTTACAAATTCATTTTTACATCTAAGCCCACCCTGATTCAAAATTTTATTTCCAGAGATAATGATAGCATTATCCAAAGAACCTCCCTTGGCTAAACCCATGGCAAAAATTTTTTCCAAGTCTTCCTGGTGGCAAAAAGTTCTGGTATGGGCAATATCCAAAACGTTTTTTCTAACATCCTTAGACCTAAAATTTTGCTTTTTAATAAACTGATCTTTATATTCGAGTGTATAGTCTATTTCTAAAGAGCTGGTTTGAGAAGGTTCATATCTAATGAATCTATCTTTATCACCTACTGTAAAAGTTTTTTTTATAATTAAATGAGAGACTTTACTCTTTTGATTCAAGAGACCATTATTTAAAATTTCATCAATAAAGATTTTTGAACTTCCATCCATTATTGGAATTTCTGGTCCATTTATTTCAATTAACAAATTGGTAATTCCAAGCGCATAAAATGAAAACATTAAATGCTCAATAGTACTGACACTTGCTCCATATTTATTAGAAATTTTTGTACATAGACTAGCTGGAACAATATTTTTCCAGCACGCTTTGATGACTGAATTTTTTTTAAGATCTGTTCTTAAAAATATAATTCCGGTATTTTCCTCACTTGGAATAAGAGCAATCTTAACTAAAGCACCTGAGTGCAAAGCAATTCCCTCTAATACTAATTTTTTTTTTATTGTTTTTTGCTGTAGGTTCACAAAAGACTAATATGTTTAAAAAAATATAAGATCGATTCAAGAAATGTTACAGTTCAAATCTATTGATTGTTAATTTAAAAATGAATATATTTTTTCAAAAAAACCTTCTTTTTTTTTAGAAAAAAAAGGAATTTCCTTGGAATATGGGTTAATAATCAAATTAACTACAGATATACATACATCAAAACTATCTGAGATATCTTTCTTAATTTTAGGTTGAAATTTTTCAATTGAAAGACTTTTGCAATGCAATTTTTCCTTAAGAATAGTTTGAAATCCATTTATTTTAGATCCTTCACCCGTAATTAAAATTTTATTAAAATTTATATTTTTGGATCTTAAAAATATTAAATCTTTATTAATTAAATCAATAATCTCTTCCACCCTCGCATTCACAACTCTATTTAAAATATTATTAGAGATTTTTTTATATGACTTAAATCCAAATTCTTCCGTTTCAACAAATTCTTGTATTTTATCACTATTTACAATTAAACAGGAACTATGATCTTTTTTTAAGTTTTCAGAAATTTCAAAACTTAGATTTAATGCTTTTGATATATCGTTTGTAATATGCCAAGAACCCACTGGAATTGATGAGGCATATACAAAACTATCATTTCTAAAAATACTTACGGATGTTTTTTCGTGTCCAAAATCTATAGTCATACTCATATCTGCAAGCGGGTTGTCTATATAAGATAATAAGGCTAATGCATATGGTGCGTAGATAATTTTTTCAGATTTTAGGTAAGTTTTAGAAATGACTTTCTCAAAATTCTTTATAGTATTAGTTTTTGAATAAATAATATTCATTTCATTTTCCAAAGTATCTGCAATCATTCCTGTGGGATTTTCGCATGCAACATTTTTATCTATTTTTGAATTAAGATTAAAAAGATGCAAAATATTACAATTCCTATTTTGGTCTTTAAAAAGAGCTACACCACTATTGATTAAAAACTGTATATCTTTTTCATGGTCCACTTCATAACCACCAATATTTTTTGATTGGCAAAAATTTACAAAAGAACTATTTGAGGGGCTCGGACATACATAAATATTTTTTATTTTTATTTTAATATCCTCTTCGGCTTTGCCTATAATGCTTTTTATCGATTCTGAAAGCTGACTTAAATCAGAAATTGAACCTTTTTTTATTCCTCTAGTAAAGGCAATAGATTTTGATAAAATCTCAAATTTAAAATTATGTATTTTAAATATTATAAATTTTAACTGGTAGGAACCAATGTCTAGAACGCCGATAGGTTCAAAATTACTATTCATTAGCTAAAATAACTCTTCCTTCATATCTAAGATCAATTATTTTTGCTATCTGATTATTTAGAATAAAATTAAGATACTTTACTTGCTTATTTAAATTGTAATTACCCAGCTTAATTAATTGACCGTTTTTTAAAATAACATCCCATCTACCATCATGAATATAATTGATTACTTTAATTTTTGAAAAAAAAACATCTTCATTTGTAATTTTTAAAAAAAATGTTTTAAAATCTTTCATATTTTTCATATTTTTAACTTCAATCAAATTTTCAAGGTTTGCATTATCATCAATTAACGAACTTTTAAAATTGTCATTAATTAAATAAATTAACTTATTTTTTTTGAAATACGCAATTGCGGAATATTCTAAGATAGATATTTTCAAGGTATCGGGAAACTCTTTAGTAAACATTACAGTTTTAACCCAAATATTCTTATTAAATAGATTTTTGGCTTGTTTTGTATTTATCCAAAGTAAACTTTTATTTTTTAATAAACTATTTACCTTGGACTTTGTGCTTTCCATTAAAAAAAATGTTTTGTTGTATTCAATAACTTTTATAGGGAAAAAAATATTAATAAAATTTGAGCTTGCTAAATTAAATGTAGTTAACACTATAAAAAGGAGTGAGATTCCTATCCATTTGTATTTTTTATCGATTTGTTGAAGCATCTAAAACCATCCACTTAATTAACTTTATAAAAGGAATTCCAGAATATTCTGCAATTTCTGGAACTAATGACAAGGGGGTCATTCCTGGCTGAGTGTTAGTTTCTAATATGTAAATTTCATTATCTCTAGTCACTCTAAAGTCAGATCTTGTGACACCCTTGCATGATAGGTGCTTATGAGCACTAAGTGCTATTTGCAAAACTTTATTGTAAATTTTTTTTTCTAAATTTGCAGGCATGATATGCTTAGTTTTAGCATTACGACTGTATTTTGCATTGTAATCATAAAAATTTCTGGAAGGTTTTATTTCTATAGCCCCCAATGCCTTACTACCCATAACCGCAGCCTGCACTTCTTTACCTTCTATAAACACTTCCTGAAGTAGCTTGCCATACTTTTTTAAATACATTTTAATTTTTACTTTATTGAGTGAGCTTAAATTTTTGCAAATAACAACTCCTACGCTAGAGCCTTCGTTAATAGGTTTTAAAACAAACTTTTTTTTAGAAATAATATTATTAAGGTCTGATATTTTTTTAATCACCTTAAATTCTGGTGTTTTTATTTTAGCATTTATAAATTTCTTTTTAGATTTTAGCTTATCCATTGCTATAGCGGAAGATTTAACACCTGAATGTGTGTAAGGAATTTTTTGCCTTTCTAATAGAGACTGAATAGTTCCATCCTCTCCAAACTGTCCATGCAATGCATTAAAGGCTAGATCACAGTTATATTGTGAAAAATTTTTAGATCCAATTTTTGGGTCAAACTTTATAACTTCGTACCCTAGTTTCCTTAGGGCCAAATATACTGACCTTCCAGTTGAAAGGCTAACCTTTCTTTCTTTGGACGGCCCACCTAGAAGTAAAAGAATTTTTTTTTTACTCATATAATTTTAATCTCTAGCTCTAAATCGATTCCGTAATTTTTTTTTATTTTTTTTTGTGTTTCGCTAATTAATTTTTCAATATCAGAAGATAAAGCAAGATTGCTGTTATCTATAAAATTACAATGATGAGATGAAAATTTAGCATTCCCGAAATGGAACTTATCACAGCCAGCTTCCCTGATTAACTCCCAAGCTTTTTTAGAACTACTAATTGGATTCTTAAAAGTACTGCCTCCAGTTTTAATTCCATAGGGCTGATTCATATTTTTCTTTTTTTTTAACAAATTAATTTTATTTTCAATTACTGATGATTGAATCTTTTTAGTTTTTTTAAATAAAACTTCTGTAATTATATAGCTATTAAGCAATGCAGTTTTTCGATAATCAAAACCAATATTCTTAAGTGTTATTATTTTCTCTTCTCCGGACAAATCAATGACAGATACTTGGCTAACTATATCTGACATATTGCTACCAAAGCATCCGGCATTCATAGACACTCCTCCTCCAACCGTACCTGGGATTGATGATAAAAATTCAAAATTTGCATACTCATTATTCTTGGCAAACTCCGAAACTCTTGACTTTAATGCGCCAGCTCCAGCGACAATTTGTGAATTAATTTCTTTTATTTTGCAGAATTCTTTACCAAGCTTTATCACCACACCATCAAAACCAGAATCTTTGAATAAAATATTTGACCCAGAGCCTATAATAATAAAATTTTTAAAATTAATATTTTTTAAAAATAAAATTAACTCTTCTTTGTTGTTTGGTTGAAAGAATATATTTGCACAACCACCAATTCCAAACCATGAATTTTTATTTAATGAATAGTTATTTTTAATACGATCTTTTAATTTATCAGTTATTTTATTATTATTAATTTTTTGCATTTTTTATTTTCTTTGAGATAGATCTCATCCATTGACTGACGCTTCCTGCACCCATCGCAATAATAACTTCTTTTTCTTTGCTGGAGTGGTTTTTTTGTAAAAAAATCTCAAGGTTCTTTTCATCCTTTACAATAACAACTTCTGTATTTGAATTTTTAACAATTTTCTTTCCAAACTTCTCAAGGTCAAAATTAATGCTTTTTTCTCCAGCGGCATAAACGGGGCACAAAACCACCAAATCAGAATCTAAAAAACAATTTGAAAATTCGCCATATAGAGATTGTACTCTCGAAAATCTATGTGGTTGGAATACGGAAACAATCTTATGTTTATTGAAGTTTTTTTTGCAGGCATTCAAAACGGCTGCTATTTCGGTTGGATGATGAGCGTAATCATCAAAAATTATTCTATTTTTTTTTTCATATAATTTTGTAAGTCTTCTTTGAACACCTAAAAAATTTTCAAGAGCTTTTTTAATTTTTTCAACAGAAATACCGAGGGTAATAGAAACTATGATTGCAGCCGTTGCATTTAAAACATTATGCTGCCCCATTAAATTTAAAGTAACATTCTTAATAGTAAACTTTTTTTTGAGGTTTACCTTTAAATCAAAATAAATTTTCATATTTTTATAGACCAATTTTGTCGGAATAAAATCTGCTTTACTATTAAAGCCGTAAGTTAAAAAATTTTGCTTAGTTGATTTTTTTATTAATTTTGCAATTGATGGATCATCCAAGCAGACAACATTTTTTCCAAAAAGAGGGGTCTTGTCTAAAAACAAAGCGAATTGCTTGGTCAGATTACTAAAATTTTTGTAATAATCCATATGTTCATGATCTATATTGCTCACTACTGCAATCGTATTGTTAAACTTTAAAAAACTTCCATCTGATTCATCGGCTTCTATAACGGACCAATCCCCATTTCCCAATCTTGCATTGGTCTTTAGCGAATTAATAATACCGCCATTTACTATGGTTGGTTTAAAGTTTGCGTCTTTTAAAATTGTAGATACCAAAGAAGTGATGGTTGTTTTTCCATGTGATCCCGAAATTACTATGTTCTTTTTTAAAGAAATAATGTGCGCAAGCATATCGGCTCTTCGAATAATTAGTAACTTTTTTTTTATAGCTGCTTGAAATTCACTATTACTTTTTTTTATAGCAGTTGAAATGACAACTATCTTTGCATTTTTTGTATTTTGTGACTTGTGATTATTAAATATTTTAATTTTATTTTTTTTTAAAAAATCTAAACTTTTGCTTTTTTTAGATATATCGCTTCCCTGAACATCATATCCCATTTTTTTTAAAATTAATGCGATACCACTCATACCAATTCCACCAATTCCTATTAAATGAATCTTATCTTTTTTATTAATGCTTAATTCCATAATTAGAAATATTCTTTAATTTCATTTTCAAACTTGATTAATACATTTTCCTTGGTGGCTGTCTTCATATTCTCAAGTTTTATTTTTAACTGTTTTCTATCGTTAGCTACAATATCAATAATCATTTTTTGAAATTTCTGAATATTAAAAAACTTTTGCTCTTGCACCCAGCAAAAACCTTTTTCCTCAAAATATTTAGCATTGTAATACTGGTGATTATCTAAAGAAGTTGGCAGTGGTATAGCTATAAATGGAAGATTTAATGAAACCATCTCGGAGATGGCTGACGAACCAGACCTTGTAATTGCAATATCAGATTCTAGCATTAATTGAGCTATATTTGCTTTAAAATCAAACAATTCAAAATTAACTGTATTGCCATATGCAAGTTTTAATTTATCAATTTGATCTTTTTTACACTGATGAAATATTTTTATTTTAAAAAAATCCTTATCTAATTCTGACAATAATTTTGCAAAATCTTCCCCAAAAAATTCTGCTGCCTGGCTTCCGCCAAGTATTAAAATTGTAAATAAATTATTTTTTTCTTTTTTGATAACATTTACATTAAAGGAAGTTCTTATAAGCTGCCCTACATGACGCGCTTTTGATTGGTATTTCTTCTGAAGATTATTTAGGATATTGAAACCTAAAAGTAATTTTTTAGCAAGAGGGTAAAAAAATTTGTTAGTCCTACCTAAAATTGTATTTGTTTCGTAGGTAAGTATATTGATTTTTAAAATATAACCTGCCATTAGTATTGGAAATGAGGCATACCCTCCTGAACCAATAATTACTTTGGGTTTGCTTTTGATTAAAAAAAAAAACGAATGAACAGTAGATACAAATAGTTGAAATATAGAAATAATTTTAAATAAACCCTTTTGATTAAAAGGACTGTTAATATTAAAAATTTTTATTTTGTATTTTGTATCATCAGTAAAATATTTTTCTCCTCTCTTATCGGTTACAAAACTTACATCATAATTTTTAGATATTAAATAATCATATAAAGCAATCATTGGGAAAATGTGCCCTCCTGTTCCACCGGTAGACAAGATGATTTTCCTACTCATACTTGCTCATCCTTACTGAGGAGAAGAGCAAGTCCCAATGCAATAGAAGATCCCATAATTGACGAGCCTCCATAGCTTATAAATGGAAAAGGCATGCCTGTTGATGGCAGAATATTAATAGTAACTCCTAGATTAATAAAAGATTGCAACGCCAACAAAGATGATATTCCAATTAATGAAATTTTGAAAAAATTATTAGAAGAATTATTAGCTATTGCAAATATTCTTATAACCAAAAACATGGTTATAGAAATAATGGATAGAACAATTATAATTCCATATTCTTCAGCTATAACTGACATAACATAATCTGTATGCGCTTCCGGCACACTTTCTTTTAAGACCCCCTCTCCTATACCTCTACCAAAAAACCCTCCAGAGATTATCGCATTCAAGGCTTGTTCTGATTGATAAGACACTTCTGCTTCACCTACCCAACTTACAACCCTATCAAATATATAAAAAAATTTATCTTTAAAAAAAAATAATATTGAAATCATTGCTAAAGCTACAATTGTACCAATTGAAGAAATAAATAAAAAACTAATCCCAGAAGTAAAAACTAAAATTATCCAAATGGTTATAATTAATAAACTTTGACTATAATCAGGCTGAATCAGCAAAAGGGCTACTAAAAAGAAAACAAAAGGGAAGGTTAAAAAAAACCTTGTATTTAATGAATATTTTGAGGAGGATAAAATTAATGAAAGAGCTAATATTAAAAATGGCTTCACAAACTCTACAGGTTGAATTCGAAAAAAAAATAAATTCAACCATCTTTTGGAACCCTTGACCTCAACGCCAAAAAAATAAACAAAAATTAATAAAAAAACAAAAAAAATAAATCCAGCTATTCCATATAATTTTATTTTATCTTTATTAACAAAAGAAAAAAAAATTAAAATAGAAAGTCCAACAAATGAAAAAAAGACATGCTTATAAAATAAAAAATATCGACTATCGTATAATTTTTCAGAAGCAATTGTAGAAGTGGAAAGAAAATTAAAAAGATTACCTCCTACAAGCAATACTAATCCAAGGAAAAACAAGGTCTTGTCTATACTTCTCCACCATTGCGCTAATACTCCACTATCATGTCGATTAAACATTTTTTATTTTTTTTACTATTTGTTTAAATAAATTCCCACGAACTTCAAAGTTTCTGAATTGATCAAAAGAAGCTGCGGCTGGACTTAGCAATATAGTACTATTTTGAAAATTATTTTTCTTTGCATCTCTGAATGCACTGCGAATAGCAACTGCTAGTGTTTTGCAAACAAGATATTTTTTTTTCATATTTAGGCTCTGTTTAAATAGGGATATATTTTTTCCAATGAGATATGTTCCAACAATTTTTTTTTTGGTAGCAACATCAATATTTGCTTTATCATTTTTTTTAGTGAGTCCACCTGCAATCCAATAAATATTTTGGTAATGCTTTAAAGAAAAATTTGCAGAATCAAAATTAGTTGACTTGGAATCGTTAATAAAAGAAATGTTTTTAATTTTTTTTATTAGTTCTTGTCTATGAGGTAGCGGGACAAAAGAGTTAAAGCTTTTAATTATTAATTTATTTGAAATTTTTAAAAATTTTAGTATTGCAAATACTATACTTACACTAGGTAAAAAGTTTTCTTTTAATAAAAATTTATTTTGAATATTGGAAATTTTTATATTAGAAATTTTTCTTACTTTTTTATTTGATTGAATTCGGTTATTATAAGAGAAATTTTTATTAACAAAGCCTTTACCGTCAGGTAACAAGTGGTTAAATATTTTTAATTTAATATTAATATAATTTGAAAAAGTTTTGTGTCTTTCGAGATGGTCTGGTGAAATATTTAGTACTGCACAAGCATGAAATTTTAAAAATTTAGAGTACTCAATTTGATAGGAGGACAATTCAAGAATATATATGTTCTTAATTGATTTTGGATTGTAGCTTAATACAGGCTTTCCATAATTGCCTAGCAAAAAAGTATTTTTATTTTTTCCTTTGATGACATGGTGCAGAAGCTTACAAAAAGTTGATTTTCCATTTGTTCCTGTGATTGCGATAATTTTATTTTTATTCGTATCAATTGAGTTAATAAAAATGTCAACATCTGTAATTATTTTACCATAATTTTTAATAAAAAATGAACTACGTGAATGCTGGTAAATATCAATCCCAGGACTCATTACTATAAAATCAAAAGAATCTTTAAAATATTTGCTATTGAGGTTGATATTCGTTATTTTTTTTAATTCATTGCGATGAACTACATTGTCATCCCACACGGATAAATCTTTAACTTTCTTTTGTAATTTTCTAACTGTGGCTTGGCCAGAAATTCCAATTCCAAAAACAAGTATTTTTTTATTTTTTAAACTATTAATAGAAACCATTATCTTAGTTTTAAACTAGATAGGGCTATCAAAACTAAAATTACAGAAATAATCCAAAAACGTATAACTATAGTAGATTCCTCCCAGCCTTTTTTTTCAAAGTGATGGTGCAAAGGTGCCATTCTAAAAACTCTCTTTCCAAACAATTTGTAAGATATCACTTGTATTATCACTGACGATGCCTCTAAAACAAAAAGTCCTCCAGCTATTAGTAATGCTATCTCATGTTTTGAAATTAAACTAACTGCTCCCAAAAAAGCACCTAATGCAAGAGAACCAGTATCACCCATAAAAATCTTTGCTGGCGGAGCATTGAACCACAAAAAGCCTAAACTTGCCCCGACAATTGATCCCAGCACTACACAAACTTCTGCTGTATTTTTTATATATGTTAATTTTAAATAATCAGAAAAAATAACATTTCCGACAAGATAGGTAATAAGAATAAAGGTTAATGAAACTAGAATCACAGGTACTGTTGCCAGTCCATCAAGACCATCCGTCAGATTAACTGCATTAGAAGAGCCTACTATTACTACTACACCAAAGAAAATATAAAAAGTTCCAAGATCCAAAACCAAATTTTTGTAAAAAGGAAGGTGCAATATATCTCTTATATCCTCAGCGGTAGAGATGTTGATTAAATAAACAATCATTAAGCTAAAAATGATTTGCAGTAAGAATTTGTATGTTGCCTTAATACCTTTTGAATTTTCTTTTTTAATTTTTAGATAATCGTCAAAAAAACCAATTAATGAAAAGCTTAAAATTGAAAAAAGACAGATAAGAACATAGATATTTTTTATATCAGCCCATAGAACAGAACTTAATATTGCAGCAAAAATAATTAAAACACCTCCAAATGTGGGTGTACCTGCTTTTTTTACAATGTGTGAGATTGGACCATCATTTCTAATGGGTTGATCAAAATGATTTGAAGATTTTAGATAACTAATAAATGGTCCACCCAAAATAAGAACCAAGCCTAATGAAGTAAATATAGCAACGCCAGTTCTAAATGTAATATATTTAAAAACATTTAGGAAGCTATAGTCAACGGATAGATAAGAAAAAAAATAATTTAACATAGTTTTAAATTTACTGATTTACTAGTTTATTTAATCCAATTCCATTAGATCCTTTTATCAAAAAAATAGATTTTTCATTTGCTATTTTTAAGAATAGGCTTTTAAAATGCACAATATCTTTACAAATGAAACATTTTTTAGTTTTTTTAAGCTGATTATGAATGTGAACTACTTCCTTACCTACTAAATAAATCTCATCAATTGCAGCATTATTTAAAATCTTTGCCATTTCAAGATGATAAAATTTAGATTTCTGACCCAATTCAAGCATATCACCAATTATTGCTATTTTTTTCTTATTGTGGGAATTGTATAAAGAAAAATTTTCGATAGCATTCTTCATCGAAATTGGATTAGCATTATAACTCTCGTCAATAATGTGAACTTTTTTTCCTTTAATTATTTTGATAATTTTATTTCCTCTTCCAGATGGTAACGAAAAATTTTCAACTCTTTTTTTAATTTTTTTCAAACTACAATTAAAATATGAGCAAACACATAAAGTGGCTAAAAAATTTACAACGAAACTATCGTTAATAGTTTTGGTTTGAATTGTTATTTTTTTTTGCAAAACTTTTATTGTTATTTGATAATTATTTTTTTTTTTAATTATCTTCAATAATTGAACATTAGCTTTTTTAGATTTAGAAAATGTTATAATTTTTAATTTTTTATTATTAGCAATTTTAAAAAGTGTATTGAAATAAAAATCATCTTTATTCAAAACAATGTGTCCATTTTCTTGAATATGATTCATAATTTCTGCTTTTGCCAAGCAAACTGCTTTTAAGTTTTTAAGATTTTTTAAATGAGCTGGACCAATGTTGGTAATAACTCCAATGTCTGGTCTTAATATCTGAGATAATTTATCAATTTCTCCTACATTGCTCATACCCAGTTCAAAAATATTAAATTGACTATTTTTAGGAGTGTTAGAAAGAGAAAGTGGTAACCCAAAGTGATTATTAAAAGATTTTGGGGAACTGAAAGTTCTCCCATATTGCTCCAAAAAGAAGGACAGCATGTATTTTAAAGTTGTTTTTCCAAAACTTCCTGTAATACCCACAAACTTACCTTGTGATATTAACCTTTGATACTTTGCAAAATCTTCTAGGTATCTAATTGGTGATCGTACCTTGATAAATTTATGTAAATTATTTTTAGGTACTTTGAAATTATTTTTTACAACAATTACTTTACATCCTTTTTTAATTACTTCTTTTACAAAATAATGGCCATCTGTATTTTTTCCCTTAATTGCAAAAAAAATAGACTTGGCAGTTACCTCTTTGCTATTAAT
Organism: Pelagibacteraceae bacterium; assembly: GCA_008638205.1. GTDB lineage: Bacteria > Pseudomonadota > Alphaproteobacteria > Pelagibacterales > Pelagibacteraceae > IMCC9063. The sequence goes on along the minus strand of VTPO01000001.1, from coordinate 79,729 downwards.
AGCGACGTTATTTATTTTTATTTTTTTATTAAGAATTCCTTTATTAAAAATTTTTTGAAGATCTGTGCTGTTAATATTCATTTATTTTAAGTATCTTGTTACGCAATGTTGGTCAGAAAAAGCTATTTTTTTGTTCTTAATTAACTGAAACTCCTCGTGTCCTTTTCCAGCAATTAATAAGATTTCTTCATTTAGCTTAGAAATAGACCTCTTAATTGCCTGCTTTCTAGATGGAACTACAATTGCGTTGGGACACCCTGCTTTAATTTGCATTCTTATTTTTCTTGCATTTTCATACCTGGGATTATCATCGGTTATATATATTTTGTTACATAATTTGTATGCAATTTTTCCCATTGCTTTTCTTTTTTGATGATCTCTGTCCCCACCGCAACCAAAGACAATATTTATTTTTTTGTTAAAAAATTTTTTAATTTCAATAATTGTTTTTTCTAATGCATCTGGTGTATGTGCATAATCAATAATTACAATTTTGTTTTGTTTTTTAAATAATTGCAATCTACCGGGAGGATTGCCAATTCTAGAGCATATTCTGAATATTTTTTCAAAACTAATACCAGATGAATAGCAAGCAAGTGTGGCAGCTAAAAAATTTTCAATTTGAAAATTTCCAATCAACTTTAATTTCAAGCTATGGACTTTTCCTAAAATATTTATTTTTAATTTTGTAAATTGACCATCAGGCTTACTAGATATTATTTTTATAATATTTCCTTTTCTACCGTAAGATAATAAATTTAATTTATTATTTTTCGAAATTTTATTCAATAAAGGAAATTCCAATACTTCACTTCCTGTTACTAAAAATCCATTTTTTTTAATTAGTTTTTTAAAAAGAATTAATTTGGAATTTAAATAATCTTTCATAGTTTTGTGGTAGTCTAAATGATCGTGTGTTAAATTTGTGAAAACACCGCAATCAAAATCAATTTTTTCTAATCTGCTTTGTTTTAGGCCATGACTGGAAGCTTCAATTATTGAATGATTAATTCTCTTTTTATAGAAATGATTTAGACTTTTGTGATTAGAAAAAAAATCTGGGGTGGTTAAATTTCCTTTACTTTTTTTTAAGTTCTCAAATACTCCTAGAGTTCCTATCGAACCAACTTTTATTCCAAGCAAATTAAGTATTCTATAATAAAAAAATGCCACTGACGTTTTTCCATTAGTACCTGTAACTGCAACTTTATATTTAGGCTTTTTTTTAAATTTCTGACTAATGCTTTTAACGTAAAAAGAGTAAATATTTTTTACAATAATAAAATTTTTACCAGATAGTTTGCGTTTTTGATTTTGAGTTATAATAAATAATGGCTTTTTTTTTAAGGCTTTGAAAAAATAATCTCCATCTTTATTGCTTTTGCTTCCTAAATCAAAAAAAATTTCTTCTTTTCTAAGAGTCCTCGTGTCTACAGAGCAATTATTGGAATTAATTATTTTTTGTATGGCTTGCATAATTGTTAAGTAAATCTAGATCGTTTATGGCTAAACTGGGGCCAATTTTTCGAATAATCTTGCCTGCTATATAAACTGCGTTCCATCCAGCCTCTCTTCTAGAATGCTTCCAAATTTGAGGTGCCCCCTTTGGCTCGTCTATCAATACAGTTAATACGTATTTGGGTTTTTTGCTTGGAAAAGCTGATGCAAATACATTTAAAATTTCTTTTGAATACCCTTTTTCTTTTTTGGATGGCTTCTGTGCAGTTCCAGTTTTGCCCAACACATCATATCCGACGATATCTGCTTTTCTCCCACTCCCTGATGTTTTGTTTTTTTTATCAACATTTGCCCTTAGCATTTGATTCATAATTACACTTGTTTCTTTGCTAATCACTCTTTTCTTATTTAATTTTCTATTTAAAAGTATTGATGAATCTAGAAGCACCCCCCCATTTACAATTGCAGCATAAGCTCTTGTTAATTGTAATAATGTTGTGTTTACTCCATGACCATAGGCCGAAGTTAGGGTATTACATTTACCCCACCTGTTTTTATTAGATTTGGATAACTCCGATATCTCAAGTCTGGGCATGTCAAAAATTTCTAATTTTTCTAAAAACTTTTGTTGATTTTCTAATCCATTCTTTTTTACGATCTCGATAGTTCCAATATTAGATGACTTTACTAATATTTGTTGAACTGTAAGTTCTCTCTTCGATTTATCCCATCGATATTCATCGATAGGAAATTTACCGCAATACACTCTGTTTCTGAGATTTGAAAAAATCGTGTCTTTGCTAATTACTTTATTTTCTAGTGCACTTGCTATAGCAAAAGTTTTGAAAACAGAACCCAACTCATATAGGCCTTTGGTGGCTCTGCTTAAATTATTTTTTAACTCATTGCTATTTCTTAAATTGTTATCTGCATCTGGCAGGGAGACCATAGAAATTATCTTTCCAGTATTTGCATCCATCAAAATAGCTGCTGCACCAATGGCTGAAAAATCTTTTACCCCTTTCATTAATTCCTCATGAATTGAATACTGAATATTGGTATTTAGTGATAATTGGACAGGAATATTTACTTTTGATTTATCTCTTAATTGGTCATCCATATACATTTCTATTCCAGAAATTCCATAGTTATCAGAGTCTGTTTTTCCCAGAATATGCGCAAATAAATTTTTATGAGGGTAGATTCTTATTTCTCTCTTAAATAACTCCAAAGAGGGTTCCCCCAGGTTTGTTATCTTATTATAATCTGATGGAGAAAGATTTTTTTTTAAAACTAAAGTATTTTTCTCTTTGTAATTTAATTTTATATAGTTGATATTAACTTCTGGAAAATTTAATTTTACCTTTAATAAGACATTATCAAAATTTTTTACTTTATTTTTTCTTAAAACAAGGTCAAAAGTGCTAATATTTTTTGCTAATATAGACCCTTGGTTATCAACAATATCTCTGCGCTCATAAAACAAGCCCTCGTAATTTTTTGTCCCTACAAAAGTTTTTCTTTCAAATCCTAAAAAAACTAATCTAAGACAAATGATAAGAAAAAAAATAATAAAAAAAGAAATAATAATATTATTTCTGCCATCGTCATTCTTCTTTTTTTTTGCAAGCTCGGGCTGCTCACTAAAATACAAATTTAGTTGTTTATTTTTTTTCATTAATAGTTAATTGATTGGGGAATAGGGAGATATAATCTTTCGGTAAATACTCTTGGGCTAATTTAGATACTCTTTGTGGGTTAGACAGATAATAAAACTCTAATTTTTCCACTTCCAAATCTTGCTTTAAATTAGAAATATTTTTAGAAAGCTTTTCTATTTTTATCTCCATTTCTCTAGTTTCATTTTTTAAAAAATGAATACTTATGAGGCCCAGTAATAGGAAAAATAAACTAACTATAAATTTTTTAGGCATTATATTTTTCCTCTAATTGAAAAAGCCTTTCCATTTTTAATGCCTTTCTATCCATGCCTATAGTACCATTGCCAATTTTAATAGCAGATCTTAACTTGGCAGACCTTGATCTTGGGTTAGATACGACTTCTTGCTCAGATGGTTTTAAGGCTCTATTGTTAACTCTTTGAATGAATGTCTCTTTTTTTTCCTGATGAGTAGTTGGAATGTATCGAGACGGATTTTGATCTGAATCTTTACTGATATTAAAAATTTTTTTTACAATTCTGTCTTCAAGAGAATGGAATGTTACCGCAGTTACTAAGGTGTTTGAATTGCAAATTTTAATAACTCTCGTTAATGAATTGAATATTTCTGAAAGCTCCTGATTAACAATCATTCTAATAGCCTGAAATGTTTTGGTAGCTGGGTTTTTTTTGAAATACTTATTTCCCTTGGCTTTTAAAATTGCATTGTATAAATCTTGGGTTGAATAAATTGGCTCTATATCTCTTGTTCTGACAATTTCTTTTGCAATTTTTTTGTGATCTTTATCCTCTCCAAATATCTTAATGATACTACTAAGCTCTTCTAGGGGAGCTTCATTTAAAAGCTCATAAGCGCTAATTTTATTTTTACCCATTCTCATATCTAACTTTCTGTTAGAATTAAAAGAAAATCCTCTACTATGATCATCCAATTGAAAGGAAGATATTCCAAAATCAAATACGAAAGACCCAATCTCATCTTTATATTTGTTAATAATTTCTTCAAGATTGCTAAATTTATCGTTAATAAAAGAAAATCTATTTTTAAATTTTTTTTCTAAGATAGTCGCAAATTCTTGCACGGATGAATCTCTATCTATCCCAATGACTTTACATTCAGGATAAGTCTCTAATATTTTTTGGCTATACCCACCGCAACCAAAGGTACAATCTACAATGGTTGTATTACTTCTTGGCTCTAGGGAGGAGATAACTTCGTTTAACATCACTGGATAGTGGGGATTCATATCCAGTGACATTAATTTTCACTAATGATTAGTTTGTCTGTCTTCTTAAAAAAGCAGGTATTTCTAAATCATTTTTATCTTCAGAATTTAATTCAGAAAAATTTTCATTAATTGATTGTTCTGGAGATTCTGAATTCGACGATTCTTCTGTCGAAATTGAATTGTTTACTTCTTGGTCGCTTGTAAAAAGCTGAGTTTCCTCCTCCACTTTTTCAAAACTTTCTTCTACAAAATCAGTAGGAGCTTCTTCATTAAAAAGAGAATCTTCTCCCATGTTCATTTCTGAATGCTCAGCCTGATTTTCTTGAGGGGTAATTTCATTTTGAGTATCTTCATGAATTGATTGTTGGTTGTTCGTTTGAGAATCGGTGATTACCTGCATCTCTTGATTTGAATAACTATTCATGTCTAATGCAGTTGCGCCCTCTGTCACCATATGTGCAGTAGTTCCGTTTGTTGCTGCGTTCGTTGAAGATGGCTGAAGCGAAGAATAGCTACCAGAAAAAGTAGCGGGTCTTGTGTAACCATTATTTCTATTTTGTATGTGTCTAACCATACTAACTACTGGTTTGCCTGAAGCCACTTCTCCATTAAGACCAGTAGCAACAATAGATACTCTTAATTTACCTGCAAGATTTTCATCAAAAGTTGTTCCGACTAAAATCTCAGCTGACGGATCAACTTCAGCTCTAATTTTGTTAGCAGCCTCATCGACTTCAAATAAAGTGATATCATTGCCTCCAGTTATATTAATTAATAGTCCTCTGGCTCCTTTAAGAGAGTACTCATCAATTAGTGGGTTGGCGACTGCAGCTTCCGCAGCTTCTACTGCTCTTTTTTCTCCTTCTGCCTCTCCCATCCCCATCATCGCTTTACCCATGCCGCTCATTACTGTTTCGATATCAGCAAAATCTAAATTGATTAGGCCTGGTTTAACAATTAAATCTGTTATTCCTTTTACACCTTGCATCAAAACATTGTCTGCCATTTTGAAAGCATCTGGAAAAGTTGTCTTTTCATTTGCAACTTTAAAAAGATTTTGATTTGGGATTACAATCATAGTATCACAATATTTTCTTAGTTCTTCCAAACCTCTTTCTGCAACTCTAATTCTTCCAGGTCCTTCGAACATAAAAGGTTTTGTAACAACTCCAACTGTCAAAATATTTAAATCTTTTGCAGCTTTAGCAATCACAGGAGCAGCTCCAGTTCCTGTTCCACCTCCCATGCCAGCAGTTACAAAAACCATATTTGCACCTTGTAATAAATTTATAATTTCATTCATTGATTCATCTGCTGCAGCTTGTCCAATATCTGCCTTAGCGCCAGCACCTAAACCACGAGTTAAATTTGCTCCAAGTTGGATTTTGCATTCTGCAAAATTACTTTTTAAAGCTTGGGCATCTGTGTTAGCTGCAAAAAATTCTACACCCTCAATTTGAGCATCAAGCATATTGTTAATTGCATTTCCTCCTGCTCCACCAACTCCCAACACTACGATTCTTGGCTTAAGCTCTCTTAATTCTGGTGCTGTTATATTAATTGTCATGTTTTTATCTCCCTTGGTTTAATTGTTTTGATTCCATTTCAAGCTAGATCTTTCAGATTTTGCTTTTTTTCTAGCTTCATCGCTAAATTTTTTAAATTGCAAAGGTTCCCACATCTGAAAAGTTTTTCCCTGACCTACAAATAAAACTTTTTCCTTTACACTTGTATGTTTGATTAATTTTTCTGTTAACGTAACTCTTCCTTCAGTATCAAAATTTAATTGATGACTGTTTGCCAAAATAGAAGTTGAAAAAATATCTCTATTTTCCTCAAAAGGATTCAGATTATCGATAGTTTCCATAATCTTTTCGATTCTACTTTGTGGACAAAATTCAATTGAAGAGCTTGTAAAAGATGGGTAGCAAACCACACTGTTATAACCCAAGCTTGATAAATGAGATCTAAATGTTGCAGGCACGGACACCCTTCCTTTTTTGTCTAATCTGTTTTCGAATGTAGAAATAAACATTTTTAAATTTCATTTTTATTCCCATATGGGATATTATGGGTTTGTATGGTATTTTTAAAAATAGTCAATTGGATTAATTCAATTACAAGTTGTTCTATTTTTGTTCTTATTTTGAAAAAAAAATTGATTTTTTTGCTAGTTGGCCTGTAAGCTGGGTTTTGTCATTTAAAATGATAATTTCTCTAGGCTACTTGTCACCAAGTAGCTCAAGCAACCAACCCGAGTAGCTAATTTAGGAAATTCGGTTAAAAAATTAACCACGCTACTCCTATTTGGTCTTGCTCCAAGTAGGGTTTTCCATGCGTTTTTTATTACTAAAAAACCGGTGAGCTCTTACCTCACCTTTTCACCCTTGCCTTGATTAGGCGGTTTATTTTCTGTGGCACTATCCCTAAGATCACTCTTGCCAGGAATTACCTGGTACTTTTTCCTATGGAGCCCAGACTTTCCTCTTTTAACCTAAGTTAAAAGCTATCATCCAACCAACTAGCAATCGTTATATAGTCAAAAAAATTAATAAATTCAATGGTTATTAGATAATTTTTGATTAGATAGCTTTTTCCAAGGAAAATGAATACCTGGATCAGCTTTTCTTCCTGGAGCAATATGAGAATGGCCGAGAACGTGTTTTTTTTGGATTTTATGCTTATTTTTTAGATATTTTATGAGCATGCATAAACTTTTTATCTGCAAATATGGGAATTTTTCATCTCCCTTGTTAACCAACTCAATTCCTATGGATTTTAAGTTAAGGTTTTTATCACTCCCCCATCTTGATTTTCCGGCATGCCAAGCTACGTGCTGGTCTTTAACCATTTGGTAGATAACTCCTCTTTTGGATATTAAATAATGAGTGCTAACTTTTGCAACCTTTGATTGTAATCTTTTTATAGCTACTTTTTGAGATTTCATTCCAGTATAATGAATAATTATATATTTTAACGTTCTTTCTTTTTTGTCAAAGTTAGGAGAGGGAATTTTTACAAATTTCATAATAATTTATATGTTTAAATTATTTTATAAGTAACTATATAGATAAAAAACTAAAGAAAAAATGAAATTTTTAATTCAATTACTATTATCAGCTTTTATTCTCACGTCTGCAACTGCTTCTTTTGCAGAAACAAAAGACTGTTTTGAAAAAATCAATAGGGGGGTTTTTTCTTTTAATCAAGGACTAGACAGAGCCATATTTAAACCAGTTGCAAAAGGATACTCATACCTTCCAAATACAATTCAAAAAGGTGTAAGAAACGTGACGTCTAATGTTTCGCACACTGTAACTATTCCAAATCACTTATTGCAAGGAAATTTTAAAAATTTTTACAATGACAGTGGAAGGTTTTTAATAAATACAACGGTTGGAATTTTGGGGATATTTGACCCAGCTGAAAAATTAGGATTTAAAAAACTTGACCAAGAAGACTATGGGCAAACTTTGGGCTTCTGGGGTGTGGGAAATGGTTGTTATCTAATGCTTCCTGTATTTGGTCCAACTACAATTAGAGATGCTGCAGGAAAAGTTGCTAACACTTTACTTGACCCTTTTTACTTAACAACAGTTGGTGACCAAACAGTTTTAGACAATAATTTTGGAGATAGCACTTATTACGTGGAAAGAGGATTTGATAACGTTGACTTTAGAGCAAGAAATTTAAAAAATTTTGAAACCTTAGAAAAAAATTCTGTAGATTTATACTCTACTGTTAGAAGTTTATACTTACAAAAAAGAGAAAATCTTATTTCCAATTCATCCGGATCAGAAGATGAGTGGAAAAATTTTAAATAAAAAACTAATTTAAAAATACATGATAAAAAAAATTGTACTATCATTAGCTTTAATTGTATTTTTCTCAAGTACCAGTTTTGCTTTTGAAAAAAATGCTGAGAATTTTATTTTAGAAACAACTCAGAATGCAAAAAAAATCATTCTTGATAAGGCTATAAGTGATAAGGATAAAAGGAAACAGTTAGAAAAATTAGCCCTCAATACAGTTGATGTGGCAGGTTTGGCAAAATACACTCTTGGTCAGGAAAGGAAAAACCTGTCTGATAAACAAATTTCTCAATTTGTCTCTACTTTTAAAGTTTTTTTTTCTAAAAACTTATCCAATAAACTAAAGGACTACTCAGACCAAGAAGTAAAAATAACCGGTTCTAAAAAAATTAGCGATAACTATGTTCTGGTTAATTCTAAAATTGTATCATTAAAAGATAAGCAAGAAATTGCGGTTGATTGGAGAGTTTTTTTAGTGGATGGTAATTTAATCATTCGAGACTTAGTTGTGGAAGGATTGAGCCTGGCCAGAACCCAAAGAGAAGAGTTTGCTTCCATCATTGCTAATAAAAAGTTTGAAGGACTGATTCAAAGTCTAAATGAATATATTACCAATAACTAAGGCTTATTTTTTTTATATCCTTTTTGCAAAATAAATAGACCCATAATCAAAAATACTAATGAGATTGCCATGCTTGGGTAAAATGCTTCTTTTAAAAAAAGATAGCTAAAAAAAACACCAAAAATTGGTAGCAGCAATGAAACTTGGGACATAAATACTAATCCATTGTTAATAATTAGTTTTGCTCTTATGTAAAAAGCAATCGCAGTCGAAACAATTCCCAGATAAATTAGGCTATAAAAACTTTCTATATGAAATGTCATTCCAATTAAATTGGGGTTAAAATAAAAAGTAAGTGGAGCTAATAATAAAGTTGCCCATATCATGGAAAAACAGGTTATGGTTTCATTGTTATATCTAGTAGTAATTTTTTTTATGATCAAACCTCCAATAATATAAAAAAATGATGCGCCCATCACAAACAAAACAGAAATTAAATTAGTATTTTCAGTAATATAGATTTGGTCATAGACTAAAATTGAAACACTCAAAAAACCAATGCAAGTTCCTATAAATTTAAATCTATTAAACTTGTCATCCGTGAGAAAATGGGACAGGATGATCGCGTAAAAAGGTCCAGCTGACATAAGTAATGCTGCCAATCCACTGCTCATTTTATCAATACCAATTGCGATAAATACAAAAGGAATAGCGTAATTTATTAGACCAATTAACAAGAACCAATAAAAATCTTTGGAATAAAAATCTTTTAATTTTACAGAGCTTAAAAAAAAAACTGAGACAGTAACTGAAAATATACTCGCAAAAAACAGCCTTCCAGAAGCTAAGATAAAAATATCAAAACTTATTAGGACAATTTTGTAATTAAAAAAAGCTGACCCCCATATGGCGGCAAGAATAAAAAGTAATAAATAGCTTTGAAAATTAGGTTTCTTCATGAATTTTGGTGGGCCCGCAGGGATTTGAACCCCGGACAACCCCGTTATGAGCGGGGGGCTCTAACCAACTGAGCTACAGGCCCTTAAATTTTTTATACCACCTCTTAAAAAAAAGAAAAATAGATTAATTGTCTAAAAAACTTTTTAACTGTCTTGATCTACTTGGATGCTTAAGTTTTCTGAGAGCTTTGGCTTCAATTTGTCTAATTCGCTCTCGGGTAACAGAGAACTGCTGCCCAACCTCTTCCAAGGTGTGGTCAGTATTCATTCCAATACCAAATCTCATTCTCAATACCCTCTCTTCTCTTGGTGTAAGAGATGCCAAAACTTTTGTGGTTGAATTTTTTAACCCTGTTTGAATTGCTGCATCCACAGGAATTAAAGCATTAGTATCCTCAATAAAATCTCCTAAGCTACTATCGTCTTCATCTCCCACTGGAGTTTCTAATGAAATTGGCTCTTTTGCAATTTTAAGAACTTTTCTAACTTTTTCCAAAGGCATGGCTAATTTTTTAGATAGCTCTTCAGGGGTAGGCTCTCTTCCATACTCACTCATCATTTGTCTAGAAGTTCTTACAATTTTATTAATTGTTTCTATCATGTGGACTGGAATTCTAATTGTTCTTGCCTGATCAGCAATAGATCTTGTTATTGCCTGTCTAATCCACCAAGTTGCGTAAGTTGAAAATTTATACCCTCTTCTATACTCAAATTTATCAACGGCTTTCATTAAACCAATATTTCCCTCTTGAATTAAGTCTAAAAATTGAAGCCCACGATTAGTATATTTTTTTGCAATAGAAATCACCAATCTCAAATTGGCCTCGATCATTTCTTTCTTTGCAATTCTCGACTCTCTTTCACCTTTTTTAATTTTATTTACTAAAATTTTAAAATCTGAAATAGAAATTCCAATATTTTTACTTAACTCCGTAAGTTTTTCTCTTGATACCTTAAATAATTTTTGTTCGTTCTTAAAAAATTTAGACCAATTTTTATCTCCACTTAAAAAAGATTCAAAATTAGGATTTAGCTCGTTGCCAACATAAAATTTAATAAAATCATCTCTTGAAATTCCATATTTTAGAGCCGCACGCATTAAATCCCCATCTAGATTGATTGCTTTTTTATTTTCATTATAATTCAAAGCGACTAGATCTTCTTGAGTTACTTGATTAAATTGCAAACCAAGCATCTCTTCCATGATTTCTTTTTTAATTTTTTCGTAATTTTTCTTCTTACTGTCGGAAAATTTTTGACCGCTCAATATGCATTGCAAGCTCTCTTCTTGATAGGCTATTAATTTTCTATAATTTTTTGAAATATTTTTAAAAGTTTCTAAGATCTTTGGCTTTAGTTCAATCTCTAAAGAAGCTAATGAAATATTAAATTCGTCATCATCATCTACAATATCAGCAGTTGTGTCATTAGTTTCCTCACCTTTTTCCTTAGATTCTTTTTTCTTTAACTTTTCTTCTTTTTCTTTTTTTTCTTTAATTGATTTTTTTAATTTATCGTCATCTAAAAAATTAGTATCAAGATCAATAATATCCCTCACTAACATTTCGTTATTGATTAGTCTTTCTTCCCACTCAAATATTTTTTTAGCTGTAACTGGACTTTCTGATAAAGAGCTTACCATTACATATTTTCCAGACTCTATTCTTTTTGCAATTGCAATCTCACCCTCTCTGGATAATAACTCCACTCCACCCATTTCACGAAGATACATTCTAATAGGGTCATCGCTTCTATCTTGATTTTTTGGCTGCTTGGATATCTCAGATTCTAATTTTTTAACTTTAAAATCAGATTTCTTTTTAACAAAACAAATTGCTTGATCGAATATATGTAAAACAGATTTTTCTAAACTTTCAACATTTGCATTTCTTTTTCCTAAAGATTTTTGCAATTCCTCATAGGTAATAAAGCCCCTGCTAAGGCCTTTTTCCATTAGTCGTTCAAATGATTTGGATATTAATTTTTCCACGTTTTTCCTTTGGGAACTTATATTTTTTTTTCAAAATTTGAAAAGATAAATCTATAAATTATTACTGTTTTTTAGCGAAATTAGCTCATCTAAAGCCTGTTCGCTCATATTAGAAGAAAATGATTTTTCCAACTCCTCTATTTTCTTATCTTTTTGAATTTTCTTTAATTGTAGCTCGTAGTCTTCAATTAAGTTTACAAAAGTATCAGCATCGACATTAGTCATAAAGGAGTTTGCATCCACAAATTTCAAAAAAGTGCCTATATTTTGAATGTTAGCACCAAGCAAAATTTCTTTGATTTTTTCATAATTGCAATTATCTCTATTGAGAGAAATATCCAGAAGAGTGGTACGGATTTTTTTAGTAAGCTCTAAGCTGAGGTCTATTTCTGATATTCTTTCTATATTTTTTTCCAACAATTTGGGAAATTTAATTAATAACTGACATAAAGAAAATTCCTTCACTTCCAGTTCCGACATCTCCAGTCTATCAATATCAAACTTGTTAGAGATCTGAAACTTATTGAGATTATTTTTATTTTTTTTAATTAAATTTTCAAAAATTTTATTTTTAAAAAATCCTTTATAGTACTTTTTGATAATCACATCTTCAATTGTATCTGCAATATCCATTAGTCTTTTTTCTAAATCTGCAAGTGAGGAGGCGCTGTAATCATGTAGCTGCTTAGTAGTATATTCAAATATAAATTCTGTAATATCTTTTTTTTTCTTAACTAAACTGTTAAAGCCATCTTTTCCAAACTTACCAACATAGTCATCTGGATCTAGACCTTGGGGCATGATCATAAATGAAACTGTGTGATTTGCTTTTGATATTTTGATAAGTTTTTCCGCTGCGCGGTAAGCAGCAGCAAAACCACTCTTATCTCCATCAAAGCAAATAATAATATTTTTAAAATTTCTCCATGCTAGGTTTATTTGGTTATCAGTAATGGCAGTTCCCAGGGATGCACACACATTCTTGATATCATGGTTGTATAGGCTAACTACATCCATATAACCCTCAACGATCAAAAGATAATCTGTATTTTTATTTTCACTTTTAGCATTATTAAAATTGTATAGGTTATTTCCTTTTTTAAAAAAAATAGTTTCTGGAGAATTGATATATTTTGCTGGAACTGAAGACAGTACTGTTCTTCCGCCACAACCAATAAACTCTCCAAATAAATTCTTAATAGGAAAAATAATTCTATTTTTAAATCTTGGAATTAAAATATTTTTTTGCTCGTGTAAATAAAACAACCCTGTCTCAATCAATTCCTTTTCGTGATATCCAAGTTTTAAAAAATGATTACTTGCACGATTGCCATCATCACAAAAACCTAATTGAAAATTTTCTATAGTAGCTTTTTTTAAAGATCTATTTAATAGATAATCTAAATGACTTTTATTTTCTTCTGTAAAAATATTTTTGTGACAATAATTAAAAAATAATTGAAAAATTTTTTCAGATCGTTTTACTTTTTTTTCAGTTTCCACATCTAATTTTGAAAACTTATATTCTGACATTCCTGCTTTGGAAGCCAATCTTCTAACTGCGTCACCAAAAGTAAGCTTTTCAATTTTTATTAAAAAGTCAAAAATACCTCCATGCTCACCACTACTGAAACAATGATAAAAACCTTTTTCATCATTAACTGTAAAGGAAGGTGTTTTTTCATTGGTGAACGGAGACAATCCTACAAATTCCTTGCCTCTCTTCGTTAGCTTAACTGTAGACCCAACAATATCTGATACTTTTAGTCTTTGTGTAATTTCTTCAAGATATGATTTTGGATACTTCATTATCCTTGCAGCTGTTCTTTTAAAATCTTTCCTGCTTTTGCAAAGTCCATTTTTCCTAAATACTTACTTTTTAAAACCGTCATTACTTTTCCCATGTCTTTGATGCTTTGCGCAGAAGAATCTAAAATAGCTTGATTGCAAGCTTTTGTAACCTCATCATCGCTCATCTGTTCTGGTAAAAATTCTTTTATAATTGCAATTTCTGACTTTTCTTTTTCTATCAAATCTTGTCTTCCACCTTTTTCATACATTTCAATGGACTCTTTTCTTTGTTTCATCATTTTGTTCAAAATATTTGTGATATCAGTATCTAAGATTTCTTTTTGATCTCCTGTTCTCAGCTCAATTTCTTTATCTTTTTTTTGAGACACTATGGATCTAAGGGTTAAAACTCGGTCGGAGTTTTTTGACTTTATTGCTTCGTTCAAAGATAGGTTTATTTTTTTAAATATTTCTGACATTGGAATTTTTATACACTATTCTACTTTAGTTGCTTGACGAGTTTAAGTCTTTTTCATATGTTCCGCCAAAGTTTTTTTTACACAAATGATTCTTTAACCTATGAGTTGTATTTTTGTTAAATAAAGAAATAACGGCAGAATCAGAATATTTATATAATCAACAATCCACAGGTATTTTAGTTTTAGAAGACGGAACCACTTTTAGAGGTTTTGGACTGGGGGCAGAATCGCATGCAGTTGGTGAAGTTTGTTTTAATACATCAATGACTGGTTACCAAGAAATTATCACAGACCCTTCCTATTCAGATCAAATTATTAATTTTACTTTCCCCCATATTGGAAATGTTGGCACTAACTTGGAAGATATTGAATCTGACAAAATATGGTTAAAAGGAGTAGTTTTTGGAAAAGAAATTACAGATCCATCTAACTATCGATCTTTGGAAAATTTGAATGTTTGGCTTAAAAAAAATAACATTGTTGGAATTTCAGGAATAGACACAAGGGCACTAACTAACTTAATTAGAAAAAAAGGCTCCATGAAAGGGACTATTGTGCACGACAAATCTAATTCCAATAAGAAAGATTTTTATTTAGAGCAGTGCAAACAGTGGGGAGGGTTAAAGGGGTTGGACTTAACATTAAAGGTTTGTTGCAAAAAACCCTACCAATGGGAGGATGCGGCTCTTTGGGACAAACAAAACGGGTACAACAAAAATAACAAGCACTTAGTTCATGTTGTGGCAATTGATTATGGGGTTAAAAAAAATATTTTAAGAAATTTTTCTAACCTAGGCTGCAAAATAACCGTTGTTCCTGCTGATAGTTCTTTTGAATTAATTGAAAAATTAAATCCGGATGGTATTTTTTTATCAAATGGTCCAGGAGATCCAGCTGCAACATCTATATTTGCTAAAAATTGTATCCAAAAAATACTAGAGAAACAAATTCCTATTTTTGGGATTTGTTTGGGGCATCAATTGCTTGGTCACGCACTAGGTTGCACAACTAAAAAGATGCACCAAGGTCACAGGGGCGCAAATCATCCTGTTAAAAACTTACTTACTGAAAAAGT
The DNA here is from genome assembly GCA_008638205.1 of Pelagibacteraceae bacterium. Taxonomy (GTDB): domain Bacteria; phylum Pseudomonadota; class Alphaproteobacteria; order Pelagibacterales; family Pelagibacteraceae; genus IMCC9063. Next base: position 64,693 of record VTPO01000001.1, on the reverse strand, counting down.
AGAAATCACCTCACAAAATCATGGTTTTGAAATTGACCAATCAACTTTACCTAAAGACATAGATATAACTCATGTATCTTTATTTGATGGAAGCATTGAAGGGATTTCTTGCAATGATAAATCTGCTTTCTCTGTGCAATATCATCCAGAAGCAAGTCCAGGACCTCATGATAGTAATTACTTATTCAAACAATTTATAAAAGTTATAAAATCTAATGCCAAAAAGAACTGACCTTAAAACCATATTAATTATTGGAGCCGGACCGATTGTTATTGGGCAGGCTTGTGAATTTGACTACTCTGGAACTCAGGCATGTAAAGCACTGAAAGAGGAGGGCTATAAAGTTATTTTAATTAATTCTAATCCAGCAACTATTATGACCGATCCAAATGTTGCTGATAAAACTTATATAGAACCAATTACAACTGAAATTTTAGAAGAAATTATTAGAATAGAAAAGCCAGATGCAATCCTACCAACTATGGGAGGCCAGACAGGTTTAAATGCAGCAATGTTACTGCACAAAAAAGGCATACTGAAAAAATACAATATTGAGCTTATTGGAGCCAATGCAGAAGCGATTGACAAAGCGGAGGACAGACAGAAATTCAAAAAACACATGAATGAAATAGGTTTGGAATCTGCAAGATCAGCAATTTGCACTTCTTTTGACCAAGCTAAAAAAATTTTAGAAGAAATAAATCTTCCTGTAATTATTAGACCTTCTTTTACCTTGGGTGGAACTGGTGGAGGAGTTGCAAATACAGAAGAAGAATACTTAAAAATATTAAAAAATGGACTCTCCTTATCTCCAACTCATGAAGTTCTTGTAGAAGAGTCTTTGGTAGGTTGGAAAGAGTTTGAAATGGAAGTCGTTCGAGATAACAAAGATAATTGTATCATTATTTGCAGCATTGAAAATGTAGACCCGATGGGTATTCACACTGGTGACTCTATGACAGTTGCTCCTGCCTTAACTTTAACTGACAAAGAATATCAAGTAATGAGAAATGCATCTATTAGTTGTTTGAGAAAAATAGGAGTCGAAACAGGAGGTTCGAATGTTCAATTTGCAATTAATCCTAAAGATGGAAGAATGATTGTAATCGAAATGAATCCAAGGGTATCTCGATCTTCTGCGCTTGCTTCTAAGGCCACTGGTTTTCCAATAGCAAAAGTAGCTGCAAAGTTAGCTATTGGCTATACTCTTGATGAAATCACAAATGACATCACCGGAAACACTCCAGCATCATTTGAGCCAACCATTGATTATGTTGTAACTAAAATACCCAGATTTGCATTTGAAAAATTCCAAAAATCAAAAGCAGAGCTTGGCACTGCTATGAAATCTGTTGGTGAAACAATGGCCATTGGAAGAAATTTTAAAGAATCTTTGCAAAAAGCACTGGTCTCCTTAGAGGTGGGGTTAGATGGTTTAGATTCTTTTTCTATCAATAAAGAGGATTTGAAAAAAAAGCTTGCTGAAAACATTCCTCAAAAAATACTTTATGTGGCAGAAGCTTTTAGAATGAGCTTTTCAGCAGAAGAGATACACACAATAACTAAAATTGACCCTTGGTTTTTAAAGCAAGTTAAGGAAATTGTTGATATTGAAAAAGAGATAAAAAAATCTGATGCTCTAGAAAACAAAGGTTTTTTTAAATTTATTAAATCCTCTGGCTTTAGCGATAAGCAGATATCTATATTAACCAACAAGCCCCTAACTGAAATTGTTGTAAAAAGAAATAAGTTGGGAATTGTTCCTGTCTATAAAAAAGTTGATACATGTGCTGCTGAGTTTGATTCTCAAACTCCCTATATGTATTCAACATATGATACCGGCATTGATGACTCCAATGATTGTGAATCTAATCCCACTGAAAAAGAAAAAGTAGTAATTATTGGTGGTGGTCCTAACAGAATAGGGCAAGGAATTGAATTTGATTACTGCTGTTGTCAGGCAAGTTATGCATTAAGTGAACTGGACTACGAAACAATTATGATTAATTGCAATCCAGAAACGGTATCTACTGATTATGATACTAGCGATAGGCTTTATTTTGAGCCACTGATTGAAGAATTTGTTTTGGAAATTTTAAAGAAGGAAAGCTCAAAAGGAAAATTAAAAGGAGTGATTGTTCAGTTTGGCGGTCAGACTCCTTTGAAATTGGCAAAAGCCATTCACGATAATGGCTACCCAATCCTTGGAACCCCCCTAGATTCTATTGATCTCACTGAGGATAGAGAAAGATTTAGTAATTTAATAAACCAACTTGGCTTGAAACAAGCTGAGAATGGCTTGGCTAGATCTAAAGAGGAAGCTTTTGAAATTGCAAAAAAAATTAAGTACCCTCTCGTAATTAGACCTTCATACGTTCTAGGTGGAAGAGCCATGGAAATCATTCATGACGATGAGCAGCTAACAAGATATATTCAAGAAGCTGTAAAGGTTTCAGGAAATAATCCAGTTTTATTAGACCGCTTTTTGAATGATGCAATTGAAGTGGATGTGGATGCTATTTGCGATGGAGAGAATGTTTTTGTTTCAGGTGTCATGGAACACATAGAGGAAGCGGGTATTCATTCTGGCGATTCTGCTTGCTGCATACCACCCTACTCTCTTTCTGAAGAAATAATTAATGAAGTAAAAAAACAAACAAAAAAATTAGCTACCAGTATTGGAGTTGTGGGATTAATCAATATACAATTTGCTATACAGGGTAAAAATATTTATGTTTTAGAAGTAAATCCAAGAGCAAGCAGAACTGTTCCCTTTGTTTCTAAAGCCTCAAATATTTCTGTAGCAAAAATAGCAACCAAAGTAATGTCTGGCTTGCTACTTAAGGATTTAAATGTACCAAACAAAAAATTAAAAACTTTTTCTGTGAAAGAAGCAGTATTTCCTTTTAACAAATTTCCAGAAGTGGATACCATTTTAGGTCCTGAAATGAAATCTACAGGAGAATCTATGGGAATAGATACAGACTTTGGCATGGCTTACGCTAAAAGCCAAATCTCTGCAGGCAATACATTACCTAAAGAAGGTACTGTGTTTATATCTGTAAACGATAAAGACAAGCCTCATATAAAAAACTTCGCCAAAAAATTAGCAAACCTAGGATTTGCCCTATTAGCTACCAATAGCACTGCTGAAATTTTAAATTCTGAAAATATCGATTGTAAAAAAATCAACAAAGCCACTCAGGGATCTCCGCACGTAGTAGAATATTTAGATGATAAAAAAATATCAATTGTGATCAATACAACTTCAGGGAAAAAATCTATAGAAGATTCAAGGTCTTTGAGAAGATCCGCACTTAATAATGGTATTCCTTACTTCACCACACTAGCAGGAGCGATTGCTTGTACTGAGGCGATTATATCAATGAAAAATAAAAAAATGGGAGTTATGCCCATTCAGGATTTGTAGGCCTACAAAACAGGCCAATCAGTTTTAAAAGTAACATAATTTATTTGTATGCATCTTCTGTCTTTTTGAATCGCTTTTTTTTCCATGCCATGCCAACTATTTTTGTCACTACTAAAAAAATAACCATAGTTATTTTTGTAAGGAACCGTTTTAACTAGTTCTAGTTTGGAGTTATAAAAATCTGTTCCAAGATCTTCAGACTCCCCAAAACGATTTACAAAAAGAAGGCAGGAAAGTAATTTTTCTTTAATGTCACAATGAGGTTTAAGCCAAAAACCTTTTCGATCGCAAATTACCTCTAGCCTTACATAGGATTTTGACAAATCCTTGCCAATTAAAGAACCGATATGCTCATGTGTTTTTTTGGATTGCAACTCCTGAACTAGACTGAACAACTCTGGAAATTCTTGGGTATTATGTTTTTCTAAAAAACATCTAAATTTTAATGCCTTTCCACCATCAGAAATTCCTTCCCTGAAATTTCCATCTCCTCCATCTATAGCTCTGGTTCCATCATAGTTAATTTCATATCTAGCAGGATCATCTATTTGGGTATTGTAAATTTCATCAATCATCTTTTCTGTAAGAGGGTTGTTAAATTCCCAGTGAACAAAAGGATCGCTCAATTTGCTTGATTGATTTTTAACAGAATTTAAAAAGCTCATGACAATGTAATTTTATTTTTTAATAATTCGGCAATTCTTTTAGTCTCATAAAGCTTATCATAAGTCCAGTTCTCTTCTTTTGTCTCTAAATCCTTAATTATATTAAGTTTTTTAAACGATTCTAAAAAATTAGAAAATCGATGGTCATTTTTATAAGATTTTAATTTAGCTAAATAAATAGGCACTCCTGTAGTAGCCGCCTCGGACAACATAGATATAGAATCGGAGGTAACAATAATTTTTTTAGCCTGAGCAAGGGCTTGAACATAATTTTTTCTAGACAGTGAAGAATCTACAGTGATTTTTGGGTTGTCTTTATATCTATCTTGCAAAAAATGTATTATTGATTGTGGCGTTCTTCTTGAGGATACAATCTTGATTTCTTCAACCTTATTAAGGAAAAGTAAATCTACTTTATTAAATAAATCTTTCAACTCCTCCAATGAAAAATGGTAATGCTTGGTGGGGCCCCCAAGGACAATAGTTAAAATATTTTTATCTTCAGTCAAAGCTTTGGCACCTTGTATCTCTTCATCTGTAATGTAGTGAATAGCTCCTTTGGATTGAATAACATTTTCTCCTTGTAGCTGGTCATGCTCTGGAGCAACAATAAAATTAAAATTATCAATATGTACTTTTGGATTCTGAATGTGAATATTAAAAATTTTTGTTTTATTTTTTTTATATAAATAATTCTTAAGTACAATTGAGGGAATAACACTTTTTCTTCCACAAGAAATTAGAACTGTTGGATTTTTTTTCGTTAAAAGATCTTCTATAATACTAGAAAAATTAAAAGTATTTTTACTTGCGGGTGTTATTGAAGGGGGGACTAAACTCCAAAAAGAGTTGGTTACTACTTTTTTGTGAGTAAAATTTACGTTAAGAGCTTTGGCTAGCCCTTCCACTTGGCTAACCATACCATGAGCTCCCTCTGTTAATAACCAAGCATTAATATTTTTCATCATGACATATATACCTAAATTAATTTTACTGATAATAAACTTAATAAATGAGTCAAAATAAAGAGTCACATTCAAAAGTATTGATTATAGGATCTGGTCCGGCTGGGTATACTGCTGCAATTTATGCCGCTAGAGCCATGCTTAAACCAATCCTCATTTCTGGAATGGAGCCTGGAGGTCAATTGACTACTACTACAGATGTAGAAAACTACCCGGGATTTTCAGACGTAATACAAGGACCATGGCTCATGGAGGAAATGAGAAAACAAGCTGAAGCCGTCGGTACTATTTTTGAAAATGATATGATTAAAGAAGTAAATTTTTCTAACAATCCATTTACATTAATTGGAGAGAGTGGAACTGCATACACAGCAGATTCTGTGATTATATCTACAGGGGCACAGGCTCGATGGCTTAATTTAGAAAGTGAAACTAAATTCAGAGGATTTGGAGTTTCTGCGTGCGCTACATGCGATGGTTTTTTTTACAAAGACAAAGAAGTAATGGTTGTAGGCGGAGGTAATGCGGCAGTTGAAGAGGCTTTATTTTTAACCAAGTTTGCATCTAAAGTAACATTGGTTCATCGACGAGATAGCTTAAGAGCAGAAAAGCTTTTGCAACAAAAAATTCTTTCCCATCCAAAAATTGATATTATTTGGGACAGTGCAATAAAAGAAATACTGGGTACTGACAACCCAAAAGGAGTTACGGGGGTGTTACTCGAAAACACAAAAGACAAAAGTACTAAACAATTAGATACTCATGGTGTTTTTGTTGCAATTGGTCATGATCCAGCAACTAAAATTTTTAAAGACCAAATTAACATGGATGCCGAAGGATATATTCTCACAGATTCAGACTCTACGAAAACAAACATCAAGGGAGTTTTTGCAGCTGGAGATGTAAAAGACAAAACATATCGTCAAGCAGTTACTGCAGCGGGTATGGGATGCATGGCAGCTTTAGAGGCAGAAAAATTATTATCTGAAAAAAACTAAGATAGTTGCTTACAATACTCTTCGATTTTATCTAAGGCCTTAGAGAGGTTCTTCAAAGAAGTTGCGTAAGAAATTCTAAAATACCCTTCTTTTCCAAAAGCAGATCCTTGAACAACAGCCACGCCTGTGTTTTCTAATAACGAAGTGACAAAATCTGTATCATTTATAATTTCTTTTTTATTGGCATCTTTTTTTCCAATGCAATTTTTACAACTAGGAAAAACATAAAATGCACCTTCTGGATTTTTACAAGAAAGACCTTTTATAGAATTAAGTTTTTTTACAACAAAATCCCTTCTTTCTTTAAATGCATCTGATCGTATTTTTATAAAGTCCTGCGTTCCATTCAAAGCTTCTTCTGCAGCTGCTTGGCTTATAGATGATGTATTAGTTGTAGATTGAGATTGAATTTTTGCAATGCCTTGAATGATATTCTCTGGTCCACCTGCATAGCCAACTCTCCATCCTGTCATGGCGTATGATTTGCTCAATCCATTAATGGTAAGTGTTCTAGAAAACAATTCTGGAATCTGGGCAATGGTAAAAAAATTATTTTTCGTATAAAGAACATGCTCATAAATATCGTCAGACATAATATAAACGTTTGGAAATTTTTTCAAAACCCCTCCAATCGCTTTTAGCTCTTGTTCCGAATAAACTGATCCAGTTGGATTAGAAGGTGAATTTAAAATAATCCATTTGGTATTTTTGGTTACATTCTTTTCTATTTGTTCTGGTAAAATTTTAAAGTCAGCACTTTCCTCACACTCAACTATTACAGGAGTGCCTCCGGCTAATAATACAATGTCTGGATAGGACACCCAGTAAGGAGCTGGTATCAAAACCTCATCTCCTGGATTGATGGTTGCTAAAATTGCATTAAAAATAACATGCTTGCCACCGACCCCAACACTCACCTGCTTTTCGTTATAAATTAAGTTATTTTCTCTTTTAAATTTTCCAATTACAGCTCTTTTGAGTTCAATAGTGCCATCTACTACTGTGTATTTTGTTCTTCCATCTTTGATGGCCTGAATAGCAGCCTGCTTAATATTTTCAGGAGTATCAAAATCAGGCTCTCCTGCTCCCAATGATATTATGTCTTTTCCAGCAGATTTTAATTCTGTAGCTTTTTTAACCACAGCCATAGTAGGAGATGGTTTTATTCTAGATAAAGATCCTGATAGTATGCTCATTAAAATATTCTAAATAAATGTCTAAATTATCAACTGTTAATACTCCAGAAGCGAACAACAAAAAAGATAATTTTTTTAAAAAATTAGAAGGCGGAAAAAAATTTAAACTAACTTCATCATTCACTCCAGCTGGTGATCAACCCACCGCAATAAAACAACTTCGTGAGGGCTTGCTCACTAATCAAAAAAATCAAGTTTTGCTTGGAGTGACTGGATCTGGAAAAACATTCACTATGGCAAAGATTATTGAAGAGCTTAACAGGCCAGCAATAATCTTGGCTCCTAACAAAACATTAGCTGCTCAACTGTACGGTGAGATGAAAAGTTTTTTTAATGAAAATGCGGTTGAATATTTTGTCTCTTATTATGATTATTACACACCCGAAGCATATGTACCAAGATCCGACACATTTATTGAAAAAGAATCTGCGATCAACGAACAAATAGATAGAATGAGACATTCAGCTACTAGATCTTTATTTGAAAAAGATGACGTTATAATTGTAGCAAGTGTTTCTTGTATCTATGGTTTAGGATCTCCTGATTCTTACTCAAAAATGACATTTACGTTTGAAAAAAACAATTCTTATAATAGGGAAAAAATAATTAAAGGTCTTGTTGAATTGCAATACAAAAGAAATGATCAAAATTTTTACAGAGGGTCATTTAGAGTGCGTGGAGAAAATATAGAAATTTTTCCATCTCACTTGGAAGATAGAGCGTGGCGAATTTCATTAGATGATGAAAAGATAGTAAGCTTAAAAGAGTTTGATCCTTTGACAGGAGATAAAACGGAAGATTTAAATATTATAAAAATTTATGCTAACAGTCATTATATAACCCCCCGACCAACCGTGCAGCAAGCCATAAAAGAAATTAAAGCAGAGCTTGTTACAACTTTAAAAAAATTTAGAAGAGAAAATAAATTACTCGAGGCACAAAGAATAGATGAAAGAACAAGATTTGATTTAGAAATGATTGAAGCTACTGGAACATGCTCAGGTATTGAAAATTATTCAAGATTTCTATCAGGTAGGAATCCTGGTGAGCCTCCACCAACATTATTTGAATACTTACCTGATAATGCAATTATTTTTGTAGATGAAAGTCATGTGACAGTACCTCAGCTTAACGGAATGTATAAAGGAGACCATACAAGAAAAAAAACTCTTTCTGACTATGGGTTTAGGTTACCTTCCTGCATGGATAACAGGCCCCTAAAATTTGAAGAATGGGACATGATGAGATCTGAAACTATATTTGTTTCAGCAACTCCTGGAGACTGGGAATTAGATCAGTCAAAGGGTGTATTTGCAGAACAAATTATCAGACCCACAGGATTAACAGACCCGGACATTTTTATTCGTCCTGCAAAAAATCAAGTGGATGACCTACTTTCAGAATGTTTAAAAATTGTTAAAAAAAAACAAAGAGTTTTAGCAACTACATTAACTAAAAAAATGGCTGAAGATCTTACTGAATATTTAGATGAAAATGGAATTAAGGTAAGATACATGCATTCAGAAATTGATACCCTGGAAAGAATTGAGATTATTAGAGACTTGAGACTAGGAGTTTTTGATGTTCTAGTAGGTATAAATCTATTACGAGAAGGCTTGGATATTCCAGAATGCGCATTAGTAGCAATTCTAGATGCTGACAAAGAAGGATTTCTGAGATCAGAAACCTCGTTAATACAAACAATTGGTAGAGCAGCAAGAAATGTAGAGGGAAAAGTTATTTTATATGCTGATAAAGAAACTAAAAGTATAAAAAAAGCGATTGAAGAAACTGATAGAAGAAGGTCAAAGCAGGAACTTTTTAATAAAAAAAATAATATTACAGCTCAAAGCATTCAGAAAGAAATTGGAGATATTCTCGAAAGTGTCTATGAAAAAGATTACTTGAATGTTGAAAAAAATATAGAAATTGGTGGTAATTTAAAAAAACACTTAAAATCTCTGAAAAAAGACATGCATATTTCAGCAGACAACCTAGAATTTGAAAAGGCTGCCAAAATAAGAGATGAAATAAAAAAATTAGAAAATTCAGATTTAGGATTGGCTATTAACTCAAGTATACAAAAATATGGACCTAATAACTCATTGTATGGAAGATCAACTCAGGGCAAAGCAGGCACAAAAGTAAAGAAAAAAAGATAAATGAAAAAAAATATCCTTATTACTGGAGGGGCACAAAGAATTGGAAAGGAAATCTCTATTTTTTTTGCAAAAAAAGGATGGAATATAGTAATTCATTTTCATAAATCTAAAAAAGAGGCAACTGCTCTTAAAAAGAAAATTATTTCTATGGGGGTGCTGTGTATGATTGTAAAGGGAGACCTGTCAAAGCCCAATGAGACAAGATCGATATTAAAAGTAGCAAAGAAAAAAATGGGAACAATAGATTGCCTTATCAATTGTGCTTCAATTTTTGAAAATGATGATATCTTAAATTTTAACAATCAAAGGTGGCAGTCACACTTTGATGTTAACTTAAAAGCACCCGCTATACTTTCTGGTGAATTTGCGAACCAAAAAAAAAATATTCAGGGCAATATTATTAATATTATAGATCAAAGAATCTTCAAGCTAACTCCCTATTTTTTATCTTATACTCTTAGTAAAGCTGGCCTAGAGACGCTAACCAAGACGCTGGCTATGAAATTTGCTCCAAAAATTAGAGTCAATGCAATAGCTCCTGGCCCAGTGATGAAAAATAAAAGACAATCCCAAAAAGATTTTGAAAAACAATTTAAAAATACAATTTTAAAAAAGCAAACGAAAGTCATTAATATTTGTAAAACAATAGAATTTATTTTAGGGAATGATTCTATTACTGGATTAACTGTTCCAGTAGACAGTGGTCAAAATCTCGCCTGGAAAACTCCAGACCTTATCAATGTAAAAGAATAGAAAATGAAAAATCTCAAAAACAATAAAGCAATGCAACTTGTTGAGAAGCCCGTCTCTTCAAAACTTGTCAAAAAAATTCTTATTAAAAATCTTATTATAAATACAATTTTTGGATATTACCCTAAAGAAAAGGTCCAAAAACAAAAATTGAAATTTAATATTAAACTAGAGATTGATCGTAAAATAAAATTTAATGATAACAATCTAAATACAATAGTGGACTACGATGGCATCATCAGAATTATAAATAACATTTTAGATAAAAAAATTAATTTTTTAGAAATTTTAGGAGAATTAATAGTCAAAGATATTTTAAAAAATAAAAAAATTACAGCTATTGAACTGGAAATAGAAAAATTAGATATTTTAAAAAAAGGAGCTTCGGTAGGATTTCAAATCAGTAAGCGTAAAAAGTAATGGATCTATTAGAAAGTGGTAAATTATTAGTTAAATCAAAGATCAAAAATATTCCTAATAGCCCAGGTATCTATAAATTTTTAGATAATAAAAATAAAATTATTTATATTGGTAAGGCAAAAAATCTTCCAAAGAGACTTCAAAACTATACATCTAGTTCTGGATTGGCGATTAGAACTCAACGGCTTATTTCCTCTATTAAAGAGTTGGAAATAATAACTACCAGTAATGAGTCAGAGGCTTTGCTCCTCGAGGCTAACTTAATTAAAAAATTCAAACCAAGATACAATGTCCTGCTAAAGGATGACAAATCCTTTCCCTATATACAAATACGCATGAGCGATTCCTGGCCACAACTGACGAAATTTAGAGGTAAGCATAACGATCAAGACTTGTATTTTGGCCCCTTTGCTTCTGTTGCTTCAGCTAATTGGACTATTAAAATGCTTCAAAAAGTTTTTCAAATAAGAGTTTGTGATGATAACACTTTTAAAAACAGGACACGCCCGTGCATGCTATATCAAATTAAAAGATGCTCAGCTCCCTGTACGAATGAAATTGAAAAAATAAATTACAAGAAATCTGTTCAAAACTGTATTGATTTTTTAAATGGAAAATCAAGGTCTATACAAAAAAAATTTTCCAAAGAAATGGAAATGGCTAGCAAAAATCTTGATTTTGAAAAAGCAGCAATATTTAGAGATAGAATTAAATCCTTAACTTACATTCAATCCTCTCAACAAATTAATAAAGATAATTTTATAGATGCTGATGTTGTGGTTTCTTATAGAAGTTCTAATATTTCATGTATTGTAGTTTTTTTTTATAGGTCCAAACAAAACTGGGGTAATCAGTGTTTTTTTCCCAAACACGATTTAGAAAATACCGAATCTGAAGTTATGGATGCTTTTTTAGCTCAATTTTATGAAAACAAAATACCACCCAGACAAATTGTATTAAATATAAGGCCTAAGAATTTAGATCTTTTACAAAAAGCTCTAGAGATAAAAAATAAAAAAAAAATAAGTTTTAAAATACCGAAAAAAAAAAGTGAGATAGCCATTATCAACATGGCAGTTAAAAATGCTAAAGAAAGTTTACAAAGAAAAATATTTGACTCAGACCAAAATAACAATTCGTTAACACTGCTTAGAGATAAGTTTAACTTAGGTTTTGCTCCAACTCTAATTGAAATTTATGACAACAGTCATACTCAAGGAACGAATGCTATTGGGAGCTTTGTAAGCTTTGGCAAAGAAGGATTTTTAAAAAATAGATATAGAAAATTTGATATAAAAAATAAAAATATTAAACCTGGTGATGACTACGGTATGATGAATGAGGTAATAGAAAGAAGATTTTCTAAACTAGTAAAGCAATCTGAAAGTGACAATGTCCCTGACCTTCTTCTTATTGATGGGGGTAAGGGTCAATATTCCGTGGTAAGAAGCAAACTAGATCAATTAGGTTTTCACCAATTGGCAATTATTGCAATTGCTAAAGGAAAAAATAGAAATGATGGAAATGAAACTTTCATCTACAATAATAGAATAATTAAATTAGAAAAAAATAATCCACTGCTTTTTTTTATGCAAAGACTAAGGGATGAGGCTCATAGATTTGCAATATTCACTCATAGAAAAAAAAGAAAAAAATCTTTCTTGGTATCTCCATTGGATGAGATACCTGGAATCGGACGCAATAGAAAAAAAACATTGCTAAATCACTTTGGTTCGGCAAAAACTATCGAAGGAGCTAGCCTTGAAGATTTGAAGAAAGTGGACGGAATTAGTGAATTAATTGCAAAAAAAATATATAATTATTTTCATCTTAATAAGAATTTTTTATGATTTTTAAAATACCTAATATTCTAACTATTGGACGCTTAATTTTAGTTCCCTTTCTAGTATTCGCATTTTTTCTTCCTGGTAGTTTGGGTAATTGGCTCTCTTTTTCAATTTTTGTTCTTGCAAGTTTTACTGATTTTTTAGATGGTTTTTTTGCAAGATTGCTAAAGCAGCAGTCTAAACTTGGAGAGTTGCTAGATCCTATTGCAGATAAAATTATTGTTGTTACAGCCCTTGTGCTTCTGGTTTCAAGCAAACAAATAGAAGGACAAGAGGTAATTGCTGCAATCATTATAATTTCTAGGGAAATTTTAGTATCTGGTTTAAGAGAGTACTTGGCAAAATTCAGATTAAAAATGCCAGTATCCAATATGGCAAAAATAAAAACTTTTTTTCAGATGTTCGCTATTTCTGTTTTGCTTACCGGATCCTCTGGAGATAAATTGCTTTTTAACTATGGATCTGAAATAGGAATTGCTTTGCTTTGGTTCTCAGCTTTTCTAACTTTAATTACTGGATATTCGTATATTAAAAAAGGAATAATTCACGCAATTGATTAAGTAACTATTTTTTTCTCACTAGCAATTGATACTCATCTGACAATTTTCCAATTATGTCCAAAACCTCAAAGGAATATTTTCCTATTTGTGATACAGGCGTTACCTCTGCTGCAGATCCAGTTAAAAAACAACCTGTATAATTTTTTAAATCATCTGGCTTAATTTTTTTTTCAGTAATTTTTAATTTTAATTTTTTTGCTATTTCAATAACTGTTCTTCTTGTAATCCCGTCTAAAAAGCTATCAGCAATAGGTGTATAAATCTCTGTTTGCTCCTGATTAACAAAAAAAACATTCGCTCCAGTGGCTTCAGCAATATTTCCCTGGTAATCAAGCATCATAGAATCGTTAAATCCATTTTTTTCAGCCTCATGTTTGGATAGTGTATTAATCATATAATTTCCAGCAGCTTTAGCATCCCATGGTATGGAATCTGGAGCTGGCTTTTTCCATTTAGAAATATCCAATTTGATGCCATTCAATTTAATTTTTGGATCAAAATAAGATCCCCATACCCAAGCAGCTATAGCAAAATGAATAGTATTATTTTGTGCCGACACGGCCATCATCTCACTACCTCTCCATGCTATGGGTCTTACATATCCATTTTCTATTTTTTGAACTTTAACAACCTCTCTGCAAAATGAATTAATTTCCTCAATTGAATAAGGTATTTCAAAACCCAGTCTACTTGCAGAATAAATAAGTCTTTCACTGTGCTCAGTTAATTTAAATATCTCACCATCATATACTCGCTCTCCTTCAAAAACCGAGCTTCCATAGTGAAGGCCATGGGTTAGGACATGCAGCTTTGCCTCGCTCCAGTCAACAAGACTACCATCAAGCCATATTTTTCCAGTCATTTGATCGTAGGGAATGTTGCTCATGTATAAATTGTTTTCAATTAATTTTAATTCTAATATAATATATGTCAGCAATACTGACTACATAAATAAATTATGAGTGATTTTTTATATTTAAGAGAAAACAACATCAAGGAAATTATTGAATTAATGTTGGAGGCTTACACAGAATCTTACTCAGATCCTTATGAAATTTTGAAAAAAAATTCCTTTGGTAGGGCACACCATAGACTCATTTGTACTGTGAATGCCAATCCTGGAATGAAAGTTGCTGATTTAATCAAAAAATTAAAGATTACAAAACAAAGCTTAAGTCGTGTGTTACAAGAGCTTATTAAAGACAAAATTATTTCACAGTCCAAAGGTAAGATTGATGGTAGACAAAGATTACTCCATCTTACAGAAAAAGGAGAGAAAATTAGTGAAGAAATATTTAGTATTCAAAAAGAGAGGATACTTAAAGCGTTTAAAGAATGTGATTCTCAAGAGGTGCTTAACTTTAAAAAAGTATTAAAAAAAATTATTAATAATTAAATGAAAATAGATGAGAAAAAGCATATTTTAATTGTAGATGATGATGATAGGATAAGAGAACTCACAAAAGAATATCTTCAAAGTAACAATTTCTACACGACGACTGCCAAAAACTCTGACGATGCAAAAAATAAAATAAAATTAATTAAATTTGATTTAATTATTTTAGATATTATGATGCCAGGTCAAAACGGGCTAGAGCTAACAAAAGAAATCAAAACAAGTAGTGATCAGCCTATCATCCTACTTACTGCAATGGGAGGCACTTCTGATAGGATTTATGGACTAGAGACAGGTGCTGATGATTACTTGCCTAAACCATTTGAGCCCAAAGAGCTTCTTTTAAGAATAAAAAATATACTCAAGAGAGTTCAGAAAAATAAAAATTTAAATCCCATACTAAAGTTTGGAGATATAAAAGTGGATTTAGAAAAAATGTCCATCAAATCAAAATCTGGTGAGACAAAACTAAATGCTGCGGAAAAATCTCTTTTAGAAAATATGATTTTGTCAGTGGGACAGATTTTTCATAGAGAACAAATATCTAAAATAGTTCATTTAACAAAAGAAAGAGCTGTCGATGTTATGATTACAAGATTAAGACAAAAAATAGAGCCAGATCCAAAAAATCCAAAGTATTTACAAACTGTTCGGGGCAATGGCTATATTCTTTGGACTGATTAAAGATGTTAAAAAAATTTTTACCTAAAACTATTTTTTTTCGATATTTATTTATTATAATCACTCCAATTGCGCTATTGCAGCTCATTTTAATTGTAGTTTTTTTTGACAGTCTCTGGATTAAAACTAATAAAGAGCTAGTAAGAACTTTAGCTGGTGAAATCAATGCAATAACGGAGGTTTATATAGATCCGGAAACAAGAAAAGATTTTAATTTCATAAAAGAAGTTTTAGAAAAAAAATTGATTTTAAAAATTAATGTTAAAAAAAATCATAAACTTCCTAGATTTAAAAATGCATTTACATATAGCTTGCATGACCAGCTTTTAGAAGAGCGGCTAAGTAAAGATCTACGAGTACCATTTTGGTATGACACCAAAAGCAAAAAGGATGTCGTTGATATTAGAATTAGTACTAACAAAGATGTAATTCAATTTATTGTTTTAAAGTCTAGAATTAGAAACTCTTCTGCAAGAATTTTTATTTTATGGATTACTATTCCATCTTTCTTTTTGCTTTTAATATCCATTTTGTTTTTAAGAAATCAAGTGAGGCCTTTTTCTATCCTTGCAGATTCTGCTGAAAAGTTTGGTAAAGGCCAATATGTCCCTGAATTAAAACCAACTGGTGCAGTTGAGGTCAGGAAAGCAATTATTGAATTTGAAAAAATGAAAAGAAGAATTTTACGACACATCAGCCAAAGAACAGCCATGCTTTCAGGTATTAGTCATGACCTAAAAACGCCCCTTACTAGATTAAAATTACAAATTGAAATTTTAAATAAAAATAATTCTTTAGATAAAATTAAAGATGACATTTTAGAAATGGAAAAAATGATTTCTGAATATTTAGACTTTTCGACTACCCAAGAATCTGTCAATTCTATACAATTTAATCTTTCAAATTTAATGACTGAAATTATTCACAAATATTCTAATAAATCTCTTACTCTGCAGTGTGAGGAAAAGATATTTATGACAGGAAGACAGCATTTAATAAAAAGATGCGTATACAATCTCATCGACAACTCTTTAAAATATGCTGGCAATGCTGATGTTGGAATAAAAAAAACAAAGTCACAAATAGAAATTGCAGTTGAAGATAAGGGGCCGGGTATACCTGAAAACGAAAGAGAAAAAGTATTAAGACCGTTCTATAGATTGGATAAAAGCAGACAAATGTCTGAAGGTAGTGTTGGCTTGGGCTTATCAATTGTCCAAGATATAGTGAACTCTCATGGTGGAACTATTAAATTTACCGAAGGCAAAAATAAATCAGGTCTAAGAGTGACCCTAACATTTCCCGCCTAATGATTGTTCACAATTTTGATCCTGTCTTAATAAACTTGGGGTTTCTTTCTATACGATGGTATTCGCTAGCATATATTTTTGGAATTTTTTTTGGTGTTTATTGGGGGAAATACTTAATTAAAAAAAAATTTTCAAATACGAATTTGTGTGAACAAAATCTTGATGATTACGTCGTGTGGGCGGTCTTGGGAATCATCTTTGGTGGTAGGCTTGGATATATTTTCTTTTATGATTTTAGTTTTTATTTATCGAATTTGGCGGAGATACCAAAAGTCTGGAATGGCGGAATGTCATTCCATGGAGGTTTAATTGGCATAGTAATATCATCTTTTGTATTTTCTAAAAAAAATAAAATCTCTTTTTGGTCATTAACAGATGTTTTGGCATGCATATCTCCGATTGGTATTTTTTTAGGAAGAATTTCAAATTTTATTAATGGTGAGTTAGTAGGAAAACCAACGGATGTTTCTTGGTCATTTATTTTTCCAAAATACGATCAAATAGCAAGACACCCATCTCAACTATATGAAGCATTGCTAGAGGGTCTATTATTGTTTTTTATTATGAATACTTTGGTTGGAAGATTAAGTGAAAAAAATGGATACCTATCTATTATTTTTTTAATGAGCTATTCTTTTTTTAGAATCATAGCGGAAATTTTCCGAGAACCAGATCAGCATTTAGGCTATTTGTACTTTGGACTTAGCATGGGAACACTTCTGAGTCTTTTAACAATTTTTTTCGGAAGCTTTTTTATAATATGGAAATCAAAAAATGATTTTAGAAAAAATTAAAAAAAAAAAAATTCTTCCTCTAGATCAATATATAGATTTTTGTCTCTACAAATTTAAACAAAGCTATTATCAAAAAAAAAACAAATTTGGATATGGTGGAGATTTTGTAACTTCCCCACATGTATCTAGTATATTTTCTGAAATGATAGCTATTTGGATTGTTCTTTTTTGGAATAAAATTAAGAAACCAAAAACTCTCAATATCTTGGAGCTAGGCCCTGGAGACGGAACTATGGGAAAGGATATAATTTCAAGTTTAGGTAAAATAAATTTTTTTAAATCTAATGTTAATTATTATTTTTTAGAAAAGAGTAAAAGTTTAAAAAAAATTCAAAAAAAGAACCTTAAAAATGAAAAAAATATTTACTGGATTGATAATCTTAAAGAATTTAAAAAAAAAGATAATTTGATTATTCTTGGCAATGAGTTTTTTGATGCTCTGCCCGTTAAACAATTTAGCAAAAGAGGAGATTCCTGGTTTGAAAAATATGTGTTTTTTAATAAAAAAAAACAGCTTAGCTTCATATTTAAAAAAGCAAAGTTAGATTCCATTAGAAAAATTGAAAAAATTTATAATTTAAAAATAAATAAATTTATTGAATATCCTCTAATTTTAGAAAAACTTATAAATAATATTTCCGATCTTTTAAAAAATAAAAATTCTATTTTTCTAACCATTGACTACGGAGAAGAATCCAGAATTTGTAATGATACCGTTCAGGCTATTTACAAGAATAAAAAATCTAATATTTTACAAAATGTGGGCGAAAGTGATATTACATACCAGGTAAACTTTTTTCACTTAATAAAATTATTTAAAAAAAACAAATTGCATCTAGTTGAATTTACCACTCAATCAAACTTCTTACAAAAACTAGGGATTAAAGAGAGGGCTGCCAACGCAAAAAAGAACCTAAAAAAAAATCAACAATTGCTTTTGGACGGTGCGTTAAAAAGACTTTTGCACCCCTTGGAAATGGGAAGTCTATTTAAAGTTTTGATAATATCCAACCAATACAATACTGACTTTAAATATGATATTTAAATCAAATTCATTTTCTAAAAACAGCAATATTCTTCATGCTTTTTTTACTAGAGAGAATGGAACCTCCAAAGGAATTTACGGGACATTAAATTGCGGATTGGGATCTAAAGATAAAAAAAAACACGTTTATCAGAATATTGAAATCGTCAAAAAAAAAATTAAAACAAAATTTCTATTCTTACTTCACCAGCAGCATGGCAATAAAATAATAACTCTTAAAAAAATACCATCAAAAAATAAAATAAAAATTGGATATGCCGATGGCATATTTACTGATCTTAAAAAAGTTGCCATAGGAATTCTTACAGCTGACTGTGCTCCTATTCTATTGTCAGACAAAACAAATAAGTACATTTGTTGCGTCCATGCTGGCTGGAAAGGAGCTTTTGGCGGTATTATTAAAAATGCTTCGACATTATTTAAAAAAAATAAAATAAAAGCAAAAGATATTAGGGTGTGCGTAGGTCCTTGCATTTCTAAAGAGAAATATGAAGTTCAGCTAGATTTTTATAATAAATTTATTTCTAATAACAAAAAATACCACGATCATTTTTCCTTCAAAAGAAATAAAATTTTTTTTGATTTAAGATCTTTTATAATTAACCAGATATTAAAAGCCAGGATACCAAAATCAAATATTTCTCATATTATGAAAGACACCTTTGCAAATAAATCTTTATTTTTTAGCCACAGAAGATCTGTTGCAAAATTAGAGAAGGACTATGGTAGAAACTTATCTATAATCATAAAATCTGATTGAACGAACTGAACAATAAGTGTATAAAAAAATCTAATGAAAATCGTATCTGGAACTAACAACCCTATTTTAAGCAAAGAAATTTCAAAACACCTTAAAACTAAACTTGTTAATAGTAATATTAGAAGGTTTGCAGATTCAGAAGTCTATATTGAAATCAATGAAAATATGAGGGGTTCTGAAGTTTTTGTGATTCAAGGAACTTCTTATCCAGCGAATGATAACATCATGGAATTGCTGGTTTGTATAGATGCGCTAAGACGAGCTTCTGCAAAAAACATAACTGCTGTTCTGCCCTACTATGGATACGCAAGACAAGACCGAAAAGTAACACCACGATCACCTATAAGTGCAAAACTTGTTGCAAACTTAATTACAAATGCAGGTGCCAATAGAGTTTTAACTCTTGATCTTCATGCAAACCAAATACAAGGTTTTTTTGATATCCCGGTAGATAATCTTTTTGCAGCCCCTATTTTTGTTAAAGATATAAAAAAAAATATTAAATCTAAAAGCCTGGTGTGTGTAGCTCCAGATGTTGGAGGGGTAGAAAGAGCAAGAGCTTTAGGTAAAAGACTAAATGCGGAACTTGCAATCATTGATAAAAGAAGATCTGGACCTGGAAAGTCTGAAGTTATGAATGTTATAGGAGAAGTGAAAGGCAAAACTTGCATTATCATAGATGACCTTGTTGATAGCGGTGGTACAATTTGCAATGCAGCTAAGGCTCTAATTGAGAAGGGGGCAAAAGAAGTGTACGCCTATGTTGTTCATGCGGTTTTAAGTGGAGATGCAGTTAAGAAAATACAAAAATCCAAAATAAAGCAATTTGTAGTTACAAATTCTATTGATAATAAGCAAAAAACAAAGGGTTCTAAAATCAAAATTATAAGTGTTGCCTCCCTTTTGGGAGAGGCTATCAACAGAATATCTGAATCCAGGTCTGTTTCTAAGTTATTTAAATAATATAAAGGACAATATTTTAATAAACAAATCTTGAGTTTATTCTCTCATTGTTATACAACCTGCTTTCTTATGGAAAATAATTTAACCAGTCTCGAAGCCAATATCAGAGAAACAAAAACAAAATCCGATATTAAAAAACTAAGGATTGATGGCTTTGTACCTGGAGTTCTTTATGGAGAGGTTGAATCAAATTTAAAATTAACGGTTAAAAAAAATGCTTTAGAAAAGTTATTAAAAATAGGTAACTTTATGAGTACAGTTATTGACGTTAAAGTAGCAGGCAAGGAATATAAAGTTTTGCCAAGGGATATAGAATTTAACAAATTAACCAACCAGCCTATTCATGTAGATTTTCAAAAAATATCCGCTGGAACAAAAGTTATTGTTTGGATACCAGTAAAATTTATAAATGAGAGTATTTGTCCAGGTTTAAAAATGGGTGGTGTTCTAAATATAGTAAGAAGAAAAGTTGAATTAAATTGTCCAGCAGATCAGATTCCTGCAGAACTAGTTTGTGATCTTGGGGAAAAACAACTTAATGAAAGTATTCATATTTCATCCATCAAACTACCTGATAATGTAAAGCCCACAATTTTAGATAGAGATTTCACTATTGCGACTGTAGCAGCTCCTACGGTTGTTAAGGAACCTGAGCCGGCTGCAGCAGCAGAAGGTGAGGCAGCAGCAGAAGGTGAGGCAGCGAAGGATGGAGAGGTTGCTGCTGAAAATAAAGATGCGAAACCTGAAGAAGATAAAGCAAAAGCGCCTGCCGACAAAAAGAAGTAGTAGATGTTCTTATTTGTAGGTCTAGGAAATCCGGATCCCAAACACAAAAACAATCGTCACAATATTGGCTTTATAATTATCGACAGCTTAAACAAAAGATTCAATCTCTCTAAACAAAAACCAAAGTTTAAAGGCCTGCTAACAAATGGTGAAATAAATAATCAAAAATTAATTTTAGTAAAGCCATTAACGTTTATGAATAATTCCGGAACCTGCATTAGAGAGATTCAAGATTACTACAAAATTATTCCAAAAAATGTCTTTGTATTTCATGACGATTTAGATTTAGAAATTGGAAAAATAAGATGTAAAGTTGGAGGGTCGAGCGGTGGGCACAATGGCATCAAATCTATTGAAGATGCTATAGGTCCTAATTTTTATAGAATCAGAGTGGGTATTGGACATCCAGGTGAAAAAAAATTAGTGGATAGTCATGTTCTTAACGATTTTACTGATGAAGAAACTGAAGTTATTGACATGTCTGTTCAAAAACTTTTAGATAATGTGCATCTCTTAATTGAAAGAGATCTAGATAACTTTTCGAGCAAAAGCAATATTTAATGAGCTTTAAAGTTGGCATCGTAGGTCTTCCAAATGTTGGGAAGTCAACCATGTTTAATGCTCTTACCAAATCAAAAAATGCAGAGGCAGCAAACTTTCCTTTTTGCACAATAGAACCAAATGTTGGAGTGGTTTCTGTCCCTGATGAGCGTATTGAAAAAATAAGTAAAATTGCCATCTCTAAAAAAACTATACCAACACTTATTACCTTTGTTGATATTGCAGGGTTAGTAGCTGGTGCCTCTAAAGGCGAGGGTTTGGGTAATAAATTTTTATCTCATATTAGGGAAGTGGATGCCATAGTTCATCTTCTACGCTGCTTTGAATCAGATGAAATTCAAAATGTTAACAAAACAGTAGATCCTGTGAGAGATTTTGAAATTATTGAAACAGAATTAATGTTGGCAGATTTAGAATCATTAGAAAAAAGGATTGGGAAGAAAAATAAAAACGTTGTTGAAAATGAAGATCTTAATAGATTGCTAGAGCAAGCTTACGCGCTACTAAAAGATGGAAAAAATCCCTATAGCCTAAGGAATGATTTTGATTCTAAAATTATTAATAGTGCATCTATCTTAACACTAAAACCAAAGATAATTGTTTGTAACACTGGAGAAGAGAGCATTGTAAGTGGAAATCAATATACAAAATTAATTGAAGAGCATTTTAAGGGAGAGCAGATTGTCAATATATCTGCAGAGATTGAACAGCAAATCACTGAGCTTGGAGATTCGGAAGCATCAGAATTTATGAAAGATTTGAATATCCAAGAAACAGGATTGGATCGAGTAATCAGATCAAGCTATAAGGCTCTCGACCTTAGTACCTATTTTACTGCGGGGCCAGAAGAAACTCGTGCGTGGACCATTCCCACTGTCTGCAAAGCTCCTGATGCTGCTGAAGTTATACATACTGATTTTAAAAAAGGTTTTATTAAAGTAGAAACTATTGGCTATGAAGATTTTATACAATGTAATGGGGAATCTGGGGCTAGAGACAAAGGTAAATTAAGAATTGAAGGAAAAGACTACTTGGTTAAAGATGGAGATGTTTTACACTTTAGGTTCAATACGTAACCAAATCTTCTTTTTAATTAAATAAACTAGAATAGTTAAAATTAATAAATAAATTACAGATTTAAACCCCAACTCTTTTCTTATTTCTAGATGTGGTTCCGCGGCCCAAGTAAGAAAACTAACAACATCTTTTGCCATTTGTTCCTGGCTAGCTTTGGTCCCGTCAGTATACTCAATAACTCCCTCACTCAAGGGGTTTGCCATTCGTATTTTGTTACCTATCATATATTTATTATAATACACACCCTCTTCTAGCTTGATATTTTCTGGAGTTTTTTCTTCGTAGCCCATCAATACAGAGTAGATATAATCAGACCCTCCTGGTCTAGCTTTTGCTAAGACAGACATGTCTGGTGGATATGCTCCGCCATTGGCAGATCGTGAAGCATTTTCATTAGGATAAGGACTTGCAAATCTATCAGATGGCTTTCCAGATCGTTGGAACATTTCTCCATCATTGTTTGGGCCATCTGTAACTTCAAATTGTGATGCAATGGCTTTTACCTCTTCCGCTGTAAACTCTGGGCCACCCTTTTCTGCCAAATTTCTATAACTCAACAAACTCATTGAGTGACAAGAGGCACACACTTCTTTGTAGACTTGATAACCTCTTTGAAGGGAAGCTCTATCAAATTTACCAAAAAAACCATTAAACGACCAGTCAGGCTTTAAAAGTTGAACATTAGATTCTTTAGAAAAAGAAACATTTGAAATTAAAACAAAAATTACAATAAGAGTAATTGACTTAAATTTTAAGAAAAATAATTTCATATGCTATCTATTAAATAATTTAATAGTTTTTATCTTTCCCTGCTTCTTCCACTCTTCAAATTCATGAATACTATCTGGCATTGGCAAGGGTTTTTCAATTAAAGAAACTAGAGGTGCCAGTATTAGAAAAAATGCGAACCAAAAAGCAGTTCCTATTCTTCCTATAACTAAATAAATTCCCTCTGCTGGCGCTCCCCCAATATACATTAGGACAAAAAAATCTAGAACAAACAAAAATACACACTGTTTCCATATGGGTCTAAAAACACTAGATCTAACTTTGCTAAAATCTAACCACGGTAATAATCCTAGTATTGCAATACTGCTAACCATCGCAATAACTCCCATCAACTTGTCAGGTATGCTTCTCAAAATTGCATAAAAAGGGAGAAAATACCATTCTGGTACGATGTGGGCTGGAGTCACCAATGGATTGGCGGGTATATAATTGTCTGGATGACCTAAATAATTTGGTGCGTACATCATGACCGCAACAAATATTAACAAAAACACTAACATTCCAACTAGATCCTTGCTCGTCGTAAATGGAGAAAAAGAAACTGTGTCTCTTGTGTCCTTCGGTTCTATTCCTGATGGATTGTTAGAACCAACAATGTGAAGAGCAATGACATGAAAAGCAACTACACCAACTATTAAAAATGCAATTAGCCAATGCAATACATAAAATCTGTTTAATGCAGCATCTCCAACAGAGTAGTCTCCCCATAACCATGTGACTACTGACTCACCTACTAAAGGAATTGCGGAAAAAAGATTTGTTATAACGGTAGCTCCCCAATAGCTCATTTGTCCCCACGGCAAGGTATATCCGAGAAAAGCTGTTGCCATCATTAAAAAAAATATTACAATTCCAATTAACCACATTAACTGGCGAGGCTCTTTATAAGATCCATAGTACAATCCTCGGAAAATATGAAGATACACAGCAATAAAGAAAAAGGAAGCTAGGTTCATATGAGCATAGCGAATTAGCCATCCAAAATTTACATCTCTCATAATTTTTTCTACTGAATCAAAAGCGTATTTTGCGTCAGGCTTATAATGCATTCCCAGACTTAAACCCGTCACTATCAAAAGTATTAAACAAATCGTTAAAATTCCACCGAAACTCCAAAAATAACTCAAGGATTTTGGAACTTGGAAGTCTAAATATTCGTGCTTAAACATTCTAATGATAGGGAGTCTATTGTCTATCCAGCCTGTAACACCGGTAAAGGGTGAGCCACCAACTTTGTTCGTGTGAACTGGTTCGTATTGTTGATTTGGTTTTTCAGAGCTCATTTAAAAAGTATTAACCTATTTTTATCTTATTATTACTAACAAATTCGTATTTGGGAACTTCTAAATTGGTCGGAGCTGGACCCTTTCTAATTCTTCCTGAGGTATCGTAATGCGATCCATGGCATGGACAGAACCATCCATTATATTCTCCTTTACCTCCAATGGGTACGCACCCTAGGTGTGTACACACTCCAACAACAACCAACCACTCTGATTTTTTAACTCTATCTTTATCTTCTTGAGGATCCATCAGATCTTTCATGTTTGTTTGTTCAGCTTTTTGAATTTCTTCTTTCGTTCTTCTCTTAATAAATACTGGCTTTCCTCTCCAGAGAACTGTTATTTCTTTACCCTCTTGTATATTGGAAATATCAACTTCTATAGAAGCAAGTGCCTTCACTGAAGAATCTGGATTCATTTGAGATATAATAGGCAGCACACCAGCTCCTACCCCCACTACCCCAACAGTTGCGGTTACAGTTGTTAAAAAATCTCTTCTTGTAGACGTATCTTTATTGTTTTTTTTGCTCATTTTTAAATAGTATAATTCATGTATATATGAAAAATTAATAATATAGTTCTATAGCCACGATGACGCATAATAACAAAAATAATGATTAATATTGCTCTTTATCAACCAGATATACCACAAAATACCGCTGCAATTATCCGAATCTGCGCTTGTTTTGATATCAATTTAGAAATCATAAAACCGTGTGGGTATTTTTTTGACAAAAAAAAACTGGATAGAATTTATTTAGATTATTTGGATATTTGCAACCTGCGATTTTATGAATCGTATAATGATTTTTTTTCAAAAAAAAAAGATACTAGGTTAATTTTACTAACAACTAAGTCTAATAGCAATTATACAAAATTTTTATATAAAAAAAATGATACGTTGGTTTTTGGAAAAGAAAGTGCTGGAGTTCCAGAGAAAATACATAATAGTATTCAAAATAAACTTACAATAAAAATGAATAAAAAAACAAGATCATTTAATATAGCATCATCTGTTGCAATTGTAGCCTCTGAAGCTTTAAGGCAAATTAATTTATAAAATGAACTCTATTCATTTAAGAAAAAAAAATACCACCAAATGGTTTAGGGACTTGAGAAATTTAATTTGTAAAGATTTTGAGTATTTTGAAAATAAAAATGCAAAAAAGAAAGTAAAATTTACTAGATCTAAATGGAAGAAATCTAAAATCAAATCCGAGGGCGGGGGAGAAATATCAATACTCAGAAATGGAAATATTTTTGAAAAAGTGGGCGTTAATATTTCTGTAGTTAATGGTCGCTTTGATAAAAATTTTAAAAACAAAATTCCAGGAACTAAAAAAAGTTCTAAATTTTGGGCATCGGGAATTTCGGTTGTTGCCCATTTTCAAAATCCCAAAATACCTTCTTTGCATTTTAACACTCGTTACATTATTACATCCAAAGAATGGTTTGGGGGAGGTATGGATGTTACGCCCTGCATAAAAGATGATAAACAAAAAAAATATTTTCATCAAGAATTAAAGAAAATGTGTTCCAATCATAACAAGAACTATTACAAGCTTCATAAACTAAATTGTGATAAATATTTTTTTTTACCTCATAGGAATGAACCTAGGGGTGACGGTGGAATTTTTTATGATTATCTAAACTCAGATTGGGAAAAAGATTTTTTATATACAAAAGATGTAGGAAAAGTTTTTTTAAAAATAGCTAAAAATATTATTCAAAAAAAAATGAAACAAAAGTGGACAAAGAAAGATAAGGGAAAACAACTTATAAAAAGAGCAAGATACGCTGAATTTAATTTGTTGCATGATCGTGGCACAAAATTTGGTTTATCTACGGGTGGAAATATTGAGGCAATATTTATGTCTTTACCGCCTCTGGCTTCGTGGTAATAATTAGTCATAATGGAAAAAGAACCTATAACGCTTCAAGGACTTGAAAAGATTAAGTCTGAACTTGATGAGAGAAAGCATACGACTAGGTCTAAAATAGTTATGGCGATTTCTGAAGCTAGATCTCATGGAGATTTAAAAGAAAATGCTGAGTATCATGCTGCAAAAGAAGAACAGGGTTTAAATGAAAAAAGGATTCAAGAATTGGAGACTTCGATTGCCATGGCTGAAGTAATAGACATTAGAAAAATTCCAAATGATAATAAGGTTATTTTTGCTAGCACAATCATAGTTAAAGATTTGGATAATGATAAAAAAAATACCTACAAGATAGTTGGTAGAGATGAGGCCGATGTAAAAAATGGTCTAATCTATTACAAATCTCCTCTTGGTCGTGGCTTTATAGGAAAAAATAAAGAAGATTTTGTTGTTATAGAAACCCCTTCCGGTGAAAAAAACTTTGAAATTTTGGATGTTAAATATATTTAACTATTTTGAGAATTTTTTATTCCACTCTTAATCATATAAATTTACAATGCTGTTAAAGTCTGGATAAATATATGAAAAAAAATCCTTAATCAGTGAGTTTTTTTCAATTTTTAATTTTGGATTGATTACAATTATTTTTTTTAATTCAGTTTTTAATCTATTTTGGGATAAATTTTTAATATTATCTTTATTTTTAAAAATCTGCTCTAATACATAAGGATCATGTTCGTAACTAGAGTAGGAATAAAAAAATCTCAGATATCTTAAGGCTCTGACACAATCTTCCTTAATACTAATTTTTGCATTTTTTATAAATTTAATTTTACCATTTATTAAATCTTCTTTACCATTATGTGGATCGAATAATTGAAAACCTTCATTGCTTTTTGTATTTAATTCACAATAAATAGCATTTATTGTGAAATCTCTTCGTTGAGAATCTAATTTCCAGTCTTTGATAAATTCTATTTTAGCATATCTTCCATCTTGCAATAAATCTTTTCTAAGAGTCGTAATTTCAAACAAATAATTATTAATATAGGCAGTTACAACTCCAAAATTAATTGCTTTAATATTAGTTTTAATGTTTTCATTTTCTAATATCTTAACAATTTCTTGAGGTGGGAAACTAGTTGCTAAATCTATGTCTTTTATTTTATGGCCTAAAATCAAATCACGTACACATCCACCGACAAACTTTGTGGAACTATTTTCTTCGCTACCCGATGGATTTAGGAGTTTGTAAATTTTAACTGCTTCTGGAATGTTGCTTATAATATTTAGCATACAAAATGGCTGGGGCTCCAGGGATCGAACCTGGGATGGCGGTATCAAAAACCGCTGCCTTACCGCTTGGCTAAGCCCCAATATATCTAGTTATGTAATTGTTTTCGTCTTTGCTGTCCAATAACTTCTGTAACGGGTTTTAACCAATTTTTCACATTTTAAAAGGGTTTTTTTACTCTTGAAAATAGCAAAACAACAAGACCCACTACCTGTCATTTGCACAAAATCACACATTTTTTGTTTTTTCAAATAGTCAATTATATGTCCTATTCTAGGATTAATTTTTTTGGCAGCATACACAAGATCATTGTTTGCGGTACGAAAATATTCATGAATATTTTTTTTTATTCTTTGTTGAGTTTTTTTAATACTGAATGTTTTGCTAAATGATTTATTTTTTTGATAAATAGTTTTTGTAAAGTTAGGTTTGTTCGGGTAGATCAGTAAAACGTTCAACCTAAATTTGTATTTAAAAATATTTGTTCTCTCACCATAATGGGAAATAAACTTAGGATATTTATTTAAAAATATTCTAGAATCAAATCCTATTTTATTTAGAATTTCTAATAAATTTTTTTTTTTTACATTTAAATTAAATTTTTTTATCAGAAATAATAGTATTATAACAGCGTTGGACGAGCCCCCACCTAGTCCAGATCCTACTGGAATATTTTTTTTCACTTTAATAATAAAATTTTTATTTCTTATTTTTTCATTAATATTTTGCAATGAAGACAAGGCGGTAATTATTGAATTGTCATGTGAAGATATTGTTTTAGAAAATTTTCCCAAAAAAGTTATTTTTGTTTTTTTGGCCAAGGTTTCTTTAATAGTAATTTCGTCATATAGGCCAATCAATGAAACAAGGCTTTCAATTAAATGGTATTTATTTGGTACTTTTTTAAGAACTCTGAGATGAAGATTTATTTTAGCAGGAGATTTTAGTGTAGTTTTTTTAATTAATACCATTTAATATTTTTTCTTTTATTTTAACTTTTCTGTCTTTTTCAAGCGACTGCAATTTGAGGGCATTGCTCCAGACATACTTTGCTTGTATTTTTTTATTATTCTTCCAGAGTACATCTCCATAATGATCATAAACTTCGGCTTCATTAGGAGCTTTTGTGTAAGCCAATTCCAATAACGACTCTGCTTTTTCAAAATTATTTAGTAAATAATGAGCCCAACCCAAAGAGTCTATTACATATCCATGCTCCCATTTACTTATATCAACAGCTTCCTCTAATAGTTGAAGCGCCTTGTTATAATATATGCCTCTTTCCAGCCAGCTGTATGCCATATAATTCAATACTCGATATTCTTTTGGTGACTGCTTTAAAGATAGTATAAAATCCTTGTCTGCAAGAGACCATTGCTTCAAACGTTCCTTACAAATACCCCTTGAGTAATAAAACCTCCAATCCAAATCTTTTTGATTTGCATACTTTTCTGCTTGATCATAATAACTAATGGCCTGGTTATAATCCTTGATAGATCGGTAGTAGTCTCCCATATTCATTAGCTTAGAAAAATGAAAGTGCTTATTTTCTGACAAATATTTTATTAAATTTTTTAGAACAGGCTCATTTTTTTCTGTCAAATTATCCTGGTCAAAAGATAATTTATTAAAATTTACATACCAATAAAATTCTCCCCCCAAGTTAGAAATGCTTTGAGAAAGCTTTTCATCAAAGCTTAAGCTCTGCTTTGAAATAAGTTGATTTTCAAAAATTAATAATTTATTTGAAATAAAAGATGGGTTTAAATAATTAGATAAAGAAAAAAATAATTTAGACAGGCTTACTTGACCCTGCTGTTGAAATAAATTTGAAAATAAATATAAAAGTTCAGAAATTCCATGGTTAATGTTTGCCGATTCATAAGAACCTCTGAAAAAAGACAAATTATTGTCTGTTAAGGCCACATAACTCTGCTTAGTTAATAAATTATTCGGATTAATTTTTAATTGATTTTCAATTACTCGCTTAGCTTCATCAATTTTATTTTTTTCTACAAGGTAAATGACATGAAAAAAATGATAACGGCCTAACTGGTTTTTGCTTAGAATTTCTTTGCTTGCTTTTAAATACAAGTCATTATTTTCAACATGCCCATACAGAAGTAAGCTTTGAATTAACTTTATATTAAGAAATGATGTCTCAAAACTATTAATTTTTTTTTCTTGATTGGTTTCATTGGATAGTGACACATTAAGCCATAACTGGACATAGTTCGTCAACTCTTTGAATAAAACATTATTTGTTTTAATTGATTTGAATTTTTTTTTAGCAAGAAAATAATTTCTGCTATTAATTAAGTGAACACCTTCTATAAATTGAAATAAAAAAGTTTCTTTTTGAGAAGGATCGAGTCTAACAATCAATTTGTTGGCGCTATCTATTTTTCCATCCACAACTAGAGAGAAGATGTATTGTGAATTATAGTCTTCATGCACTGCAGAAAGTGATTGGGCTTTAGAAAAGTGTTTATTAGCTTCGCTAAATTTGTCACTATTTAGCATTATCGATCCTTTTAAGTAGGACGAAATTTTATCATTTGTTATATAACCACTTGTAGCAGAATATATTGATGCATTAAGAGAAGTAGGGTTAAATACAATGCAAATTATTAAAAATATGAATAAATTATTTAATCTATAAGTCATGTCTACTAAAAATTCAAAAAACTACTCTAACGAAAGTGTTAAAGAATATTACCACTCAACAGGACTGTATGACAGTATAATTTATAAAAAAAATAAAACTAATCAAAACCTATCAAAAGAGGAGATAATTGAAAGCCTTCTCCTAAAAAACAAAAAGCTTTCTAATAAAGTTACTGGAACTAATAAAAAAATAATTTTATCAAATAAAAATTACAAATCTAAAATTATGGTCTTGGGGGATATGCCTAGCCAGAAAGATATAGATAATAATGAATTATTTTCTGATGATTCTGGAGAACTTCTTACAAAAATGTTAGGTGCAATTTCTATTGATTCTAGTCAAGTATATTTAGCAAATATCATTCCTTTTTACTTAACAAAAGAAGAGGGTAAAAATATAAAAAAATACAATTCCCTTTTAAGAAAAATTGTACATGAACATATATCTGCCATTAACCCTGAAACGATATTGTTGCTTGGCTCATTCGCTCTACAAACTTTATTTGGAGAAGAATATTCTATTGCAAAAAATCGTGGCCAGTGGCTTTCTTACTCTGCTGCGAACAATTCTATTAACATCATTCCTTCTTTTCATCCTACTTTTTTAATTAAGCAACCAAGTCAAAAGAAAAAATCCTGGGAGGATTTGCAGGAGCTCCAAAAAAAATTAAATAATGCTTAATTTTAAAAGAGAACTACAAATTTCTAATAATATTATAGGAGTAGACGAGGTTGGGAGGGGTCCATTGGCTGGTCCTGTGGTTGCTGCAGCTGTAATACTTAACCCAGATATTTGCTTAAAAGAAATTAACGATTCAAAAAAAATTTCAAAAAAAAGGAGAGATAAAGTATTTTTTAAAATAATAAATCATTCAAAGTTTGCGATAGGGTTTTCTAGTGTTGAAGAAATTGAAAAGTATAATATTTTACAAGCATCTTTAACGGCAATGAAAAGAGCTGTAACTAGTTTAGGTATATTGAAATCAACTATACTAGTAGATGGTATTCATAGCTTTGATAAGAAAAATAAAAAAATTCTAACATTTGTTAAAGGTGACGAGCAATTTCCATCTATTGCTGCTGCATCAGTTTTGGCAAAGGTAATCAGAGATAACTATATGTGCATTCTTGCAAAAAAATACAAAAGGTATGGATGGGAAAAAAACTCAGGATACGGAACTTCAGAACACATGGGGGCCATGAAAAAATTTGGTCTTACCCCGCTTCATAGAAAAAATTTTGCACCTGTCCACAAGATGTTGTTAAATAAATAAAAAAGACACTAATTGTACGCATTGGCAAATTGACTTTATTTGGACTTTGGAGTCTATTCTACTTATAGTTGAATATGAAAAACTCTAAAACTCCATACAAAAATAAGATTGTTCAGGGAAATTCTATTGAAATTCTCAAAAAAATTCCAGATGAAACTTTTGATTTAGTTTTTGCAGACCCTCCATACAATCTTCAGTTAGATAAAAACCTTGAAAGACCTGATAACAGCAAAGTAGATGCTGTGGACGATCAATGGGATCAGTTTTCATCCTTCAAAACTTACGACCTATTTACCAATCAGTGGCTGAAAGAATGCAGAAGAGTATTAAAAAAAAATGGCACTATCTGGGTCATAGGAAGCTATCATAATATTTTTAGGGTGGGAAAGGAAATTCAGGATTTAAACTTTTGGATTTTAAATGATGTTGTTTGGAATAAAAGAAACCCAATGCCAAATTTTAAAGGAACACGTTTTACTAATGCCCATGAAACATTGATTTGGGCAGCAAAAGAGCAAAAGTCAAAATATACTTTTAATTACAATTCGTTAAAATGTTTCAATGACGATAAGCAACTTCGTTCTGATTGGGAATTGGCTATATGCAGTGGAAATGAAAGGTGTAAAAAAAATGGAACTAAAGCACACAGCACTCAAAAACCTGAAGCATTACTCTACCGTGTAATACTATCCACAACAAATAAAGGCGATTTAATTTTAGATCCTTTTTTTGGTACTGGAACTACAGGCGCCGTAGCGAAGAAATTGGGAAGAAATTTTTTGGGAATAGAAAAAGAAAAAAAATATATTGAAGTAGCTAAAAAAAGAATTGATAAAATTAGACCTATAGAAGAAGAGTACCTAAAAACAATTCAAAAAAAGCGTAATGAAAAAAGAATTCCTTTTGGAATGCTCGTTGAAAGTGGAATTATAGAACCTGGCATTAGTCTCTATGATAACAAAAAAAAATATACAGCAAAAGTTATGGCTGATGGAAGCATTGGCTGTAAAAATATTACTGGTTCCATTCATAAGGTGGGGGCAGAATTGGAAGGCGCACCATCATGTAACGGCTGGTCTTACTGGCATTTTAATATTGAAGGAAAACTTCAACCAATCGATTTATTGAGACAAAAAATTAGATCAAAAGCTAATTTTTAAATTTATAATTATAAATTTTTCCAAAATAAAATTTACTTATCATTGGGTACTTGCAAATAATTTTAATTAAAACATTTCTCACTGTCTTTAAAAAAGAATTGCTTAAGTGATAAATAAATAAATTTCTGTAGGATTTCGATGAAATCATTTCTACCCTGCTAGCTCTAATAGATTTAAAATGACTAATGTTTAAAATGTTTTTTTCAAACATTTGAGCAAGACAAAAAGAATCTTCTATAGCTTGGGCAGCACCCTGCGCATGAAAGGGGGGCATGGCATGAGAGGCATCTCCTATTATAAAAACTTGATCTTGTCCGAAGTTAATAGTTGGACGATGATAAATTGGCCATTTATAAACATTACTTGCAGAAGAAATTATTTTCTTTATTTCGTCATTTGCATTGCTAGAAATACCCAAAAGCTCTTCCGAACTAGAAGCGGAGCTATAATCACTAGATAAAGAATTGGAATTGCTTGCAAATATTGAAGTAAAACTAAAATCACCACATTTATTAATAGGATAAAAAACAAAATGCCTATTGTTTCCTAAAAAAAGATCAACATTTTTAGTTGTGCCTGAGTCGTACCCCCTAATAACACCGCGATAGGCTAATGCATTTATTTTTTTTAATGAGTTCTCCCATGCCTTATTTCCAAATCTTGAAAAAATACCATCCGCAACTATGATAACATCAAACTTTTCATCTAATTTATTTGAACAATGAATTGTATTGTTTTGTATTGAAATAACCTCTTCATGATATACTTCTATTTTTTTCTTCAACTCACTTAATAAAAAAGTAATTAGATGATTTCTATCTAGGGAAACATATTCTTCTTTATCGTTGTTAAAATAGTTTATATTTAGTTCAGCAATTTTATTTTTGTTTTCATACTGAAAAATATTTACTTTGTGCACTTCACTGAACTTCCCAGTATCTATCTGGTTGAAGTTAATTTTATTCAAAATTCTTCTTGCATTATTAGAAATCTGAATGCCTGTTGCAGGCTTGATGGTGAATTCTTTTTTTTCAAAAATTTTTATTTTAAATCTACTACTATCTTTTAAAAAGTTGGCAAAAACTAATCCTGCAACTCCTCCGCCAACGATTCCAATTGTAATTTTATTTTTCATGATTGCTAGATACTTGTAAAAGTTTTTTAGCTAAAGTGGAAATAGTAAATTTTTTAATATCTTTCTGCCCCAACCAAAAATACTTTGTTTTATTAAAAATAACATTACTCAATGAAATAACTTTTATATGCATTACAAAATTAGACATTTTATACTTCACCAAAGGTGCCGATGATGAGCTGATCAAACCTTTTTTAAAAACTTTATTTATAGTGGCATTATGCTTGTTGGTAGCAACTTCCACCAAAGGTAGGTTCACAAGTCCTTGGAGAAAATTAAATTTTTTATTGAATGAAAATAAAATTTTATTATTTTTGGTAATAAAAAAAGCATTAAAATATTTTATTTGATAAGATTTTTTTTTAGCACGATCCTTAAATGTATTTTTTTTAAAAGATATACAATGTGATTTAATTGGACATTTTGTGCAACCTGGTCTTGTAGGAAGGCACAATAATGCGCCCAACTCCATAATTCCTTGCATTAATTCACTAGAACCTTTTTTTACCTTCATTGAGTTTAATTTTTTTTCAATACTAAGAAGCAATTTTTTATTGTGCTTCAGATTAAAAACTCTAGAAATAACCCTTTTTACATTTCCATCTATTCCTATAAAAGATTGATCTTTTGCTATTGAAAGAATAGCCGACGCTGTGTAATCCCCTATCCCTGGCAAATTTTTTAGATCTGAAAAAGAATCTGGTAGCTTGCCATTATGTTTTTGGAGCACTAATTTTGCAGTCTGGTGTAAATTTCTCGCTCTACGATAATAACCAAGGCCCTCCCATAACTTCAGCACACTCGTAATACGAGATTTTGAAAGAGCCTTAATAGTTCTAAATTTTTTATAGAACTTATTAAAATAAGGTACGACTGTGGATACTTTGGTTTGTTGAAGCATAAACTCGCTCAACAACACCTTATAATCCCTATCTGAACTGCTGGTATAGCTTCTCCAGGGTAAGCTTCTTTGGTGTTTTTTATACCAAGAGATAATTTTTTTTGATATTGTTTGGCCCATATCCGTTCATGAATAAATTTAATCAATACAAAGTATATCAAGGATTAAAGCCAATCAAATCGCTTCTTCCAAAAGGTATTCGTAAATTAATTTCCTCTCACCAAAATTCTTTTGATGATCTTAAGTCAAAATGGAATACCATTGTTGGGAACGAAATAGCCCTGCTTTGCAAGCCTGATAAATTAAAGCAAAGTTCTATAAACAATGAAAAAGTCTTATTCCTAAAAGTTCCAAAAGAGCATATTATCGAAATTGACTATTCTAGAGACTATATTGTTGAAAAAACTAATTCATATTTCGGCTATAGCTTTATTAACAAGGTAATTATTAACTCTTTTAAGGTTAGTAAAGCCAAAAATGATACTGTAAACAAAGCCCCTATCTTAAATGAAAAATTATCAAAAAAAATAAAATTAATAAAAAATGAAAAACTTCAAAATGCATTTAATGAATTTTTTAAAAATGATAAATAAATTACTCAAAATTACATTGGTTTTATT
The DNA here is from genome assembly GCA_008638205.1 of Pelagibacteraceae bacterium. GTDB lineage: Bacteria > Pseudomonadota > Alphaproteobacteria > Pelagibacterales > Pelagibacteraceae > IMCC9063. The sequence goes on along the minus strand of VTPO01000001.1, from coordinate 29,323 downwards.
TGCTTTTTCAAGTCCGGTATTAGCGAAACAAGATTCGGGTCACCTAATTGGGGAAAGAAATGCCAATATAACAATTGAAATATTTGCATCAATGACATGCCCGCATTGTGCAAAAGTGCATTTAGAGGTTCTTCCGGGTATCATTGATAATTTTACCAAGAATGGAAAAGCCAAAGTTATTTTGAAAGATTTTCCATTAGATCTCGCTGCTTTGAACGCTGCCAAAATATCAAAATGTGTTGCGACCGATAGCGTGCTTAAATTTCATGATGCTATTTATTCTAAGCAATCAGAATGGATGCGCGGCAATAACATTGATGAGGTTAATATAAAAATAAAAAAAATTGCTTCTAGTTTTGGAATTGACGACAAGCAATTTGAATCTTGTTTGGCTAATAAAGATAATGAGGAGATGGTTTTAAAAAGTAGAATTGAAGCAAAAAATCTTCACGATATTAACTCAACTCCCACTATTATAATCAATAATAAAAAATACACAGGAAATTTCTCTATTAAAGATATTTCCAAATATATAAATAAAATAAAATAAAATATGAAATTTAAACAGCTCGAGGTGATAGGGTTTAAGTCTTTTGCAGACAAAACTTCTTTTTATTTTGAGGATGGTCTAACCGGAATAGTAGGACCAAATGGTTGTGGAAAATCAAATATAGTTGAGGCTTTAAGGTGGTGCATGGGAGAAACTTCGGCAAAGAGTTTGCGGGGTTCTGGCATGGAAGATGTCATCTTCTCTGGAACTACCTCTAGGCCATCTAAAAACTTGAGTGAAGTAGCTTTAAAATTAGAAAATGACAATAGACTTCCTCAATTTAAAGATATGCCAGAAATTGAGGTCAGGAGAAAAATAGAAAAAGATAAGGGTTCAAAATATTTTTTGAACGGAAGAGAGGTTAGGGCAAAAGACGTGCAAATTCTTTTTGCAGATCTTTCAACGGGGCCTCATTCTCCTTCCATGGTTAGTCAAGGAAGAGTTGGCTCCTTGGTAACAGCAAAGCCAACAGATCGAAGAGCAATTTTAGAGGAAGCCGCTGGAATCGGTGGTCTACATGTAAGAAGGCATGAAGCAGAGCTTAGGCTTACTGCAGCAGAAAATAATTTGAAAAAAGCTGATGACATTATGAAGCAAATTGAAAACCAGCTTAAGAACTTATTAAAACAAGCCGAGGAGGCTACCAAATATAAGGACATGTCCAATAACATTCAAAGTCTGGAAGCAAAATTAGTTTATTTTCAGTCTCAAGAAATTGAAGGTTCAATTCTTGGCGCTCAAGAAGAACTTAGTGAAGTAGAAGATGAAATCAGTGCTGTTAATATTGATAAAAACTTTAATGAAAATGCCCTTAAAGAAGAGGGTAAAGAAATTAAGCCTCTTAGAGATGAAAATGCTGAACTCAATACAAAACTTCAAAGATTAAATTTAGAATTCGAGCAAATTAGTGAAGAAGAAAATAGGGCTAAAAATGAAATAGAGAAAATTAAGAAGGAAATTAAGCAGATTAATATTGATATTGATAGAGAAAAACAAATTGTAAATGATGCAACTTCTAATGAAAAAAGATTGTCGGCTGAGAAAAATGACATTTTAGAGATAAATCAAAATTCTTCTGAAATAGAGGAAAAAGCAAATAACTCGTATCAAGAATCTTTAAAAGAACTTAACCAAGAGCAAGATCTTTTAAATAAGCTATCAGATAAAATTTTTTCCCAAATTGGGGGGTTTGATTTTAACCTTATTAAAAACAAAACAGATCAACTTTCCTCTTCCATTAAAGAGGTGGCCCTAAGATTGAAAAAGCTATCAGGAGAAAATGACGAGTTAGATTCTGGGGCAATTAAAAATCGTATTGATGAAATTCAAAATGAATTTATAAAAATGGAGGATTTGGCAGATAAAATTAATTTTGATCTTGAGGCAGCAGCTCCACAAGCTAACTTAAATTCAGACACAACAAATGCTCTTAAAAATGAATTTATTGAAAAAATAAAAACTATTTCTGAGCTGCAGGAAAAATACGCCTCTAGATTAAGCAAATACGAATCTATTAAGCAAGAAGCAACAAAAAGAAAAGGACGACTAAGCATTATTGAAAGTGAAATTAAAAATTGGATTGATTTAAAAGAAAACTCTGAAAAAAAATTTTTAGAATTAAATGAACGATTTAAAGAAAATGAAAATGCCTTAAGCCTTGAAGAGGCAAAGCCAGGAAGTATTGCTGAAAAAAAAGGTACCTACGTTCAGAATATTAAAAACATTGAAGAAGATATTCTACAAATAAATGAAAAGTTAACTTCTAAAGAAGATTCTGTTCAATCTATTAATCAAAAGTTATATGATATCAATACTACTGTTTTGGGAATTACGGAGAGAAAAGTTAGAGCTCAAACAATTATTGAGGGGCTTAAGGAAAAGAAAAAAGAAATAGAGCTAAAATCTTTAACTGATTTTAAACACCCAATTGCAGAACTGCCTACTTTTGCGGAGATTGACGTCGATGAGCAAGTCAAAACTAGTGAAATTGAGAATCAAATTCAAAAGTTAAAAGATCGAAGAGAAAGGATGGGTGCTGTTAATCTAAGAGCTGACAATGAGACACAAGAACTACAAGATCAAATAGATAGAATGATGAACGACCGAAAAGATTTAGTTCAAGGTATTCAAAAACTCAAGAGCTCTATTAATGACTTAAATGAAAAAGGAAGAGAAAGATTGTTAGATGCTTTTGAAAAAGTAAGCAGAAAATTTAACGATGTGTATACAAAACTTTTTGCTGGAGGAAATGCAAGATTGGAATTAATAGAATCTGACGATCCTTTAGAAGCTGGCTTGGAGTTACTTGTAAGCCCTCCAGGTAAAAAACTACAGTCTATCACGTTACTTTCCGGAGGAGAGCAAGCACTTACTGCAATGGCTTTAATATTTGCTGTTTTCTTAATTAACCCTTCTCCAATTTGTATTTTAGATGAGGTAGATGCTCCATTGGATGATGCAAACGTAACTAGATTCTGCTCTCTACTAGATGAGCTATCGAGTGTTACTGACACAAAATTTGTAGTAATCACTCACCACGCTCTTACAATGTCTAGAATGAATAGATTGTACGGTGTTACCATGGCTGAAAGAGGCGTAAGCCAATTAGTAGCTGTCGATCTTGAAAAAGCAGAAGAAATGGTAGCTTAGGCCATTCAATGGCTTTTAAGATGAAAGACATCAAAGAGTTAGATTCAAAAATTAAAAACTTGAGCAAAAAGACAAGGAAAGTTGAATCTGAATCATCCTCCAGCTCTTCTCTTGGTATAGCAATGAAATTAAGTAGTGAAATGGTTGCTGCTGTTTTTGTCGCAAGTTTGATTGGTTATTACTTGGACAAATGGCTAGAAACAGAGCCATTTTTCTTAATTATTCTTTTTTTTCTAGGGGCAATTACTGGAATTTTAAATGTTGTACGAACTTCTAAAATGATTAATAAAGAGTAAATTTTTTATATTTATGGCCGCAAACCCAATGAGCCAATTTGAAGTTTATTCAATTGGTCCCAAAATTCAAATAGGAAGCTTTGATCTTTCTTTTACTAATTCAAGCCTATTTATGGTCCTCACCGTATCAGTAATATCTTTGTTTTTCATCGCGGCTACTCAAAAAAAATCCTTGGTACCAAATAAAATGCAGCTTATTGCAGAGATGGCATTTGAGTTTGTTTCTAAAATGATAAGTGAAACTGCTGGAAAAGACGCAAGACCGTATTTTCCTTTCATTTTGAGTTTGTTTTTATTTGTTTTGGTTGCAAATTTGCTAGGAATGCTACCCTACTCTTTTACAGTAACAAGCCACATTATAGTGACTTTTGCATTGGCTTTTTTTATTTTCGTAGGAGTGACGCTAGTTGGATTTGCAAGGCATGGCATTTCCTACTTGAAACTTTTTGTACCTTCTGGAGTTCCTATTTTTTTACTACCACTGATTATTGTGATCGAAGTAATTTCGTATCTAAGTAGACCAGTGAGTTTATCCGTACGATTGTTTGCAAATATGATGGCAGGCCATACCATGCTTAAAGTGTTTGGGGGATTTGTTGTTAGCTTAGGTATTCTTGGTGGCTGGTTGCCGCTAGGTTTTGCGGTTGCTTTAACTGGCTTGGAATTACTAGTTGCGTTTATTCAAGCTTATGTTTTTGCAATATTAACGTGCATTTATTTAAATGATGCACTCAATTTACATCATTAACAAAGGAGGAAACAATGGAAGTAGAAGCAGCAAAAATGATCGGGGCAGGAATAGCCTGTATAGCATTAGCGGGAGCTGGATTGGGTATCGGAAATATTTTTGGTAGCTATCTATCTGCAGCAATGAGAAACCCATCTGCAGCACAAAAACAATTCCCTAATTTATTATTGGGATTTGCACTTGCTGAAGCAACTGGCCTATTTGGTTTGGTTGTTGCATTAATTATACTTTTCGCTTTTTAATTTTAGGCAATGGTTCAAATTTTATTATCATTATCTATTTTTTTTACCTCTGCTGCACAAGCAGCAGAGAAAGCGGGAATGCCTCAATTGGATCCTACCACTTGGTTTCCGCAGGTTTTTTGGCTACTTATTACCTTTGGTTTTTTGTATTTGATTGTAGAAAAAATAGTTTTTCCAAGACTATCTGATAGCATCGAACAAAGAAATGATCATGTAAGTGACAATATTGACGAAGCAAACTCCATTAAAGATCAAGCAGAAAAAAAATATCAAGAGTATTTAAGTCTTATATCCAATTCTAAGAAAGAAGCTCAGGACTTAATCAATGCTAACAAGCAAAGCTTGCAAAGTAATTTTGATAATAAAAAAAAAGAAATTGATAAAAAATTAGAAGAAAAAATGAAGGAAGTAAGTAAAGAAATTGATGACTTTAAAAAGAGCGCTGCCGGCAAGATTGGTAGTATTTCAACAGAAGTCGCAAAAGAATTGGTTAAAACAGTTTCTAAAATTGATACTAACAATGCTAGCGCAAGTAGCATAGTAGAAGAGGTATCTAAAAAATACTTGAAAGGCTTAAACTAATGGATTCAACATTTTGGGTAGGCATATCTTTCTGTTTATTTGTACTTTTGCTAGTTTATAAAAAAGTTCCAGGAATTGTTAATAATATTCTTGAGGGTAAAATTAAAGAAATCAAAAATAAAATAGAAGATGCCGAAAATTTAAAAAAAGAAAGCAATCATCTTCTTGGGAAGTACCAAAAACAACTAGACGAATCAAAAAAAGAATGTGAAGAAATTTTACAAAGGGCGTCAAAGATTAATGAGAATGAGAACTCTGTAATGGAAGAAAAAATGAATTCTATGATGGCTTTAAAAGAAAAAAATATTAATGAAAAAGTTAATCAAGCAAAAAATGGAGCAATTAAAGAAATGAAAAAAATAGCTACTATAATAGCTGTGGAGAGTGCTAAAAAAATTATCACTCAAACGATCGATAAAGAAAAAATAGATTCCATAAACTACGCAAGCATTCAGGAAAATTTAGAAAGTTTAAAAAAAGATATCTAACGACTTAGTTGTGAGATCCGTCGCAAAAAGGTGAATTTTTAGTTTTTTTGCAATTACATAAATAATACTCTTTTGTTTCCTCGACTTCAAAATGGTGAGGTTTAAATTCGTTAGAAGCCTTATGTGCTCCATCACAAAATGGCTGGTTTCCGGAAAGACCGCAGGTACACCAAAAATATTTTTTGTCTTTTTCTAAAGATACTTTTTCTGGAGAATTTTTTGTTGTTTTTATCTCATTCATAGTAAAAGTATTTACTTTAAATTGAGAAAAAAATGAAGAAAAAATTAATTGTTATAGGTTCTGGATTCGGAGGAATAGCTGCTGCACTCAGAATGCGCTCTAAAGGATACGAAGTAACCTTGCTTGAAAAACATCCCGATCTAGGTGGTCGAGCTAGAGTGTTTAAAAAGGGCGATTTTATCTACGATGCTGGACCAACCGTTATAACTGCGCCCTATTTGTTTGAGGAGCTATTTTCTTTATTTAACAAAGACATTGCTAATTATGTAAAAATTGTTCCTTTAGATTTGTGGTATCGATTTGTTTTTGAAGATGGTTCAACTTTTGATTACTCAGGTAATGCAAATAAAATGGAATCAGAAATTAAAAAATTTTCTAACAAAGATTTTTTAGGGTACACAAAGCTAGTTAAATTTACTGAAAAAATTTTTGATAAAGGCTTTACTGACCTTGCAGCAAAACCATTCCATAGTATTCTTTTCATGATAAGGCAAATACCTGCCTTATTCAAACTGAAGAGTTATCAATCTGTATATAGCTTAGTATGTAATTATATCTCAAATGAAAAACTAAGAAGGGTGTTTAGTATGCACCCACTGTTAGTTGGTGGCAATCCATTTTCCACCACTTCAATTTATGCTTTAATTCTATTCCTAGAAAAGAAATGGGGTATTCATTATGCGATGGGAGGAACTGGAAATGTAGTGAAGGCTCTTGAAAAATTAATGAAAGAAGAAGGTGTGCAGGTTATAAAGGATGCAGAAGTTATTGAGTTTCTAAGTGAGCGTTCAAAAATTACGGGCGTAAAATTAAAAAATGGATCCATAATTAATTCTGATTATGTAATTTGTAATTCAGACCCCCCCAACGTCTATAAAAATTTAATTAAAACAAAGAAAAAATTTGGCTTTTTATTTAACCAGAAAGTTAAGCGCATGAATTATTCTATGGGTTTGTTTGTTTATTATTTTGGGTCTAAAAAAAAATATGAGACAGTTGCCCATCATACGATTTCATTTGGGAAATCATACAAAGAGCATTTGAATAAGATTTTTGAAGAAAAAATACTATCAGACGACATTAGTTACTACTTGCACAGACCCTCTGCAACTGATCCATCTATGGCTCCAAAAGATCACGATGCATTTTATGTACTTGTCCCAGTTCCAAATAATTTATCTGGAATTGACTGGTCTAAAGAAGGAGATCGATTTAGAGATCTTATCATTAACAACATGGAGAAGACTACCTTGCCTGGCTTAAAGGAAAATATAGTAAATGATTTTTATCTAACTCCTGATTACTTTGAGAAAGAGCTATCGACATTGCACGGATCTGGTTTTTCTATCCAACCAAAATTTATTCAATCTGCATATTTTCGTTTTCATAACCAATCAGAGATTTTTGAGAATCTTTACTTTGTAGGAGCCGGAACTCACCCTGGGGCTGGCATGCCTGGAGTGTTGTCTTCTGCAAAAGTACTAGATGAACTTTTATAATCATGAGGAAAGACAGTTTGCTATTCAGGCACGCAAAAACCTTCTACTGGGCTGGACTTTTTCTGCCCAAGGATACTTTAGAAAAATGTTCTCACTTATATGACTTTTGTAGAACACTAGATGATATTGCTGATCAAAAAAAGGAGTTATCTTTTAAAAAAAAACAATTTAAAATTTTTAAAACAAAATTCAAAGAAAGAAGCAACTCTCTACCTGTTATTAAAAACATATGGAGACTTATTGACAAAGAAAATATTTCTAAAAAAATTGTTTTAGATCTTTTTGATGGAGTAGAAAGTGATTTAAAGAAAACAATTCGAGTAACCAGTAAGAATAATTTGCTTCTTTACTCTTATAGAGTTGCTGGAACTGTGGGGTTGATGATGGCAAAAATTCTAAAAGTAAATAAAAAAGATTCACTAATGGGAGCTATTGATTTAGGCGTAGCAATGCAACTAACCAATATTGCAAGAGATGTGATTGAAGACAAAAAAAATAATAGATTTTATATTAGCCATAATTTTAACTCGATTAAAAAAACCATCCAAATGGCAGATATGCTTTATCTCCACTCATTAAACTCCATTCGAGATATTCCGATAGGTTTTCGTTTTTCTATTTTAGTTGCAAGAAGAATTTATAGGCAAATAGGATATGAAATCTTGAAAGAAAAAAATATTAACAATTATAACGAGGCTGGTAAAATTTATGTATCAAAAATAAAAAAATGTGTTCAAACTTTTTTCTCATTAATAGATTTTATTCAAATACTCTGTACAAAACCAAAAAGAGAAGAAATTTCTAATCTTTGCTTAATTATTAAAAAAAAAATTAATTTACATGAAAGAATTTGATTACATTATATTAGGAGGTGGCTTGTCAGGATTAACTTTGGCCTATGAGCTAAACAAGCAAGGCTGTCTAGAAAATAAAACATTATGTATTCTGGAAAAAAGGAAAGAATATTCAAGAGACAAAAGCTGGTCTTACTGGGACTTTGAAAATAATAAGTTTCCAAATTGCGTGATTGGAAGCTGGGATACCTTTTCTATTACACTTAATCAAAAAACAATAAATATCACCTGTCCTCAAAGTCCTTATAGAACTATTGACTCAAAAAAATTTTATGATTTTGTAACTGATCAGCTCAGAAGCAATGATAACATTGTAACTGTTATGGATTGTACCATTCAAACTATTGAAGGTCATGCTATCCATACAAACAAAGGCAATTATGTTGGCAAGGTTATTTACGATAGCCTTATTGACTTAAGTCATCAAACTCCGACTATGTATCAGCACTTTTTTGGATGCGAAGTAGAAACGGATAATGATTGTTTTAATGAAAATATCGTAGATTTGATGAATTTTGATTGCTCCCAAGATGGAGGTTTGCATTTTTTTTACACACTACCATTTTCCAAAAATAAAGCTCTTATTGAAACTACCTGGTATTCCAAAATAATAAAAAAAAAAAGTGAATATCAAAATGAGATTGATCATTATTTAAGAGAGAAAAATATCAAAGGAAAGATTACTTATACTGAATATGGAGCTATTCCTCTAAATCTAAAGAAAACTAACAAAAAGAGTAATTCATCAAAAGATTATATCAAAATAGGATCAGCTGGCAGACTTACTAGAGCTAGCACTGGCTATACATTTCAGGCTATTCAAAGCTTCAGCGAACAATTGGCAGGTAACCTTAAATTAGATCGCAATCTAACAGTTCCGAATATAAGGCATAAAAAATATGATTTCCTAGACGAGATTTTCCTATCAGTTATGGAGCATGAATACAAAAGCATGCCCGGGATTTTTTTTAACTTATTTAAAAGCAACGATAGTGTTGCCACTATTAGCTTCTTGTCAGACCGAAGTAATTGGATTCAAGACCTGAAAGTAATTCTTTCAATGCCAAAATTAATATTTATAAAAAACTTAATACTACATATATATAAAAAAATTATTAAATAATAATGAGCAAGTTTTCTACACAAAATAGCCCATATAAAAAAATATACATGATTCAGTTATTTTTTTATTTATTTTTAAGTGTGTGCTTTATTGGCTTGCACCATCAAAGTTTTTTAATAGAACAGCAATATTTATTCTTCTGCTTTTTTATCATTGCTACAGTGGGCATTTCCCATGGTTCTTTAGATAATCATAAGGGGAGATTCATCTTAAAAAAATATTTTCCCGTGTATTGGTCTTTTATATTTTATGTGGCCTACCTGCTCACCTCTGCCTTTGTTTTGCTGACATGGATATACTCACCCCTAATAAGCCTATGTATATTTTTTTTAGTAGCCTCATTTCATTTTGGGTACGAAGATTTAGAAATGTTTTTTAATCAAAAATTCATTTTAGAGACTCCTCTTTATTTTCTTCGTGGCCTAATCATTATTTCAGCTCCCTTATATTTGAACAATGTAGAGACGATTAATTTTATTGATATTTTATTATTAGGGGAAAAATGGATAAATCTAGAATCTGCCACTTACGCTTATATTTTTTATTTTAACTTAGTATCAATCTTCTCTCTGACTTTACTATTTTGGGTTAGAAAAAATATTAATCTTAAGGATTTTTTCATTATAAGTTTTGAGGTTTTTTCTATCGTGATTATTTTTAAATACCTACCTCTAATATTAGCTTTTACAATGTATTTTTGTTTTATGCACTCCACTAAGCACATTTTATCATTAGCGGTAGAGCTGAATGGTAGTAATGTCTATGCGGGAATAAAGTTGTTTGCTAAAAAAGCTGTGCCACTAACAATTATTACTTTTGCAATGTCTTTAATAATGTTATTTTATTTGAGTAAAGAGTTTTCGGTTGATAAATCAATATTAAAAATAATTTTTATTGGCTTGGCTGCTCTTACGTTACCACACATAATACTTGAATATATCTATGGAAAATACAAATAAATCAAATAATCCTTTAACTATTTTATTGGCTAGCCCAAGAGGATTCTGCGCTGGAGTGGATCGTGCAGTTGAGATTGTGAAGAAAAGTATAAAAAAATTTGGGACCCCCGTTTATGTGCGTCACGAAATTGTCCACAATAAGCATGTTGTGAAAGAGCTGGAAAAAATTGGAACTATTTTTATTAGAGAGCTGGATGAGGTTAAAGACAAAACAAGACCTGTAATTTTTTCAGCTCATGGCGTTTCTAAAGAGGTTGTTAAAAACGCTCAATTAAAAAACCTCACTTTTATCGATGCTACCTGTCCTCTAGTATCCAAAGTTCATAGAGAGGCTGAAATGCTTAATAAGCAAGGCTATCATATCTATCTCATTGGCCATGAGAACCACCCAGAAGTAATTGGTACTATGGGTCAGTTGGATAATGGTAGTATAGAACTAATTCAAAATAAGAAAGATGTTTATAATATTGTCCTACCCCTCAACGAGCAAAAATTCGCATACATCACACAGACAACCTTGTCTGTAGATGACACTGCTGAAATAATCGAGGAAATTAAAATCAAAATACCGAATATAAAAAGTCCTATTAAAGAAGACATTTGTTACGCAACAACCAATAGGCAAAATGCAGTGAAAGCCATTGCAGAAAAATGTGATTTATTCCTGGTTATAGGAAGTGAAAATTCATCAAATTCACAAAGGTTGGTGGAAGTGGCAAAAAAAAATGGCTGTGCTGATAGCTTTTTGATGCATGAAAATGCCGACCTACCTATTGATAAAATTTTGAAATGCAAGCAACTTGGATTATCTTCGGGAGCTTCAGCCCCTGAAATTTTAGTCGAAAATATTATTACCCAGATTAACAAAGTAAGGAGCACAAAAGTAGAGGAGATTTCTACCGTTGTAGAAAATGTTTCATTTAAACTTCCAAGAGATCTGCAGTAATGGCCATTTATACTAAAGTCGATACTCATGAAGCCAAATCTATTCTTAAAAATTATAATCTTGGAGAATTGAAAAAAATTCAAGGAATCAAGAAAGGTATTGAAAATACAAATTATTTATTAATTACTACTACTGGTAAATTCATTCTCACACTATTTGAAAAAAGAGTTCAAGCAAAAAAGCTACCTTTTTTTATGAATTTAATGCTTAGCTTGAATGATAAAAAAATTCTTTGTCCAAAACCTATAAAAAATAAAAATAAAAAAACTTTATTTCAAGTTAAAAATAAACAAGCAGCTATTTGTAGCTTTGTTTATGGCAAAGAAAAAACCAATCACACACTTTCTGAATGCCGTTCGATTGGAAAAAATATAGCCAAACTGCACATGGTTGGGAAAAAAATAAAATTACATAGAGCAAATAATCTTTCCATAAAATCATGGATTGCTCTTAATCAATCTATCAAAACTAAAGCTAATAAAAAAATTCCAAATATTTATAATTTTATTAATACTCTTTTATTAGATTTGAAAAAAAAATGGCCATCTCATCTTCCTGCGGGAATTATTCATGGTGATCTTTTTCCTGATAATATTTTTTTCAAGAAAAAAAAATTTGCTGGGTTTATTGACTTCTACTTCTCCTGCTCAGACTTTTTAATCTACGATATTGCTATTTGCATAAACGCCATGTGCTTTGATAAAAAAATTAAGTTTAATAAATTAAAAGCAAACGCTTTACTTAAAGGATATTCTTCTCAAAGAAAAATTTCAAAAAAAGAATTTGCTGCTTTGCCGCAACTATTGTTAGGGGCATCAATTAGATTTTTTCTAACTAGAATGCACGATTCTATTAATAGGCAAAAAGGTGCCATTGTTAAAGTTAAAGATCCAAGGGAATTTTTAAAGAGAATACAATTTTATATTAATACAAAGAATGTGAATAAATTATTTTACTAATGAAAAAAAAAATTACTATTTATACAGATGGGGCATGCTCTGGAAATCCAGGTAAAGGTGGTTGGGCAGCTGTGATTATAGAAGATGAAAACGAAAAAATTATCTCTGGATCTGAAATGCTGACTACGAATAATCGTATGGAATTATCAGCTGTCATTAATGCTTTAAAAGAAGTTAGCTCAGCTGAACTAGATATCTACACAGACTCAAAGTATGTAAAAAATGGAATTGAAAGCTGGATTAAAAATTGGAAAATGAACGGATGGATGACAGCTGCAAAACAACCGGTAAAAAACAAAGATTTATGGCTTGAATTAGATACCCTGGCAAGTAAAAAAGAAATAGAATGGAAGTGGGTCAAAGGTCATTCTAACGACCACTACAATACTATTGTCGATGAAGCGGCAAGAAAGGCTATCCGCTAAAGCTATTGCTAACTTTTTTTTCTATATAACTTTTTAATATTTGTAAATTACCATCCAAGACTATAAAGCTCTCTTCTTTTGAAAATATTTTTTTCACAAAATCTGGCATGGGTGGTTCCTTGCCTATAGCACTCACAATTGCATCAGGAAATTTACAAGCATGAGCTGTTTCAAGACAAAAATATGAAAAATTGTCAGATAAACTACCTGACTTTTTTAATGCTTTAAATCCGATGGCTGAATGTGGGTCTAAAACAGAATTGTGTTCTTGATAAACCTGTTTAATTGTTTGTAATGTTTCTTCTTCAGATACACTGTGAGCTAAAAAATTTTCCTGAAGGTTAGAAAGTTCAGTTTTATTCAATTGAAATTCTTTTTTATTTTTTAAATTATTCATCAAAGCTACTACTCTAGATTCATCCTGGTTACATATTTCAAATAATATTCTTTCAAAATTACTTGCCACTTGAATGTCCATACTGGGTGAAACAGAAGGATTCACTTTGGAAGGCTGGTACAATCCTGTGCTTAAACACTTTTCCAATAAATTATTATGATTACTTGCTATGATTAACTTTTCTATGGGTAGTCCCATTTGTTTAGCAATATAGCCTGCATAAATATCACCAAAGTTTCCTGTGGGAACAGAAACTATCATTCTCTTTTCTGTTTCCTTCTGCCTTAAATAAATAAAAAAATAATAAACTATTTGAGCCACTATCCTTGCCCAATTAATAGAATTAACTCCAGACATCTGAATACTGTTTCTAAATTTTTGATCATTAAACATTTCTTTGACTAAATACTGACAATCATCAAATGTTCCTTTAATTGCAATATTATGGACATTTTTGTCTAGCACTGTCGTCATAAGTCTTCTTTGTGTTTCTGATACCTTATTTTCTGGATGCAAAACAAAAATGTTTAAATATTTTTTACTTTTCAGGGCATCGATAGCTGCAGCTCCTGTATCTCCAGAAGTAGCTGTAATTAAGTTCATTTTATTTTTACTTTTATTCAAGAGATTCTCATACATATTACCTAATACTTGCATTGCGATATCTTTGAATGCAAGAGTTGGCCCATGAAAGAGTTCTACGCAAGAAATATTATCTATTGATTTAAGATCTACAATTTTTTCATTACTAAAAACTGAATATGACTTACTGATAATGCCTTTAAGCTCCTCTGGAGAAAAAGCATCTCCAACAAATACATTAAAAATTTCATACGACATTTCTTGAAATGTATAATTTTTCATTGATTGAATTTTTTCTGGACTGAATTTAGGAATACCTGTTGGCACATACAGACCACCATCTGATGCTAAAGCATTAAGGAACACTTCCTTGAATGAGAAAGTTTTTTGTTTATCTCTTGTACTAAAATACAGCATAGCTACTTTCTTTTATAAAACCAAAAAGCAATTATTATACCAATAGCCAAAACAAACCAAGTAACTGCATACTGAAGGTGATTATTAGATATCTTTACTATTTGCTTATTTTCTAGATTTGAAAATTTTAGGTCTTTTTTGTCTTGAACTAATATATAAGGATAAAACTTATTATTTAGTTCTTGTTCAAATTTTTGTTTATCAAAATAATAAAGAAAATTTTCTTTAGAACTATTATCAGGAGTGAATAAGCCTTTTTCTTTTAGTGGATACAGCACTCCTTCAAACATAAGCGTTTCCTCTGTATTATTAAGTTTCATTGAATTGTCTATTTTTCTTGCCCAACCTCTTTTTATAAGTATTAAATTTGAAGAATCTAGCTGAAGAACTGACAATAAATCAAAACCATACTTTCCTTTTTCGCTTAAACGGTAAATAAAATAATTTTTCTTTAACAATTTTCCTTTCAATTTTACTTTTTGAAAATTTTTATGATTGTGTGATTGAAAAGCTTTAGCTTTTTTATTTGCAGAGTTTTTAATTTCAAAGATAAGGTCTTGCTTCCATTGCAATCGAACAAGCTGCCATACTCCTAGACTTAGAAGTAAAAAAATAATTAAGATCGAAAAAAGATTAAAAAAAAGTTTTTTCAAAGAGAATTAACTTCCCCAGATATATATTGCTGCAAAAAGAAATAACCAAACCACATCTACAAAATGCCAGTACCAAGCAGCTGCCTCAAATCCAAAATGATGCTCTGCTGTATAGTGACCTCGTTTAGCTCTAAATAAACATACTGCTAAAAAGATCGTACCTATTAACACATGAAACCCATGAAAACCGGTAGCCATATAAAAAGTAGACCCATAAATTCCACTGCTCATTGTAAATGATGCTGCCATATATTCGTATGCTTGGAACATTGTAAAAATTGCACCAAGAATTACTGTTAGTACTAGACCTTGAACTAAACTCTTCCTGTCATTTTCTAACATCGCATGGTGCGCCCAAGTAACAGTTGTTCCTGATAATAATAAAATTAACGTATTGATTAGTGGAATATGCCAAGGATCTAATGTTTGAATATCTTTTGGTGGCCATACTCCACCAATCACTTGATCTGGGAATAGGCTGGCGTCAAAATATGCCCAAAACCAAGCAACAAAAAACATTACCTCTGAGGCGATAAACAAAACCATTCCATAACGATGACTGATTTGAACAACAGGTGTGTGATCTCCCTTATGCTCCGCTTCAATAACTACTTCTCGAAACCACATAAATGCCCCGTAGAATAGAATAGCTAAACCAACAAATGTTAACCAAAGATTTTTAGTTGTGAAATAATAAACCGCCCCAACACATACTATTAAACTAGCAAAGGAACAAAAGATTGGCCAGGGACTTGGGTCAACTAAATGGTAATCGTGTTTTTTTTCTGCTGATGACATAATTATTTTTGAAACTTATCTAACTCAAATAAAGTATAAGATAAAGTTATATCTTTGACATTTTTCGTCGCTGGGTCTTTGATTATTTCAGGGTCTATATAGTAAGATAGGTTGAATTCTTTTCTTTCTCTACCTGAAAGTGGCTGCTGTTCAAAACAAAAACATTCTAGTTTGTTAAAGTACTTACCAACCGAATCGGGGGTCACATTAAAGGTAGCAACCATTTTTAAAGGCAAGTTACTTTCGTTGATTATAACAAAAGTACTATTTTTAAGCTCTCCTGGCTTAATATCTGTTTTATTATTTTTTACTCTAAAACTTATCGGTAGGTTACCTCCAACATTGGTATCAAACCTCATGCTAATATTTTTATTAATAATTACTTTTGGTAATTGAGTAGATTTTTGGGTAGTACCACCAAAGCCCGTGACTCTACAAAAAAGATCATAAAGAGGAACGGATGCGAAGGACAGTCCAAGCATAATAAAAAAGATTCCAACTAAATACCAAGGGTTTAACTTTTTTTCTTTTGCCACAGTCATAATGCTCGATTAAAAATTCCACCGGTAATATTGTGGATGGTATAAAGGAAGAAAAAAATCATGCACCCAACTAGCACCCACGCAACTAATTTGTTTTTTGTTTTAAGTTTCATAGTTTATATAAAAAAGTAATTATCTATTAAAATAGTTGAGAAAATAAAAAAAAGATAAAATATTGAATATACAAAAATAGTTCTAGCTATTTTATTAGAAGCAGATTTTGTTTTGGTAATTAAAAGTTTAAAAGATAGAAAAATATAAAAAAATCCAAATATTACTACGAACGCGAAATTGGAATAGCTAGAAAAATTTAAAAAATATGGTGCTAACGTAAATGGCCATAGAATTATCGAATAGAATAAAATATTTTTTTTCGTTACCTCTTCTCCACTAACAACCGAAAGCATCGGTATTTTTGCTTTTTTATAATCTTCATTTTTATATAAACTAAGGGCCCAAAAATGAGACGGGGTCCAAAGAAAAATAATTAAAAATAGAATGATTGGCTCAATACCAATGGTGTTGGTAGAAATGGTCCATCCAATTACTGGGGGGAAAGCTCCAGCCGCTCCTCCAATAACTATATTTTGCGGTGTGCTTCTTTTTAACCAAATGGTATAAATAAAAATATAGAATAAAATAGTAATTGCTAAAATAAGAGCCGATAAAAAATTAGAAAAAAAATACAACCCTGCAACAGAAATAAAGGAAAGAACAGTTCCAAACACTAATGCGTGATTATTTTTTATCTTTCCAAGAGGGATGGGTCTTAGGCAGGTTCTTGTCATAATCCCATCAATCTCTGCATCATACCACATATTAAGTGCCCCAGCTGCTCCTGCACCAATTGCTACGAAAAATAATGATAAAGATGCATTTAAGAAATCTGGCTGCGTAGGAGCAATAACCATCCCAACTAATGCAGTAAATATTACTAAAGACATTACCCTAGGTTTCATTAGCTCAAAAAAGCTTTTGAACATGTGCGAAAGAGTTTTTACCGAAGAAAACGGCATTGTAGATATTTGTTTTTTCAAAGTACCTCTTTTAATTATTTAATTTGTGGTAACTCGTTAAATTGATGGAAAGGAGGTGGTGAAGTTAGAGTCCATTCCAAAGTAGTGGCTCCCTCTCCCCAGGGGTTATTAGCTACTTGTTTACTTCTCACAAAGGCATGAATTAAAACTGCAAAAAATATCAATACTCCAAAAGCAGAAATATAAGATCCAATCGAAGACACATAATTCCATCCTGCATAAGCATCCGGGTAATCAGCGTATCTTCTTGGCATTCCTGCAAGTCCTAAAAAATGCTGAGGGAAAAAAATCAAATTTACACCGATAAAGGTTATCCAAAAATGTAATTTTCCTAAAAACTCTGAATATTCCCAACCAGTCATTTTGCTAAACCAATAATAGAAACCTGCAAATAGAGAAAATACAGCTCCTAAAGATAATACATAATGAAAATGAGCTACCACATAATAAGTATCGTGCAAAGATGTGTCTACACCTGCGTTAGCTAAAACAACTCCTGTAACTCCTCCAACTGTAAATAAAAATATAAATCCTAAAGCCCATAACATAGGAGTATTTAAGGTAATCGACCCTCCCCACATGGTCGCTATCCAAGAAAAAACTTTAATACCTGTGGGAACTGCAATGACCATAGTTGCAAAAACAAAATAGGCTTTGGTATCCACTCCCATTCCGACCGTATACATATGATGGGCCCAAACTATAAACCCAACAACTCCAATTGAAACCATTGCGTAAGCCATTCCTAAATAACCAAAAACAGGTTTCTTTGAAAAAGTGGATACAATTTGACTTACAATTCCAAACCCGGGAAGAATCATAATATAAACTTCTGGGTGACCAAAAAACCAAAATAAATGCTGGAAAAGAACTGGGTCTCCCCCACCCTCAGGATTAAAAAAAGAAGTTCCAAAATTTCTATCCGTAAGCAACATAGTAATTGCCCCCGCTAGAACTGGCAAAGAAAGTAATAACAAAAAAGCTGTAACTAACATGGACCAAACAAACAAAGGCATTTTATGCATCGTCATGCCCGGTGCTCTCATATTAAAAATAGTAGTTATAAAATTCACAGCACCCAAGATAGAAGACGCTCCAGCTAAGTGTAAGCTAAAAATTGCAAGATCCATTGCAGGTCCTGGTTGTCCGGCTTTTGAAGATAAGGGCGGGTAAATAGTCCAACCACCCCCTACGCCATTTTGGCCTGGAGGTCCTTCAACAAAAATGGATGCTAATAAAAGTATAAATGCTGCAGGTAAAAGCCAAAAAGAAATATTATTCATTCTCGGAAATGCCATGTCAGGCGCTCCAATCATTAGTGGAACAAACCAGTTTCCAAATCCGCCAATCATTGCAGGCATCACCATAAAGAAAATCATAATCAACCCATGGCCTGTAACCAAAACATTATAAAGATGGTAATCACCACCTAAGATTCCATCTCCTGGATACATTAACTCAGCTCTCATCAAGACGGAAAATGTAGTACCAATCACTCCTGCAATAATTGCAAAAATTAAGTACATAGTTCCAATATCTTTATGGTTAGTTGAGAATGCCCATCTTTTCCATCCAGTTGGATGAGCTTCGTGATGTTCGTTAGTAGTTGTTGTGTAAGTTGACATTAATTTAACTCCTATTGTTCTTTTTTAACTAAAAACTTTTTATCAGGGTACATTGCATATTTTACTTTTGCCATCTCGACCCACTCTTTATATTTTTCTTCAGAAACTACTTCCACTGTAATCGGCATGAAAGCATGTTTTATTCCACATAATTCTGAACACTGTCCGTAGAAAATTCCTTCTTTTTCTGCCTTAAACCAAGTTTCATTTATTCGTCCTGGAACTGCATCTCTTTTCACTCCAAACGCAGGAAGTGCCCAAGCATGCAAAACATCATTTGCAGTAATCAAAACTTTTACAACTTTATTCACGGGAACAACAACATGCTTATCCGTAGCTAACAATCTAGGTTGGCCTGGTTTCAAATCTTTTGTTTCAATCATTGAAGCTTCGAAAGCTATTTTTTGATCAGGGTATTCGTAGCCCCAATACCACTGATAGCCAATTGCTTTAATTGTAATATCAGCTTTAGGAATTACATCTTGTTTGTACAGTAACTTAAAAGAAGGGATTGCAATCACTACAAGTATTAAACATGGTATCACTGTCCACAAAACTTCCAGTACAGTATTGTGAGAAGTCTTGGTAGGATTTGGATTTTTAGAAGCCTTAAATTTCCAGACAGCATACAAAATTAAAAATAAAACAAATACTGAAATTGCCGTAATGATAGGAAGTAAAATATAGTCATGCATAAAAACAAGGTCGTCCATGACAGATGTTACACTTTTTTGATATCCTAGTTGCCAATCTTTTGGCTGTTCTGCCAATGCCTTACTTCCAAGCAAAAAAGTAAAAATAGATAATAAAATAAATTTCATAATTGTCGTTGTCCTTATAGCAAAACTTAGTAATGTTAACTTTGCGACACTTTGACAAAAAGTATACAACTTAAACAAAAAATGAAAAAGAATTATAGGCATAATGAGTACTTTTTTTAAAGATACAGACCTTACTAGGCAAGAAGCCGACCGCCTAGTGTCCGAAACTCTAAAAAACTGTGATGATGGTGAGCTGTTTTTTGAAAGCTCTAAAAACGAGTCGTTTGTTCTTGATGATAATAAAATAAAAAATACTAGTTATGATACTTCCTTAGGCTACGGATTAAGAGCTGTTACTGATGATGTTACTGCCTATTCGCATTCGAATGAGATTTCAAAAAAATCTCTTACTAAGGCTTCTAAGAGTTTGCTTTCAAGTTTAAAAAATAAGAATGGAAAAATTTCTACCTCTCCACAAAGATCTAATTCCAAAATGTATTCTGACGTTAATCCAATTGAAGCAAAACCGTTTGGGGAAAAGGTTTCTATTTTAAAAAAGGTTGACGAATATTTAAGAAAAAAAGATTCTTTAATTAAGCAAGTTTCCGCATCTATCTCAGGTGAATATCAAGAAATTGAAATTATAAAATCAGATTCACAAAGCTTTCAGGATATCAGGCCCTTAATTAGATTTAATGTTACTGTAATGGTTGAGAAAAACGGTCGAAGAGAAACTGGATCCTACGGAACAGGCGGACGGATGAATTATGATGATTACATTGCAAATAATGATTGGAAAAAAGTTTGTGATGAAGCTTACCGACAAGCTATGATTAATTTGGAAAGTAAAGAAGCTCCTGCCGGGGAAATGAAAGTTGTATTAGGACCTGGTTGGCCTGGAATTTTATTACACGAAGCAATTGGTCATGGATTGGAAGGAGATTTTAATCGAAAAAAAACTTCAGCTTTTCACAATCTGATGAATCAAAAGGTAGCAAGTGAACATGTCACAATAGTAGATGATGGAACGATCTCTAATAGAAGAGGATCTATTACAATTGATGATGAAGGGACTCCTTCTTCCAATACTGTTCTTATAGAGAATGGAATATTAAAAAATTATATGCAAGACAGGCTTAATGCTCGTTTAATGAAAACAACATCCACTGGAAATGGCAGAAGAGAAAGTTTTGAATGTGCGCCGATGCCAAGGATGACTAATACTTTTATGCTTAACGGAAAACACTCTCAGGAAGATATGATCAAATCAGTAGACAAGGGTATCTTTGCAGTTTCATTTGGTGGTGGACAAGTAGATATAACAAATGGGAAATTTGTTTTTTCATGCACGGAGGCATATGAAATTAATAATGGAAAAATAGGTTCTCCGGTGAAGGGTGCTACAATTATTGGAAATGGTCCAGATATCTTAACTAAAGTATCCATGGTTGGAAATGACATGAAGCTAGATCCGGGAATTGGGACTTGTGGAAAAAATGGGCAATGGGTTCCTGTCGGTGTTGGTCAGCCTTCTATATTGGTAGATGAAATAACCGTGGGTGGAACTCAGCTTTAATTTAATAAGTAATTTAGCAAAACTAAACCTGCCATTGCAGCAGTTTCAGATCTTAAAATATTTTTGCCTAACGAGAAACTTTTAAACTTATCATTTTTTAAAATGATCTCTCTTTCTTTTGGGGAAAAATCTCCCTCAGGACCTACAAATAAAATATAGTTTTTGCTCTTATCTTCTATGAGTTGGGTTAAATCATTATTTTTAGAGCTAATATCCCCAAACAAAACCACATCCTCTTTTTTCAAGGAATGTAAAAATTCTTCTAAATTTAAAGCACTTACTATCTGAGGAATATTTAATTGATCTGACTGTTCGCTAGATTCTATAATAATCTTGTTTAATCTATTTTCATTAACATTCCTGACAATGGTATGGTCTGAAATGACGGGGATAAAACTTTTTAACCCCACTTCTGTACATTTTTGAATTAAAAAATCTAATCGTTGTCCTTTGAGTGGACAAAAGGCTAAGGAAATATTTGAAGGCCCAGGCTGATCTCTCTGTTTTGCATGAACTTGAATGGTTGTTTGTTTTTTTTCACTTCCGGCAACTTTTCCAAGGAATTCTCCATCTATTCCATTGAATAGCAATAATTCATCACCACTTTTTAAGCGCATCACATTCGATAAATAATGGGACTGGTCCTTACCTAGTGCGATTTTATTATTTTCTTCTAGTCTTTCACTCAGAAATATTCTAATTTTTTTCTGCATAAATTAAATTGTATATATGAAAAATAAAATTACAAATATCAAAGTCTGTGCTTTTGATGCTTATGGCACGTGTTTTGATATTAATTCTGCCGCTAAAGTTATTAAAAATAAAATTGGAAAGTCATGGCTAGCGTTTTCAAATACCTGGAGAACTACCCAGCTTGAATATACATGGTTAAGAAGTTTAATGAGGAATCATGCTGATTTTTGGAAAATTACTAAAGACTCATTAAATTATGCGATGAAAGAACATAATGTAAATAAGAAATACACAAATGAACTTTTGAAACTTTATAAACAGTTAGAGGTATATCCCGAATTAAAAGAAACACTTTTATATCTAAAGAAAAAAAAAATAAAAACCTGTATTCTTTCCAATGGCACCCCAAAACTATTAGATCAGCTGACAAAAAAAGCAAAAATAGAAAAGCTTTTTGACTCTCTTATCTCTATTGAAAAAATAAAAATTTATAAGCCCGACCCAAGAGTTTACAAGCTCGTAACAAGCAAATACTCTTGCAAATCAGGTGAAGTTTGTTTTTTAAGCTCTAACAGTTGGGATGTGGTAGGATCTAGATCGTTTGGATTTCAGTCTATATGGGTTAATCGTGTAAATAAAAATTTTGATGTTTTGGACTTCAAGCCGAAAAAAACTATTTCTGACTTAGCACAATTAAAAAAATTAATTTAGTAGGCTGTTATTGTATCTAATGGAAAAATATTTTAAACTTATTCGTTTAGATAAGCCTGCAGGTATTTTTCTACTTTTTTGGCCTTGCGCCTGGGGCCTTGTCATAGCCAACTCTACTATCAATAATGAAATATTATTTTACAAATTTTTAATTTTATTTTTTCTAGGATCTGTTTTGATGAGAAGCGCCGGTTGTGTATATAATGATATTATTGATCAAAAAATAGATCAAAAAGTAAAACGAACCAGTGCAAGGCCTATAGCTACAGGAAGCGTTTCAATTCCTCAGGCTTGGTTTGTAATTTTTTTATTAATTTTTTTATCTTTAATTATACTTTTTCAATTTAATTTAAATTCTATTATTTTTGGACTAAGCTCTGGAATTTTAGTTGCTATCTATCCTTTTATGAAAAGAATAACTTACTGGCCTCAATTATTTTTAGGTATTACTTTTAATTGGGGTGTGATTTTAGCTTGGCTTGCTTTTGAAGGTGAGTTTTCTTTTGCTCCTATAGCATTATATATCTCGGCAATCCTATGGACTTTAGGCTACGACACTATTTATGGGATGCAAGATATTAAAGATGATCTCAAAATAGGAATCAAATCTACTTCGATTAAATTTGAAAAAAAAATAAAATTTTTTTTATTATTTTGCTACCTGACTTCGATTAGTTTTTTACTGGTTTCGCTAAAGCTCTTAAATACAAATATTTACACTTATGTATTGGTAATATTGTCCTCTGGAATCTTATTTTTTCAAATTTTGGCATATGAAAAAAACACGCCAAAAAAAAATTTTAAATTATTTGCATTAAATAATTATTATGGTTTATCTATCTTTTTGACGTTAATGGTAACAATAAATAATGATTAAAGACAAAGCATTTTTAGAAAAAATCTCTCAATTTTGTCTAGATAAGGCAAAAAATCTTGGCGCTACAGATTGTGAGATTGCTGTTGGCAATTCTATCTCAGAAAGTATTTCTTATCGTAATAAGCAAGTTGAACAATCTGACAGGTCCGATAATTTTTCTATTGGCCTAACCACATATATGGGTAATAAAAAATCTAATGTCTCATCCTCCAATATAAAAAAGGATGACATTTCTGCACTGATTGAAAGATGTATCGCAATGACAAAAATAACTCCTGAAGATAAATATTCTTCTATGCCTAAAGAAAGTTTTCTAGCAAAAAAAGATATTTCTTTAAATTTATTTGATAAAACAGAGCTCGATAATGACTATAAAATTAATTTTTTACAAGAAATAGAAGAGGAAGCTTTTTCTAATAGCAAAATTACCAATTCAAATGGATGTTCTTTTTCAGAGGCAAAGTCTAATTTTATTTTAACTAATAGTTTGGGTTTTTCAAAGGGGTATGAAACCTCCATGTTCTCTGCTGGTTGTGCGGTGGTGGCTGAAGACAAGGGGTTAATGGAAACAGACTATGAATACTCAACAAAAAGATTTTCAAATGAG
Organism: Pelagibacteraceae bacterium; assembly: GCA_008638205.1. Classification (GTDB taxonomy): domain Bacteria; phylum Pseudomonadota; class Alphaproteobacteria; order Pelagibacterales; family Pelagibacteraceae; genus IMCC9063. The sequence continues at coordinate 5,486 of VTPO01000001.1, read as the reverse complement.
TTACTAAACTCAAAAAAAATTGGATCTTCAGCTGCTAACAGAGCAGTCAGGCGGCTTAATGCAAAAAAAATAAAAAGTACAAAAATTCCAGTTATATTTGATAAGCGTATTTCAAAAAGCTTATTATCAAGTTTTGCTGGTGCAATTTCAGGATCCGCATTTTCGAGAGGAACCACTTTTTTAAAAAAAAAGCTAAAAAAAGAAGTTTTTTCGAGTTCCATAAATATATTTGATGACCCTTTAATTGAAAAGGGATTGGGATCTCAGCCTTTTGATTCTGAGGGAGTGACTAGTAATAAATTGTGCTTGGTTGAAAATGGAAAATTGCAAAATATTTTTTTAGATACCTACAATTCTAATATTTTAGGAGTAGAAACTAATGGCAGAAGTGGCGGTAGCACAAATTTATATTTTGAAAATGGAAAGAATACACTTAAAGAAATGATTCAAGCACAAAAAAAGGCCCTCTATATAACAGATCTAATTGGTCGTGGTTCTGACACAATTACTGGAGATTATAGCGTCGGAGCATCTGGTATTCTTATAGAAAATGGTGAATTAGGATATGCCGTTAACGAAATAACAATTGCAGGAAATCTTTTGGACATGTACAAGAATTTAGATTTGGCTAATGATCTTGAACTTACTTATGCAACCAATGCCCCTTCTATAATTATCAATCAAATGACCATTGCAGGTAAATAATGGACAAAATAGAACTAATTAAAAGGATTTTTAAGACGCAAGTCAGGAGATACCTTTCTCAAATTTTAATTATTTTTTTGTTTATAATTATTTCTGCATTAGCTACCGCTGGGGTTGCTTGGCTGCTAGATCCTGCAATTAAAAAAATATTTGTAGAAAAAGATACAAAGCTCTTATTTGTCATTCCTGCACTTATAGTATTTGCTTTTATGCTGAAATCGGTTGCTACTTATATGATTAGAGTAAAAACTATCAAAGTATCTTACAATGTTGTTAAAAATATTCAAATTTTAATGGCAGATAAAATTTTGAAATCAGATACTGCTTTTATTGCAAGCAAACACTCAGGAAAATTTATTTCAAATTTTACAAATGACACTGGTGTTTTGTTAGGAGTAATTAATGGGATTGCAATAAGTGCTATCAAAGAATTCTTTACATTAATTGCCCTTATGTCTTTAATGTTTTACCAAAACTGGAGATTAAGTATTTTGGCAATAATAATGATTCCTATTGCCGCTTTTTTCTCAAAAACGTTAGGAAAAAGAATGGGAAAATATGTAAATAAAAGCTTGGAGGCTAGTGAGGTTTTTACAAAATTTTTATCAGAAATTTTAAAAGCGACATCTGTAATAAAAATATTCCAGAGGGAAGAAGAGGAATCTAAGAATTTCAAAAATGTTATTGAAAAAAGAATTGAAACTATGACTCAAGTAGAAAGAACAAGGCTAGGTGCGGGCCCTGTAATGGAGACAATAACAGGCATGGCCATTGCAATTGTTGTTTTTTATGGTGGATATTTAAGTATTAACAATCAAATAGAAATTGGTAGTTTTTTTTCTTTCCTAACAGCGCTTATGCTTGCTTACCAACCAGTGCGGGCTCTTGCAGGTGTAAACATTGGAATAAGTGAAGGAATAATGGCAGCAAAAAGAATTTACTCTCTTTTGGATACAGCCAACCAGATCTCAGACAATTCAGAAGGAAAGATTTTAAATATTAAAAATAAAGATATAGTCTTTGATAATGTAAACTTTGCCTATCCCGACGGCACAACTGCACTAAAAAATATCACAACTAAAATTAAAGGAGGGTCTACAGTAGCTTTGGTCGGAAAAAGTGGCTCTGGAAAATCAAGTTTCATAAATCTTTTACCAAGATTCTACAGTGTTAAAAATGGTACAATTAAAATCGATGAGCAAGACATCAGCAATGTTACCCTTAAATCTTTGAGGAAAGAAATTGCTGTTGTTTCTCAAGATGTTATTTTATTTGATGATACTGTGGAGGCGAATATAGCATACGGAAGATTGGGGGCTAGCAAAGAAGATATCATTTTAGCCAGCAAAAATGCTGCAGCAGATGAGTTTATTCGTGAACTTCCGGATGGTTATGAAACTATCGTGGGAGAAAATGGATTAAAATTATCAGGAGGTCAAAAACAAAGATTGTCCATTGCTAGAGCCATGTTAAAAAACAGTTCTATTATTTTATTAGATGAAGCTACATCTGCTTTAGATACAGAGTCTGAAGCAAAAGTTAAATACGCAATAGATAATTTAATTAAAAATAGGACAACAATTGTTATTGCTCATAGACTATCTACTATTAAAAATGCTGATAAAATTATTGTTCTTTCCGAAGGTTCTTTGGTTGAAGAAGGAACACATGAAGAGCTTTTGATTAAATCTAATACATATAAAAAATTATATAGTCAAGAAATTGTTGTCTAGTTTCTATGCTAACTTTTTATATATACGTAAGTTATATATTTCATTTCTTTGCTAATATTTTTTTAAATATTAGAGTCTTAAAAAAAAAAGAAGACCCGATACGATTTAAAGAAAAGCTAGGGTGCTATGAAATTAAAAATAATAATCCAACAATATGGTTTCACGCTTCGAGCCTAGGAGAAATTAAATCAGTAGAAGCATTAATATCTTACTTTAGTAAGAATAAAAATTATAAAATATTAATTACTACGGTCACTCTTAGTTCTTCAGAATATTGTCGTAAAATTTTTAGGAACACAGAAAATATTACTCATCAGTTTGCTCCACTTGATACCCCCATAATAGTAAAAAAGTTTTTACATCACTGGAAACCCCAAGTATCTATTTTTGTAGAATCCGAAATTTGGCCTAATCTTATTTTACAAACAAAGAAAATATCTAAATTAATTTTATTAAATGCAAGGTTGTCTGACAGGTCATTTTCAAGATGGAAATTGGCAAAAAAAATTGCTAAAAAACTTTTGGAACAATTTGATTCAATCACAGCACAAAGTAAGGAAGTTAAATCTTTTGTAGAATTTTTTGGTATACAAAATGTAAATTTTTTTGGGAATCTTAAATTTGTTGCTCCAGACAACATTTCAAATGTCAGTAGTTTTGTTTTTGAAAGAGTGGTTGAAAATTCTTGGGTAGCAATGAGTATTCACAAGGGGGAGGAAACCTTTATTATAGAGACGGTCAAAAAAATTAAAAGAGAACAAATTAAATCTCAGTGTGTTTTAATACCCAGGCATCTTAATAAAATTAAAGAATTGACAGATATAATTAAAACTAACAATTTAACCTACCAATTAAAAAGCAAAGAGGCTCTTCCGCTTGTAAATAAAGATTTTTATATTGTAGATTCTTTCGGTGATGCTGGAGAAATTTTTAAAAAAATAAATCTAGTTTTTTTGGGTGGGTCAATAATTCCCCATGGGGGTCAAAATCCTCTAGAGCCAGCAAGAGAAGGATGCTACTTGTTTCATGGGCCTAACATTTACAATTTTACTGAAATTTTTGAATTTTTAACGAAAAATAATGCCTCTAGGCTTGTAACTTCCGAGATAACGTTGTCACAAGAATTAATTTCAAATTTTAAAAACTTAAAAAATAATGATAAACTTAAAACAGTCATGAAGGAATACAGTCAAAAAATATTACTAGATCACATCAACTACCTTAACTCTTTCGTAAAATAATGAATCTTAACAAGCCTGCCTTTTGGGATTCCAAACAAGTATCTCTATGGGCTATATTACTATTGCCTATTACAGCGCTGTACTGCCTGATCTTAGCTGCAAGAAGAGTGATTAAAAATCCCAAAAAATTCAATATTAAAACTATTTGTATCGGAAATATTTACTTAGGTGGAACTGGAAAAACCCCCCTCACAATCAAGATGGCCTCACTTTTGGAAAGTAAATTTAATTTAGTAATTGTTAAAAAAGAATACACAGATCAAAAAGATGAGATAGCTATGCTCAGACAAAGCTGCAAAGTTATTACTCACAAATCGCGAATATCAGCCATCGAACAAGCCGTAAATGAAAATTACAATCTTGCTATAATGGACGATGGGTTTCAAGATGAAGATATTAAAAAAGATATTTCTATTCTATGTTTTAGTTCTGCCCAGTCTGTAGGAAATGGGTTCATAATTCCTAGTGGGCCTTTAAGAGAGAGCTTAGATAGAATTAAATGTTCAGATATTGTGTTTATTAATGGAGATTTGAACCCCGATTTGGAAAAAAAAATAAAATCTTATAAACAGGATATAAAAATATTTTACTCGGCCTATCATTTGTTAAATGCAAATTATTTTAAAGTTAAAAACTATTTTGTATTTTCTGGAATAGGAAATAATATTAATTTTTTAAATCTTTTAAAAAAAAATAAAATTAATATAAGTGGGTACAAGTTTTTTCCTGATCATTATGAATATAGTGATCATGACATTGATGAACTAAAGAACTATGCTCTAAAAAATAAATTGCATTTACTAACTACAGAAAAAGATTATTTGAGACTTAGCGAAAACAACAAAAAAAATATAGAGTGCAGCAAGATTCAATTAATTATTAATGATGAAGAAAAGCTAGTAAAACAGATCGTATCTTATGAAAATAATTAAATATTTTTTTGAATTTGTTATTATAATTTTTTTATTTTTAATATTTAAGCTATTAGGTAGAAAATTATCCTCTGATTTAGGATGTCTAATTTCTAATTACGTAGGGTTTAATTTTAGATCTAAAAAAAGAGTATCAGCCAATTTTAAAAAAGCTTTTCCAACAATAAATAATGAGGAAGAAAATAAATACACTAAAGAAATGTGGTGTAACTTTGGCAGAACTTTTGCTGAGTATGTTTATTTAAAAGAATTTAGAGAAAATAAAAAAAAACATGTAGTAATTAATGGCAGTGAAATTCTAGACTTAATTAAATCAAGCAATATACCAACGGTTTTTGTTTCGGGTCATTTTGCTAACTTTGAATTAATGGCAATGGAATTAGATAGAAAAAACTTAAACATAGCTGCTATTTACCGTCCTTTAAATAATTTTTTTCTCAACCCTTTGATGGAATATTGGAGAAAGAAATACATTTGTAATTATCAAATCCCAAAAAAAATATATGGAAGAAAGGGAGATGGCACTCGTCAATTTATAAAGGCCGTTCAAGCCAAAACTAATGTAGCGGTAATGGTAGATCAAAGTGTTACACAAGGTAAAAAAATTGATTTTTTTGGTGAAAAGGCCTTTACTACCTCGATACCTGCTCAGTTAGCCCTGAAGTACAGTTATCAAATTATTCCTATTTCTATTAGAAGAGTTGAAAAATACAAATTCATTATAGATATTTTGAATCCAATTTCTGTAGATAAAAAAAAAGATGATGAATTTTCTATCGGGAAAAAAATCAATGAAACAATAGAAAAAATAATTTTAAAAAATCCAGGACAGTGGATATGGACTCACAACAGGTGGAAAGTCTAGTTTTTTAAAG